>NZ_CYGX02000158.1 GCF_900019265.1 Paraburkholderia ribeironis
CCGATCCACTGCCCGGTACAGGTAGACCCACCTGCCGCGAATCTTCAGGTAGGTCTCATCGACACGCCACGAGCGACCCGCAGGTGTAGCAAAGGGTTCTGTTGCAGTAAGGCCCACGTTAAAATTGGGTAGCGAATTTTTGAGCTGTGCGATGAAGAAGACGAAGACACCGCGAACCACACTCGCGCCGGGCCTGGCCAAGGTCCTGAAGCGCCTTCACTACCCGCTTGAAGTGATTTTGCTGTGCGTGCGTTGGTACGTGGCCTATTCGCTGAGTTTGCGCAATCTTGCGGAAATGATGGACGAGCGTGGTATCGCGGTGGATCATTCGACGGTGTACCGCTGGGTCATCAAACTGATGCCGCTCTTCGAAAGGAGGTTCCGCAAGCACAAGCGTCCGGTTGGGAAAAGCAGGCGAATGGACGAGAGCTATATCAAGATCAAAGGCGAGTGGAAATATCTTTACCGGGCAGTGGACAAGGCGGGCGACACGGTCGACTTCCTGCTCAGGGCCAGGCGGGACAAGGTCGCTGCTCGGCGGTTCTTTGAAAAGGCGATCGCCCATAATGGTACGCCAGAGACCGTGACCATCGACAAAAGCGGTTCCAATCTGGCCGCACTGGATGCGGTGAATGCCGATCGCGAGACGCCGATCAAGGTCCGCCAGATCAAGTACCTGAACAACATTGTCGAACAGGACCATCGGGCTATCAAACGCCGGACCCGGCCGATGCTGGGATTCAAGAACTTCCACCGTGCGAGGGTCATTCTCGGCGGCATCGAGGTAATGCACATGATCAGGAAAGGACAGGTGAAATGTGCGGGCAAAGACCTGTCGTCTGCTTCCCAGCAGTTTTACTCCCTTGTGTCATAAGCAATACTTACCATATCGACATTTCTCGTTCCGACACCCTTACTGCAACAGAACCCGCGGAAGCCGAACGCTTCGCGCCCGGCCTGCGCGTGCTGGTCGCCCATCCCTCCGTCACGCGTTCCG
>NZ_CYGX02000097.1 GCF_900019265.1 Paraburkholderia ribeironis
GGAAACGCTGATTAATGAATCTCGGCGGTCATCGCTGACGCAGCCGAGGACGTTATAGAAGACAGCTCACGGAACGGACCCACGATGATGAAGCGGCAGATCGGCTTTGCGGAAGCGGAAGTTGCAGGCAAGAAACGAGTGACGAGGCGCCAACGCTTCCTCGCCGAGATGGAGAAGGTCGTTCCGTGGCAGCGCTTGCTGTCGGCAATCGAGCCGTACTACCCGAAGGGCACGCGAGGCCGCCCGCCCATTGGCCTGGAGAGAATGTTGCGAATCTACTTCCTGCAACAGTGGTACGGGCTGTCGGACGAAGGACTGGAAGACGCGCTGTATGACAGCATCGCGCTGCGTGCCTTCGCTGGCATCGATCTGGCAGTCGAGAACGTGCCGGATGCGACCACACTGTTGAAGTTCCGGCGCTTGCTGATCGAGCACGAACTGACACGGAAGTTGTTCGACGAGATTGGCGTCTCGCTGTGCGAGCGTGGGCTGATGATGAAGGAAGGCACGCTGGTCGACGCGACGATCATTGAAGCGCCGCCGTCGACCAAGAACGCCGAGAAAAGTCGTGACCCGGAAATGCATCAAACGAAGAAGGGAAACGAATGGCACTTTGGGATGAAAGCTCATATTGGCATGGATGCCGATTCGGGCCTGATCCACAGCGTGGTTGGCGCGGCGGCTAACGTATCTGACGTCTCGCAAGCGCATTGCCTGCTGCACGGCCATGAAGAGGAAGCGTTCGCCGACGCGGGCTACATTGGCGTAGAAAAGCGCGAGGAAATGGCGGGCAAGACCGTGAAGTGGCACGTCGCGGCCAAGCGCGGAAAGATCAAAGCGATGCAGGAGGGAGCGCTGAAGGACCTGGTGCTCGCGCTCGAGCGAACCAAGGCGCAGATCCGTGCGCGGGTTGAGCATCCATTCCATATCGTCAAGAACCTGTTTCGCCATCGCAAGACCCGATACAAGGGCTTGGCCAAGAACACGGCGCAACTGTTCAGCCTGTTCGCTCTGGCGAATCTGGTGATTGCGCGAAATCTGTTGCGATCGGTCCATGGGAGCAATCCGTCATGCGTATGAAAAATGCGGACAGGGAGGCCCGTTTACGCGGCCAATTCACCGAGTTCAGCTTCGAGTCGCTTCGTCATCCGGAAAATTCGACGCCCTCTCGGCTGCAACTCGGTCAGTTGGTCCATTAATCAGCGCTTCCCTAGCGGC
>NZ_CYGX02000187.1 GCF_900019265.1 Paraburkholderia ribeironis
GAGACTCGCCTTAGTCTCGTGGGCTCGGAGATGTGTATAAGAGACAGGGGTAAGCAGCGAGTTCATCATTGTGGCGGCCCGCCTGCACCGCATCGAACGCGGCTTCGGCGGCCAGCATGCCGGTCTTGATCGCGGCATGCGAACCCTTGATCCGCGACGCGTTCAGGAAGCCCGCGTCGTCACCCACGAGCGCGCCGCCCGGGAACACCAGCTTCGGCAGCGACATCAGGCCACCCGCGGTAATCGCGCGTGCGCCGTACGACACGCGCTTGCCGCCTTCCAGAACCGCGCGGATCGCCGGATGCGTCTTGTAGCGCTGGAATTCCTCGAACGGCGACAGGTACGGATTGGTGTAGCCGAGGCCGACCACGAAGCCCACCACCACCTGGTTGTTGTCCATGTGGTAGAGGAACGAGCCGCCGTAGGTGTCGTTATCCAGCGGCCAGCCGGCCGTGTGCATCACCAGACCGGGCTTGTGCTTCGACGGATCGATTTCCCACAGTTCCTTGATGCCGATGCCGTAGACCTGCGGATCGGCGCCTTCGCGCAGCCTGAATCTATCGTTCAGCTGGCGGCCCAGATGCCCGCGTGCGCCTTCGCAGAACAGCGTGTACTTCGCGTGCAGCTCCATGCCGAGCTGGAAGTTCTCGGTCGGCTGGCCGTCCTTGCCGATACCGAGGTTGCCGGTGGCGACGCCCTTCACGGAACCGTCGTCGTGGTAGAGGATTTCAGCTGCGGGAAAACCCGGGAAAATCTCGACACCCAGCGCTTCGGCCTGCTGGCCCAGCCAGCGCGTGACGTTGGCGAGGCTGATCACATAGTTGCCGTGGTTCTTGAAGTTGTCCGGCAGCGCCCAGGCCGGCACGCTTTTCGAGCCGGTTTCGGTCAGGAAGAGGAATTTGTCCTCGGTCACGTCCACGGTGAGCGGTGCGCCCTTTTCCTTCCAGTCGGGAATCAGCTCGGTGAGGGCGCGCGGGTCCATTACCGCGCCCGACAGGATATGCGCCCCGATCTCCGAGCCTTTTTCCAGTACGCACACGCCAAGCTCGACGCCTTTGCCGGCCGCCAGCTGTTTCAGGCGGATCGCCGCGGACAGGCCAGCCGGGCCGCCGCCGACGATCACGACGTCATACTCCATCGACTCGCGTGGGCCGTACTCCTCA
>NZ_CYGX02000018.1 GCF_900019265.1 Paraburkholderia ribeironis
ACGTCCTCGGCTGCGTCAGCGATGACCGCCGAGATTCATTAATCAGCGTTTCCCTAGGCTTGATTTGCTCGCGCTCTCTCTTGTGGCGCGGTTTCCTGGCGCTTCGTATCGGCCCGCCTCTCAAGCGGGCCGCTTTTTTTGGCGGATTTCATCACTGCGTATCCGGCTTTTCAGGCTATTGCACCGGGTCTACGGTGAGATCAACGACCAATAGCGGGCGGTGTCACCGTGCGCCTTTTCTTGAATGGTTGGCCGCTCGATCTCAGCGGGCCGTGCGGGGGGCTTTTTGGGGGCTGTGGGGAAGTGGTGCGGGGACCGGACTCGAATACTGCCGCGTCATCCTTCACCAACAGGCATCTGCGGTTCTACGCGGAAAAACATACCACCAGAAATACCACCAAGCGCAACACGCTTTGCACCTGCCCCTCTGCCGTTCATTGTTGTCGCAGAGACAACACGGTGAGCTCCTTTGCAGGGCTACTGCCGCAAGACGAGCACGCTTACGCTTTGTCCTGACGGTGACGGCATACGCTGCCTGATGTAAGCCGTGAAACACAACACTGTAAAAGAAACGTGCAAACGCGCACAGCAAGTCTTCACTGCCTTGCGCGCGCACGTCATTGGCCGCGGCAGCAAAAGCTGTTGCGATGCGCGTTACGCAACCCCTCACCATCCGAGGAACGATCCGTGACAGAAGAAGATATCCGCAACAACGCGTTTGCGATGCCCGTGCACAATCCGGCGTATCCACGCCCGCCCTTCCGCTTCATCAATCGGGAATACTTCATCATCTCGTATGAAACGGACATGGATGCGCTTAAGGCCGTCGTTCCGGAACCGCTGACGGTCGACAACGCAATCGTCCACTACGAGTTTATCCGCATGCCCGATTCGTCGGGGTTCGGTGACTACACGGAAAGCGGCCAGGTGATTTCGGTGCGAGATGAGGACGGCAATCGCGCCAACTTCACGCACGCGATGTACCTGGACGACGAAGGCCCGATCGCGGGCGGACGCGAAATCTGGGGGTTTCCCAAAAAGCTGGCTTCGCCGAAGCTCTGCGTCGATGGCAAGGACACGCTGCTCGGCACGCTCGACTACGGAACGCAGCGCATCGCCACCGGAACGATGGGCTACAAGTATCGCGCACTCGAGACGGCGGCCGAGCGCCGCAAGCTCACCGACACGCCCAACTATCTGCTCAAGGTCATTCCGCACGTCGATGGCTCGGTCCGCATTTGCGAACTGGTGCGCTTCTTCCTGCGCGATGTCGATGTGATAGGTGCGTGGGAGGGGCCTGCAGCACTTGAGCTGCATCCGCACGCACTCGCATCAGTTGCAGATCTACCGGTTCGCAAGGTGATCGGCGCACGCCACATCATTGCAAATCTCACGCTCGATGTCGGCGAAGTGGTCTATGACTATCTCGCCCCTGCCGAGTCGTTGAAACTCGCAGTCAACCAGTAAGCTCTCGGAGGACGTATGGCATTGAATGATAAGGTCGCGCTCGTTACGGGTGCAGCAAGCGGTATTGGCGAGCAGTGTGCACGCAAGCTCGCGTCAGACGGCGCGACGGTCGTGATTGCGGATCTGAATCTCGCGAACGCTCAAAATGTCGCTGAAGATATCGTTGCTAATGACGGGAAAGCGGTCGCCGTTGCGATGGACGTAACCAGCGAAGAAGCGGTCAATGCGGGTGTGGCCGACACGGTAAACCAGCTGGGCGGCATCGACGTGCTCGTGTCGAATGCAGGCATCCAGATCGTCAACCGGATCGAGGACTACGCATTTTCCGACTGGAAGAAGATGCTGGCCATTCACCTCGATGGTGCGTTCCTGACGACCAAGGCCGTCATCAAGCATATGTACGCGTCGAACAAAGGTGGCGCTGTGATCTACATGGGCTCGGTGCACTCGCACGAGGCGTCGCAGCTCAAGTCAGCGTATGTGACCGCGAAGCACGGGCTGCTCGGTCTCGCACGGGTCGTCGCGAAAGAAGGCGGACCGCGTGGAGTGCGCGCCAATGTCGTGTGTCCGGGCTTCGTCAGAACCCCGCTGGTCAACAAGCAGATCCCCGAGCAGGCGAAAGCCTTGGGAATCTCCGAGCAGCAGGTCGTGAAGGACGTAATGTTAAAGGAGACGGTCGACGGCGAATTCACGTCGCTAGCCGATGTCGCGAACACGGTTGCATTCCTCGCCGGCTTCGAGTCGAACGCGCTCACCGGACAATCGATTGTGGTCAGCCACGGCTGGTTCATGCAGTAAGGAGACGACAATGTATCCGAGCCAGCGTAACAAGCTGCTGCATCCCCATCGCATCAAGCTCCCCGCCTACGACGAAATCGGACTCGTGCTGCAGGGTGGCGGCGCACTGGGCTCATATCAGGCCGGCGTATATGAAGGCATGGCCGAAGTCGGCGTGGAACCGACGCGAATATCCGGGGTATCAATCGGCGCGCTGAACACGGCGATCATCGCCGGCAATGCGCCTGCGGACCGGGTGGAGGCACTGCGCGGCTTCTGGAACACGATCAGTCAGCCTGCGGATTTCTTCTCACATGTCGGTGCGCGCATTCCAGCGTGGCCGGGGCTTGAAGATATGGGGCGCAGGTGGTCGAGCGCATGGGCTGCGACGCGCACGCTGGTGGAAGGTCAGGACGGGTTCTTCTCCCCGCGCACGCCTATGCCTCTCGCAGGGCTCGGCAGGAAACGTCCTGACCAGGTCAGCTATTACGACACGTCGGCATTGCGCAAAACGCTTTTGCAGTACGCAAACTTCGATCGCATCAATGACGGGAACATTCGCGTATCCGTTGGGGCGGTCAATGTGCGAACGGGCAATCTCGTCTACTTCGACAATTCGACAATGCGTCTGGCACCGGAGCATTTCATCGCATCCGGCGCGCTGCCACCGGGATTTCCGGCCGTCGAGATCGATGGAGAATTCTACTGGGACGGCGGGCTGGTTTCCAACACGCCACTTACCGAGATCATCAAGGAGAGCCAGCATAAGGACACACTCGTCTTCCAGATCGACTTGTGGAGCTCGCGAGGCAAGCTGCCAAGCGACTTCCTCGACGTCAGCGAGCGCACCAAGGACATTCAATATTCAAGCCGTACGCGAGCGATCACCGCGTTCATGTCGCAGAACCAGAAACACGCGCAGATGATCAAGGCGCTGCTCGAACACATTCCCGAAAAAGTGCGGCTTGCGCACCCGTTGTTGCGGGAGGCGCAGAAAACAGCGGATGGCAGTGCGGTGAATGTCGTGCACCTGATCTACAAGAACAAATCGTTCGAGGGGCACTACAAGGATTATGAATTCAGCAAGGATACGATGCGCGAGCATTGGGCGAGCGGCCTCGAGGATATTCGCCGTTCGTTCGGACACCCCGAGTGGTTCGATATCCCGAGCCGCGAAATCGGTTTCGTCACGCGGGACGTGCACCGCTATCGACAGGAGGTCAACGAAATCGCCGGGCTGGGCAAGGAAGCTTTGCCGCCATCGAAACGCTTGCCAGAAGAAGAACCGTTCTCCGTGTGAGAAAGCGGTGCTTTCCTGGGCCGAACATCTTGTGGCTATGGTCCGGCAGTCTGTTCCTGACGCAGTGTGGCCGAGCTTGCAGGGCTACTTCAGCGACATGCAGATTGCCGCATTGTTTATGTATTGGCGTTGCAGCGAGTTGTGGTCGGACGATGGCGTTCTTCGTTGCTGCAGCGTCAATACGGCGGTCAGGGCGGGGCAAGCGTTGGGCGGCCCGGTTCAGGTGGCGCGATGAACGATCTTCAAGACGGGTACATGCAAGCCACAAGGAGAGCACCATGATGTCCCATGAATTGATCGCGCGGTACGGAATGTTAGTCGTATTCCTGAATGTGCCTGGTTCCTCGCTTGGCCTGCCCTTGCCTGTCTTACCGACATTGATCACCGTTGGAGCAGGCACTGCGCTCGCCATACACATTGCGTCATCGACGTTGTTTCATTTCGCGACGATACTAGGCTCCGCTGTGATTGGCGGTGTGCTGGGCGACCTGGTCTGGTTTCAGGGTGGCAAACGATACGGCGAGCGCACGCTCCATACCGTTTGCAAACTGTCGCTCTCGCGTGAAACGTGCGTCAGGAAGACGGAGCGCTTCTTTGGGCGCTGGGGAGTGCGCGTGCTGGTCGTTGCGCGCTTCGTACCAGGCTTGTCGCTCGTTGCCGTGCCGCTGTGCGGTGCGATGGCGGTCAGGTTGCGCTCCTTTGTCTTGCATGATTGCGCGGGCGTTGCGCTGTGGGCATCCGTTGGGCTGGCTATCGGTGCGCTATTCGCGTTGCAGATCGACGTGGTTTTCGTACTTATCTCCCATCTCGGCTGGCAGGCGTTGATCGTGATCGGCATCGCACTGGTGCTTTACGTGTTGTATCGATACTGCCGCAGAATCATGCTGGCAAAAGCGCTCGAAAAGGCGCGGATCAGCGTGGACGAATTGCATGCGTTGCTCGCGAGCAATCCGCGGCCACTCCTGTTCGATATCCGCTCCGCCGAGCGGAGAATGCTCGATCCGTTTGTCATTCCAGGCGCCGTATTTGCCGATGAACGGAAACTGCCGCAGATCGTGGAGCGCTACGGGGCGAACCGGACGCTCGTCATCTATTGTTCATGTCCAAACGAAGTCTCTGCTGCGTGGATGGCCAAGCGGTTGCGACTGGCCGGCGTCAAGCTTGCATTGCCGCTTACAGGCGGTATCGATGCATGGCGTGTGGCGGGCTTCGACGTCGAGCCGATAATAGCGATGAGCGACGCTGCAATCAGTGAAGAAGAGAGAAAACTTTTCGCGCATTGATTACAGGCGTCAACCGGCCCACGCGAGGCGCTCTGGCGGCGATGGTCATTCCAGAATGACGATCCGTTAGCTAATGCCGAGGCCACCTTCCACGGGGTGACCTGCCCTGCTATCCATCCGCCCGGTGTTACCACGGCAACGATCCACGCCGGGACTTCGTCAGGCACGCCGCTCCCTCAGAATGCGAGCCCGCTCCTGTTGCTTGACTTTCCCGACCTGTACCGGAGTCAAATCTGTCGCTTCGACGCCACAAGAATCCACGGACGACCGCGTTCAACCATCTCCGGCCCATTGACCAATCGAAAACTTTGGCCACTCCTCGTACCGGGAAAGTAACGCCGTCAGCACGCCCACACATCCACCGCCCCAAAAAAAACAGCGCACGATGTCACAAATGGCAGTGCTGACACGTCTGGCCTAGCATGGACTCCCCGACCCGCGCCCCCATCTCAGCTTTCCCTTCACGCTGCCCCGCCGCTGGCGCCGACGATCCGTTTGCAAGCAGATTTGCGACCAGTTACGCTGGCGTCGTTTCTTTTCTGGCCGTTGCCAGCGAAGGCAGCTTTGCCCGTGCTGGCGATCGCCTCGGCATTGGTCGTTCCTCGGTTAGCCGCAATGTGCAGAAACTCGAGGCGCAGCTCAACACGCGTCTCTTCCTGCGCACGACTCGCAGCACGTCGCTGACGCGCGAGGGCGAACTCTTCTATGAGAACTGTCAGCCGGGTATGGAGCGCATCACCCAGGCGCTGGAAGACATGCGGGAGCTGCGCAACGGGCCGCCGCGCGGCCATCTGCTCATCGGCTCGACGCCCGGCTTTGGCCGCAAGATTGTCGCGCCGCTGCTGCGAGGCTTTCACACGCAATATCCCGAGATCGCTCTGGAACTGTTGCTGAACGATCGCCCCGCCGACTTCACTGCCGATCGCGTCGACGTATCGTTTCGCGACGGACGCATGGAGGACAGCGGAATCGTAGCGCGGCAGCTGATTCCGATGCAGATGATCGTCTGTGCGTCGCCCGCCTATGCGCGAATTCACGGCATGCCCCGGCATGTCGATGAACTGGCGGATCATCGCTGCATCAACTTCCGGACGGCGTCTGGCCGCGTCCGGGCGTGGGAATTCAAGGTCGACGGTCTCGTGCAGCGGCGCCAGCCTGTCGCGTTGCATACGTTCAACGACGAGGATCTGATCCTGCAGGCGGTGCTCGATGGGGTGGGCATCGCGCAGTTGCCGGCCTATGAGGTTTGCGATCTGCTTGGCAACGGGCAGCTCCTGCGCTGCCTCGCGCAGCATGCACCCGAAGACGGTGGTCACTACCTCTGCTATCTCAGCCGCAAGCATCTTCCGGCCCGGATCCGTGTGTTCATCGACTACATGACCGAGCACACGAGAGCACTCGATCTGCAGTGTCTGACGACGATGACGACGTTATCGTCCGTCGAATGATCTCCCTCAGAACGACGCTGCGTTGACTGATGTTTCTGATGCAACACAGCGGATCCCTCGGCGGCCCTACCGCATGACGTAGCGCACGCCTAAGATGCTTCCTGTACAGACGGCGCGCCAATCGCGGCCTCCGGCGAAACACCGCAAAGTACATACGCAATCTGATGCAAGCCGGATTCTAAAAATTGCCAGCGGTTTGACAGCCGCGCACGTGCTCATGGAGAGACATCGTGAGAATTGTCGTGATTTGTCGCACGGAACTCACCGGCGGTAAAGTCGCCACGGACTTGCGCGCACGCGGTCACGCCGTTGTTGCGGCCTCGCCCACATCGGGTGTCAACGCAATGACGGGCGAAGGCCTGAAGGAAGCACTGACGGTCACCAATGCACGTCTTGGCACCGTGAACTTCGACGTCGTTAAAAGAGACGCACGCCGCGCGATAAGCGGCAAGCATCCACGAGGCACACCATGACAACATTGCGTCCACCGCCGCTGACATTGCTCGACAAGTATTACGGGCAAGACGCGCAAACGCTGTATTCAACCACCGTCACCGTAACAGGCGGCGACGCGGGTCACGGACGCGCGTCGGGCATTGCCCGCTCCGAGGACGGCCAGCTCGTAGTCGACCTGCGAATACCGGAGGCACTAGGCGGCCCTGGCGGCGGCACCAATCCGGAGCAGCTATTCGCAGCGGGCTACGCAGCATGCTTTCATGGCGCGATGAGTCTGCTTGCGGCCCGGTCGGGCATTCCGATTCCCGGCGCCTCCGTGCACGTCACGGTCGACTTCGGCCGCGACCCGATCGATGGCTTGTTCAAGCTGACGGCGCACACCCGTGTCCGTTTGCCCGGTGTCGAGCGCGCCGTCGCAGGGGAACTGGTGCGCAACACGGAACGCTTTTGTCCTTACACCAAGATGGCACGGCATGGAATTGAGAACGTCGTCGCGCTTATGCCACCGGACGACGACAGCAACTCATAACGCCGCGTGCCTGACGTCTTGAGGAAACCTGAACATGAACGAAATCGGTCCTGTCGCAGTAAGGCGGTCCGCTATGATGAGCTAACCGACATGAACGACTGAAACTCTCGTTGCCAACTGCGTGTGACGCGCCCGCGAGGGGCGCTCCTCCGTCACCGCGACCGTGCCCGGTCGGTCGTCTGGCCGTACGTTACCGGCCATAGTAGGCAGCAAAAGACGCCTTGCCGAGCACCTTGTCACCCAACGCCTTGTTCAGTGCAAAACCATGTAGGGCCGCGGTGCCCGTCTTTGGAATGCCCGCTGCGGCGTAGAGATCGTCGACCGACAATGCATACAGCGTAAAGATATAACGGTGGGGCTTGTCGCCCACCGGCGGGCAGGGGCCACCATAGTTGCCGTTAGCTCCTGCCGCGCCAGTGTCCTGGAAGTCGTTCATGCCAGGATTGGCGCCGACGGGCAAACGGGACGGATCGTTGCCGGCACCTCGCGGCAGTTGTGCAGCGGCTGCGGGAATGTTGTAGACCGTCCAGTGCCACCAACCGCTACCGGTCGGCGCATCCGGGTCGTATACCTGTAGTGCGAACGACCGCGTCCCCGCCGGCGCATTTTTCCAGACAAGTGCGGGTGACACGTTTCCACCGGTACAACCGAAAGCGTTGAGCACGAATTTGTTATCGATCTTGCCGCCCGGAGCAATGTCGGGGCTCGAGAGCTTGAAGTCGGTCGGCGGCTGCGCAACGGCCGACGCAGCCAGAAGGATGGACAGACTTGTGGCAGACAAAAGACCGCACAGTAGCTTCATTGAATTCCTCGCGTATGTGAAGTGGTCTTACTCAGTGAGCACCCGCCGCCCCACCGCCGCCCTTGCCGGGCTTAGTGAGCCAGACCAGCGGAATGATCACAATGAAGATCATTGATGATAGCCAGAAAATGTCGTTCAGCCCGAGCATCGCAGCCTGCGCATTCAGCGAGCGTTCGAAAAATGCGGCGGCCTGGTCCATGCCGCCGCCGAGCGTCGCATGGAGGTTCGCGATGGCGCTCATGTAGTCAGGGTTGGTCACGTCCGACTGTTCGGCGAGTTGCGCATGATGCAGGATAGTGCGGTCGTTCCAGCCCGTCGAGATCAATGACGTGCCGACGCCGCCCGCGAACACGCGCACGAAGTTGGACAGGCCGGCGGCCGCCGGAATCTTGTCGGGTGACAGCCCTGACAGGACGATTGCGGTAAGGGGGGTAAAAAAGAGCGCCATGGGAATGCCTTGCAACAGCGTTGGCAGCACCAGCGTATAAGGGTCGACGCCCGTCGTGTAGTGCGAGCGCATGAAGAACACGCCTGCAAAGCCGAGGAAGGCCAGCGTCGCGAGCACCCGTGCATCGGACTTCGGCATAATCTTCGCCATCACGGGTGCGAGCAGCACGGCGAAAATCCCAAGCGGCGCGGTCACGAGACCCGCATCCACCGAACGATAGCCGAGATAGCCCTGGATCCACTGCGGCAAGATCACGAGGTTCGAGAAAAACACCGCATACGAGACCGAGATCGCAATCGTGCCGCCGCGGAAATTGCGTCCTGCGAAGAGGCGAAGATCGACAATCGGGTTCTTCTCCGTGAACTCCCAGATGAGGAAGAACAGGAAGCTGATCGCCGCGACGATCGCAAGAATGCAGATCACGGGAGAGCTGAACCAGTCGAGATCCTTGCCCTTGTCGAGCATGATTTGCAGCGACGCGACCCACACGACGAGTGACATCAGGCCAACCTTGTCGATGGGCAGTTTGCGCGCCGGCGTCTCGCGGTCGCGGTAGATCATCCACGTCACGGCCGCGGCAAACAGACCCACGGGAATGTTGATATAGAAGATCCACGACCAGCTATAGCTGTCGGTGATCCAGCCGCCCAGCGCAGGACCTGCAATCGGTCCGACCGTCGCCGTCATCGCCCACAGCGACAGCGCCGTCGAACTTCTTTCCTTCGGATACGAGCCGAGCAGAATCGCCTGCGAGAGAGGAATCAGCGGGCCCGCGACGGCTCCCTGCAATACGCGCGCAGCGAGTAGCACGATCAGGTTCGGCGCGACGCCGCACAGCCACGAGGAGAACACGAATAGCACGATTGCAGCCACGAACAGCTTGATCTGACCGACGCGCTGCGTGAGCCAGCCCGTCAGTGGAATCGCGACGGCATTCGCTGCCGAGAAGAGCGTGATCACCCATGTGCCTTCGTCGACGGATACGCCGAGGTTGCCCGAGATGGTTGGAATCGCAACGTTGGCAATAGACGAATCGAGTACGTTCATAAACGTCGCGAGCGCGACGGCGATTGTCGCGAGAACCAGCTTTCCGCCTGTCAACGGAGGCGGTGCAAGTTGCGTCGAGGAATTCATCTCGCTTCCAGTCTGAAGTTATCGACAGATCCGGCGCATTGATCCGGCCTGTCAGACTATTGAATAAACCAGGGCGCGGCCACGAGGTGCGCCCCGGGATGCGATTTAACCTGCTCGCTGTTTAGCGCCACTCTTGTCGCTTGCGTCGCGCTTTGCGGAAGGTACCGACGATACGACGTTGCCCGTGGACCCAGCATGCAAAGGGACAATGTTCTGCGCGATGATCTTCTCGATCTCGGCATCTGCCTGCGCGCCGTATTCGGCAAACACATCGGTGCGATACGACGTGTTCATCGCCGCGCCGAGCTGCGGGCCGGTGTTGTTGCGCGTATCCACATCGACATCCATCGACAGGCCGATGCGCAGAGGATGCGCTTCGAGTTCCTTCTGATCGAGCTGGATACGTGCTGGCAGACGCTGAACGATCTTGATCCAGTTTCCCGTCGCGTTCTGCGCCGGCAAGCTCGCGAATGCGCTGCCAGTGCCCGCAGAGAAGCCCACGACGCGGCCGTGATACTTCACCTTCCCGCCATACACATCGGCCGTCAGCGTGACGGGTTGACCGATACGCATGCTGCGCAACTGACTTTCCTTGTAGTTCGCATCGACCCACACGCCATCGAGTGGCACGATCGCCATCAAAGGCGTACCCGGCGACACCCGCTGGCCGACCTGCACCGAACGCTTCGCGACATAGCCTGTGACGGGCGCGGGCAACGTGTTGCGCGCATACGCGAGATACGCATCGCGCACCCTCGACGCGGCGGCTTGCACGTTCGGGTGCTGTTCGATCGTCGTGCGGTCGGTCAACGCACGGTTGGCTTGCGCCTGTTGACGCGCGGCGTCGAGCGCGGCCCGCGCGGCCGTCACGGTGTCGCGAGCGTGCGCGATGTCTTCGGCCGACACCGCCCCCGTATCGGCGACGGCCTGGCGGCGGTGCAGATCGTCCTGCGCGCGGGCCAGATCGGACTGCTTCTGCGTGACGTTCGCTGCATAGAAATCGTTGTTCACATACAGGCTGCTCACCTGCCGCACGGTCTGCCCGAGCGTCGCTTCGGCGTTGCCGAGTGCGATTTTCGCGTCGGCGTTGTCGAGCGTAACGACGCGGTCGCCCGCCTTGACGATCTGCGTATCGTCGGCATTCACGGCAACGACGGTGCCCGCCACCTGCGGCGTCAGCTGCACGAGGTTGCCGCTGACGTACGCATCGTCGGTGGATTCATGGTAGCGCGCATAGGTCATGTAATACGCGCCATAAGCCGCCGCCGACACGACGACAGCCACGCCGAGCAGCGCGAGCAGCGCCTTGCGCTTGCGTGTGTTGGGTTCGCTTGCAACAGAAACTTTCGTCTGTGCCGCATCATGTTTCGCGCCTGCCGCTTGGGTTTCCTGGCGCTCCGTTGCATCGATTTCGCTCATTTCAAGTCTCCAGACAGATTCGGTAGGCAGCCGCTCAGCGCGCGGCGACGACAGGCGTGTTGGGTGCGGACGCGTCGGCGCGCGGCGCTGCTGCAGAGTCTGCGTTCGACGTGTCGACGAAACCGCCGCCCAGCGCAGAAGCCAGTGCAATCTGCTGGTCGAGGCGGTTCATGTGCAAATTCGCGACGCTCTGATTGGCGGAAAGCGCGTTAACGTCGGCATTCAATACGGTCAGTTGATTCGTGAGACCGGCCTTGTATTGCACAAGCGCGAGTTCGGCGGCTTTGCGGGCGGCGTCCTGCGCGGTCTGCGCATCGACAAGCTGCGCATCGGTCGAACGCACGTCGGCGAGTTGCGTTGCGACTTCGCTCAACGCTGTCACGAGAGCCTGGTTGTAGGTCGCGACGGCATAGTCGAAATCGGCATAGCGGCCCTTCAGTTGCGCACGCAGTTCGCCTGCGTCAAAGATCGGCAGGTGGATTGCCGGACCGGCCGATGCCGTGCGGCTCGCCGCCGTCAGAAAGCGGCCGAAGCCGAAAGCGTCGAACCCGATTGCGGCGCTCAGGTTGATGTCGGGATAAAACTCGGCCTTCGCTTCCTTCACGCCTTGCGTCATCGCGTCGACGCGCCAACGCGCAGCGACGATCTCTGGGCGGCGGCTTACGAGATCGGCGGGCAGGTTGTTGGGCAGACGCACCTCGTCGCCAATACCAAGCGTCGGCCGTGCGATATGCAGGCCACGGTCGGGACCCGCGCCGAGCAGCGCGGCGATCTGATAACGCGTCGTGAGGATCTGCCCATCGAACGATTTCAGCGTGGCGCGGCTCGTTGCAAGATTGGCCTGTGCGGTCTTGCGTTCGACTTCCGTTTCCAGGCCCGTCGCGATGCGGCCCGCAGTAATACGGTCGATCTGCTCGCGCTGCGTGATTTCCTGTTGTGCGATATCGCGCAACGCATACAGACGCGCGAGTTGGTTGTACGTGCGGGCAATCGACGTCGTCAGAGTCAGCTTGACGATTTCCGCGTCCGCCTCGCTCGCCTGAAGTTGCGAGATTGCCGCTTTGAGCGCTTCACGGTTCTTGCCCCACAGGTCGAGGTCATAGGAAGCGCTCAGCAGGCCCTTGTTCTCCGTCTGCCACGAGCCGCCAAATGGAGGCGGTATAAATGTTGTGTTCGAGAACTGTTGGCGCGTGAGCGAATAGCTTGCATCGACGCGCGGCATCGTGCTCGCCTTCGCCGTTTCGCTGTAGGCCGATGCGGCCGCAACGCGGGCATGCGCCTGGTCGAGCGTCGGGCTGCTCTGCAACGCTTCGTCGATCAGCGCCTTCAGTTGAGCGTCGCCGAACTGGTCAGCCCAATTGGCGCTGGGCCAATGACCTTGTTCAGCGGGAAGGCTTTGCCGCGTCGCATACTGCTTCGGATCGGCCGTTTTCGCGTCGCTGTGAATGCCGGCGTAGTTCACGCACGCCGACAGCACGGCCGCCAACATCGCCGAGACACCCAGCTTCAGCGCGCGTGATACGCGCTGTTCCGTGTGTGACTGAATGTTCATTTTCTGACCTATCAGATCGTTGAGTAAAAGAGTTCTTCGTAGAGAATCGCGATGCACATCTGGTGCGACCTCGACGACACGCAGTGCGGCCTAAACAGCGACTGTCCCGACGAGTCGGCTTCGCGCGGTCATGGGGGGCATGCATTCCGTCCTCGCCAGCGCAAGGAGCGTCTTGATACCTGTCCACGGATTCCTTAAGCACCTGCGTACCTGTTCACTACGCCCGACGCCTAGTACACACCATGTGCAGAAGTGTTCGCAGTTATTGGTCAGCAACCGATATTGGTCTTCGCCGAGGCGAGCTCTGGCTCTCTCCACGGCATCAGTTCCGATATAAATGGCCTCTGGTTCAGACTGAACTTTTATTCCCTTTCCTACTGCAAAAGCGTGCAGCGGAATATATTCAACGGGACGCCGCTTCGCGGAATGATGAAAGCCCCCATAGTGAATAACCTGCCCATTCCCCGCATAAATTCCGTGGTGTGTGTAGCCTTCCCGCTCACTAACAAGATGGGCACCAACTGCGATGACGCGTTCTGTGCTGGTCAACGCCGGCGAAGTTGCGAGCCAATCAACGTATGGAGTTTCCATGGCGAGCTACCAATGTCATAGCCGTGATGAGTTCAGTGCCACCGGCCGACCTCTTTCATAAGCACACCGAATAGCCACTCCCCGTCCCCGGGGCCGAAGGCAAAGCGAGTCCTTCCGAGGAGGCTCCCCTCAGGAAAAGTGGCCACTTCATCACAGTGGATTTACATTCACCCGCCGCCGACAAATGGGCGGCCAGGAAGATGGAGCGGCGCGGTCGCCTCAATCACACCCATGCGGATTGCTAATCCAGTTGGATGTCCGCTTGCGAGCCGCGTCTTTCAGTCCTCATGCTCGCTGGCTATGGAAGATCGCGCCTGGGAGGCAGATATCAGACTCAGAAAATACCGCTGAACGAGACAGCAATTGCAAGCCCCACACTGATCGCAGATAGCATGATCCAGCCTACAAACACCGACAGGGGTCCGAGACGAAACATGACGCCCTCCACTAACGACCTCAACGACCTGTCAACGCAGTCGAGTCAATCGCGAAGCCATGTTGGAATAGTAGGCGCCGAGTCCCGACCTCGGTAGATACGCATCAGAACACTCACTGTTGCCGCGTAGACACCAATAAGCGCCGCCACGGTACCGCTCCCGAAGCTGGTGAGGCTGAGCAGCCTTCCACCAGCGACGCGCTTGAAAGGAGAGTATCGGCCAATTTGTGTTGTTTGCGCTTCCGCTCAACAATAAGCATGGCCAACAAAAATCCGTGAGGAAGCTCGAGCAGACGATGGCGAAAACCAATGAGAGCAACGCCACGTGGGTACTGAGACCTGGTTCGAACCGGTTACTCAGCTCGCCGAAGCTGACCGGCTGGGCGTGCACACACAAATTGATGGACCGATTTGCAAACTAGATGATGGATGCCGAGCACGCGGTGCTGTCGGACGGCAATGTCCATTCGACGTGTGCGCGCTTGACGGAATTGAGGCGGCTACGTTTGTAATTGAGGCAGCGCCACGATATATGAGCACGGTGGCCTTAAACGCAGCATTTGAAGAGCGCACAAGGGTTCCAGAGCGGGCCGGGATATGTACGATTTCGTCGACCATGATGGCTCTTTGAGGAGGAAAGTGATTGAAGCCCCCAGCCGGTCATCATCGCCGTCAATATTTTTGTGCAATGTGGGTGGGGTTTGTGACCGCGATGCATATCGACAATGCGACCGCACCACCTATGGGGCCCGTGAACCGCTTCACGCTTCACGCCCGCTTTCCAAATAGTCCAGATTGAATTCTCCCAGGCAAAACGGGTTGAGCGCCCGAATCTCCTCCGTCATGAAATCGACAAACACGCGAATGCGTGACGGCAAATTCTGTCGGCAGAGATAGCAGATATAGTGGCCCCGGTCGTCCGGCACATACCGCTTTAAGGCCATGACGAGTTCATTGCGCGCGATGTAATCACATATCTGATAGCCCGGCATCTGGGCGATTCCGCGACCTTCCAGGACTGCCTGCAATACCAGGTCTGCATCATTGAAAGCCAATCTGGCGGTCGGCAGATACTTTCGCATATGGCCGTCGACCTTGAAATCCCACTCAAAGACGCGACCGTTCGATCTCAAGTTGATACAGTTGTGCTGCCTCAGATCTTCCAGCGTAGATGGCAGTCCTCGCTCTTCGGCATAGGTACGGGACGCGCAGAGTACCATCTGCATTGGAATCAACTGTTTTGCAATGATGCTGGAATCCTCGATGCACCCATCGCGAAACGCGACATCGATCTGTTCTGCAGCGAAATCGGCTGGCCTGTCATCCAGAAGCAGGTCGACTGCGATATCGGGGTAGGCCTCGGAGAACCTGAAAAGCAGCGGAGCGATTACTTTGCGTCCAAATCCAACTGTCGAGCGGACCCGAAGGAAGCCACGAGGTGGACCTTGGCGGAGATCCAGCATGTCGTTCATTGCCTCGACGATATGGGTCACGCCCTGGTTGCAGTTCTCGAAGAACCTCTCGCCCTCCTGTGTCAGGTTTGTTGACCTTGTCGTTCGGAGAAAAAGGCGAGTGCTTAGCTGTGTTTCAAGCTTCTGAACATTTCGACAGACAGCCGAGCGTCCGATCCCCAATCGTTCCCCGGCTTTGGCGAAGCTTCCCTCGGTCGCGACCGCCATGAACGCGATGATCCCTGCGTAGCTCGTCGCAAAACAGGTCGACAAGGCGTCAGCGCTATTGGGCAAGCCAACGCGAAAGCCTCGCGGCGATGTATCCGATTGATCCATTGACGGCCCTCACTACTGACGCATGAACGGGTGAGCTCTCCGAGGCGCGAGCATGGGTTCTGGCGCCGACAACGACTATCGTGTTGCAGCTATGAAGTGACCGTGATCGACGCTGCCCTGGCGAGACGGGAAACGCCTGTGAATGCAGCCCGGGACGACCGTCGCGCCGCAGCCCGGGACGCAGCCTCCAACCGGACAGATACCAGCGACTGCATCAAGGACCGTCAGGATTTCCCTACAGGGGTTTCCTATTTCGCTCTATCTCACTCGACCTTCGTGCAGCCACAGAAGCTTGACGCCCGAATATCAATACCCGTCGAGGCGGCCGCATTCCGCATGCGGTGCCGTCACAATGAAGTCTGGCGTGCAGCAGTTTAGCACCTGCTTGTTAGAAACAAATCGCTGAATGCGGCCGCTCTCATCTAGCCAGTGCGTGCACGAGCACGGAATCAGCCGCCTCGATCACGTGACGGGGTGCCCCGGTTTCGTGTGGCCATCTGGATTGGCGCCAAACTGGAAACATCATGTCTCCCTGGACGACTCTACCGTTACCATCCACGCTCATCTACCATGGGGGCGGCGTTGTCCGTCACCTTCCAGAAATCGGGGTGGGCGAGAGGTCATCCCCATTTGCTATACGATCGTTCGTTCCATGCAATTCCTCGAAGTCCCGGAGACCGCGCTTGCTCCTGCAGGTGCAGTCCGCCCTGGTAAGGCAGGCTTCGACAAATTGACGACTGAGAGCCGGAACGCGCATCACAGAACTCGAGACCGCACTATGGACGACAAGAAGCTGCAAGCTCCCCCGCTTTCCCTCCTCGACAGGTATCGGGGCCGGGATTTTCATCCACTGTACACAACGACTGTCACCGTTACCGGCGGCGAGACGGGACACGGCCGCGCATCTGGCGTGGCCCGTTCAGATGACGGAAATCTTGTCGTGGAACTGCGACTGCCCACCGAGTTCGGCGGGCCCGGTAACGGGACCAATCCCGAGCAGTTGTTCGCGGCGGGATTTGCGGCGTGCTTTCACGGGGCGCTGAACCTGATCGGGAAACGCGCCGCAATGGAGATCAACGATGCTGTTGTGGAGGTGCAGGTTTCGTTCGGCCGTGATCCCATGGATGGAGGCTATGCATTGATTATCGATCTCCGGGTCCGGATGCCGGGCATTGACCGATGCGTGGCGGAAGAGATGGTTCGAACAGCTGAACGCCTGTGCCCGTATGCAAAGATGGCCAGACAAGGGACTGTCAATATCGTGACCGTTGTTGACTAAGTCAACGCCCTTCGTGCGGCAGCAGCGCGTAGTTGTCTGTTGAAGACGTTCATTGCCGCTGCCGCCCGTGACTGACGCACTCCGCTCACCGCAACAGCTTGGGCGGCGCCAACAGGTTAGCCGAGGGAAGCTTGCGGGTTACCCGCTGCCAACGCTTCGGTACGGTTCGGCGCCGGCGGGTAGATCCACTGCGTGTTGATCATCTGTTTGCGCGCCTTTCCTTCGGCGTGCGTCAGCTTGATCTGTCTATCCCAGCCTTCCGAGTAAACAGCCCCCCACTCGCCGAGGTCGAGGCAGGTCGCATAGAACGGCTGCCTGTATTCCAGTGTCGGGACGCCGATCAGGTCTGCTGCCACGTTGTGCCCACCGAATTGCCCCATCACGATAGCGTGTTGACAGGACATCAATGCATAGTGCCCGTCGTCGTCGCTCAGAGCTCGCGCAACATCACCCGCTACAAACACCGCAGGTGCTTCTGCCACGCGAAGATCAGGTGTCACCTCGACGCGTCCAAGTGGGTCAAGATGCGAGGAAACTTGCGCTGTCAGTGAGCTGGCACGCATTCCACCCGCCCAGATGACGGTCATGGCTTCGATACGGGTACCCGCCGCAGTGCGAACCCCGTCCGCTTCGACCGACACCACGCCAGATCCAAGTACAGTCTCAACGCCCAGCGAGTCAAAGGCTTCAGATACATACGGTCGAGGATTGGGGCCGAGATCGGGACCAATATCGTCCTGGGATCCGATCACGACCACGCGGACTGCCGCGTCGGCGCCAAACAACTCGCGGATTCGCTTAGGCAATTCAGTTGCGACTTCGATACCCGTAAAGCCACATCCGACAACTGCAACAGTGTTGCGTGCCGGCGAATCCGGCCGTTTCGCCAGCTCTCTGAAGTGGTCGTCGAGCGCTACCGCGTCCTCAATACGATCGACAGAGAATGCGTACTCTGCCAGACCCGGAATCGGCGGCCTGTTCAACCTGCTGCCACTGGTCAACAGCAACCGGTCATAGGCGAGCGAACGCGTCGACCCGTTAGCCGACACGACACTTACCGTCTTGTCATGAACGGATATCTCTTCGACACTGCCTTCCAGAAAATTCACGCCCACCGCGTCCAGCAGCGGACGCAGCGGTGCAGCCATCCGCTGTGGCTCGCTTTCGTACAGCCGCGGACGGATCTGCAATTCCGGTTTCGGGGAGATCAAGGTGATTTCAACGTCACTCTTCCTTACGCCAGCACCATCGAGCACGCGAGCTGCGCCTAGTGCACCCCACACCCCAGCGAAGCCGGCGCCCACTATCAGGATTTTCTGCGACATGATTATTGCCTTCGGTTGGAAAATTACGAAGTCGACGATAAGCACCGAACTCATAGCAACGGGTGCCTGCTTTATTCAGCGGCGAGTGTCGAGATCGCTGAGCATGATTCCCGAACTCGGAGAACGATGGCGGCCGCGCGCGCAAGCGACATCACAGACGTCGCTTGCGCGGCACCGTCAGGACAGATCGTAGACTCGGAGATCGAGGGCTAGTAGCCCCGCGAGCGCACTCACCATGTTGCCTCGACGACAACAATCAACAAGACGGAACGACATCGGTATCAATTGCCCCGCGCGGGTCCGTTGCCAGAAACGGAGCCGATGTCCGAATGTCCGAGCGTGAGTGTGGGTAATTGTCCGTAGATGATGTGCGCAGTGAAAGGGCCGCGCCTTTCACCGGGTGAAAGTACTTGGGCCTGTTTTTGATTGGTGTCGAGCGGGCAACACCGTGTGTCTGTCGGCGTGTCTACTGCAACAGGCGGCGCCCGTCTACGATGACGACGTGCTTTAACGAGCGTAGCGCACATCCGACCCGCAAAACGTCCAGATTTCTTCCTCATCTGCATTCGAACCCGGTTAAGGGTCTCGAGTGATCGACAAAGGACTGCACACCATGAAGATTGTCGTCATCGGCGGCACCGGCCTGATCGGCGAGAAGGCCGTCGCAATTCTTCGCCAGGGCGGGCACGAGGTCATCGCCGCCTCGCCCAGAAGCGGTATCAACAGCATCACCGGGGAAGGACTAAAGGAAGCCGCGGCCGGCGCGCAAGCGGTGATCGACCTCGCCAATTCACCATCGTTTGAAGACAAGGCGGTGCTGGAATTCTTCGAGACTTCCAGCCGCAACCTTCTCGCGGCGGAGGCCGCAGCGGGTGTCCGGCACCATGTCGCGCTATCCATCGTCGGAATCGACCGGACGCCCGACAATGGCTATTTCCGCGCCAAGCTCGCGCAGGAGAAGCTGATCGAGACCTCCGGCATCCCCTACACCGTCATCCGCTCCACGCAGTTCATGGAGTTCCTCGGCGGCATCGCCGCGTCAAGTGCGGATGGAAACGTAATCAGGGTTTCACCAGGCCTGTTCCAGCCCATCGCGGCTGACGATGTTGCCGCGATCGTTGCCGATGTGGCGCTCACGGCGCCGCGAAGCGGCATCGTCGAGATCGCCGGCCCGGAACGAGCGCCGTTCAACGAAATCATCGCCCGCTATCTGAAGGCCGCCGGCGATCGGCGTGAGGTTGTGAGAGACCCCAAGGCCCGATATTTCGGCGGAACGGGATGCAGACCGAGCAGCAAGCCCTGCGGGACATTCACCGCTACTCAGTCAACGTCGCGCTGTGGCTGGCTGGAGCGGTCTGAAGCTGTTTGCTCACAATCGGACTATCGAAGCGAGCCTGGTGATGGGTTTCGCGCCCTTCAATGAAGATGAAATGGACCGGGCTGCGCAACGCATGGCCGCAGCCTTACGGGAGAGCACATGAGCAGCGCAACCCAGGCAAGCTGGCGTGTGTTGGCACCACGCATGGCAACGTCTGAATGCTTCCATTTCTCTGTGACGGATGCATCTGGGCCTGCTTTCGCTGTGCAGATTCGCAGGAACTGGAATCGGCCCGCGAAGATGCAAACGCTGATGCCAGCGGCAAGCCAAACGGGCAAAACCAGAACGTCACCACACGAACCTGCTCACTTCTCCGGCACGAGAACAGGCGCGCCCTTGTCCTTCAGAAGAAGCACGATGAACTTCGCGGGTTGCGTCTGGCTCGCGTTGCGCCCGACGGTATGTACATCGTTCGGACCTTCATAAAAGGTCTGCCCAGGCGTAAGCGTGACTTCCTTGCCACCCTTGACCTGCATCACAATCGATCCCTCCAGTACATAGATGAAGGCGTGCGCGTGATGTCGATGAACGGGATCGACGGAACCCGGCGGATAGGTCACCGTGATCATCAGCGCTTCCTTGCCGGGATAATCGTCGAGCGGCTTTGTCATCAGCGGTGTCACGACGGCTTCGGGAGCCGTCGCGCAAGCCACGCCGATATGCGTGCCTGCGACGGCAAGCATTGCGATTGCGGTGTTCCTCAGTCGAAACATGGTGTGCCTTCCAAATAACGCGTCCCGCACGTGCGGGACGAAGGTGGAGAAGAACCGGACGGTTCAGGCGAGGTTCGCCTTGTCGAGGCCGAATGCCTTGTCGGCCGAACCCGGCACGGTCCTGAACGCAACGTTCGCGCGGTTCCAGCCGTTGATGGACATCACTTCGTACGTCAGGTCAGACAGTTCCTTCTCGGAGAACTGCGTACGCACGCGTTCGTAGATATCGTCCGGCACACCAAGCTCGGCAAGCTTGGTCAACGCTTCAGTCCACGCGAGTGCGGCGCGCTCGCGTGGTGCGAAGAGCGTCGATTCACGCCAGATCGCGAGATGATGGAGGCGCAGTTCGCGCTCTCCATGCATGCGTGCTTCCTTAACGTGCATGTCAACGCAAAAGCCACAGCCATTGATCTGCGACGCCCGGATCGAAACGAGATCGCGGATCGATTCTTCGATTGTGCTGTCCTTCAGTTGATTACTGAATTCAAGGAACTTCTTGAACAGCTCCGGCGATTGCTGAATGTAGTTGATACGCTGCGTCATTGATATCTCCTGGTGAACACTCGCGCCTGGCGGATGTCGTTAGCGGCAATGCGCCGCACGAAGTCATCGTAGGCCGACGTGACGTTGCGCGGTAGACGCGCAAACGGGATCACGGTGTTGCCCCTTTGGCACCAATCAAACACAAGCGAGCGCAGGCAGGACGGAGAAATATCAGCGTTCAGGAGTTGCAGTGTGCCACGGCGATACGCGCCAGCTTGTCGGGATTGCGCTGCACGAGAATACGGACGATGCGCGCGCCGTCCGTTTCGAATGACTGAGCCGATTCAAGCTTACCTTCGACAAAGCGTAGCAACGCCCATTGACCGTTGAGCACCACGAGCTTGACGCTGAGTTCACTGCCGTAGCGCCGGCACGAAGCATAGAAAAGCTGTGCGATGCGCCGTCCGCCCACCATCGGTTTCGGGAAGCTCGGCACCTTGCCGCCGCCGTCGCCGATCAGCATCGCGTCTTCGGCCAGCAAGGCATTGATTGCAGTGAAATCGCCGCGCTCCAGCGCCTGCGCGAACGTCTGCAGCAGGCGGAGATGGGTTTCGCGCGGCACGGCATAGCGTGGACGTTCGTCCCGTAGCTGCGCTTTGGCACGGCTGACCAGTTGGCGGCACGCGGCCTCCGTCTTGCCGATGGCTTCGGCGACTTCGTCATAGTCCGCGTCGAAAACCTCGCGCAGCAGGAACGCTGCGCGTGCTTCCGGGGTAAGCCGCTCAAGCACCATCAGAAATGCCACGGAGACGTCGTCGGCGCGCTCTCTAACCCCTTCTGGCGTAGCAGACGGGTCGGTCATTTCAGGTTCCGGCAACCATATACCCGAGTAATGTTCCCGTTGAATTTTTGCCGCACGTAGACGGTCGATGCACAGGCGCGTCGCAACTGCGACAAGCCACGCTTCAACATTTTCGATGGCCTCCCGGGGCGCCGCATGCCAGCGCAGCCAGACGTCCTGCACGATATCTTCGGCCTCGGCAATTGACCCCAGCATCCGATACGCAATCTTGTGTAGCCGAGGGCGAAGCCCATTAAAGGCACGCGCGTCGTCATTCATGAACAGATTTCTCCAGCCGTGTGAAAACATGAGCGCCAGTCGAACAACTCTCTGACAGTAGGATATTGCCACGTATGGAATTGAGGTCGCCGTGCGAGACGTTGCACGGGTAGTCCGAACATATCGCGGCGCCGGCAAAAGGCGGTTGGGGATTTCATTGATCTCCAGTCAAGGTCGGAACGTTTTAAGAATTTCCCTTATCCACGTCAATATGCAACGGTCAGTTCGCTATTCGTGAGGTTTTTTTGTTTGCTTTTCCCATTCGGGCTGCTTCACGAATTCGATAAGCTGAATGATGGGGTGGGTGGCTTCATGCATGGCAACATGATATGGCTGGTGGTGCCGTGCAGTGTCGCAGTATCGTGGATGTACACGTCGCTCGAGCAGGTTGGGGAAAGCACGGAGAATCCGTTTGAAGGCGGCGCAAATGACGTTCCTATTTCGACGCTGTGCAGCATCATCGAGCGCGATCTGAAAGAGATGCTCGGAGAACATGCCGACGATCCATCGCGCCAGACAATCATTGCGCTATAGAGTCTTGCGCTCGTTCATCCAGCCATGCGCAACCACCTCAAACGAGTTGGCCGCGGCAAGACGCACCGCACGCTTTTCCAGCCGCTTCGCTTCGCCAGGGTCGATCCCGGCCGCCAGTTTCTCACGCACGTCGTCGCGCTTCTTACGCGCAGCCGCCAGCGACACGTCAGGATACACGCCGAGTGCGAGCGTCTTGTCCTGCCCCGCGAAGCGGAAATTCAGGCGCTAGTATTTCGAGCCCGACTTGTCGATCTGCAGATACATGCGTCCGCTGTCGGACAATCGGTTACCTGTACCGTCTGGATTGAATTGGGCGTTCCTGACTTGCTTGTCGGTTAGCGGCATGGTGGTATCTCCCGATCGAGGCAGCAAAGATTCGGTCAGATACCACCAAAAAACCACCATTTATCGTCGGCTGCACCTCGATAATCCCGGAACACGCAGGCACAAAAAAAGCCGCAGAGCCTTATGGCACGGCGGCTTTACGGATTTCAGCGGAATTTGTCGGAATACTTCCTGGTGCCGGGGACCGGACTCGAACCGGCAAGCTGTGAAGCGGCGGATTTTAAGTCCGCTATGTTTACCAATTTCATCACCCCGGCTGGGGCGCAATCGCGCGTGGCCGCGAATTCTACCATTCGCCCGGCAAGCGCACCAAACCGGCGCAGCCCCGCGCAACCATCCTACCCGTCTGCCTGCCTATACGGTTCGCTCGCCCGCACACCGGGCGCAAGCCGAGTCATCCGGAGGTCACAAACCTTGCCGATAATCCGCTCACGAAAACGATTACAGCCACGATTACGGCTGAGAGCGGAAATCCATGATCCCGACGATCAAAGATGTCGCCGCCCACGCGGGCTTCTCCATCGCCACGGTCTCGCGGGCGATCAACGCGCCGCACACCGTGAACCCGGTCACACTCGACAAGGTGCGGCAATCCATCGACGCGCTGAAATTCCGTCCCAACCCGCTCGGCCGGCAGTTGCGCGGCGAACGCACGCGCCTGATCGGCGTGATCCTGCCGACGCTTGCCAACCCGGTGTTCGCCGAATGCCTGCAAGGCATCGACGAACTCGCGGCGGCGCAAGGCTACCGGCTCATGCTGATGACCACCCAGTACGACACCGACCGCGAACGCCACGCGATCGAAACGCTGCACGAACAGCGCGTCGAAGGGCTGATCCTGACCGTCGCCGATGCCGACACGCACCCGCTGCTCGACGATCTCGACCGCGCCGGCCAGCTCTATGTGTTGATGCACAACGACACGGTGCGGCGTCCGTCGGTCTCGGTCGACAACCGGCTCGCCGCGTATGACGGCGTGCGCCAGCTGATCGCGCACGGCCATCGCCGCATCCTGATGCTGGCCGGCACGCTGGCCGCGTCCGACCGGGCGCGCCAGCGCCATCTCGGCTACGCGCAAGCGATGCAGCAGGCGGGACTCACGCCCGCGCCGGCGCTCGAAGTCGATTTCAACGCGGACGAGCTGGCGCCGTCCGTGCTCGCGCATCTGACCAGCGGGCCGAATCGTCCGACCGCCCTCTTCTGCAGTAACGACCTGCTGGCGATGGTCGTGATGCGCGGGCTGCGTCGCGCGCGTCTGCGGATTCCGCACGACATGTCGATTCTCGGCTTCGACGGCCTCGCGATGGGCGAGCTGCTCGCGCCGCCGCTCGCCAGCATCTGCGCACCGAACCGCGAAATCGGCTGCGCGGCCTGGCAGCGTTTGCTGGCGCGCGTCACCGGCGACTACACGACATGCGGTGAGACATCGCTCGCGTTGACCTTGCCGCATAGCCTGCGCGAAGGCGCCACCATCGCGGCGATTTCGAACCGCGCCGAAGCGTCGCCGCCACTCGCCGCCGCGGCCTCCGGGAAGCCGTTCGCGTGACACGCACAAACTCCAATTCAAACCACCCGCTCTCTTCCTCTCCAGGAGACCCGCAGTGATCCGCTCTTCCTCACGCTTCGCTTCGTCGCTCGATTCACTCGACGCGCTCGTGCGCCGGCTCGTGCGCGCCACCATGGCGGCGCTTCCGGCCGGCATGATCGTCGCCGGCGCCGCGCTTGCCGCCCTCGCGCCGCGAGCCGCTCACGCCGACGCGACTGCGATCTGCTACAACTGCCCGCCCGAATGGGCCGACTGGGCGAGCCAGATCAAGGCGATCGAGCAGAAGACCGGCATCCGCGTGCCGTTCGACAACAAGAACTCCGGCCAATCGATAGCACAACTGATGGCCGAGCAGAAGAGCCCGGTCGCCGACGTGGTGTATCTGGGCGTGTCGTCGGCCTTCCAGGCGAAGGACAAAGGCGTGATCCAGCCGTACAAGCCAGCGCACTGGGACGACATTCCCGCCAACATGAAGGACCCGCAAGGCTACTGGTTCACGATCCACTCGGGCACATTGGGCTTTTTCGTCAACAAGGACGCGCTCGAAGGCAAGCCGGTGCCGCGCTCGTGGGCCGACCTGCTCAAGCCTGAATACAAAGGCATGATCGGCTACCTCGATCCGTCGAGCGCGTTCGTCGGCTATGCGGGCGCGGTCGCGGTGAACCAGGCGCTCGGCGGCACGCTCGAAAACTTCGAACCCGGCCTCGACTGGTTTCGCAAGCTCAAAGCCAACGCGCCGATCGTGCCGAAACAGACCGCCTATGCGCGCGTGATGTCCGGCGAAATCCCGATCCTGCTCGATTACGATTTCGACGCGTACCGCGCGAAGTACAAGGATCACGCCAATGTCGAGTTCGTGATCCCGCGCGAAGGCACGATCTCGGTGCCCTATGTGATGAGTCTGGTGAAAGGCGCGCCGCACGAAGCGAACGGCAAGAAGGTGCTCGATTTCGTGCTGTCCGACGAAGGCCAGAAGCTGTGGGCCGAAGCCTATCTGCGTCCGGTGCGCGCGAGCGCGATGAACGCGGACACCGCCGCGAAGTTCCTGCCGGCGAGCGACTACGCACGCGCAAAACCGGTCGACTTCGGCAAGATGGCCGAGAAGCAGGCGAGCTTCGGCGAGCGCTATCTGCAGGTGATGCATTGAACGACATCACGTTCCCGCTGCGCTGGCGCATCGCATTGATCGCGCCGGCGCTGGCAATCTTCATCGCGTTCTGGCTGCTGCCGATGGTCGCGCTCGCGCAGTTGAGCGGCGACGGCCACGCATTCGCCACCTACCGCGCGCTGCTGACGAATCCGCGCTACATGGCGAGTCTCGGCGCGACCGTCGTGCTGTCCGCGGCGGTCACGGTCGCGACGCTGGTGCTGTCGGTGATCGCCGGCCTGCTGCTCGCGCGCCGCGAGTTTGCGTTCAAGCGCACGCTGCTCGCGCTGCTGACGTTTCCGCTCGCGTTTCCCGGCGTGGTGGTCGGCTTCATGGTCATCATGCTGGCCGGACGCCAGGGGCTGATCGGCGCGCTCTCGCTGAATCTCGCTGGTGACCGCTGGGTGTTCGCGTATTCGATGAGCGGCCTCTTCGTCGGCTACCTGTACTTCTCGATTCCGCGCGTAGTGGTCACTGTGATGGCATCGGCGACCAAACTCGACGCGTCGCTCGAAGAAGCCGCGCGCTCGCTCGGCGCGTCGCCGTGGCGCATCATGCGCGACATCGTGCTGCCCGCGCTCTCGCCGGGACTGATCGCGGCGGGCGCGGTGTGCTTCGCCACCGCGATGGGCGCATTCGGCACGGCCTTCACGCTCGCGACCGACATCGACGTGTTGCCGATGACCATCTACACCGAGTTCACGCTCAACGCGAACATGGTGACGGCCGCGGGTCTGTCGATCGTGCTCGGCATCGTCACGTGGGCCGTGCTGGCGCTTGCGCGCAGCGCGAGCGGCTCGGCGGTGGCGGCGAGCGCGTGAGCGATGCGCCCAGGTCCGGGCTGAGCAGACAGAAAGACAGGATACCTATGGATTTCATCACCTCCTCGCCTCAGCCGGCCACGAGGCCGCGCGTGCGACTCCGATGGCCGGACGCGAGGACGTGGCTCGCCGCCGCTCAATGGCTCGTCACGCTACTCCTGTGCGCGTTTCTGATCGTGCCGGTCGTCATGTCGATCATGGCCGGACTGACGGTCAACTACTTCAAGGGCGTCTCCAGCGGACTCACGCTGCGCTGGCTCATTCAAGTGTGGACGCAGTATCACGGCTCGGTGTGGCTCTCGCTCGAAGTGGCCGCGGCGACCCTGCTCATCGCACTCGTGACCGGCGTGCCGGCGGGCTATGTGCTCGCGCGCAGCCGCACGCGGCTGTCGCGCATCATCGAGGAGTTTCTCGTGCTGCCGATCGCGCTGCCCGGTCTCGCGTCCGCGCTTGCGCTGCTGGTCGTCTACGGCGGCTTCACGCGGTTCCGGATGAGCGTGGCGTTCATCGTGGCCGGGCATGTGGTGTTTACGCTGCCCTTCATGGTGCGCGCGGTGGCCGCGGTATGCGCGAGCAGCGATCTGCGCACACTCGAAGAAGGCGCGGCAAGCCTCGGCGCAAGTTTCTTCACACGCTTCGTCACCATCGTGCTGCCGAATGCACGGCCGGGCATCGTCGCCGGCGCGCTGGCGGTGTTGACGCTGTCGATCGGCGAATTCAACCTCACGTGGATGCTGCACACGCCCGAGACTAAAACGCTGCCGGTCGGCCTCGCCGATACCTATGCATCGTTGCGCATCGAGATTGGCAGCGCGTACACGATCCTGTTCTTCATCATGACGATGCCGTTGCTCGTCGCGATGCAATGGCTCGGCGTCGATGCGACCGGCCAGCGCAGCGCGACGAAAAAGCGCGTCGCGAGCTCTTCCTCGAAGTCCATCACGAAGCCATGAAACTAGCCTCTGTTCCGATCACGCTCACGCACTGCGCAAAAACGTTTCGCGGCACCCGCGTGCTCGAACCGCTCGATCTGCAGATCGCCGCCGGTGAGACTTTGGTGTTGCTCGGCCCGTCCGGTTGCGGCAAGACCACCACGCTGCGCCTGATCGCGGGGCTCGAAACGCCCGACGCGGACGGGCGCATCGCGTTCGGCGACGACGACGTCACCGCGCTGCCGATCGAAAAGCGCGAGGTCGGCATGGTGTTCCAGAGCTACGCGCTGTTTCCGAATCTGACCGTGCGCGGCAACATCGGCTATGGCTTGAAGATCAGGCGCGTACCGGCCGACACTGCGCGGCAACGCATCGACGAACTGCTCGGCATGATGCGCCTCACCGCACACGCCGACAAACCGGTCGATCAGCTCTCCGGCGGCCAGCGTCAACGGGTGGCGCTGGCTCGCGCGCTCGCGGTGCAACCGCGCGTGCTGCTGCTCGACGAACCGCTGACCGCGCTCGACGCGCGATTGCGCGACACCTTGCGCAGCGAGATGAATGCACTATTGCGCAACTTGGGCATCACGACCGTCTATGTGACGCATGACCAGGCCGAAGCAATGGAACTGGGCGATCGCATCGTCGTGATGAGCGCGGGGCGCATCGAGCAGATCGGCTCGCCGCGCGACATCTACTATCGGCCGGCGAACCGGACGGTCGCGCAATTCGTCGGCACGATCAACCGGCTCGCGGGCGAACGGCGCGACGGCATGCTGACGACGACCGGCGGCGCCGTGCCGCTGCCGTCGAACCCGGGCCGCGCGAACGAGGCCCACGAGATTTTCTTTCGCCCCGAAGACGCGTGGCTGGCCGACCCAGCAACCGCGCACTTGCGCGGGCGCATCGAAAGCAGTGCGTTTCTCGGCGAACGCACGCGTCTGACGATCGGTGGCGCCGCACCGGACCCGCTGTTGATCGATGTCGCGGGCCGCGTCGAACTGGCGCGCGGCACGCCGGTCGGCATCTCGATCGCGCAGGACGCGTTGATTGCGCTATCGTAATGACGCGTCGCTGCTTTGCGCACCCCATCGACGCCCTATAACAACGGAGTACCCATGCTGCTGGCTCAAATTAGCGATCTGCATATCAAGCGGCCGGGCGCGCTCGCTTACCGCCGTGTCGACACGGCCGCCTATCTGGCCCGCTGCATCGCCGCGCTCAACGCGCTCGAACCGCGTCCCGACGCGGTGATCATGACGGGCGACCTCGTCGACCAGGGCGACCCTGCACAGTATGAACACCTGAAGACCTTGCTCGCACCGCTCGCGATCCCGTACTTCCTGCTGGTCGGCAATCACGACGAACGCCACGCATTGCGCGCGGCCTTTCCCGAGCGCGCGGAATTGCGAAGCGGCGGCGAGTTCGTGCAATACGCGGTCGATGTCGGAGCGCTACGCGTGATCGCACTCGATTCGGTGGTGCCGGGCGAGAGCGGCGGCACGCTGTGCGAGGCACGGCTCGCGTGGCTCGCGGCGCAACTGGACGCGACCCAAGGCAAGCCGACGGTGGTGGCCTTGCATCATCCGCCTTTTGCCTGTGGCATCGGCCATATGGATGACATGCGGCTCGATGCCGCCGCGTCCGACCGACTGGCGGCGTTGATCGCACGTCATCCGAATGTGGAACGGGTGATCTGCGGACATGTGCATCGGCCGATGTTCGTGCGCTTTGCCGGCACGATCGCGTGCGCGGTGCCGGCGCCCGCGCACCAGGTCGCGCTCGATCTGCGCGAGCACGCGCCGTCCGAATTCGTGATGGAGCCGCCCGCGTACGCGTTGCATCGCTACGATCCGGCCACGGGCATCGTCACGCATCACGCGTATGTGGATGCAGCGGATGGACCGTATCCGTTTTACGAACCCGCAGGCGAGTTGATCGACTGAGTCCGTTCGCTCATGCGTTGATGAAGGTCTCGCGCACGCACCGGGACCGACCATCTCAACCTGGCGGCGCGGTGTCGAGCAGGCCGCTAACGCTCCGGATGATTCACCACGGTCGCGGCGGTCAGCACGATCCGCCCCGCTCCGGTATGATCGGCACGCTTGAGGACCGCGCATGGGCCGGTCCATCGACCTGCCCTACTCATGTCCACCTCCGACGCTTCCACTTCCGCTGCTACTGCCGCCGACCGTTCGTTGCGCGGCCTGCTGCTTCTGCTTGCCACCATCGCCGGCGTCGCGGTTGCGAACATCTACTTCAATCAGCCTCTTCTTGCGAACTTCCGTCAGTCGTTTCCGGCCAGCGCGTCGTGGGTCGGCGCGGTGCCAGCCGTCACGCAACTCGGCTACGCGGCCGGCATGCTGCTGCTCGCGCCGCTCGGCGATCGCTTCGACCGGCGTCGGCTAATCCTGCTGCAGATCGCCGGCATGTGCATCGCGCTGGTCGTGGCCACCGCGGCGCCGTCGCTGCCGGTGCTGATCTTCGCGAGTCTGGCGATCGGTGTGCTCGCCACCATCGCGCAACAGGCGGTGCCGTTCGCCGCCGAACTCGCGCCGCCGGCCCAGCGCGGCCACGCGGTCGGCATGGTGATGAGCGGTTTGCTGCTGGGGATTCTGCTGGCCCGGACCGCCGCCGGCTTCGTCGCCGAATACTTCGGCTGGCGCGCGGTGTTCGGCGCTTCGGTGGTCGCGTTGCTGGTGCTGGCGGTCGTGATCATCCTGCGTCTGCCGAAGAGCCAGCCGACTTCGGCACTGCCCTACGGCAAATTGCTGGTGTCGATGTGGCATATGGTGGTCGAGCATCGCGCGCTGCGTGAAGCATCGCTGACCGGTGCGGCGCTGTTCGCGGCGTTCAGCATTTTCTGGTCGGTGCTGGCGTTGCTGCTGGCGGGCGCGCCGTTTCATCTCGGGCCGCAGGCGGCCGGGCTATTCGGCATCGTCGGCGCGGCGGGAGCGCTGGCCGCGCCGCTCGCCGGCAAGTTTGCCGATCGGCGCGGACCGCGCGCCATCATCACGGTATCGATCGTGCTGGTGGCCATTTCATTCATCGTGTTCGGCGCATCGGCGAAGAGCATTGCCGGGCTGGTGCTCGGCGTGATCATCCTCGACATCGGCGTGCAGGCCGCGCAGATATCCAATCAGTCGCGCATCTACGCGCTGAAGCCCGAAGCACGCAGCCGCGTGAATACGGTGTACATGGTCGCGTATTTCATCGGTGGCGCGCTCGGCTCCGGAGTCGGCGCGATCGTCTGGCCGACGTTCGGGTGGATCGGTGTCAGCGTGGCGGGGCTCGCGTTCGTGGGACTCGCGGCATGGAACCATCTGCGGCTGCCGGCGCGCGCCGCGCATTGATCACGGGTTGAATTGCAGTCGCCCTGGCACTGGGTTTGCATTGCGGTTGCATTGCGTTTGCGCTGCCTTTTTGCGCCGCTGCGTTTGCGGCGTCACACGCTCATCCACCGCTACGCGCGGACGCATATTCGTGCAGTGCGTCGATCACCCGGTCGAACTCGAACGACTTGTCGTAAAAGTGGCGCACGCCATACTGTTCGCAGCGCGCCCGATACGCCGGCAACGCATGGTTGGTCAGCACCGCGGCAAACACCGAGTCGATCAAACCTTCGCGCTGCAGATAAGCCAGCACGGGTACGGCCGAGCCCTGCTTCAACTGCAGGTCGACGATCACCGCGTCGAAGGGCTCGTCGCTCAACAGCGCGATCGCCTGATCGGCGCAATCCGCATACGCGGCGACCTGCACCGAACCGGACGCGTCGATCGCCTCCACCAGACTGCGGCGAATCAGCGGCGAATCCTCGATCAGCAATACGCGCAACGGCGCGTGGCTGGCTCGGTCGGCAATGGAATTCGATTCGCTGTTCATTGGCATATCTCGATCGTCCACTATTCGATCAAGCCGTTCTTGATGGCGTAGTACGTGAGATCGGCATTGTTCGCCAACTGCATCTTCTCGAGTACGCGCGCCCGGTAAGTACTCACCGTCTTCACGGACAGATGCAATTCCTCGGCGATTTCGGTGGGAAGCCGCCCCGCCGCGAGCTTGCAAAAGATCTGGAATTCACGCTCGGAGAGCGCTTCGTGCGGCCGCCCCACAGTCGGCTTGTCGAGATGGTCGGCGAGCGTGTCGGCCACCGCCTCCGACAGATAACGATGCCCGCGCGCCACCGCACGAATCGCCCGCACGATTTCATCGGGCTCGCAGTCCTTGTTCAGATAGCCGTTCGCGCCCGCGCGCAGCAGGTTGATCGCGTATTGGCTCTCCGGGTAGCCCGACAGGATCAGCACGCCCTGCTCGGGGCGCACCTGCTTGATCACGCGTAACGTGTCGATGCCGTTCTTGTCCGGCATCGCGATGTCGAGCAGCACCACGTCGAATGCCTGCTCGCGCACAAGGCTGATGGTTTGGTCGCCGGTGGCGGCTTCGGCGGCGACGCACATATCCGGCTCGTCGGCGACGAACTGCCTGAATCCACCTCGGACGATCGCATGGTCGTCAGCTATCAACACTCGAATCATCGGTACGTTGTCCGCGTAGTCCGCGCCATGGAGTCGCTCCAATGCCGACATTGCAATGAGCGCCGTCACGGCCTCAGCTGAAATTCATCAACACGGGCGACGAGGCCGGCGCGGGACACTTCCAGACCCACCCGCGCGTGGCCGCATGGCCCGATCCGTCGTCGCGATCGACGTCCCGATTGTCGTCCCTATTGACGTCCCGATCGTCGTCGCGATTGCCTTCATTCGCGCTCTGTTCATTCGCGACCCTGGAGCAGATCCGCCATGTCGTCGGCGTGCTCTTCCTCGACCGCGAGAATCTCTTCGAACAGGCGGCGCGTCGTCACGTCCTTCTCGCCGAGATAGTGGATGATCTCGCGATAGGTGTCGATCGCAATGCGCTCGGCGACCAGATTCTCCTTGATCATATCCGTCAGGCCCGTGCCTTCCTTGTATTCGGAATGCGAACGCATCTTCAGACCGTCCGGCGCGAAATCCGGTGCGCCGCCCAACTGCACGATGCGCTCGGCGATGCTGTCGGCGTGGCCCTGTTCTTCCGCCGCGTGCTGGGCGAATTCCGCCGCCACCGCCTCGGAGTTGATGCCCTTCGCCATGAAGTAATGCCGCTTGTAGCGCAGCGTGCAGACGATTTCGGTGGCCAGCGCGTCGTTGAGCAGCTTGAGCACCGTCTCGCGATCCGCGCCATAGGTTTGCGTGACCGGACCGTCCGACATGTGCTTGCGCGCTTGCTCGCGGATCTTGTTGATGTCCATCACGAACGGATCGCTGGATCGGGATGCGGCGCCCTGGGCGCCAGGTTGCTTCGGCATTGAGTTTCTCCTTTATCCGGTAGTGGGCCTTGGGCATCACGCATGAATCGCGCCTGACGCGCCGGTCGAGGGAACGACTGCGACGACCATGGCGCGCCGGCGTTCGCGCAGCTACGTTCGGAACACGCCAAGCAGCAACGTGACCACGAACACGACAAGGAAAATATAGAACAGGATCTTCGCAATTTCGGCCGCGCCCGCCGCAATACCGGTAAAACCGAACACGGCGGCGATGATCGCAATCACGAAAAAGACGACGGCGTAATGAAGCATGGCGACTCTCCCTGCTGTTGGCATCGGTTTGAACTGAACCGCACGCGCGCTGGAAAAACGCGGCGCTCAACCTGCTCGCCGTGCGGCGCTAATCGATGATCTTTTTCATCGCTACGAAGCCCAGCACGAGGAACACCACGCACAGGATGACGAACACAACGAACAGGAACTTCGCGATCGCCGCCGCGCCTGCCGCGATGCCGGTAAAGCCGAGCACGCCGGCGATCACCGCCACGATGGCGAAGAACAATGCCCACCTCAACATGATGTCCTCCTGCCGCAACAGTGAACCAACGATCAAGCCCATCGTATCGGGCGGGGTCGCGGCGCGCATTCCGATGCATGCCGTTTTTCGTGTGAGAATCCGCTTACATTGGATTACGGCAGCGTTACGTCACGCCACCCCGCGCCACCCCGCGCCATCCCGCGTCATCTCCCACCTTGCCCATCGCGGGACGCGGCGGGCGTTACACTGAAGCCCATCGAGGAGTCGAACGTGCCAAATGTCCAGAACCTGTCGAGCGCGCCCAACCCCGGCGCCGCAGCGCGACTGAGCAACTGGATGCGCAATCGCAGCTGGGCGATCGCGATGACGGTCGCGATCGTCATTACCGTGGGCGGCCTGGTGATACTCGAAACGGCGCGCGAGCGCATTGCCGCTGAATACGAAACCGCGCTCGAAGCGCGCGGTGTCGCTGTGCAATTGAGCACCCTTGCGAGTCAGCTCGCGCGTCTGAGCGCAGAGCAAAGCCATTTTCTTCTGACGAAGGAAGACGCGTTTGCCGATGCTTTTTGCGCGACCGCCGCGCAGATTCGCCAGACCAAACAGCAACTCGACGGCTTCTATCGCAGCGGGCGGGCGGACAGCGCCGAGCTCGCCAGCTTCACACAAGTGCTCGCGCTGATCGATGCACGCATCGGCGCGGGTGCCGCCGCGCTGCAACACGCGGCGCCGCATCCGCTCGATCTCGGCGCGTGCGGCAGTACGAGCCGGATCGATCCGGCCGACGCCGCGCTGATCGACAGCACGCTCACGCTGCTGCGCGACAACGAGGAGCGTCGCGCGCAGCACGCGCTTGCCGCGAGCCGCGCCGATCAACGCATCTCGACGCTGTGCGCGGCGGCCCTGTCGGCGCTGAACATCGTGCTGTTCATTCTGCTGTTTCGCAATCTCGGCATCCAGATCGATCGGCAAGCGCGCGTGCAGCGTCAACTGATCACGCAGCAGGAAGAGCTCGATCAGCTCGTCAATGAACGCACCCGCCAGCTCGAAGCGCTCGGCTGGCATTTGCAGGCGGTCAGCGAAAACGAAAAGACCCAGCTCGCCCGCGAACTGCACGACGAACTCGGCGCGATCCTGACCGCGAGCAAGATGGACGTCGCGTGGGCCAACCGCAAACTGAAGGACAGCGCACCCGACATCTCCGACAAACTCAAACGCGCGCTCGCCAATCTTGACCAGGGCATCGCGCTCAAGCGCCGCATCATCGAAGACATGCGGCCCACGGTGCTGGCGAACTTCGGGCTCGTTACCGCGCTGCGCACGCTCGCTGACGAAGCCGCGCAGCGCAACAGCTGGACCCGCGAACTGCACCTGCCCGCCGACGACATCCAGCTCGACGAGCAAACCGAGATCGCGCTGTTCCGTGTCGCGCAGGAGTCCTTGACGAATGCCGCAAAGTACGCGCGTGCGTCGAAGGTGTCGATCGCACTGCAGGTCGACGACGGCCAGGTGACGCTGCATATCGCCGACAACGGCGTCGGCATCACGCCGGCCGATCTGAAACGCACCCATACGCACGGGCTGCTCGGCATGCGCCAGCGGGTCGCCGCGCATGGCGGCTGCTTCGATATCCGGCGCGGCGTACCGAACGGCACCGAGATCGACGTGGTGATGCCGAGCGCCAGCACCGCCACGCCATCGGTCGATCTGCCCCCGGCGACGCCGTCGCCAACCTCCGTCTAGCAAGGCTCCCGGCATCGATTGGCAACCGGTGTAGGAGTGCGCCGACGCAAACACCGGAGCACGCCGACAACAAAATCGCCGAGCGGCTGACAGCGCCGTCCTCGCACTTTTTTTACCATGCAATCAGACCCGATCGACTGGCGTAAGCCCCGGTCGAACGACAGCTGGCGCGTGCCGTGAAACGCGGGCCCATCAACCGATGCATTCTCGACAAGGAGAATTCTCATGAATCGACTGATCGCTTTGCTTCTCATTGCAGGCACAGCCGCACTCGCCGGCTGCAACACGATGGCCGGTGCTGGCGAGGATATTTCGAAGGGTGGGCACGCCATCACGAACTCGGCCGAAAAGGCCAAATAGGTTAGCTACGAGGTCAATCAAGAGATCAACTACGAGATCGGCTACGGGTTCATCGACCGGCGCGCGCCTCGCGGCGCGCAACACGCCGGCTATCGACAGCCCGTCGCGGCAATCCGCGGCGGGCTTTTTTATGGGCGGTGCGAGCCCCTCAAGCGAGCCGCTCCTTGCGGTAGTCGAACCAGAACGACAAACCCACACTCGCCAGTATCACGACGGTCGCGAGCACGGTCGAGCGTGTGACCGGCTCGCCGAGCAGCAGCGCGCCAAGCGCCACCGCGACCACCGGATTCACATACATGCAGCTGCTCGCGATGATCGGACTCGTATGGCGAATCAGGTAACCGTACGCGACATACGCGGCCATCGTGCCGATCAGCATCAGGTAGATAAACGCGAGCACGGGCAGAAAGTGCACGTCGAGCATCCGTTCGCCCGAAAGCCACGCGACCAGCGTCGACATCGCGCCGCCCAGGCCGATTTGCAGCGCGGTGGATAGAAACAGGTCCGACGGCAGCTTCAGTCGTCCGGCCAGATGCGCACCGCCCGCCCAGAACAGCGCGCCGCACAGGATCGCCAGACTGCCGCCCGCCGACCCCGGCGTGCTGTCGCCGTGGCTCAGAATCGCGATGCCGGCCAGACCCAGGCCGACCGCGAACCATTCACCGCGGCCGATCTTGCGTCCCGCGACGGCGGCGATCACCGTCGCGAACAGCGGCACGGTCGCGACCATCACGGCCGCGGTGCCGGTGCCGACGGTCCGCATCCCGTAGGCGAGCATGCCGCTCGACAGCCCCACCAGCATCGTGCCGACCAGCCCGGCATTGCGAATCTCGGCGACGCTCGGCCAGACCGGCTTGCGGCGCACCGCGAAGACGAGCAGCCCCATGCCGGCGAACAGGTTGCGCAGCCCGGACAGCAGCAGCGGTGGAAACGAGCCGAGCGCGACGTGCACGGCGAGATACGTCGAACCCCATACGAGATAGACGACGGCGAGCGCGAGCGCGATCCGGCCGCCGCGCGACTGCGGCAAACGGATTGGGAAACCACGCGAAAAAAGACCGGGACGTTCTGGCGACATGCGTTCAACCCGCCCGCGCCACTCGAGGTGCTGCGCCCCCGCTGAAGACCCGGTGGCGGGATGGCGGACACCGCATCGGCGATGCGGTCTGATGGGCGAGGCTGGCGGGCATGTCGGTCAAACGGAGAGACGATTGATGGCCAATGGGGTCACAACGGGGCCACAACGCCGCGGCGCGCAAGATACATCTCGCCACGGCGAACACGCGTCGAAGTTCGGCGCGCATCGCATTATGCAGTAAGCGCCCACCGCGCCGCGCGAGAGAATCGTAACTTTTTGGCGTACTTGCAACAGAAAAGCCGGGGACGTATCCCCGGCTCGGCTTTATGTTTCATGCCGGACACCGGCTCGCGCGAACTACGCGCCCGGCATCGGCTGGCTGGGTCCTGGTCAGTTGGCCATCGCGCCCGACGCTTCGTGCTTCATGCCGGTCGCGTCGCCGCCCTTTTTCATCTTGTCGTGTTTCATCGTGTCCTTCTTCATCGTGTCCTTGGACATCGAATCTTTCGACATGGTGTCTTTCGACATCTCGTTGGACATCGCGCCGCTCGCCTGGGCGAACGCGGCGCCGCCGCTGGTCAGGAGGGCAACGGCGATTGCCGCGGTGGCTGCGGCGGTTGTGACGACGAGCTTTTTCATGAGGTAACTCCTTGGGTTGTGGATGAGGCAGAACCGGTGCGTGCCGGCATATTTCCGAAGCTGCCGCCGCCCGGGTCGCGCACGGACCAACGCGTGCGCCGACCCGCGCGTCAGGAGCCTCCGAACCAGTTGTAGCCCTGATCGACCCAATAGCCGCCGGGGTACGTGTTGGTGACGAACATCTCGACGATGTGCTTGGGATTCTTGTAACCGAGCTTGGTCGGCATGCGCAGCTTCATCGGGTAGCCGTATTTCGCGGGCAGGCGCTCACCGTCGTAGGTGAACGTGAGCAGCGTTTGCGGATGCAGCGCGGTCGGCATGTCGATGCTTTCGTAGTAGTCGTCGGCGCATTTGAAGCCGACGTACTTCGCGCTGGTGTCCGCGCCGATGCGCTGCAGAAAATCACCGAACGGCGTGCCGCCCCAGCGGCCGATCGCGCTCCACCCTTCCACGCAGATATGCCGTGTGATCTGCTCGGCATGCGGCAGCGCGTACAACTCGGGCAGCGTCCAGATCCGCTGGCCGGTGACGAGGCCGCTCACCTTCAGTTTGTAGTCCGAACCATCCACGACGGGTACCTCGTCGATACCGTAGTACGCGTTGAACGGAAACGGCCGGGTGAGCTGCGCTTCGGTATAGGTCGGCGCGAGTCGTGTGGGATCGAACAGCGCTGCTTGCGCGCGGTCGTTCAGGCGCGACACGGCGGTGAGAAACCGGTTCACCGAATCGTTGTCGGTCAGCGAGCAGCCGGTCAGCATCGACAGACCGCCGAGTGTCAGCAGCTGTTTGCCGAACAGGCGCCGCGACGGCATCGCGAGTTCGCGGCGGGCGTCGATCAGGATCGATTCGCGGTCGAGCTTCGGGCCGCCTGGCTGAGCGGGTCTTTCAGTGGGCTTGTTCATGATTCGGCATCCGTAACATTCTCAAAAGCATGCAGGCGGGGTTCAACGTCCGCGCAGCATCGCCAGCAGCGAGCGCGGCACGAGCGCCACCATCGCCAGATGCACGACGAGGAACGCGGCCAGCAGCGACATGGCGGCGAAGTGAACGATGCGCGCGTTGTCGTAGCCGCCCATCAGTTCACGCAGCAATGGAAACTGCACCGACTTCCAGATCGCGAGACCTGACAGCACCAGCACGATCAGATCGCAGATCACGACGAGGTAGGCGAGCTTCTGCACCGAGTTGTAGACGCGCAGATCGGCGTGCGAGAGCTTGCCGGTCAACGCGGCGATCAGATCGTGCAGCACGGCGCGCGGCGACACCGGCAGGAACTTGCGCACGAAGCGCCCGCTCGCGAGATTCAGCGTCAGATAGACGAGGCCATTGAAGACCAGCAGCCACATCGCCGCGAAGTGCCATTGCAGTGCGCCGGCGAGCCAGCCGCCAAGGGTGATGGCGGGCGGAATGTGGAACGACGGAAAGACTGGCGACGCATCGTAGATGCGCCAGCCCGACAGCATCATCACGATCGCGGCGAGTGCGTTGAGCCAATGCGTGACGCGCACCCACAGCGGATGAATCACGCCGGTCTTCGGTGTGGCCGGCGGCGCGCTGTCGCGCAGTGCATGAGGCGTTGCCATGAGACTCTCCGGTGTCGACCAGAGTTGGCGCTTTAGCGCCTACTCTGGTCCCATGCTGAGGTCTGACTGGAGTTAGCGCTTCAGCTGTCGGCCAGAGTTGGCGCTTTAGCGCTTACTCTGGTCCCATGCAAAGCACTTACTCCAGGCCCTCAGCGGTCGACCAGAGTTGGCGCTAAAGCGCCAACTCTGGTCCCATGCAAGATGATTGCTGTGATGAAGACGCTACGTAGTCGAGCGCGGTCATCGGCACGTGGCCAGCTCGGCCACCTGCAGCACGTCGCCGGTCGCGTCGTTTTCGACGAAGGCGACCACGCCGAACCGGTCCGCCGAGCCGGCAGCGTCCAGATTGGCATTGACATCGGCATCGTCGATGCGGATCGCGCGGCTGATCCGCGCATTGCCCGCGACCAGCGGCACGGGGCCGATCCATTGCCGCACGACCCGCTCGTGATGCAGTGTCGCGCCGCGGTTTTCGCCAGCGCCGACTTGCGAGCTCAGCGAGTTTTCATAGACCGCGAGGTAGGCGTTCAGCGAGCCGGCCGCCTGCGCGGCCTGGCTGCTGAATTGCGCATCGACGTCGAATGCCCGTTTCGTCTGCGGCGTCAGTTGCAGCGCGACGTGCGCCTGTGCGGGTTCGCCGGCCACCTGGTCGACGCGGCTCTGGAAGCTGTCGCGCCGCGACCAGCTGCGCAGCTCGCGGCCCGCCACGAAAACTTCCGGCGTATAGACGGTGTGGCCGCCCGCGAGCTGGGTCAGCGTCTGCTGGCGTTCGGTGAAGCGATGCTGCGAGAAGCGGTCGATCCAGCCAAGGCTGTTCCAGTAGTCGACGTGCAGCGCCAACGGCACGATGTTTTGCGTCGCGCCGCTGTCTTTCCATTGGCTCAGCCAGCGGTCGGCGGGTGGGCAGCTATCGCAGCCTTCGCTGCTGTAAAGCTCCACCAGCGCAACCCGGTGCGCCGGGCTGCGCGCACTGCAGACACCGGCGGCAGCGCTGGCAAGGCCGCTGGCGACGCCGGCGCACAGCGCCAGGACTAGCGCGAAGGCTCGGATGAAAGGCCGCGGATAGCGGCGGGTACGCGCGGATTGCATGACGTGCTCCCCTCAGGAATTGCACGTTTGTCGAACCGCGCGGCCGGTTATGACAGCCGATTTTTTACTTTTTTTAGCGACTTTTTTAGCGATACCCGGAAGGCGGATCGTGACTTCAATCGTAGCTCACGACAACCGTCATGGGGGCATCCATGTCGACCAGCGTCGGCGACAGCGATAATAGGAGATGTTGGCTCGCCGCATCGCGTGGACCGTGCGTCGCCGGTCGAATCGAGGCGCGCGCCCGCATGCTAACATTCAGCTTTCGATCGCGCCGTTTGCCGCTTTGCGGCGGCGTCACCACCTGATTCTTTTCCGGCAGCTGCCGTCTACCCCATGCACGTTCCGACCTTGCCCGCCCTCACCCGCTTGCGCTCTCGCAGCGCAACCGGTGGCGCGCCTGCGGACGCTACGCAAAGTGCGGCCGCCGAGCCGTCCCGAACGCTCCCGCTTCGCGCCGCCCGGCGCCCGACCTGACACTGCCCGCTCCATTGCCCGGGCCGCGTCGGCGGGCTCCGGGCCGATCTCATTCGCAGGCTGTTTCCTTACACGCAGATCGATTTGGAGTACCCGCCGTGACAAAGACGAAATCCTGTTATCTGACCGAACTCGATGTCGCCCGTCTCGAAAAGCATGCGAGCGCGCCCGGCGCCGACGCGAAGCTGCATGACATGCTCGACGAGGTCCTCGAACGCGCCGTGATCGTCGATTCGCGCGAAATTCCGGCCAACGTCGTCACGATGAACTCGCAAGCCACGCTAATCGACGAAGCGAGCGGCGAGCAGATGACCTGGACCGTCGTCTATCCGCCCAACGCCGACTTCGCGCACGGCCGCCTGAATGTGTTCTCGCCCGCTGGGCTCGCGCTGCTGGGCGCCAAACGCGGCGAGCGGATCCGCTTCACGCCGCCGAGCGGCACGCAGAAGGTGCTGAAGCTCGACAAGATCTTGTACCAGCCCGAAGCCGCCGACGATTTTTCGCTGTAAGCGCCCGCGAGCGGCGTCCGGCACTGCGGCGCCGCATTTCGCCTGACCACCGTGTCACGCCTCACATAGGGCATCGCCGCCGCTGTCAAGCCCGCCGTCCAACTCGCCGCGACGGGTTGCCAAGCAGCGGCCGGCCGGTGTATCGTGTGCGCTGCTAACGCGGGGGTCCTGCGTCGCACGGGGGTTGGAGGTCCGTGCCACGCGGGTGAGAAATACCCTTTGAACCTGATCTGGATAATGCCAGCGCAGGGAAGCGTGCGGATTTCGCACCCGGCTCCATCGCCTCACTTCTCGCGATTTCCGATCACTTCCGTCTCGTCTCCTGCTTAGCGGCCCCACATTGCTTGCTGGAGATAACGCATGAACGCCAATCCGAAGTTCCTTTCCGCCGACGCTCACGTCGATGAAGCTGCCGTCGCGCCGCTGCCGAATTCCCGCAAGGTCTACGTGACCGGCTCGCGCCCCGATATCCGTGTGCCGATGCGTGAAATCTCGCAGGCCGATACGCCTGACAGCTTCGGCGGCGAAAAAAATCCGCCTGTCTATGTCTACGATACGTCGGGCCCCTACTCCGATCCGGACGCGAAGATCGACATCCGCGCCGGTCTGCCGGCGTTGCGTCAGGCATGGATCGAAGAGCGCGGCGACACCGAAGCGCTCACCGGCCTGTCGAGCGACTTCAGCCGCGAGCGCGCCGCCGACCCGGCGACCGCCCAGCTGCGTTTTCCGGGCCTGCATCGCACGCCGCGTCGGGCGGTCGCCGGCAAGAACGTCTCGCAGATGCACTACGCGAAAAAAGGCATCATCACGCCGGAAATGGAGTACATCGCGATTCGCGAGAACCAGCGCCGCGCCGAGTATCTGGCGAACCTGAAGGCGAGCGGCCCGAATGGCGACAAGCTCGCCGCGATGATGGGCCGTCAGCACCCGGGCCAGGCGTTCGGCGCGAGCGCGTTCGGCCCGAACGGCCTGACCGAGATCACGCCAGAGTTCGTGCGCGAGGAAGTGGCGCGCGGCCGCGCGATCATCCCGAACAACATCAATCACCCGGAAAGCGAGCCGATGATCATCGGCCGCAACTTCCTCGTGAAGGTGAATGCGAACATTGGCAACTCGGCGGTGACCTCCTCCATCGGCGAGGAAGTCGACAAGATGACGTGGGCGATCCGCTGGGGCGGCGACACGGTGATGGATCTGTCGACCGGCAAGCACATCCACGAAACGCGCGAGTGGATCATCCGCAACAGCCCGGTGCCGATTGGTACTGTGCCGATCTATCAAGCGCTCGAAAAGGTCAACGGCAAGGCTGAAGACCTGACCTGGGAAATCTTCCGCGATACACTGATCGAGCAGGCCGAACAGGGCGTCGACTACTTCACGATTCACGCGGGCGTGCGTCTGCAATACGTGCCGCTCACCGCGAAGCGCATGACCGGCATCGTCTCGCGCGGCGGCTCGATCATGGCGAAGTGGTGTCTTGCGCATCACAAGGAGAGCTTCCTGTACGAGCACTTCGAAGACATCTGCGAAATCATGAAAGCCTATGACGTGGCCTTCTCGCTCGGCGACGGCCTGCGTCCCGGCTCGATCTACGACGCCAACGACGAGGCACAGCTCGGCGAACTGAAAACGCTCGGCGAACTCACGCAGATCGCGTGGAAGCACGACGTGCAGACGATGATCGAAGGCCCCGGCCACGTGCCGATGCAGTTGATCAAGGAGAACATGGACCTGCAACTGGAATGGTGCGACGAAGCGCCGTTCTACACGCTGGGGCCGTTGACCACCGACATCGCGCCCGGCTACGACCACATCACGTCGGGCATCGGCGCGGCGATGATCGGCTGGTTCGGCACGGCGATGCTCTGCTATGTCACGCCGAAGGAACACCTCGGACTGCCGAACAAGGACGACGTGAAGACCGGCATCATCACGTACAAGCTTGCTGCGCACGCCGCCGATCTGGCGAAGGGTCATCCGGGCGCACAGGTGCGCGACAACGCGCTGTCAAAGGCGCGCTTCGAATTCCGCTGGGAAGACCAGTTCAATCTCGGACTCGACCCGGACAAGGCGCGCGAATTCCACGACGAAACGCTGCCGAAGGATTCGGCCAAGGTCGCGCATTTCTGCTCGATGTGCGGGCCGCACTTCTGTTCGATGAAGATTACCCAGGACGTCCGCGAATTCGCCGCGCAACAGGGTGTCTCCGACGACGAAGCGCTGAAAAAAGGCATGGAAGTGAAGTCGATCGAGTTTATGAAGCAAGGCGCTGAAATTTATCAGCGGCAGTAAGGGGTGTTCGCGGACCGGTCGCCTGATCGGCGGCGCCCAGTCCGTCCCGCTCCTGCATCGCAGCATCGAAGCCCGCCACCCGGCGGGCTTTTGCATTTCCGCGGCGGCGGGCACGTCGCATGCTAGGAGAACGAAACATTTGATTACGAAACCGTCAGTCCGCTGACAAGCTTACACATCCGGATACGGACTGCCCGGCTACCATCAAAAAACAGGGAGGGGATCTCTACCCCATATCGACGACAGGCACCCACTACATAAATCGGAGTCAACATCATGAAATCGATTCGCCAACTCGGTACGCTCGCGACCATCGTTGCCCTTGTTGCGGGTCTTGCGGGATGTGAGGGCATGACCACGCGACAACGGGATACGGCAATCGGCGCGGGCGTCGGCGGCGCGGCGGGCGCGGCAATCGGCGGCAATGCGCTGTCGACGATTGGCGGCGCAGCGGCGGGCGGCATCATCGGCAATCAGGTCGGCAAGTAAGCGGGCGCGCAAGCTGGCAAATAAGCTGGCGAATAAGCGTTCGGATCGACGCGATCAGCTTGATGTGAATGCATGATTCGCGTTCGTTGATTGCTGAGACGGCGCGCAATGACGTGAAATACGCGGTTACCGTTTCGCAAGCCCATTCGCGCGGCGACGGCGTAAGCTCGAAGAGCGACGCCGCCGCGGACGGCGTCAGGTTCAACGAGGAGCGCGTCATGAAGCCCCATGTCGTCAACATCGTTCGCCCGATGAGCCCGTCGCCGCACGGCCTTTCAGATCTATCCCATGCGGGCGTCGCACTCGGCGCCAGCCTCTGTGCACTGACGTTATCCGGCTGCTACTACCCATACGGTTACTATCCGGCCGGCTACTACCCGGCCTACCCGGCGATGGCTACGCAGCAGGCCGTGCCGGTCGGGCAAGCCGATTCGACGGATGCGCAGCAGCAGGCGCAAGCGCAATCCGCGCAGCAGGACCCGTCTGCTGCGTACGCGGTTGCGGCGCCGCCGCCCGTCTACGTGGCGCCAGCTTACCCGGCCTACTATCCACCGCCCGTCTATCCCGCCTACCCTGCCTACCCTGCCTACCCCGCCTATTACGGCTATCCCGGCTTCTATGGACCGTCGATCGCTATCGGGATCGGCGGGTATTGGGGCGGCCATTGGGGACATGGCGGGGGACATCACGGACATTGAAGCGTGCAAGGCCGTTTCGTTTGCCACCTGCGTCGCCAAGCGAGGTGGCGCGAGTACGGATGCACGCCAGCGCGGCGGCGCCGTTACCCGTCGTTACCCGTCGTTACCCGTCGTTACCCGCCGTTATCGTATGACATCTCCAGCGCGCAACGCCGCGTTCCGCCCAAGGTCATGCCGCCCTGGGTCGTGCAATATGCAATACGCAAACCTTTCCCACCCAGCTTGCCCGCGCCCGTAGTTTCCCGTCTTGACGTCTCCGCCCGGCGCTCTATCCTTGGAAAGTTTCATGCAGCACCCGCTTAACTCGGCGGCGCGATTCCGATCCGTGCCACGCGTCCCGCCGATGCTCATCCGTCCTGCCAGAACGACGCGGCACCCTGCGCCGTCGCGCGTCGAATCAAACAAGACAAACAAGAAGGAGACGTGATGTTCCATCAATTGCTCACTCCGGTCGGCAATGCGCTGTTGCCGTCGTTTCTCGTCGCCGCGCTGCCGATCGTCGTCGTGTTGATCCTGCTCGGCTGGGCGCGCCGGCCGGCCTGGCAGGCATCGCTCGCGGGCCTGATCGTCGGCCTGGTGGTGGCGATCTTCGTCTGGCAGTTTCCGGTCGGGCTTGCGTTCAACTCGGTGGCCGCCGGCGTGGTGTTCGCCATCTGGCCGGTCATGTGGATCGTGTTCACGGCGATCCTGCTGTACAACATCGCGCAACGCTCGGGCCGCTTCGCCGCTTTCCGGATGTGGATGATCGACAACCTGCCGAACGACCGGCGCGTCGTGCTGGTCGTGGTCGGCTTTTCGTTCGGCGCGCTGCTCGAAGGCATTTCGGGCTTCGGCACGCCGATCGCGATCACCAGTTCGCTGTTGATCCTGCTCGGCTTTCCGACGCTCGAAGCGCTCACCTTCACGCTGATCTTCAACACCGCGCCGGTCGCGTTCGGCGCGCTCGGCGTGCCGATCACCGTACTCGGCGCGGTCACGCACCTGCCGTCCGACCTGCTCGCCAAAATGGTCGGCCGCCAGCTGCCGTTCTTCGCGCTGGCGCTGCCGTTCTACGTGATCGGCGTGTACGCGGGATTGCGCGACATGTTGCGCGTATGGCCGGTGCTGCTGGTGTCGGGCGCGAGTTTCGCGCTCACGCAGTTCGTCTCGTCGAACTACGTGAACTACAGCCTGACCGACGTGCTCTCGTCGCTGGTGTCGCTGATCCTGACGATTGCGTTCCTGCGCATCTGGAGACCGGCCGCTGATCCCCGTTTCGCGATCAACGTCGACCGGGTCGGCGAGGTGCGCGGCAAGATCCCCGGCGTCCAGGGATGGTATCCGTGGGTCATCGTGTCGGTGGTGGTGATCGTCTGGACCATCGCGCGGGTATTCACGATCGGCGACGTCAAGGTGTCGTGGCCCGGGCTCGACAAGGCCGTGTTCATCACGCTGTACAACGCGCCGTACGGCGCAATCTGGGACTTCCAGCCGCTCGCCACCGGCACCGCGATTCTGGTCGCGGCGATCATCACCGCATTCGTGGTGCGCCTGAGCCCAGGCGAATTCGGCAAGGCGATCGGCGACACCTGGGTGCAGACGCGCATCGCCATCCTGACGGTGGCGACCATCGTCGGCCTCGCGTTCCTGATGAACTACTCGGGACTCAACTACACGCTCGGCCTCGGCGTCGCGTCGGTCGGACCGTTCTTTCCGCTGGTGTCGGCGTTCCTCGGCTGGGTCGCGGTGTTCCTGTCCGGCAGCGACACGTCGGGTAACGCGCTGTTCGGCAATCTGCAGGTGGTGGCGGCCAATCAGTTGAATCTCAGCCCGGTGCTGATGGCGGCGACCAACTCCTCGGGCGGCGTGATGGGCAAGATGATCTCGCCGCAAAACATCTCGACCGGCGTCGCGACCACCGAACTCAAAGGCAAGGAAGGCGTGGTGTTCGCGAAAACCTTCAAGCATTCGATTCTGTTGACGGTGCTGCTTGGCGTGCTGGTTTGGGCGCAGCAGAATTTCCTGCAGTGGATGATCCCGCACTGACGTAGGCGTTGCTTGTTGGCGTTGCTTGTTGGCGTTGCTTGTTGGCGTTGCTTGTTGGCGTTGCTTGTTGGCGTTGCTTGTTGGCATTGCTTGCCGGCTAGCCGGCGTAGCTAGCCGGCACCTCTCACTGGACGCGGCGCGCTGACTCCGGCGCGTCGCGCCACATCGCAATTTTTCTCACATCAGCGTGAGAATTGCTCGTTTTGCGTGTACCCCTTCAGCGCTTACGATCAGCACCATCAGACGCTTCGATCCCCGACTCTTGCGGTTTCATTCCAGCCTGAAACGTTGCGCGCGATCGTCCTGCTACGATGCGCGTGCGTCTCGACTCAACCGCGCGGGACGCCACTTCGATGAAACCTCAAAACCTGCTGCAATTGCTGATTCTCGCCGCCCTGTGGGGTGCGTCGTTTCTGTTTATCCGCGTCGGCGTGACCGACTTTGGCGTGGCCCCGCTGATGGCGCTGCGTGTCGGCATCGGCGCGACGTTTCTCGCGCTCGTGCTGATCGCGCGGCGGCCGCTGCAACAGTCGGCAGCGATTCTGCGCACGCACGCCTTGCCGCTGCTGGTGGTCGGCATTCTGAATTCGGCGGCGCCGTTCTGCCTGTTCGCCTATGCGGAATTGACGCTGTCGGCGGGCGTCACCTCGGTGATCAACGCGACCACACCGCTGTGGGGGGCGCTGGTCGGCTTTCTGTGGCTGCGCGATCGTCTGAGCGCGCTGCGCACGCTCGGTCTCGTGATCGGCTTTCTCGGCGTGTTGATGCTGGTGTGGGACCAGATCGCCGCGCCGAACGGCGCGGCCGCGACCCCGCTGACCACCGCGCTCGCGGCTGCCGCAGCGCTCGGCGCGACCTTGCTGTACGGCGTCGCCGCCAATTACACCAAGCGCCATCTGACCGGTGTCGATGCGCTGACCGTTGCGACCGGCACGATGACCGGGGCGACCATCGTGCTGTTGCCGCTCGCCGTGATCTACTGGCCGGCCGCGCCGATTTCGCTGCATGCATGGGGCGCGGTGATTGCGCTCGGCGTCGCGTGTACGGGCATCGCGTACATGCTGTTCTTCCATCTGATCGCGGTGGCCGGGCCGGCGCGCGCAATCACGGTGACGTTCGTGATTCCGATCTTCGGCATTCTGTGGGGTGCGCTGTTTCTCGACGAAGGGGTGTCGGCCGGCATGCTGGAAGGCTGCGGCGTGATTCTGGTCGGCACCGCGCTCGCCACCGGCGTGATCAAGCGTTGGCCGTGGGTCGGCACGCGCCGGGCCGACACCTGAAAGCCATTTCGCGCGACGCCGTCCGGCGCCGCCGCCGTCTGTCCTGCGCTGTTTCTTGCTGTTCCGGTGGTGGGCTTTGGGCTTTGGGCTTCGGGCTTCGGGCTTCGGGCTTCGGGCATTGGGCTTGGCCCCTGGGTTTTTGGACTTTGGCCCTGCCGCCCCTGCGCCGCTGCGCCCCTGCCACCCCTGTCACCCCTGTCACCCCTGTCACCCCTGCGCCGCTGCCGCCCCCGCGCCCCTGCAGCGGCGGCCGCGGCGGCCGCGCTGCCGCTCCAACTGGTGCGCCGCGACTCACCCCGCGTACGAAAAATTAGCCCGCGCGCCGGTCGCAATAGGGCCGAACCGTCAACCTACGAGCGATAGGCCACGAGGCCACCCAGGCTGCGCCCGCCGCGCAGACCATTTCATCGTGTCAGACATCGGTTCGTCGGCGGGTGCCGGGTCGGATGGAAAACCGCAGATCGGCGACTCGCCACCAACTGGTGTCCCGGCGCGATCATAAAAAAACCGCCCGGTTCGCACCGGGCGGTTTTTCAGACAGCCGCTTTGGCTGTCAAGGCCTGCAGCATTGCGCGCCTTCAGTGCAACTGGTCGACCATCAGACTCATGATCTGCTTCGCCTGCGGGCTTTCGTCGACGTTGCCCTTGTCGTCGACCACGGCCACACGCGTCTGGTCAGACGTCAACGCGCGCACGTTCACGCGATACTGCTTCGCGACCTTTTCCTTCCTGCCGTGGAAAACCTGGTTCCAGAAGCCCTGTTCGGCCGACGACATATCCGTCGGATCGACGTAGCGCACGAAGTACAGGCCGCGGCTCAGATCGCGGTCGTCGACAGTGAAGTTGCTGCGGTCGAGCGCGAGGCCCACGCGCAGCCACGCGCGGTCGTACGGTTCGCCGAGCGTGACTTCGGTCGACGAGAACGGCGCCGCGTTGTTCGCCGAACCCGGCTCCGGCATCGGCGTTTGCGCCGACAACGCGACGTTCTGCGCCGCCGTGGCGGCCGCTGCCGACTTCGCACCCGCGCTCGCCGCATTCGGCGCCGTCTGCGCGCCAGCCGGCGACAGCGGCGCGGCGGTTTGCGTGCCGCCGTTCGTGCGCGAATCGGCCAGCGCCAGCGCCGCCATCAGGCGCTTCAGGTATTCCTGTTCGAGGGCCGGATCGTTCGGCTTGGGTTCCCACTTGCTCGATTCGTTGTTGGTGCCGGTGAGCGCCTCGCGCATGCCTTTCTGGCTGACGAACACGTAGGTGCCGCCGTTCGGCGCCGCCTCGAGACGCGTGCGGAACTTGTTGCGCTCCGAGGTCACGTAGCTGTTGCCCATTGCCTTGGACAGCGTGCTGCGGATAAAGCCGTCGTTGATCTGCGCGTGCGATTCGTTCCAGTCCGTTTCCATCACGCGCTTGTCGCGCTGGTCGACCACCAGCAGGAAGCCCTGTTCCTGCCAGAAGCGGCGGATCTGCGCCCAGGCTTCGTCGGGCGTCTTGTTGTCGATCACCAGCCAGCTTTCGGTGCCGTCGCGCTGGATATGCATGCCGGTGACCTGCGGCACCACCGCCACCGCATTGCTGTTCGACGGCGCCTGCGCCTGGACCTGCTTGAGCGTGGACAGCGAGGTTTCGCCGCCTTGCGGGGGCAGCGAGCGCTGATCGGCCGTTTCGTCGATCATGTTCGGCGGCACGGCAAGCGATACCTGCTTTGACCTGGAGTCGCTCTTGTAGTCGATTTTGGTCGGCGACGAGGTGCCGCAGCCGGCGACCAGCCCGCCTGCCATCAGCATTACTGCAAACCGCTTGGTAAGACGAAGATCAGTCATGTTCGGGGAATCCTTCCGCAACGCCACGGCAAGTTTTCCGTGGATCAACCCAACATTTTACCGGTCCCTGCGAGCCGTGTGCAAAAACTGGGGTTTGCCCGGGAATCGGGCGGCTCGCGGCGGGCCCAAAACGCGCTGTGGCCGCATCGGCGACGAGCGTGGCAAGCGCGTGGACATGTTCTTTCCTCGGACGCCGGGCTGGCGACAAGCGCTCTCGCTTCGGTGCCTGAATTCGCTACGTGAATTCACTGCCTGAACCCCGGCACATTTAACGCTTTCCAACACTTCCGAGTCGCTGCCCAGACATCCCCTACAGACTTGTCAGATCTTTGTTTTAAAAAGAATTTTTCTCGTTCACACAGCGCTTATTTTGAGATTACGTCGCGCCGCAAAAAATGCCACAACCCACGATCGGAAAAACCGGGTGCTACCTTGAAATCAAAGGTCTCAATAAAGTTTTAACGCCAGATCGGGAGGTAGGCCGCCATGTCAGCGTTGCGCTTTTCCTCACGCGTCGTCGCCTTGACGATCGCGCTTGCGGTGTCCGGTGTGAGCGCCGGCGCGCATGCTGAACTCGGCGGCGTGATGCCGGCTGAGGCCGATCCGGCTGCGGACACCGCCGCGCCGCGCACGTTGCTCAATGGCGCGCTACGCGTGCGCACGCTGACCGATGCGGGTCATACGACGATCAACGAATACGCGACCAGCACCGGCCAGATCATCGCCTACGCGTGGGAAGGCCCGACTATGCCGGATCTGCTCACGCTGCTCGGCAAGTACGCCGACTCGTACCGCACGGGAGCCGTCACGACGGCCGCGCACCGCGGCCTGCATGCGTCGCGGATCGCGCGGCCGGACGTGGTCGTCGAGTCCGGCGGCCCGATGCGCGGCTACATTGGACGCGCATGGCTGCCCGCCGCATTGCCGCCGGGTGTCACGGCCGACGACCTGCAGTAACGCAGGCGTCATCGCAACAACTCTCGACGTTCGCCCTCCACCATGAAGCCTTGCTCTCGACTCCAGATCCTGTTGCTCGTCTGCGCAGCTCTCGCCGGTTGCGGCGGCGGTGGCGGCAGCACGCCAACCGGGGCCTCGCAGACGAGCGCCGTCAGCGCACCGGCAGCGGCTACACCGCCCGCGACTGTCGCGAGTCCAGCGACTCCCAGCGCCGGCACGGCGACTGGTGCAACGACCAGCGCAACGACCGGCGTGCCGCAGTCGACCACGCCGAACGTGCAGCCGGTCTCGGTGACCAGCGCGCCCGGGCTGACGCGCAACATGTTGACGACCAGCGTCACCATTTGCCAGCCTGGCACCAGCAACTGCGCGACCGTCGACGACATTCAGGTCGACACCGGCTCGAACGGCTTGCGGATTCTTTCGTCCGCGCTGCCGGCGAGTCTTGCGCTGGCGGCCGTGCCGTCAGGCGGCGGTGTCACTGGCGAATGCGCGGTGTTCGGCAGCGGTTACGCGTGGGGGACGGTGCGCCACGCGGACGTCCGCATGGCCGGCCAGTTGGCCGAGTCGATCCCGATCCAGCTGATCGCCGATGCGACGCTGCCCGACGTGCCCGCCGACTGCGCCGGCTCCGGCCCGGCGCTGATGACGAGCGCGGGCCTGCGCGCGAACGGCATTCTCGGCGTCGGCCTGTTCACCGCCGATTGCGGCAACGGCTGTGCCAACGCCGCGCTGCCGCGCTGGTACTACCGCTGCGACGCCAGCGGCGCATGTGCGGCGAGCACGCAGGCGCTCGCGCAGCAGGTGATCAATCCGGTCAGCCGCTTCGCACTCGACAACAACGGCGTGGTGATCGATCTGCCGGCCATCGCGGATGCCGGCGCGGCCAGCGTGTCGGGATCGATGATCTTCGGCATCGACACCCAGGCGAACAACACACTCGGCGGCGCGGGGGTCATCAGGGTCAATGCGACCAATGGCTACGTGGTCACGACCGCCGCCGGGCAGACCTATGCGCAAAGCTATTTCGACAGCGGCTCGAACGGACTCTTGTTCCGCAATAGCCAGTTTCCGCAGTGCGGCTTCTGGTATTGCCCAAGTTCGACGCAAACGACGACCGCCGCAATCGTCGGCGCCGATGGCCTGTCGCGCACCGTCGCGTTCGCGATCGGCAATTCGAGCGCACTGTTCGCGTCGGCCAACAACGCGTTCAACAATCTCGCCGGGGTTGGCGCCCGCGGCTTCGGCTGGGGCTTGCCGTTCTTCTTCGGACGACGCGTCTACACAGCGATCGCATCGCGCAATACGTCGGCTGGGGCGGGGCCTTACTACGCGTTCTGAGCAAGCGGCTTGCGAACAGTTTGAGAGCGGTTTGCGAGCGGGTTGCGAGCGGTTTGAGAGCGGTTTGAGAGCGGTTTGAGAGCGGTTTGAGAGCGGGTTGTGCGTGGGTTGTGCGTGGGTTGTACGTGGTTTGTGCGCGCCCCTTCTGGCGGAAAATTCGCAAACTCATCGCCCTGGCAAATTTGATATGAGGCGGCTGCAATAATCCAAGGTTCTGGCTAACTTCTTTTTCAAGATGCTCTTCAAGTTAGTTAGTCCTGCCAATCTTGCCAGAACCGCCCGATGGAAGAACCCAGCTTTTCGCTCGATCACTTCGAGCAGCTCGTTCATACGCGCCAGCACGTCAAGGCGACAATCCAGCTGATCAACGCACTGGCGCTACTGCAACAGAAGCGCGGCAAGCTCGACGAGAGTTTTCGCGCGTCGGGCATGCTCGATCTGCCTGCGGCCGAGCAGCGCCGGCGCTTCTGCACGCGCCTCGCGAGCGCGATCTCCACCCTCTTCGCCGACCCGCATTTCACGCTGGCGCCCGCGTGCCTGCGCTTGTTGCTAACGCTGCATGAATGGATCGGCCTTGTGTTCTCGAGCACCGCGTTCGGCAACGCGGACCATGTCGCTCGCCATCTGAATCCACGTGGTCCGGAGAACGCGGCGTTTCTCGCCGGCGACCGCTTCATCGAGAAACTCTGCGTGCTCTATTCGACCGAGTCCGAACTGGAGCTCGACTTCGCCGCGCTGTGGACGCACGACAAGGTGCTCGCGGCCAGCCTCGCCCTCGTCCTGCTGGCACCGACTTTCAACGGCTCGGCGAACGCGCACCTCAAACGCGAGGCGCTGATCGGATGGCTGCCCGGCAAGCTGCGGCAGATCGACGATCTCGACGACCTGCCGACAGCATTGCTGCACAACGCCTACATGTTCTGCAGTTACGCGGACACACCGCGGCGCCACGAGATCAAGCGGGACATCAACGTGCTCGTGCGCCGCAAGCTCGATCAGTTGGGACTGACCGACCTGGCGGCGCCGCAGCCGGACGCCAGGGGGGCGCCACGCGGGCGCGGTACGCGGCGGCGCGCCCGCAAGCCGCTGATGCTGGTCGTGCTGGAATGGTTCAGCGGCGCCCATTCGATTTACCGCACGCACTCGCGCACGCTCGAAGCCGCACGCGAGCATTTCGAGGTGGTGGGCTTCGGCTTCGGCTACGCGGTCGACGACCTCGGGCGTGCGGTGTTCGACCGCTTCATCGAACTGGAAGAGCCGGAGTACATCGGCGAGTGTCTGAAGACGATTCGCGACTTCGCCGCGGCCGAGCAGCCGGATGTGCTGTATATGCCGAGCGTCGGCATGTTCGTGCTGACGGTGTTCATGTCGAACCTGCGCGTCGCGCCGCTGCAGATCGCCGGTCTCGGCCACCCGGCCACCACGCATTCCGACCGGATCGACTGCATCAGCGTCGAGGAAGATTATGTCGGCAACCCAGCCTGTTTCAGCGAACGGCTGATGATGCTGCCGCAGGATGGTCAGCCGTACCGGCCGTCGGTGGCGCTGCCGGACATCGTCGCGCTGGTGCCGCCACCGCGCGAGCGGCTGCGCGTCGTGATCACCGCCAGCGCCATGAAGCTCAATCCCGGTTTTCTCGACGCGTGCCGCGAGATCGTCACGCACGCGGCGACGCCGATCGAGTTTCACTTCATGAGCGGTGTGCCGGCCGGGCTGCCGCTCGAACGGATGCGCGAGGTGATCGTGCAGGCGCTGCCGGGCGCGCTCGTGCACGGCTTTCACGATTACGCGGGCTATCTGGCGCACGTCAACCAGGCGGACCTGTTTCTGAGCCCGTTTCCGTTCGGCAATACCAACGGTATCGTCGACGCGCTCACGCTCGGCTTGCCCGGCATCTGCAAGCGCGGCCCGGAAGTGTTCGAGCGGATCGACGGGGCGCTGTTCGAGCGCGTGCAAATGCCGTCGTGGACTATCGCAGACAGTGTCGAAGCTTACATTGCCGCGGCCGTGCGAATGATCGACGCTCACGCCGAACGCACCGCGTTGCGGCAACGGCTGATCGATACACAGGCGGTGCAACGATGTTTCGAGGGGAGGCCTCAGGCGTTCGGCGAACGTGTGTTGAAGCTGCTGCGGCAGAAAAGAACGCGGCGTGTGCGGGAGGTGGTTTGAGCGCAAGCTGTCCGGTGCCACAGAAAGTGAAAACTCGCCGTCTGATTTCGTTTGGCTCTTTCAACCGTTACGTCAGGGTCGCGATGTCCTCGTGACGGAGAAAGCGAAAAGGCGCGCAGTTCGCGCCATGAAAAGTGAAAAATCACGAACGAACTCGCGCTGGCGCCGGAACGCGCGGACCGCGTTCGGGCCAAAAGGCGCCATTCACACGCATGCGATGTATGCGGAACGAACGTCCGGTTCACGCAACAGAACCGACGGCGAATATGAGTCCGGGACGTCCGTGGATGCTTTGCTTTGTCGGGTGATTTCGACGATCGCTGCTACGCCTCTCGTATCGGAACGGCGACCCGGAATCGACAAGGTGCTTCGCGAATTCCTAGTTCACACGGTAGCCTGCAATCCAGCCATGCAGCTGTTCGACTTCAGGACGGAGTGGACGCTGGTCATTGCGCATCAGGAAGTAGCCTCGACCAGGACGCACGCTCAACGAGGATAGGCGAGCCAGTCTGCCACTGCGAATTTCCGCGTCAAGAAGATAGCGAGTGCCCAACGTCACGCCTCGTCCTCGCGAGGCCGCATCGACAAGCACGTTGTAGTTGTTGCCGTACTCGGTCGCCCTCACGCGGCTCGGGTCAATGCCCAGCGACTTGAACCAGATGGACCAGTTGATCCAGTTTGGCTGGATGCGTTCGTACTCGAGAAGCACCTGCGATAGCAATGCTTCGGGACCGTCGCCGAGCAGCGGGTGACTCTCGATATAGGCAGGGCTCGCGACGGGGAATATCTCTTCCTCGAACAACAACTGCGCCGTCCAGTGGATTCGCTGACCGGGGTCATAGGCCACGACAAGGTCGACGCTGTCGTTAAACAGATCAGACGGCTGATCCGACGTGATTGTGCGAATGCTCGCCGCGAAGCTCGGATTACGGGCGCGGAAGTCCCTCATCACCTCACTCAGCCAGAAATGCGAGATCGCCGTGTTTGCGGCCACCGTCACCATACTCGCGTTCCGCTTGTCGCTGATCTCGTCCACGGCATCAGCGAGGTAATTGAACGCCGCGCTGACTTTGTTATGAAGCTGCGTTCCGCGCGGCGACAGTTGTACCCGTCGACCGACCCGTTCAAAGAGTGCAAATCCAAGCCCCTCCTCAAGCTGGCGGATCTGCTTGCTTACCGCCGCCTGTGAAACGTGAAGCTCTTCGGCAGCCCGCGTGAAATTTAACGTCCGGGCCGCGGCCTCGAAAAACATCAGGCTCGTCAGCGGCGGAAGGCGATGGCGCAGACTCTTCATAACCAGGAGTTATCAACGGACATGAGATTTCATCTGTGTACAGGGAAATTGGCAACTCGTAAAGTCTTTTCAAAGGCGAGGTGCTCGACGATTCGGAGCGTCATCTCCTGCCACACAGTTCATAACTCCAGGTTGGTATTTTTCCCATTCGGACGTCCTTATGACTACGCTAGATTGGCACCGCGAGCGCCATGATCTTTCCGATCTTCAGTCGCTCGATCAAATCTCTCCCAGTTCCGACATCGACCTCCCGTCGGTGCGGGCGTATCGCCTCGGCAGAGTTCGGGCCGAAATGCGAAAGCGGGATATCGCGGCCTTGATCATCAGCGACCCGGTGAACATCCGGTACGCCACGGGAGCGCGCAACATGCAGATTTTTTGCGCCCGTAACACGCCTTCGCGCTATCTCATCGTCACGGAAAGCCGGACGATTCTGTTCGAGTTCACGGGTTGCGAGCACCTTGCCGACGGCCTCGAGACCATCGACGAAGTTCGTTCATCGTCAACGGCCAGTTTCGTCGCGGCTGGCCCGGCCATAGTGGCGCGCGAAAAGGCATGGGCGGCCGACATGGCGGCCACGCTGACTGAACTCGTCGGTCCGAAGCCCACGGTCGGTATCGAGCGCATGAACGCGGGAGCCGCGATTGCGCTGGCGGGGCATGGCGTGCGTCTGGTGGATGCACAGGAGCCGATCGAGATGGCACGCGCCATTAAGTCGGCCGAGGAACTGAAATGCGTCATCGCTTCTCTGCGGGCAACAGAGGTCGCCGTCGGGAAGCTTCGGGACGCGATCCAGCCCGGCATGACGGAGAATGAGCTGTGGTCGGTGCTGCACCAATCGGTTATTGCTCAGGACGGCGACTACGTCGAGACGCGCTTGTTGAGCGCCGGGCGTCGAACCAACCCCTGGTTCCAGGAAACATCCAGCCATGTCATCGAACCAAACCAGCTGATCGCGCTGGACACCGATGTCGTCGGCTGTCATGGCTACTACTCCGACTTTTCCCGTACCTTCCATGCCGGGCCGGACAAGACGAGCGAGAGCCAACGCACGCTTTACAAGCTGGCTCACGAGCAGGTCCATCACAACATCGGGATCATTCGTCCGGGTATGACGTTCAGGGAGTATAGCGACAAGGCCTGGAACATCCCGGACAAATATCACGCGAATCGCTATTACCTGTCGGCGCACGGCTGCGGTATGACGGGCGAATATCCGTACCTCTACCATCACGCGGATTTCGGCGCGTCCGGCTATGACGGCGAGATCCGGCCGGGAATGACGCTATGCGTCGAGAGCTACATCGGCGAAGAGGGCGCACAGGAAGGCGTGAAGCTCGAACAGCAATTGCTCGTGACGGAGACGGGAACACGCCTGCTTTCACTTTTTCCGTTCGAAGAAACACTGCTGCGATAAGCAAGACGCTCGGCATGTGCTGGACGGTTTCAACCTTCAAAAGGAAGCGTAGAAAATGACCAAGTTGCTGGGATTGTGCAAGTGGCTGCTGCCCGTCGTCTTTCTGTTGACGGGCGCCACAGTGCGTGCAGAAGACAAGTCGATCACGATCGGCGTGAACAACTGGGCGGAGAACATCGCCGTCGCGAATATGTGGAAGGTCCTTCTCGACGAGAGGGGCATCAAGGTCCAGTTACAGAACGCGGACAAGGCGCTGATCTACAACAGCGTCGCGCAGGGGAAGATCGACCTGACCTTCGAAGTCTGGCTTCCTGCAGGCGACAAGCCTGCGTTCGACAAGGTCAAAGACAGAGTGGTGCAGATTGGGCCGTGGTTCAAGGAGGCGAATCTGGGGCTCGTGGTGCCTGACTACGTTGCAGTCGACAGCATCGACCAGCTGAATGCGAACAAAAGTCTCTTCGCTTCCAGTGGTCGCGCCAAGATCGTCGGAATCGATTCCGGCAGCAGCCTCATGCAGTTGACCGAAAAGGCGAAGACGACCTATCAGCTCGACTATGACGTTCAGTCTTCGTCAGAGTCTGCGATGGTGCTGTCGCTTGAACGAGCGATTCAGCGTAAGGAGCCTATCGTCGTGACGCTGTGGAAACCTCACTGGATCTGGTCCAAATACAAGCTCAAGTATCTGAAGGACCCGAAAGGCGCTTACGGTTCGACCGATTCTATCTATGGCATCGAGTCCCAGACGTTCAGGAAGCAGCATCCTGATGTCGAGAGGTGGTTGCAGCAATGGAAGATGGATGACAACTCGCTGGGAAGCCTGATGTCGGAAATTATCAAGCAAGGTGTGTCAAACCCCGAGAAAGGCGCAAAGGCCTGGATCGATGCGAACCGCACGCTGGTTCAGCAGTGGACGAAGTAAGCGTGCCTGACGCGCGACGGCGCGTCCCGGCGCCTCGCTCATCATTGCGCTCCAACCCAACTTTCACTCTGCATGTCCGACATGAACGCCTCCATCACGACTCCGTCCATCTCCAGAGAACGAGCGCCCGTCGGTATCGAGCACACGACTGCCGACTGGGAAACCTGGCATTGCGACAGCAACACGTTCAAGCATCGCTATGTACCGGGCGCAACCTTCTACGTCGTTAGAGGCCGGGCACGACTGACTTTCGCACACGGCGAGCAACTCGACATTGAAGCCGGAGACTTCGTCTCGATCGGCGACGGCGCGCAGGCGATGTGGGAGATCTCCGCGCCCATAGAAACGCGCTACACGTATCACGAACATCGCGGTACAGCGACAGGGGCGTGATGATGAGCGAGGCCGTGGAATTCGACTATGTAATTGGTGGAGCAGGTTCGGCAGGCTGCGTGCTCGCGCGCCGGCTCGCTGATGCCGGCAATCGGGTACTGCTGATCGAAGCGGGACCGCGTGACAACTCGTGGGTGATTCGTATGCCCGCTGGCCTGAGATCGATTTTCAAGCCGAGCTCGCGATATAACTATTGGTTCGAGACCGAGCCGCAGCGGAACCTCGGCAACCGCCGTATCCAGCAGCCACGAGGTCGCGTTCTCGGCGGTTCGTCATCCATCAACGGCATGACATGGCTGCGCGGTCATCCGCTCGACTATGAGCGCTGGGAGAAGGAAGGGGCGACCGGCTGGAGCTGGAAGGATTGCCTGCCGTACTTCCGCAAGATCGAGCGAAGCGATGTGGTCAGCGCTTACCGGGGCACCGACGGGTTCATTCACGCCCAGCGTCAGGAGCATCTCTGTCCGCTCAACCAGGCTTTTCTCGATGCGGGCGTCGAGGCTGGCTTCTCACTCACCGACGACGTAAACGGATATAGGCAGGAAGGTGTGTCGCGCTTCGAGATGAGCGTTGATCACGGCATTCGCAACAGCGCTGCATACGGGTACCTTCACTCGCGCAGGGACGACGGTAATCTTACGATCTGGACACAGAGCACACTCGAACAGATCAATCTCATCGGCAACAAGGCGACCGGGTTCAAGGTGCTGCGCGGCGGCACTGCCGTGAACGTCACTGCACGAAAGGAGACTCTGCTTTGCGCGGGTGTCTTCGGTTCCCCGCAACTGCTGATGTTGTCAGGAATCGGGCCGGGCGATCACCTCAACGAAAAAGGTATCGTCCCGAGAGTGGAGTCGCCCGGGGTCGGAGAGAATCTGCAGGATCATCTGGAATGTCACATCCAGATCGAAACCAGAGAACCAGTCTCGCTCAACCGGGAGCTGCAACTTCACCGGATGCTGTGGGCGGGCGTGCAGTGGTTCGGTTCCAAGTCGGGCATTGCGTCCGTCAACCAGTGTCATGTGGGCGCCTTTCTGAAGAGCGCACCGCACATTCCCCATCCGGACATCCAGTTCCACTTTTTTCCGGTGTTCTTCAACAAGGACTGGATACCTACGCGGCAAACAAATGGATATCGCATCGGAGTAGGTCCAATGCGCCCGACCAGTCGCGGACGTGTCCGGCTGCAGTCGAGGCATGCCGAAGACCCGCTTTCGATAGATCCGAACTACATGAACACCGACGAAGACTGGCGCGTGATGCGCGAGTCGGTACGGCTCGGTTTGCTGTTTTCACGACAGCCGGCGTTCCGTCGCTTTCATTATCGTGAAGACATGCCAGGCGTCGATGTAAGCTCAATCGCGGCCGTCGACGAGTTCATCAGGATGGACGCGTCAAGCGCTTACCACCCCTGTGGAACGTGCAAGATCGGAACGAAGCATGACGCGTCTGCCGTCGTGGGTCCTGATCTGAAAGTCAGAGGGGTAGAGCGACTGCGTGTCATCGATGCATCGGTCATGCCGTCTGTGCCGAGCGCGAACATCAACGCCGCGACCATCATGCTGGCCGAGCGGGCAAGTGACCTTGTGCTCGGACGACCAGCGATGCAAGCACAACCTCTGCAGTTCGCTGCCTGATCAATATTTGCCGAACGGTTTCGGTACGCGCGTCGGCTGATGTTCAGGTTCATCTGCCCATTACTCTCTAACGACCGCTCAAGTCTGTAAGCAGGCGGAGAACGCTCTTGCTATCAGGGCACTGCTGGGCGGCGAGCCTCTGCTGCAGACTTCACTGATGGTGATGCTGCCCATCATGATTGAAGTCACGCGACGCGGGCAGGTCGTTCTCGCGCGCAAGCCGGCGCCCTGTCTCCGTGAGAATCTCACCGGGCTGATCGTCGTCGAATCGATGCCGGAGTGTGCCGAGAAGGCCAAGCAGGAATGCAGGATAGGCGCTCGATGATGCATCTTCACTGCCTGGCGCAGCCTCATAGAGGACGGCCGGTTTGCCCGGGGTGCCTGTCTGCAACGGCTTGCGCCGCTGAACGAGCCCCTCTGCTTCCAGCTGCTTCAACTGCATGTTGATCGCGGTGCGCGTCACGGCGAGGCGCCCGCAGAGTTGTTCGACCGTCAACGATTCTCGTTGCAGCGCGCGTAAGAGGTCGTTTTTCGTGGTCACAGGGAACGGAGAGGGTCAGCAGTAGCGCCCGAGGCCCATCATGCAATGGTGCAGGCTTTTGACGTACCTGTGACCGATCGCTACCAGAGCGTCACACAACATCGTCCAGGCGAGTTGGTCGTCGAAGACACTGGACTCGGGTACACGCGATCCAAGGACGTCGTTTTGTTGACGGCGGTAAGCCGCAAGCGTACCGAGCCGCAAAAGATCGAGTTCTATCGCCTGCTGGTTGAGAACCTGCAAACGAAATGCGGCATTTCTCCGGACGACGTCATCGTGTCGATCGTCGAGAGCGACGATGCGGACTGGTCCTTCGGCCGGGGGCGTGCCCAGTTCATTACAAAGGAGCTGACATAGCGTCGGCAAGTCGGCGACGTTCGTATCACAGCGGACCATCCAGCAATTTTCGCAGCAACTGCCGCCCGAGATCCAATGCGGTCTCGGGCGAAATCGCTTTAACCTGGTGCAGCGAGGTTGTTGTCATCGGCCGGCGATGTTGCGGAGCTGAGCAGCATGTCGCGCGTGACGCTCTTCACTGCGCGCAGGGTAAGTCCGAAGAACATCGAAAGCGGTGGCGTTGATATTGCATCAATGCCTATGGCTGAATCGGGTCGAACTGGGCCGGACGTGTCGGACCGGGTTCGGCCGAGGCTGTGTAAAAACTCGTCCGATCGTCTAGACTGAATCAACCTGT
>NZ_CYGX02000167.1 GCF_900019265.1 Paraburkholderia ribeironis
TTGCGCCTGTTCGGGCGAACTCACGCCCGCGTCCAGCGGGGCGACGTTGCCGGGAATATCCAGCGATTGCGTATACATGGGGGGACGCTCTCTGAGGAAGTTGTCTGTGCGACAGTATAAACCAACCGACCGGTCGGTTAATAAATTTTTCGATGTCAGTCGAATTCATCGATAGGGCGGATTGGCGCCATTGCCGCGGCGTTTCGTCGGCAGCGCCCGCCCGGTGCCGACGCTTAACCTATAAAATTGCGAATTGGCCGCGATTTGTGGCCTTCTCTGCATCCTCGGTACTCATGTTACGTCTAAGCGAAATCAAACTCCCGCTCGATCATTCCGAGAGCGTTCTCGAAGCGGCAGTCCGTGCGCGCCTCGCGGAACTCGGCGTGGCCGCAGACGGGCTCGTCCGATACACCGTGTTTCGCCGCGCGCACGACGCGCGCAAACGCGCCGACATCAAGCTCACCTACATCGTCGATGTCGAGGTAACGGATGAAGCCGCCGCACTGAAGCGGCTCGCAGACGTGCCGCACTGCGGCGTTACGCCGGACATGAGCTACCGGTTTGTCGCCAAGGCGCCTGCGCAACTCGCCACGCCGCGACCGGTGGTGATCGGCATGGGCCCGTGCGGCCTTTTTGCCGGCTTGATCCTCGCGCAAATGGGCTTCCGTCCGATCATTCTGGAACGCGGTAAGGCCGTGCGGGAGCGCACCAAGGACACCTTCGGCCTGTGGCGCAAATCGGTGCTCAACCCTGAGTCGAACGTGCAGTTCGGCGAAGGCGGCGCGGGCACATTTTCGGACGGCAAGCTGTACAGCCAGATCAAGGACCCGAAGCACTACGGACGCAAGGTGCTCGACGAATTTGTCCGCGCCGGCGCGCCGGACGACATTCTGTATCTGAGCCGACCCCATATCGGCACGTTCCGCCTCGTCAGCATGGTCGAAAAAATGCGCGCGACCATCCACGAGCTGGGCGGGGAGGTGCGCTTCGAGACCCGCGTCGACGATATCGACATCGATGGTGGGAAGGTACGCGGATTGAAGCTGTCGACCGGCGAAACGCTGCGCTGCGACCATGTCGTGCTGGCAGTCGGACACAGCGCGCGCGACACCTTTCAGATGCTGAACGACCGCGGTGTCTTCATCGAGGCAAAGCCGTTTTCGCTCGGTTTCCGCATCGAGCATCCGCAGGGGTTGATCGATCGCAGCCGTTTCGGCAAATTTGCCGGTCACAAACAGCTGGGGGCCGCAGACTATAAAGTGGTGCATCACTGCAGCAATGGACGCGCGGTCTACAGCTTCTGCATGTGCCCGGGCGGCACGGTGGTGGCGGCGACTTCCGAGCCCGGACGCGTGGTGACGAACGGAATGAGCCAGTACTCGCGCGCGGAGCGCAATGCCAATGCGGGGATTGTGGTCGGCATTACGCCGGACGACTATCCGGGCGGCCCCCTCGCCGGCATCGCTTTCCAGCGCAAATGGGAAGAGCGGGCGTTCGAGCTTGGCGGCGGCAACTATATGGCGCCGGGTCAGCTCGTCGGTGACTTTCTCGCCGGCCGGCCGTCCACCTCGCTGGGCTCGGTGGTGCCGTCGTACAAGCCGGGCGTGCATCCCACGGATCTCAGCACCGCGCTGCCCGACTACGTGATCGAGGCAATTCGCGAGGCGTTGCCGCAGATGGACAGGAAGATCGCGGGTTTCGCGATGCATGACGCGGTGCTGACGGGTGTCGAGACCAGAACGTCGTCGCCGATTCGCGTGCGGCGCGGGGATGACTACCAGAGTGTGAACGTCGAAGGTCTCTATCCGGCGGGCGAGGGAGCGGGGTACGCGGGCGGGATCTACTCGGCGGCCATCGACGGGATCGAAGTCGCGGAAGCCGTCGCGTTGAAGATAGTAGCGGCGCAAACCGCCTGAGATGAACCGGGCGGAATGTGGCCCGAGTCCGCCCGCGATTGCGGTCGCGATCGGGCACAATGCACGTTTGGCCTCGAACCGATCCCCCGAATGCCCCTTCGCACCCTGGCTGCCGCCTGTGGCGCGGCACTGCTTGCACAGTTTGCCGTCTCTTCGACCGTTCTCGCCGCGGACGCCCCAGCGCACTGGGTCACGGCATGGGCGACAGCGCTACAACCCATTCCACAGCGGGCCGATTTGCCGCCGTTGTATCGCGCGCCGGACATCGCCGGGCGCACCGTGCGGCAGATCGTCTATCCGACGCTGTCGGGAAGCTCGGCGCGAATGCATCTGAGTAACGAATATGGCAAGACGCCGCTCGTCGTCGAAGAACTGCGCATCGCGCGCTCGGCGGGCGGCGCGGCCGCGGCCGGCAGTGGTGCGACGCGCGTGACTTTCGGCGGTAGAAGCGCCGTCAGCATCCCCGCCGGTGGAACGTTGGACAGCGATCCGATTGCGCTCGATATCGCCGAAGGCGAGCCGTACGCGATCAGCGCTTTCATGGGGCCGGAACAGCGGATTGTGGCGTGGCATCGCGTGTCGAGCCAGGTCAATTATGTTTCGGCGCCCGGCAATCACACCGCCGATGCTTCCGCGGATGCGTTTCGCGGTCGGTTTACGCAATATGTGTGGGTGACGGGATTGTCGGTGGACGCGGCTCCTTCATCGGCGGCGGTCGCCGCGATCGGCGATTCGATCACCGACGGCATGCGCTCCAGCATGAACCAGAACCGCCGCTGGCCAGACGCGCTGGCGCGGCGGCTCGCCAGCAGCGGCGACCGTTCGACGGCGATCGTCAATCTCGGCATCAGCGGCAATCGGTTGCTGAGCGATTCGCCCTGCTATGGCGACGCGCTCGTGAGCCGCTTCGATCGCGACGTTCTCCGGCGCCCGGGCATCAAGACAGCGATCTTGCTGATCGGGATCAACGACATCAACTTCGCGGCGATGCCGCCTCATGGCGGTCTCGACTGCGACTACCCGCATACGTCGGTGACGGCGGCCGATCTGATTGCCGGATACCAGCGCGTGATCACGGCCGCGAGGCGTGCCGGCGTGAAAGTGTTCGGCGCGACGTTGACGCCGGCAGCGCTGCCGCCCCAGCGGGAAGGTATCAGGCTCGCCGTCAACGAATGGATTCGCACCAGCCACGCTTTCGACGGCGTGATGGATTTTGACGCCGCGCTGCGCGATCGGGCGCAGCCGGAGCGTCTGCAGCGTGCGTTCGATAGTGGCGATCACATCCATCCCAGCGACGCCGGCTATGCCGCAATGGCCGAAGCCGTCCCGATGGATGCCGTGGTGAACTCGGCTCGCAAGTGAACTGCCAAAAAGACTTCGTCAGAGCCTTGTCACGGGGCTGAGGTTCACCTACTATTCGCCTCCTCGTTTGAGAACGAGGGCCGCAGCAGAAATCAGCGGCTGTGGCGCCAACGGATTTTTAAGCGAAAGCGAAAAAACCTGTTGACGGC
>NZ_CYGX02000099.1 GCF_900019265.1 Paraburkholderia ribeironis
AAAATTCGCTACCCAATTTTAACGTGGGCCTTACTGCAACAGAACCCTTTGCTACACCTGCGGGTCGCTCGTGGCGTGTCGATGAGACCTACCTGAAGATTCGCGGCAGGTGGGTCTACCTGTACCGGGCAGTGGATCGGGCCGGCCAGACGGTGGACTTCATGCTCACAGCCCGACGCGACGTGGCTGCGGCCAAAGCTTTTTCAGCAAGGCCATCCAGCGTCAGGGCCAGCCGCCGGAGAGCATCACGCTCGACGGCTATGCCGCCTCGCACCGCGCGGTGCGCGAAATGAAGACCGATGGTCTGCTGCCTGAAGACACGAAGGTCCGGGTCCTCAGAATATCTGAACAACGTGATCGAGCAAGCCCATCGCCACATCAAGTCCAGAACGAACGTGATGCTTGGGTTCAAGCGATTCGGGAGCGCCGCGACCACGATTTCAGGAATCGGGTTGACGCATCGCATTCGCAAGGGGCAGTTCGCTCTCGCGAAGCTCGGCCTCAAGGAGCCCGCTGCGCCCGCCGTATGGAATACGGTCCTGTTTGATCGATAAGCTTTCCTGCCTATATGAACTTTCTCAACCCGCTTACCTATTTGCACCAGAACCCGCTTCTGCTGGCTCCATCACGCCGCCCATCCCCGGCTCGATTACGCCGCCCCGTGACACAAGGAAAAGCACGTCCGCTCCGCCGCCGAATAGGACGGGCAATATTTGATGCACCCGTAAGTGTTGATGTCCGCGCAGAATTGACCCCAAACCAGAGGCGAGTCAGTTCGTCTGGGCTCTTCAGCCTATTCATTGTCGGTTCTAAGTTCGTTCAGCCCAACACCTTAACCGATTTGACACGCGCTATTGACACCGCTGCCCTTGATCTGCAGCAAGGAGCACCTTCATTTCGTCCTTCTTGCCACACGCACCCTGTATCGTGCAGCAATAGGGCATTCCGTGAGGAATAGGTAGCCATGCCGAAAATCGATGCAGGATCCCGTCCGGCGGCACTAGATGTCGCATTAGTTTCTACGGCAGCTGGCGACAATTTCGTCTATGCTCAATACTCCTGTTCACGAAAGGTGAACGCCGCCGCCTCGAAGATTCGCCGACCTTCAGGGTCGCGTACTGACCGACGGTGGGCAACGAATGGCCAGTGTCGCGTACGGGCTGCCCACTTCGGATGGATGGTCGTGACCAGCGTGTTGCGGCACCTTTGAATATCGATCTTGAGTGCCCCAAATGATCGGATTCCCCAAGATTTCGACTGCTTCGCAGGTAACGAGCGAAGCCGATGCGGAGCAGACCTCCACCGCCGTTGCGTCAACCCCATCCCGCCCCCATACGGGCTACGGTGCACTGCACGAACTCGTGAGCGCAGACCGATTGCAGCGCAAGGACTATTCGGCTCCTGTCAGGCAGGTGCGCACGGAAACCCTCGATAACCTGCATCGTGCGCAGGCGACGGTCGTCGACGTGAAGCAACGGCTGTCCTATGGACAGGGCAACCAACTGCCGGACATCGTCCAGACTTGGGGGGAGAGCTATGTACGGATGTCGTATGCGCGCCATCGCGCGACCCTTCGTTCTGAAGGCGGGACGTCCGAAGCAGAGCTACATCAACATGCCGAGGCTGCCCTAGCGTTTCAGGCCGGCAACTGTGGCGACACGGCGGCGCTGTCCTATTTGCACCTTGCCGGTGGGCCGTCGCTCAATGCACCACTCTTGCTCGTCAGTGACCAGGAGCAGGATCACGATTATGCGCTGATTGGTGACCCTCGCGATTCCCGGTGGGGCACGAAAAATACGGTCGTAGTCGATGCATGGACGCAGTTTCCTTCGGCCTATACCTTGGCCGATGCCGATGGCCTGATGCCGTGCCCGGCTGACCATGAGCGGCCTCCGGGCACGGAGCCTTCAACCGATGCCCGACGACTTTTTGACAGCAGCGAAACCGTGTCGAGTAAATCCATAGCCGGCGCCCTCGAACAGGATAAGCACGCAGAGATCGGGCCAAAACTTCTGAAGGAGGTGTTGGAGGACGCAGACCCGTCCGAGCTATGGGACGTACGAACGGGTGCCTTGGACCCAAGTACGCGATATACGGACGGGGCGTCTGCGCCGACTTCTTTTGACCATTTGCCGCAGTCATTGATCCGCCGTCAGGAAGCGGCCATCGATGCCATGGAGCGCTACCAAAGGGAACCCGGCAACAAGCTCAGGGGCTCATAGGCGGACGCAACGACGCAGGCGTCAGTTTTGACTTTGATCCAATGATGTTTGCTCCCTCAGAGATCTAAGGACACTCAGCGCGTAGTCGCGTATGCAAAAATGGGGTGCTGCCGGGGTAGGCTATATCAAATCGATGCATCCATCGATGCAGGCTACGATACGGCACGCGAAGACAGGATATTGCAAGCACGAGCAGCCGAACTGCAGTTCAAAACCCTCATTCATCGTGGAACAGACATGCCAATCTCCAGTGTCTCCAGCTCTAGTAACATTTCCACCGATCTGACGGCAACGAGTACGGGCGAAGAATCGTCCAGTAATCCTAATTCCCCATCCTCCTTGTGCACGAGTGGTCAATTGGCAGGGTTAAAGCCAAGAGTCCAGAATAACATTGGCGCTAATGCCCATCGCGACTTGAGTTCGAGCCAAGGGACTTCAGCGATAAAAGACGTTCGCTCACCAGTCCCTGACCAGAAAACACTTTTGGCTAGGTACGGCACAGTCGGACAAAAGAAGGCTCGCACTGCTGACGAAATGGATAGCGCCGACGCAGCTGCGGTGGAGGAAGCCATCGCACGCAGCCTGCAGGAGAAGGCTTTCGGGATACTGGTCAAACCTGAACCGCAAGCCATTCAAAGCAACACGACGCATACTTCTAATCCCACGAATAACGCCGTGGTCAATCAGGCTGACAGGAACGAAGAACCGTCTGAAGTCTCCAACGATAACCGGGAGCAGCAGATGTTGGGATTCGCCGACCTCAACAACGCTTTTAGGGCACACTTGACCAAACATGACCTGCAGGTCATTTCCAACCCGGGAACGGGGAACAACTGCGCGATCTATGCGTTGGTGCAACACCTCAGGCCGGATTTGAACGACAGCAATCTCGACAACGAAGTTAACGAGTTGCGCCGCGAGTACGACGTGAAAAACCCGTCCGACAGCAACGACATGATGCTGCATCTGGATACCGGCGTTGGTGGAGCGGCCAAGACCCTCACGAGGCTTGTCAATGATCGCTACAACGTAAACATACAGGTTGGGATAGTCGAAGCGGGTCTAGACGCGGAATACCCCGTGACGAGCAAGGAAACCATTTCCGCTTCTGGCGCGAGTGCCCCGTTCACGCACCATGTCGTTATCTGGGACCAGCAGGGACACTACGAAGCTGTGACAGCCAGGCGTCCAAGCACGGAAGAGACGGCGCAAAGTAATCGAACCGATGTTTGACCCCGACATACCAGCTCCATAGGGCGCAAAGTGGCAAGCCTGCGCCTTGGACGGTATGACGTAGAACACTCAACGGCTGGCTGCAGCCAGCCAACGCGTACAGTATCAACTTCTGCTTGCAGGCGTATCGCCCCAAGCGTTCTCACGCAAAGTGGTTCCTGGTCGATGCAATCGGGCTGTTCTCAACTAATGTGGTTTCATTCTCACGTAATGAGGTCCGGGGGCGATCGATATTCTCGATTAATGTGGTCCCGCCAGCGCTGATGTAATCGGCCTGCGCTGGATGTAATCGGCCGCTACAGCTAGCTGGAATCGGGTGCTGTATTGAAACGCTCCCAGCCCGTCTAACTTCGGCCGGATTTGGTCGTGTTCTTATCAGCACATCGCAATGAATTCGGCGAACGAAGTGGCATCGAACGCTGCTCAGTGCTCGCAATGCAGATGTCGGTGTTCTTAGTTTCTTCGTAAGCGCTAGATTTAGCTTACCGAATGAGGAATCGTTTGCATTCTGCGAGCGTGAGTAGCCCCACCGCGATGGTCGATATTGACCGGCGATGTTTCCAATTGTGTTCGGGGAGTGCGCGCCGACGTGGCGGCCTGCGCGCGTCTTGTGTGTCAGCTCGCTTTCGACTCGGCGCTGCGCTTCGCATAGTTGAACGGCAGCAGATCGCTGATGTCGGCACCCGGCGCGTTGCGGCAACTCGGTCAGCACGTGTACGAGGTACGCATAGGGTTCGAGGCCGCAGGCCCGACAGCTCAGCATCAAGCTGTACACCATGGCGCTCGCCTTTGCTCCGGCAACGGTGTCGCTGAACAACCACGAAGCTCTGCCAGTGCAGAAGGGGCGGATATCGAGTTCCATGACGTTATGCCGACTCTCAGATTATGCCGCTCGCCTTCCGATGAGCAAGGCTGGGAACCGGTGGCACCCTTGTCGGCAGCTTGCGGCACGGCATAATAAAGCGTTTAAAGGAAGGTCAGCAAGGGGTTCGGTGGTCAAAGTCGGCTTGGAACCCTTGCTCGGACGGAGTGAAACAGCAAGGGCACGCTCCTCGGGCGCCGTGGAGCATCCGAGAATTATGTCGCGTCGCTCGTCAATTTGAGCCCGAATTGCGTGATTGCCGAAGTCACAGTCGGCATAATCGGGGAGTCGGCATAACTGGGTAGAAAATCAGATCCGTCCATGGGCCATCGGCAGGTCTAACTGGTTATTCGCCGGGTCGCTGCGCGCTGGCCAACGTGCGGCCGCAATCATGAGCCTCATCCGCTCAGCGCAACTCAACGGTCACGAACCTCCCGCCTATCTGAAAGACATCCTGACACACTTGCCTACCCACAGGGCGAGCGACATCGCCGCATTGCTGCCACATAACTGGCGGCCTCTTCCATCTGCCACCTGACTCACCGTTCGTCAAGGTGGGTTCGCCGGCCGCTTACGAAAAAGTCAAAGTCAGTGTCGGTCATTATCTGCGTCCGCAATTCAAGTCTGCGGACGCAGCTTGCATTTTCCCGACTACGGAGGCTAGCTGCGCCTTATTTCGCGCTTACGAACAAAGCCCGCTAAGGCCAACGTCTCCAATGATTGGGCATGAAGGTGCCTTTGCTGGATTGGCAGCGCCGTGGGATTCGGGGTACGTGGCAGTAGTTCGTGTTTGAGGTATGACATTTCGTTTCTGGTCTCAGCTTTCTGCGATTGGCATGCTAGCGTTTTCGTTCAAGCCGCTAAATACGATCCGCCATAAGTAGAGAAATTGCGGACACACATCCATCCGCTTCATCCGATCAAGGACCGAGAACGCACATGACACTTTCTTTGGAAGACGCATTTTCCAGTGCACAGCAAACAAAACTGAATCGCCGCCTGCTCGTGGCGCTCATTGACCAGACCGATACCCGTTGGTGGGGTGGTCATGTCGATAACTGGCAGCCGGACGAAGCACTGTTTTCCTCAGGGGCGGCACTGAAGGGTTACCGGAAGCTCGTGACCCGTTTCAAGAAAGGCAAGACCGCAAAGGCACACGTGCTGATGATGCACATCGACGGCACGTTCGGGGCCGTCATGTTTGGCGTGGAGTCAGCCGAGGAAGCGCAACAGCTTCTGGATGATACACTGGAAGAAATACGAGCCAGAACCTCAGATTGACGCCATCAACGCCGAGCGCGAAACTCCGCTCAGGATCCGCCAGAACAAGTATCTGAATAACATCATCGAAGAGGATCATCGGGCGATCAAACAGATCATCAGACCGATGATGGGCTTCGAGGATTTTCGATGTTCGCGCATCATTCTCTCTGGTGTTGAGGTGATACATATGATTCGTAAGGGGCAGATGAAAAACGACGTCGATGACCGAACGGCAGCCGCTCATCTACTCACCGGTGACATAAGCAATCCTATATATATGGGAAAATGCTCGGCCTGCCATTCTTATCGCGACAGAACCTTGTTATTCGGTCTTTTAATCCAGCCGCCCTTGCCAACGTGACAACGCCCTGCAAAGCCCTTGATTTGCGGCAATGAAAATCGACAGACCGATAAATCGGGATGAAGGCGGTGCCAATGAAAGGGTTGAGCAGTCGGTACACAGACGATCCCTGGCGGGGCCAGGGAACCCGCCAGGGATCAGCACACAGGTCCGGCCCTTGATATGCGCCTGGCGCCGCTGGCCGTACGTCGCCAGGCGCGGAGGATGCAGCCTTATCCGGGCGCGCAGCGGCAGCGGGCGTTCTCCTCCCGGCCTCATGGCGGCGAAGAGAACGCCGGGGATCCCTTGCGCGACTTGTCCCGGCGCGAGTGGCGCGAGAAGCTCGAGTCGGACAAGGAGGGGGAGATGGCCCGCGGCCGGAGCCAGCCGGGGCCATCGTCATCGCGTCCGGACACGCACTACCGGCCCGGTTATCTGAGCTTGCCCGTAAATAATGGATCCCTTGCTGAGTGTGTAAAACTCATGCAAGGAGGAAACAGGGATGGGTAATCCGAGAGCACGGTATACGCAGGAATTCATGATGGAAGCCGTGCGCATGGTGCGTGGCGGCCAGAGCATGGCGGCCGTAGCAAAAATACTGGGCATCAGCCCGAAGACGCTGCACAACTGGGTGAAGGCCGATAGCGCTGGCAAGCTGAACGGGGCAGGGAAACAGGTTTCGCCCGAACAGATGGAGATTGCCCGGCTGCGGGCGGAGCTGGCGCGCGTGAAGATGGAGCGCGACATATTGGAAAAAGCCGCGGCGTACTTCGCGAAGGGGTCGGCATGAAGTACGCCTGGATTGAAAGTCACAGCCGACAATGGCCGGTTTCGCTGCTCTGTCAGGCGCTTGGCGTCAGCCCCAGTGGCTACCACGCGCGCAAGGCCCGGGATGTCGATACGGACCGTCCACGCCGACGCATCAGCAACGATGCCCTGCTGGTCCACATCAAGGCCGTGCACGCACAATCCAAAGGTGAATACGGCTGGCCACGCGTGTGGAAGAAGCTGCTTGCCCAAGGCATTCGCGTCAGCAAGGATCGTGTCCAGCGACTCATGAAGCTGCACGGCATCAAGGCGAAGACCAAACGCCGGTTCAAGGCTACGACTGACAGCAACCACAGCCTGCCGGTCGCGCCGGACCTGCTGCAACGTGACTTCTCTCCCGCTCGCCCCGATCAGGCCTGGAGTACGGACATTACGTACCTCTGGACTGATGAGGGCTGGCTGTACCTTACCGTCATCCTCGACCTGTTTAGCCGTCAGGTCGTGGGCTGGTCCATGCAGCCGCACATGCGCACGGAGCTGGTGTCGGACGCGCTGCGTATGGCGTGGTTTCGCCGCCGGCCGGAAGCGGGCCTGATCCTTCATAGCGACAGGGGCAGTCAATATTGCAGTCGTGATTTCCAGGACCTGCTCAAGGGCTACGGCATGCGTAGTTCGATGAGCCGTCGAGGCAATTGTTGGGACACTCAGTCACTTACCCTTCGGAAGGGAGTATTTGATGGGGAACATCATATCTTCAATTTGTGGGAACCAATCCGCTCACTACCCAGAGCAAGCCGGTTCCGTCAATGCATCGCGGCCCTCCCCCTCCCGTGCACAACAGCCGAGAGGACAAAACGCGCAATTCGACAATATGCCGAGGCGCACCTCGAACTCCTCGAACGCACAGGTGTCGCGCGAAACATCCTTCACGGCGGCCCAATCCTCACCGCCAAGCTCTGGGAAATGGCTCACGCCCGGCATGTCGGTTAGTGACGCAGCTTTGAAATTGGCAGATGACAACCCCGGTGCTGTCCGAGTGCTTGGGGAATGCTGTCAACAGTCCATAAACCCGATGGCGCTGTTGAACAAGATGGATGACGCTGGTATCCGGGGTGGCGAGCGTATCTGGGAACTACATAGAAGCGTTGCCTCCCAAAATCCACAAAAAACGTTCCACCTTCTCCTCAATCTTGTGAACGGGTGTATCTCGCCCGAAACCCTGAATCAGGCGATCGATAGCAGGAAAAGGCTGGACCCGACCTAAATCGCGAGGGGCGACGACAACTGACGGCAGAACCGGCGCGTCGAGAAAGGCGGCTTCAGGCCATTTCGTCTACCATCGTCAAACGGCCTAGGGAAACGCTGAT
>NZ_CYGX02000100.1:0-976 GCF_900019265.1 Paraburkholderia ribeironis
CCGGTGACCGTGATAGAGCGATTTGGTCTTTGTCATCTGGTTATCTTAACTCGACCGCCCTTGCCAACGTGACAATGCCCTTTTTATCGTCACTAGTGCTTTGGACAAACACCCCTGACTAAGAAACTGACGGGTTGACATTGCATTGATGAAACGACTCCGGCGTGACTTTGCAAGAAGTACATTTTGAATAAGCTGCTTCTCACGATACGTCAGCGAACCGCATTCTCCGCTGTAACCGCGCCCGCCAGGCCTGCGGTGAGCGGGTTGGAATTAAGCTGCTAGATCGCAAGCCTTATGCCAAACTTGCTCAGCAGTTCGCAAAGGCGCTCTGGCCGCGAAGCGCGACAGGGGCCATTGCAGCAGATAGCAACGCATCACAGTTTGATTCCACACGGTTCTTAGACTCGCTAACAGAACGTCTCAACGAAGCGGGTGACGATCAAGTCGAGTCTAGCGGGAGCAAGTGCGGAATCCGGAGACGGCGTGTGAGGACGCGCTTCGATGTAGGGCTTATAAATGTTGAAAAGGAAACAGAATTGTTGCGATTGTCGGATTTGAGCGCAACGGTTCTGCATTCCAATTGACGAAGTGTACGTCCCGCGCATCACGCCGCGCGACTGCGCGGGGTGCACTGTCACGTTGGCGAGGTGGTCACGTAAGATGTCAACAGACGCCATCGGACTGGATGGCGTTGTCACGTTGGCAAGGGCGGTCGAGTAAGATGGCCATATGACCAAGAACAAATCGCTTTATCATGGCCATCGGTTTCCGGCAGCTGTCATTTGCTGTGCGGTTCGCTGGTACTTCCGGTTCCAGTTGAGCCTGCGCGACATCGAAGAGTTGCTGTTCGAGCGCGGCGTCGTGGTCAGTTATGAAACGATCCGACGTTGGTGCGACAAGTTCGGCGCGTGCTTCGCGCATCGCATTAGAGCCTCTCGCCGCAAACCGGGCGCGACATGGCATCTGGACGAGG
>NZ_CYGX02000100.1:986-1231 GCF_900019265.1 Paraburkholderia ribeironis
ATGAGGAAGAATACCGATGTCGCAACGAGGGACGGAGCTGCCCGTAGTAGTGCTGAAGCCCTTGTAATGAGGGTGGAGCGAAGGGGCGGCGTTATCCTGTTGATGAAGGTCGCCAACCTGCATGGTGGGGATGAGTGACATGACCTCAACGAAACCATATTGCATTGCGAAGCGCACGGTGTGGGAAGCGTATCAGCTGGTGAGGGCCAACCGGGGTGCTGCCGGCAGTGGACGATGAAACGATC
>NZ_CYGX02000102.1 GCF_900019265.1 Paraburkholderia ribeironis
ATCAGCGCTTCCCTAGGGGCGAATCATGCCAAGCCTAGGATTGCCAATTTCTCAATCACCGACATGTGAAGAATAGTAACGGTACTGCGAATGGCATAGATTTGGCTTTTACTTCGTACGGCGCTGCCTTCTGTCGGATTTGTTCAATGGTCACGATACCAGCCGGTCAATACCAAGATCGATGGGGAATATTAAATGAGAAAAGCGGTGTACGCAGTGGCGATGGGAGTGATTTTCGGGTTAGTCTGTGTTTCAAGCCGAGCTCAAACTAGCGTCATGCTATACGGTGCACTAGATGTTCTCATTGATATCTCAAATCAGGGCGGAGGAACCTTAACAAAAATTGCGAATGGCGGCACGTTCGGCTCGCGACTTGGTCTTATGGGCAGTGAAGCGTTCGGTAACGGTTACAAAACTGTTTTCAGACTTGAAAGTGGCTTTGCGCCTAATGACGGCACCATACAGCAGAGCGGCGCGCTTTTCGGCCGGCAGGCGTATATTGGCTTCGAAGGTCCAGAGGGGATTTTAACTTTTGGTCGTCAATACTCGCCAGAGTTTCTCGCCCTGAGTGACAACGACGTTTTTTCAGGAGGCTTAGGAGGGAGTGTCTGGAACGTCGATCGTACTTTGCCTAATGGTGCAGTCCAAGGTACCCTCCTTACCGAGATCATCACTTGCCGTGTTAACAATTCCATTCTTTACTCATCTCCGAAAATTGTTGGATTCTCGGTGGGGTTGATGTACGGTCTCGGCGGCGGGGCGGAATCTACAAGTGGCGGAACATCTTTTAGCGGGGCAATCAATTACACCAACGGCACGGCGACGTTTCACGCCGGATATGTTCATCAGAAAGACGCATCGGACTTTGGATATTACAAGGCATGGGGTCTCGGTGGCAACTATGTGATTGGGCCGGCAAGAGTCTATTTTGGATATACGAAAGACGACTATTCTGTCAGAACTGGCGCAGCATCGTCGAAGAACAGGTTGGAATATGCAATCGTTAATCTGGGGGCGAGCTACCAATTTACACGTTCGACTGTGGTAATGGCGCAAGTTATGAAACTTATTGACATGTCGGGTGGAGTTATTCGATCACAAAACGCGTATATCGTGGGACTGGGGGGGATTTATTCTCTTTCAAAGCAAACCAGTCTATATGTCGGGTATGCGCAAACAAAAAACAAAAATGGAGCCGCTTACACGCTGGGGCAGGCCTTATATTACGGAGAACCGGCATCCCCCAACTCCACGGCACGCGTGTTTAGATTTGGATTGCGAACGACTTTCTAGCTACAGGCGACGCACACAGAATGCTGAAGGTTGAGCCGAGCATGTGCGACACCAGGTCCGAATCAGGTAGTGACCACGCGGCCACCACCGCCATGTCACTCGTACCGTCAAACAGGTCGGGTATCTGCTGCGATAGCGACAGCTCGATTGACACGTCCGGATATTGAGCGTGATAGCGCGTAAGCGCAGGCAACACATAGTGATGGTCGACACTCGGGAAGCTGCGCATGCGTAGCACGCCGGCAGGCCGTTTGTGGGCGCTGCTCGCCTCCTCTTCGGCATGGTCGATATCGGCGAGGATTTGGCGACAGCGTCGCAGATAGCTCTCACCGGCCGACGTTAGCGCGAGGCGACGCGTCGAACGATTCACCAACCGGGTGCGCAATCGCGCCTCGAGCTCCGACACCGCGCGCGACATCACACCCGTAGTCGCATTCATCGATTGAGCGGCTGCGGTGAAGCTGCCAACCTCGACGATACGTACAAACCCCGCATGTTTTGAAGGGTATCCATTACAGCAATTTTCCTCTAACCGATGGGAGCGGACTTTGTTCCCGTTTTCTGCCAACGGTGTTGACCATCGCATCGACATCAACTACATAACAAGTGCTGACGCCGAACTGCGATACTTTCGATGCTTGGCAGCGTGTGCGATGCCTTCTCCATATGCGAGCCCCGGCTCGCGCAGCTCGGACCTTCATAGGGCCGTTGCCTCCCACGAATAGGGATGCTGCGACTGTACTGACGGATCTCCAGCCAATTAGTTTGTCCGCCAGACCTACAGCTTCAACCTTTCCCTCGTCGAAAGGTCAAGGGAAATTTACTCAATAATCCTCATCGCAAGACAGAGTTGCGCCGGTCCATTGACATTCCGACATCTTGGAAGATCACGAGTGCCTCCAGCCTCACAGTCAAACCCAGCGGGAGATCTGACCCAATGACTTGCCCTCTCGCCCTCGGCCAGTTCGTGCCGGGACAAGAATAGATACTGTGTGGGCAGCAGAAGCGACGGTCGCTCGCCGTAAGTAGTTGAACACCACGTCGCGTGGACAACGCTGAAGTCGGGCCAAGGCAATCTGGATATCATCAGCCAGCTATTCAGCGCTTCCATCCTTGGGCAGACGTTGATCAGGTATCCAGGGTTAACAGCTCGCCGAGAAAGCTAGCAGTCCTCACAAGGAAGATTTGAATTGGGCGCCAAGAATCAAATGCGAGCGACCTCGCGAGTCGCAAGAGGTACGAAGCAGCATGTTATTCGCCAGCGATCGTCAGGTCGGTACAATCTCCGATCGTTGCCGCCAGAATCATCTGATGGCAATTCGGCGGCACGCGCCATTCGCGTGTACGGGGACGAAACACCCGGTCGCCGCGATTGATGGCGCGCCCCGTCAGTGCGCAGATCGCTGCGGCGTTAGCGCGACCGCTGCACCAGATCTGCTCTGTGTATCGACCGACACACGGATCGCTCCACGAAACGCTGATCGTGCATGTTGACAATCGATCCACGACCATAATATTGGAAGGCCGCTTCGCCAGGCGCTGATGATCTCCAGTCACAGGTTGACATACACTGGTGCGACGCTTCTTGAGCGCTACCAATTGCTTCTTCGCACACGCATTGAGCTGCTCGGCAGACGGATCAAGGACGTTCAACAATGTGAGAATCACGATATTGTCTTCGGATAGCGCGGTCATCGATCCATCTCCAATAGCTTGCGTGACCATAGTGCGAAAACTGAGAGAAGCACGTTCATGTGCCCGGCGGCCAGATCCGGCCACCGCGCCGACCGCTTTAGCCTCCGCCTTGCTCGCGCACCATCAACTTGCTGCTAACTGAGGTGACGCCTTGCACTTTCTGGGCCGCATCAACAGCCAGGCCATCCTGCTCCTCACTGTCAATCTGGCCGGCCAGCGTCACGTGCCCCGTCTTTGCATCACCGAATACGGCGATCGACGCTGCCTCGAGACCTTTGGTTCTGAAAATGGCCTTCTGAACGGTCCTGGAGAATGCGTGGTTAGCTGCGCGAATCGATTTCTTAGTCGTGGTGGCCTGCTTGCCTGTCGTAATGATGGTGCCCGACGCAGCCGCCGTTGCGTCCACGGCGAACGCCGGGGTGTACGCCATGGCCGCAACAGCGAAAGCAAGACCGCTGCTCAAAACGAGTTGCCGAAGTTTCATGATTTGATCCTTTAATTTGAGGTTCGAGAAAAACGCTTCAAGTCTGAAAAAGTGAGGGAAGTACGCGTCATCAACATGTTCATCGCGAGCGGGCGACGTTGCGGGCGCGCAAACCTTAGTGCTGTTGTCCACAGCAGCTCGTCGCCTGAGCACATGCGTTGACAGTGCCCTCTTCGACTCGCACGGGCGTGTAACCTGCATCCTCAATGGCATCACGCAGCTTGTTCGGATCGACATCGGTCGACTCGATCGTCACCAGGTGCCTGGTCGGGTCGACGGTGAACTTTGCTTGGCCGTCCACAGCCTTCAGCGCTTCGGTAATGGAGCCGGCGCAGTGGCCACAAGTCATGTCATTTACTTCAAAGGCAATCATGAGACTTCTCCTAAAGGGTTTTGACGATGAGACGTTGGAACTATCCAGCTTCCCATCGTCGGAATGTCAAGAGGCCTGCTGCAGTTAATACCAAATGCGAATGCCGGCAACCCACTGCTGATCGAAGACGGCTTGATGATCGTCGCGGGCAAAATCGGCAGTGCCCCCAAAACGGCGCGTCCATGCCATGTCAACGTAAGGCACGACATCCCGACCAATGTGGCCACGCATTTTCAGCGCGCCGCCGAGCAAGCCGCCGGGGATGTGAAACGCTGCGCGGGAAGATCGGCCAGTCGACGCTGGAGAATGATCTTTCTAAGTGGTGCACTCACCACGTTAAGATCACTGATCACAAGCGACGATTGACTGTACGTACGTGCTGCCGGTTTCGCAACAAACGCGGTTGGCTGACATCGCGAGATCGAGCGCGCATTACCGACCGCAGCCGGTCAGCGAGGCCAATCAGTTGTTAATGTGACGAATCAGCGAACTACACATGGTTTTTCCGTTTGCGAGAGCATGAATGCCGGCGTGCCTGTTACGCCGGGAAGGCCATGAAGTTAGTTGCCGTCGCGTTTGCACGCTGATGCAGCACATGGGCGTAAAGGCGCTGTACGGCAAGCCCAACACGGGCCGTCGCAGCGCACAGCGCAAAATCTGCGCAGGATCTTCTGCGTGGCCTGAAGTTCGACCGGGCCAACCGCGCTACGTCTGGAAAAATGCTAGGTCCGACAGAATTTCAGTGAGCAGCGGAAGCCTCTGTTGGCTCACCTCACACTATGCCGGCACTGGCAGTTGGAAGGGTTTGACGGCCGAGAAGCGCAAAATACTGATGTATCGGGCCGTGCGCACCGGTCAACTACCGCCACGGCGAGACCAAACATTGTCCTGGTCGGCACGCTGTCGGCGGGTACCATTGAATAAAACGAACTATAGGGGCCCAGCTAAGTCACGACCCTGGGCTCTAGCGGGAGCGGCCAAATCTGCAGTGCCCGTGGATTGAATTCAAATCGCATTTTTCCACGGGCAGCTACTCAAGCGCTACGATATTCGATTTGTGAAGAATCTCAACTCAACGAGTGACGTGCCGCCGCTTGTCGGGCAGGCTCTTTCGGGCAGAGGTATTGGCGGCATGGTCTCGCAAGGCTGCTTCGGAAGCGAGCGACTCGATGATTGGACACTCCGGCCTGTCGTCTCCATGGCAACAGTGCATCAAATGTTCGAGCGCAGCCTTCATTTCGTTGAGTTCTTTCAGCTTTTCGTCGAGTTCGGCGATGTGTGCCCGCGCCAGTGTCTTGACCTGCCGGCTGGAGCGCTCGCGGTTTTGCCACAGGTCCAGCAGTTCGCTGATCCGGTCCAATGAAAAACCGAGATCGCGGCAGTGGCGGATAAACCGCAGCCTGCCCACATCCTTGTCGCTGTACTGCCGGTAACCGCTACTCGTACGGCTCGCCTGCGGCAACAGCCCGAGACCTTCATAATGCCTAATCATCTTCGTCGAGACGCGGGAGACGGACGCTACTTCGCCGATGTTCATTTCATTCTCCTTGATTCTGGCCAGCTGCGCCGGCACCAGTCGCTGCGCCTTTCCAGCGGCGCAGCATCAGCGCATTGGTGACGACGCTCACGCTGCTGAAGGCCATGGCCGCACCGGCAATGACCGGGTTCAGCATGCCCAAAGCCGCCAGCGGAATGCCCAGCACGTTATACGCGAACGCCCAGAACAAGCCCTGTTTGATTTTCGAGTAAGTACGACGCGAGACGTCGAACGAATCCGCCACCAGCCGCGGATCGCCACGCATCAGCGTGATACCTGCCGCTTCCATCGCCACATCGGTGCCCGTCGACATTGACAAACCCACATCCGCCGCCACAAGAGACGGTGCGTCGTTCAATCCATCACCGACCATCGCCACGATGTGACCTTGCTTGCGCAGCTCCTCAACGATAGACGCCTTGTCGCCCGGCAACAATTCCGCGCGAGCGTCATCGATCCCCAACTCGCGCGCCACGGCACGAGCACTGCCCTGGTTGTCGCCCGTCAGCATCACCGTCCTGATGCCAAGCTCGCGCAGCCGCGCCACGGCAGCGTACGACGCAGGCTTGACTGTGTCGCCGAAGGCCAGCAGCCCCAGCACGCGAGCCCGATTGTCCTCCTGGACCAGCAGCCAGGAGATGGTCCTTCCCTCCCCCTCAAGGCGATGGGCCACAGCTGCCAGCGGGCCAGGATCTGCCCCTGCCTCGCTCATCAGCCGCGTGCTGCCTAGCAGCAGGTGCTGACCCCGGACAACGGCCTGCACACCACGGCCAGGGAGAGCCTGAGCGTCGTGCGCCGGCGGCACGGCAATTCGATGAACCCTGACCTTCTCCATCACTGCATGGGCGAGCGGGTGATCACTGGTCTTCTGCAGCGCGGCCGCGAGTTGCAACACATCGTTCACATCGCCGCCGTCGGCCGCCTCGATCGCGACGAGCGACGGCTTGCCTTCGGTCAGCGTACCCGTTTTGTCGAAGGCTACGGCGGTCACCGAGTGCGCCACTTCCAGCGCCTCGGCATCCTTGATCAGAATGCCCTGGCGCGCGGCAACGCCGGTACCGGCCATGATAGCCGTGGGCGTAGCCAGGCCAAGCGCACAGGGGCAAGCGATGACGAGTACCGCCACTGCAGAGATCAAGGCCTGCTCCCAATTGCCACTGTAAAGGACCCCGCCGACGAAGGTCAGCAGCGCAATGCCGAGGACGACGGGAACGAAGATGGCGCTCACTCGATCGACGATGCGCTGAATCGGTGCCTTCGCCGCCTGCGCCGACTCCACCATGCGGATGATTCTCGCGAGCGTCGTCTCGGCACCGATAGCCGCCGTGCGCACCTTTAGCAGGCCTTCTTCGTTGACCGAGCCCCCGGTCACCTTGTCGCCGACAGCCTTCGCTACCGGCAGGCTCTCACCCGTAATGAGCGACTCATTGACGTGGCTGCGGCCGTGGATAACTTCCCCATCGACCGGCACGCGCTCTCCGGGACGGATGACAACGACATCACCGACTGCGACCTGCTCGACCGGTGTGGAAACTTCGGCATCGTTCACCAGGACCCGGGCGACAGTCGGCCGCAAAGCATTCAGCGAACGGATTGCGTCGGCAGTCTGCCGCTTGGCACGAGTCTCCAGCCATTTGCCGAGCAGCACCAGCGTAATCACCGCGGCCGAGGCCTCGAAATACAGATTCGGTGTTTCGCCGTTCGCGTGCTTCCACAACAGAAAAACCGAAAGCCCGTACGCCGCACTCGTGCCCAGCGCGACCAGCAGGTCCATGTTGCCGCTGCCCGCCTTCACCGCCTTCCAGCCAGCGCGGTAGAAACGCGCGCCAAGCCAGAACTGCACTGGCGTCGCCAGCGCCAGTTGCGCCCAGCCCCCCAACTCCCACTCAATACCGAACAACTCCAGCAACATCGGCAGCAACAGCGGAAGCGTCAGCAACGCGCCTGCCAGCACCGGCCACCATTGCGGAAGACCCGCAGCAGCCGGCGCGGCGGATGTGTCCTCGACCGGTTTGGCCGCGTAGCCGGCCTTGTGGACGGCTGCTGCCAGGGTCGCGAACGATACGCCGGAGAGGGCCGTGACGGTAGCCTTCTCGGTGGCGAGATTCACCGATGCGGCCGACACGCCGGGGACTTTCAGTAGCGCCTTTTCCACCCGGCCCACGCACGACGCACAGGTCATGCCTTCGATCCCGATCTCGATAGGGAGAGACCGGACTTCGTAACCCGCCTTGCGGACGGCATCTGCAAGCGCCCCCGCATCGACTTCCGCCGAGGCCCGAATGGTGGCTTCTTCGGTCGCGAGGTTCACTGCGGTACTTTCGACGCCCGGCAATGCTTGGAGCGCCTTCTCGACACGCAAGACGCAGCTCGCACACGTCATGCCTTCGATGGGTAGCTTGAATTCCAAGGGTGCGGTCGGTGAAGCGATCGTGCTCATGATGATCTCCGGTTCGTTTGGTCTTTCGATGGATATCAGCTTGATCCTTGCCATCATCAGAAGGTCAAGAGGGGCACGAAAAAATTTTTGCGGTTGCATAACGCTTTGCTGGCGGGCTTATTGATGCTTGACATTCCAACGATGGGAAGACTGATGCTCCCGTCGTCACATCGATAAAACCCAGTCGGAGAGGTCTCATGGTTGCCTTTGAAGTAAACGAGATGACCTGTGGTCACGGCGTCGGCTCGATTACCGAAGCGCCGAAGGCCGTCGACAACCACGCGAAGTTCAACTTTGACCCGGCCAGGCACCTGGTGTCGTTCGAATCGACTGATGCCGATCCGAACGAACTGCGGGACACCATTGCGGACCCGGGCTCCCCCTTCCACCAGCTTCAACGACTGTCGTGAGCCACGGAGAATTCCATGCAAAGTCGCATTCCGCCATCCAACACGTCGCGGCGTCGCTTCGTTCAGGGCGTGGCCCTGGGCGGCGTCGCCTCGCTTGGCATGCTCGAATCCGCGCGCAGCTGGGCGCTGACCAGTCCCGACCAGCCGACTGTGCTGAGCGGCACCGATTTCGCGCTAGATATCGCCGAGACCCCCGTCAACTACACTGGCCATTCACGCCTCGCCACGACCGTTAACGGCAGCCTCCCGGGGCCCACGCTCCGCTGGAAGGAAGGGACCACGGTGACGCTGCGCGTGACCAATCGGCTACGCGTGCCGACGTCCATTCATTGGCACGGCATTCTTGTTCCGTTTCAGATGGATGGTGTCCCAGGAATCACTTTTCCGGGCATCGCGCCGGGCGAGACCTTCGTCTATCGCTTCCCCGTGCGGCAGGCCGGCACCTATTGGTACCACTCGCATTCGCGCTTCCAGGAGCAAACGGGTGTTTTCGGTCCACTGATCATCGAACCGGCTGAGCCCGACCGCATTGCGGTCGATCGCGACTATGTCGTGATGCTCAACGACTGGTCCGACGATGACCCCGAGCACATCTACGCAACGCTGAAGAAGTCGGGCGATTACTACAACTTCGCCATGCCCACAGCGCCGGATTTCTTCCGGGACGTGCGAGAGCATGGGCTGAGCAAGGCTCTAGCCAAGCGCAAGATGTGGGAGCAGATGCGTATGAACCCGACCGATTACAGCGATGTGTCGGGACATACCTATACCTATCTCACGAACGGCCACACGCCGGCCGGCAATTGGACCGGACTGTTCAAGCCCGGCGAAAAGGTGCGATTGCGCTTCATCAACGGCTCGTCGATGTCGATCTTCGACGTGCGCATTCCAGGCCTGAAGATGACTGTCGTCAGCGCCGACGGCCAGGACGTCGAGCCGGTGAGCGTGGACGAATTCCGCATTGCCGTCGCCGAAACCTACGACGTGATCGTGCAACCCGAGGACGACCGCGCCTACACGGTGTTCGCTCAATCCGTCGACCGCAGCGGCTACGCTCGCGGCACCTTGGCGCCGCGGCCCGGCATGCAGGCGGACGTGCCCGCCATGGATCCGGTCGGCTGGCTGGACAAGGGAGACATGATGGGCGCAATGATGATGGGCGGGGCGCACGACCATGCGGCCATGTCGGCGAAAACCGGCATGGGCAAGATGGCCGCGGCACCGGTCACGCATCATGCTAGTACCGAATACGGCCCCGGAGTGGACATGCGTGTCGACATGCCGCGCACCAACCTCGACGAACCGGGCGCAGGCCTGCGCGGCAACGGTCGCCGCGTCCTCACCTATGCCGATCTGCATACGCTCGGCGGTTCTCTCGACCCGCGCGCGCCGAACCGCGAGATTGAACTGCACCTTACCGGCAACATGGACCGATTCATGTGGTCGTTCGACGGCGAGAAGTTCTCCGACGCGAAGCCGATCCATTTGAGAACCGGGGAGCGCGTGCGCGTCGTGCTGGTCAACGACACCATGATGAACCATCCGATCCACCTGCACGGCATGTGGAGCGAGTTGGAGGACCCGTCCGGTGGTTTCCAGGTACGCAAGCACACCATCAACGTGCAGCCTGCGCAGCGTATCGCCTATGGTGTGACGGCCGATGCACCAGGGCACTGGGCCTACCACTGCCATATGCTTTATCACATGTTTGCGGGCATGTTCCGCGAGGTGGTGGTGTCATGACCGAAAACCGACAAATTGCCGCCACCGTCTCGCGGCGCTTTCTGTGGCTAGCGATGGGATTGCTGGCTGCGCCGACCATGGCCTTTGCACAAGTGGCGCAGGCTCCCGCCAGCAGTTCGATGCCCCCGATGAACGCTACGTCGCACGTTGAGAGTTCGATGGGCGGCATGCAGATGGACTCCATGCAAGACGGCAGCGCTGCGCCAGATGGCAACGGTTCGATGGCCGGCATGAAAATGGGATCAATGCAGGGCGGCAGCGCACCGCCCGACGCGCGCCGTGCCGACTATTCCGAAGGCGTCAGTCCCAGTTCCGAGCCTGGCATGGACATGGACGACGCCGCGCCGGTGGGCATGCTGCAGTTCGACCAGTTGGAAGCGTTTCACAACAGGGACAGCAATGGGCTGGCTTGGGAGATGCACGGATGGTACGGCAACGACAGCAACAAGCTGTGGGTGCGCAGCGAGGGGGAACGTAGTGGCGGCCACTTCGGAGAAAGCGATGTGGAGGCGCTCTGGAGCCATGCGGTCGCGGCGTACTGGGACACGGAGCTCGGCATACGCCAGGACTTCGGCGATGGACCGCCTCGCCATTGGGCGGCATTCGGCGTCCAAGGCATAGTGCCGTACAACTTCGATCTCGAAGCCACTGGCTACGTCGACCCATCCGGTCGAACCGCGGCCCGCGTGCGCGCAGAGTACAACATGCGCTTCACGCAACGGCTGATCTTGCAACCGGACCTCGAAATCAACGCGTACGGCCGCTCGGATCCCGCCCGGCGCCTCGGCAGCGGAATCTCCGACGCCCAACTCGGATTGCGTTTGCGTTATGAGATTAGCCGGCGTGTTGCGCCTTACATCGGCGCGGAGTGGAAGCGCCGCTTCGGCGGCACTGCCAATTTTGCTCGCGACGATCATCAAGCCGTCTTCGATCAGCAGTGGGTTGCCGGCATTCGCATTTGGTATTAACTGCAGCAAGCCTCTTGACATTCCGACGATGGGAAGCTGGATAGTTCCAACGTCTCATCGCCAAAACCCTTTAGGAGAAGTCTCATGATTGCCTTTGAAGTAAATGACATGACTTGTGGTCACTGCGCCGGCGCGATTACCGAAGCTCTAAAGGCTGTCGACAACCACGCGAAGTTCACCGTCGACCCGGCCAGGCACCTGGTGACGATCGAGTCGACCGATGTCGATCCGAACAAGTTGCGCGACGCCATTGCGGATGCCGGCTACACGCCCGTGCGAGTCGAAGACGCGACCGCCAACGCATGCACTCAGGCGAAGAGCTGCTGTGGACAACAGCAATAAGGATTGCTCGCTCGCAGCGTCGCCCGCTCGCGATGAACACCATCATTGCGATACGGCGACGCCGACGACGACACGCTTCATGCACATATGCAGGACACATATTCCCGCGTCCCACTTCGGAATAGTCCTAGGCGTCTCCGGGCTCGGGCAGGGGTGGCGCATCGCTACGCGCCTATGGGGCCTGCCGCCCATCGCTGCCGAAGTGCTTCTGGCCATCGCAGGGTTGGTCTGGGCCATACTCGCCATCGGCTACTTGTGGCAAGCCATTCGGAACTTCGAAGCCGTCAAAGCCGAGTTCCTGCACCCTGTGCAAGGCGGCACGCCCGCATTGTTGGCAGTGTCCACTTTGCTCGTCGCCATGGCAGTCCTTCCATACTCGATTACCGTCGCGTGGCTTCTGGCCATGAGCGCCATCGCATGGCACGTGAGCTTCTCCCTCTGGCACACCGGCACGCTATGGCAGGGCGGGAGGAACTCGGAGGACATGGTGCCGACCCTGTACCTGCCGACTGTTGCCGGCAACTTCACCAGCGCAGCGGCGCTTGGTTCGTTAGGGTACCCGGACTGGGGTTGGCTATTTTTAGGTGCCGGGCTGTTCTCATGGTTAGCCCTCGAGTCGCTGGTAATCCATCGGCTATGGCATTCGACAGCGATACCCGCGCGTCAGCGCCCCCTGATCGGCATTCAGTTCGCCCCGCCGGTCGTTTGCGCCATGGCCTGGCTGGCATTGTCTCCAGGTAGCACGGACCACTGGCTTCTCATGCTCTGGGGTTACGGACTTTTCCAGTTGTTGCTTGGCCTACGCCTCGGATTGTGGCTGGGCGTGCAGTCCTTCATCCCTGCCTACTGGGCCTATACGTTCGGTATCGCGGCCGCGACTGTCTGCAGCCTCAAGCTAGCGCAGTCGGGCGTGCGATCGGCGGACTGCGCGCGCACAGCGAGCGGCCTGGGCGGCGCCAACCTCGGCGGCGCCTCGATCGGCTTCCATGTCATCGTGCCCTCCGGTTTGGCAGATATTCCATATAGTTTGTCGATTGATTGAAACACCGCCATCCAAGAAGTTGATCTAATGGCGGGAAGGCCCCGCCCGCCCCGGCGGATGCAACTTCCGGTTGCCTCGCACCATGGCTCATCATTTCCACAGGAGAAACCGTCTATATGGCCCGCTTCGATCGCTACAACCAGCCACTTTCGACTTCGTCGGACTCCGCGGCCGAGCGCTATCGCACCGGCGTTGACCTTCTGCTCTCGTTGTGGCCCGGCACCGCCGAAATGCTCGACGATGCGATTGCGGCGGACGTGGACTTCGCGCTCGCCTATGCAGCGCGCGCACGCTTTCATGCAATCCGGACGGAAATCACGCAGGCTCGAGACAAGATCACAACGGCAATGGAAATCGTCGGACGCAATGGGACAGAGCGGGAGCGGAGCCATGTGGCAGTCCTGTCGCTGGCGATTAACGGACAATCAGCAAAGGCGCTTGACGGCGCGCTCCAGCACGCGGACCAATGGCCGCACGACATCCTCATCCTGTCGCTCCTGCTCGGAGCGTTCGGCCTCTTCGCATTCTCCGGAAGGTCCGATCATAATCAGGCGCGCGTCGACCTCTGCGAGCGTCACGCTCGACATTTTGAAACGGACGACTGGTGGTTTCTCACCTATCGAGGTTGGTCTCACGGCGAAAACGGCAACCTCCGATTAGGCCGTTCGTTGACCGAACGTGCGCTCGAACTGCGGCGACACAACGCCAACGCGGCGCATGCGGTGACGCACGTGTTGTACGAGGTAGGTGCCGGCGATGAAGCGGAAAGGGTGATCAATGGTTGGCTGCCGGAGTACGACCGCAGCGGGGTGCTCCATAACCACATCGCGTGGCATGCAGCCCTTATCGCGTTGGAACGCGGTGATACCGACTGCGCGCTGGCCATCTACAATCAAAACGTGGCTCCTCCCATCGCGACCGGCGTACCCATCAACGTCGTAAGCGATACCTCGTCGTTCCTCTGGCGAATACAAGCATATGGTCACCCGGTGCCCGAAGGGCTGTGGGACGATGCGGCGAAGTACGCGTCGGCATACTTCAAACAGGCCGGCTTCCCGTTTGCCGACTTCCACATGGCGCTTCTTGCTGCTGCGACCCGCGATACGGCTGCCCTCGGCCAACGCGTCGATGCGCTGGTCCACTTGATTAGGGTTGGCAAACTTCCGGCCGGCCCTGTCGTGCCGGCAATTTGTCGCGCGGCCCTCGCCTTTGCCGACGAAGACTACGCGCTCTGCACGGAAATCCTCGAACCAGTCGCTCATGAAGTGGTGCGTATCGGCGGAAGTGGCGCGCAACGAGACGTCGTGGAAGAAACGCTGCTCGTTTCGCTGATGCGAAGCGGGCAAGCGGCCAAAGCGCGCGCGCTTCTGGATGAAAGGCTGCGTCGACGCCCGTCGCCGCGCGATTCGTCCTGGATGGGGCAGGTCGCAGACGCTTGAGAGACATCGCACCCACCGTCCAGACCCGCGAACGCCCCGTGCGTCGATATCCAAACGCAACAAGAAATCGAGTGCCATGAATTCAAGCATAACGGTGAAGAACACCGGACTACGGAAGCTACTCGTCGACACGGCAGGGCCGGTCGCAACGATCTCAATCGCACAGCTTTTTGGCACCGCGCTATGGTTTAGCGCGAATAGTACGGCGGGTGACCTCATGCGCATCTGGCATGCGAGCGCCGCCGATATTGGCTGGTTGACCGATGCCGTACAGCTTGGGTTCATTCTCGGCACCCTCGTGATCTCCCTAAGTGGTGCAGCCGACCGCTTCCGAGCCAGTACGATCTTCGTTTATGCCACGATCGCGGGAGCGGCGTTCAATGTGTGTTTCGCCTGGCTCTCCTCCGGTCTCGTCAGCGGGGCAATCTTTCGTTTCGGTGTCGGTATATGCCTCGCAGGCATTTATCCGATGGGAATGAAGCTGATCGTCGGCTGGGCGCCTGAGCGAACCGGACAAGCACTTGCGCAGCTTGTCGCAATGCTGACCCTAGGTACCGCACTCCCTCACGCCATGCGCGTCATGGGCGCAGGCTTCCCTTGGCAAATGATCATCACCGCCTCGTCAGTGCTAGCGCTGATCGGCGCGGTGATGATCGGCGTGTTGCGGGACGGTCCGCATGCGCGCACCAGGTGCCCGTTCCCGATCACGCCGCAAGCCACTCAGGCACGATCACCGTCCGTTCTCTCCGCATTCCGGATGCGTCCGTTCCGCGCGGCAACACTCGGATACTTCGGCCACATGTGGGAACTCTATTCGTTCTGGACCACCGTGCCGCTGTTGGTGGCTCATACCTCGCTATCGTCGCGCTTCGCGGCATTGGGCGTATCCGGCGTCTCGTTCTGCGTAATCGGCGTCGGCGCGCTTGGGTCCCTGATCGGTGGCATGTTGTCTCGCCATATCGGTAGCGCAAAAGTCGCGGCGGGGGCATTAGGCATGTCAGGTCTTTGCGCGCTAACCTTCGCAATCGGCTGGCGCTACCTTCCCACCGGGGCCATTGCAGCGCTGTTCATTCTTTGGGGGGCGTCTGTCGTCGCCGACTCCCCTCAATTCTCCGCCCTCGCCGCTAAAGCTTGTCCGCCCGAGATGGTGGGAAGCGCATTAGCCATCCAGAATTCCATCGGCTTTGCAATCACGGTCGTTTCGATCGCCGCGACAGTTGCCTTATTCGAGCACGTCGGGCTCGATGCGACATGGCTGTTGATACCTGGTCCGGTACTCGGGCTGATCGGATTCAGGTCGGCGACTCGCGATCAAGCAAAGTGATAAACGGCCGATCCGCGCAAACGATTTGCAAAGCACAAACACCGCAACAGCCGTCGTGCGGCTGCGGTGTTTGTGCATGACGAAAGGAAACGTCCACTGGGCGTAACGATGCCGTGCAGATACTGTAGATGTCTGTAGTTCCACGACGCGAAATCAATTGCCGTTACATCGAGGGCGCGCCATATCCCGTCAACGCTCGCCCCGGCGCCATCATCCACGCGGGGCGGTTCGGCGGTAGATGGGCGGCGTTCGGGGGCTCCTGCTTCCAACCCGCAGGATGTCTGATAGGCGCGGCTTGCGACTCGGCGCGAGTTACGCCACGGGTTAACACTGCGCCAACACCGAGCGTAGCTGACGCCATATTCTTCAATGCATCACGCCTACTCACCTTTCCAGACGAACCCGTCATTGCCATTTTCTTAGAATTGCCCGGACTGGAGGGTCAGCATGTCAATGGATCGAACACATAACCCGTCGGGCGCGGACATTTCACTGACTTCTGAAAGACATTCTCGCGGAGAGTGAGATCGGTTAGGACCGGACTACATCCAATAATGCTCCACGAATTCGCCTTTTTTTGTAAGACGTCTTCGGGTGAGCTTTGACCGTCAAGTTAGCGTGCCGTCGCGCAGATGTCTTTCGACTATTCGACATTGTGTACATACCAACGGACATGTAGAGGAACGACGCGGTATCACGGCTAGCATCTAGCTTTCCAGCCAGATGCTCCCGATATCCCTTGCGCGTATCGGACCACATTCCGGATTCACGGTGCCCGCAAGCGCCCGCCCATTCTCTTCAGGAGCAAGGCGATCACAAAGACCAGCGCAATAAGCGCCAGGTTGCGGCTAGATATGGCCGACCGATGCGTAGTGCACATCAGAAATCAAATGGCGACTAGCGGGAGGCCTGTGAAGATGACAGTGCTCAGAATCTGAGAAAGAGCGACCCCACTGAACCGTACCACGGTCGGAAAGATGTCGTGACGGACTATCTCGTTTTCCATTCCTCTGCAATCTGTCGCCCTACTTCCATTTCGAGAGTTCGCTGATGGTTCAAAGCCGCGGTTGCCAGCCGCAGCGTCCTCGCTCATCTCGTTTCGACCTCGAACTGTGGAACGCCGATCGCTTCTTGCAGCGCCCTTTCCCACGGAGGGTTTTCACCGATGTTCTCGACGAGAAAGTCGATGAAACTCCGCACCAACGCGTTCGAGTATTTCGAGCGGTAGTACATGGCGTATAGCGTGTGCGTGATCGCCGCCCGATACTCCGGCACGACAATACGCAATGCGCCTCGAACGATATCGGATGCGACGAGATACGTCGGCAGACACGCAACGCCGTGCCCCTGCAGCGCGGCTTCATACAACGCCAAGCTCGAATTCGAATCGAGCACCGTCCTAACAGCGATTTGCTGCGTTTCGTTTTTTCCGAGGAAGGACCAAGTCCCGTTCGCAGTCATGCCAGGATATGCTAGGCATCTGTGGCCTGCGAGGTGGGCGGGTTTGCGAATCGGCTCGTTCGAGTCGAGATAGTCTGGCGCAGCGCAGTACATCCAGTGTATCGCCGCGAGCTTCCTGGCCGCGTAGTTGGAGTCGGTCCTGCTGGTGATACGGATCGCCAAGTCGAAATTTTCCTCGACCAAATTGGTCAGCCGGTCGTCGAGCACGATTGATGCGCTAACCGCCGGTTGCCCGCCTAAGTATCGCCCCATGATCGGCGTGAGCTGCTTGGACCCGAACGCGATGGAGCAGGTCAATCGCAGGTTTCCTTGCAGAGTCTTCAATTGCCGCGCCGCATCGAGTGTGCTTTCTAGATCGGCGAGGATGTCGTTTGCTCGCTCGAATATGATTCGGCCGCTGTCCGTCAAAGTCAAGCTTCGAGTCGTACGTTTGACGAGAAGCACACCCAGCCGGTCTTCAAGTTGCGCCAAGCTCTTGCTGACGGCCGAAGGCGATAGATTCAATTCTCGAGCAGCCGCGGACAGGCTGCCCGACTCCGCAATCCGAACAAAGATAGTGATCTGTGTGAGCGACGCAAAACTCTTCATAGCGCAACCAAACCGTTGTCAAAAAAGAACAGCCCGAGGATATAGTTTTGATTGCGCGATGCCGAAGTGGGCTTCACCTCAGTCGTGTAATGAACAGGCAGGCGTGCGTTCGATTGTAGTCGCCGGCCCATCGCGGCACACCGCACATTTTCTATCCGTCACGACAAGAAAAACTTTGTTCTCAGAAACTCACAGCGGCGCTGGAACGGTGGATCTGCCAGCCGCAGAGTTTTTCTTTGCATCCGCGATACTAAATCTAGTTTGCCGGGACACATAAATCAGCGAAGAATTGCTACCGATTCATCGCAC
>NZ_CYGX02000204.1 GCF_900019265.1 Paraburkholderia ribeironis
GGTCCGGCGTGGGCATTTGAGTATAAAGACGCGCCCCGTCTGGTGACTATTGAGCGATGCGAGTCCGTGCAGCCGTCCGATGAGCCCCGCAGGTGCAACCGCGCTTAGTCGTTCCGCCCCAGACCTGATCGACATAGAGCGCGAGGCTCCGCTCGCTTGCATGCGTTTAGCGCACTGGGAAAGCCGTGCCGCAAAACCGCGCTCAAAGGCGCGCCGATGAAAGCCGGATTGTTTATCCAGCCAAAACTAGGAGCCGGAGAACTTCGATTTGGCGGTCGGACTGATCGCGGCGACCAAGCCGCGGCATGCATCTGACTGGCAAGAGACCGCATGGAAATGCTCGTAGGGATGCTTCGCCTCAAAACGCGACCTCTCCTGCGGGGGCGGGCCGCCGACATGACGTGCACAACGCTGGAAACATCTAGGCTTGTCAGCTCGAATTCCGACGTCATCCTGTTGGGGCGCAATGCGGCGGCCGACTATTGACGATGCGAGCGAAAGCCGAGCCCATCCTTCGAAGGATCGAGAACACGAGCAAACACGTCACCGCTGCGAACTTAGGTTCAGCAGTATTGGGAGTTGATGTAACGCTGACGGCGTACCATTGCCGATCGGACGGCCAGAATCCGCCAGCGACGCCACTCGACCCCTAGCTATCTCGAAATAACTAAGCTGTACGAATCAAATCGTGCGGTTTACGCGACCATAAGAGTTTTGAAGCAAACGCGCCCACTCGGGCCAAAAAGACTTTCACCCCGACTTCGGACGCTAGTCCGTCGGCACTCTCACTCGGTGCGTCCCGAGCCCACAAGA
>NZ_CYGX02000108.1 GCF_900019265.1 Paraburkholderia ribeironis
GGCCGCCGAAGCCGCGTTCGATGCGGTGCAGGCGGGCCGCCACAATGATGAACTCGCTGCTTACCCTGAGTCGTTCAGGACTTCGTGGCTGCACACCGAGCTGTATCGCGCACGTAACTTCAAACAGTGGATGAGCAAGGGCCTGTATCTGGGCACGCTGATGGTCGGCATCGAGCAGAAGCTGCTGGGCGGCAATGTGCCGTGGACGCTGCATCACCAGCACTGGGATCACGAGATGCTCAGACCGGCGTCGCAGTGCAAGCCGATCGAGTATCCGAAGCCGGATGGCAAGCTGACGTTCGACCGGCTGTCGTCGGTGTTCATCTCGAACACGAATCATGAGGAGAACCAGCCGGCGCATCTGACGCTGAAGGATCCGTCGGTGCCGGTGAACGTGAACTGGCAGACCTATGCCGGTCCGGAGTCGCGCTACTGCCCGGCCGCCGTGTATGAATTCGTCAAGAACGACGACGGCAGCGAGCGGCTCGTGATCAACGCGCAGAACTGCGTGCACTGCAAGACTTGCGACATCAAGGACCCGACGCAGAACATCGTGTGGGTCACACCGGAAGGCGGCGGCGGGCCGAACTATCCGAATATGTGATCGGATCCCGTGTCGGTCTTCGCAGCGCTTTCTGAATATCCTGCGCTGCGAAGACTGCGTCAACGACACGCCATCGCCTTGATCCGTTCCCGCGTCGAGCCGCGGCTGCCGCATTAGTTCGATCGAATCGTACCAGGCGGTCAGCGGCGATTCATCCCCCAGAACCGCGCCGGCACGCGATCAATCATCAGACAGGTCGGGACGCCGAGCGCCCCCGCCAGATGCGCGGGCCCGCTATCGATGGTCACGACCGGATCCGGATTCGCCCGCAACGCAACGGACCGTGGCGCGGCGGCACGAGCGCACAGCGCCGCGAGCTGGCTATCCGCCAGCCGGTGTTCAGACCGGCCATGGGAACGGCACTGCCGGCGCCGCGGCTACGGTGGCGTTCAGGAGCGCTGCTTACGGCGCGCTCGCCGCGATCTTCGGCGTGCTCACGACGACGTCGCCGCATTGCGCGCGATGACGCAGCGCGTGATCGATCAGCACCAGCGCGAGCATCGATTCGGCGATCGGCGTTGCACGAATGCCGACGCATGGGTCATGTCGCCCGAACGTTTCGACGATAGCAGGCTGGCCGGCCTTGTCGATCGAGCGGCGCGGCGTGCGAATGCTCGAAGTCGGCTTGATCGCGATCGACACCGTGATGTCCTGACCGGTCGAAATACCGCCGAGCACGCCGCCCGCATGATTGCCGACAAAGCCTTCCGGCGTCAGTTCGTCGCCGTGCACCGAACCGCGTTGCGCGACGCTCGCGAAGCCCGCGCCGATCTCGACGCCCTTCACCGCGTTGATGCCCATCATCGCGTGCGCGATGTCGGCGTCGAGCCGGTCGAACAGCGGCTCACCAAGGCCGACCGGCACGCCGGAAGCCACGACATTGATGCGCGCGCCAATCGAATCGCCGTCTTTGCGCAGCGCGTCCATATACGCTTCGAGCTGCGGCACGATTCCGGCGTTCGGCACGAAGAACGGATTCTCGCGCACGTGCGCCCAGTCGACGAAGGGCACGTCGATCTCACCGAGCGCGGCCATATATCCGCGAATCTCAGTGCCGAACTTCTCGCGCAGCCACTTCTTCGCGACCGCGCCCGCCGCCACCGTCGGCGCCGTCAAACGCGCCGACGAACGGCCGCCGCCGCGATAGTCGCGGATGCCGTATTTCTGCCAGTAGGTGTAGTCGGCATGGCCCGGGCGGAACGTCTCGGCGATGTTGCCGTAGTCCTTGCTGCGCTGGTCCGTGTTGCGGATCAGCAGCGCGATCGGCGCGCCGGTGGTGTGGCCTTCGAACACACCCGACAGGATCTCGACCTTGTCTTCCTCCTGGCGCTGCGTGACGTGGCGCGACGTGCCGGGCTTGCGGCGGTCGAGTTCGAACTGGATGTCGGCTTCGTTGAGCGCCATGCCCGGCGGGCAGCCATCTATCACACAGCCGATAGCGGGGCCGTGCGATTCGCCGAAGGTCGTGACAGTGAAAAGCGTACCGAGCGTGTTGCCGGACATGGGCGTCGTCCAAAGAAATACGGGGAGACCGCTATTATGCCAGCCCCATCGCCTGGGGACCGCGTCGCGTGGCGCTTCTGGCCGATCGGCCAGGGCGCGTGCGCGTGCGCGGGCCGCTGTGGGCCGCTGTGGGCCGCTGCGGACCGCTGCGGACCGCTGCGGACCGCTACTTGCGCGCGCCGCGCAACTCGGCAACGACCTGCTGCAACTTTTCGGGCGTCGCCTGCGCCGGATCGATCGGCTCGCCCACCGCGAGACTCAGCCGGCTCATGACGCCCGTGCGGATCGGCCGCGGCCAGCGCGCGTCGGCGGCGCGAGAAAACACGCTGCCCCACAAGCCCCGCAGCGCCATCGGAATGATCGGCGCCGGCGTGCGACGAACTATCTCGGTCACGCCGTGACGGAATGGATTCATCTCGCCGGTACGGGTGAGCTTGCCTTCCGGGAAGATGCAGACCAGGTCGCCCTCGGCGAGCGCCTGCGCGCAACGCTCGTAAGCATGCGTGAGCAGTTGCGGGTCCTGATGCGCCGGCGCGATCGGAATCGCTTTCGCGTGACGAAACAGCCACCCCACGAACGGCGAGCGGAAGATCTGGTGGTCCATCACGAAGCGGATCGGCCGCGGGCTTTCGGCCATGATCACGATCGCGTCGACGAAGCTCACGTGGTTGCACACGAGCACGGCCGCGCCCTCTTGCGGAATCCGCTCGGCATGCACGAGGCGAATCCGGTAGAACGTGTGCACCAGCAGCCACGCGATGAAGCGCAGCAGGAACTCGGGCACCAGCGAATAGATGTAGGCCGCCACGACGATGTTCAGCAGCGCGGTCACCAGAAAGATGACCGGAATGCCGAAGCCGGCCGCGGTCAGACCCATTGCCATCAGCGCCGAAACGATCATGAACAGCGAATTCAGGATATTGTTCGCGCCGATGATGCGCGCCCGGTGGCTCGGCTGGCTGCGGCTCTGGATCAGCGCATAGAGCGGCACGCTGTAGAAGCCGCCGAACATCGCGAGCAGGAACAGATCGGCCAGCACGCGCCAATGCGCGAGCCGTCCGAGAAACTCGCCGACGCTCAGCAGATGCGCCGCAGGCGGCAACGCGTGGCTCGCGAAAAACAGGTCGATCGCGAACACGCTCATGCCGATCGAGCCAAGCGGCACGAGCCCGATTTCGATGCGTCGCTTCGAGAGCCTCTCGCATAGCAGCGAGCCGACGCCGATGCCGATCGAGAACGTGCCGAGCAGCACGGTCACGACGTCCGGATTGGCGGACAGCACGTTTTTCGCGAAGCTGAAAAACGACGACAGAAACGTCGCGCCGACGAACCATAGCCAGGAAATGCCCAGCAGACTGAGGAACACGGTGCGGTTTTCGTGCGCGAGCTTCAGGTTGCGCCACGTCTCGCTGACCGGATTCCAGTTGATGCGCAGTTCGGGCTGCGGCGCGGGCGTCGCCGGCACCAGGCTCGACACGACGCGTCCCACCAGCGCGATCGCGATGCACGCGCAGGCCAGCACCACCGCCCCGTGTTCAGCGAGACCCGCACCCGCCCCGCCGACGATCGTGCCCAGCAGGATCGCGACGAACGTGCCCATCTCGACCATGCCGTTGCCGCCGACCAGCTCCGCGCTCGACAGATGCTGCGGCAGATACGAGTACTTGACGGGCCCGAACACGGTCGAATGGACGCCCATCAGAAACGTGCACAGATATAGCAGCGGCGCGCTATGCATCCAGAAACCCGCGCCACCGATCAGCATCACGACGATCTCGAAGCTCTTGACGAAGCGCGTGAGCATGGCCTTGTCGTACTTGTCAGCGATCTGGCCGGAGGTGGCCGACAACAGCACGAACGGCAGAATGAAAATCGCCGAAATCAGGAACGCGGCGGTTTTCGGATCGACTCCGGAAAAGCGTGCCGCCTGGTACGTGACGAGCGACGTGAAGCCAATCTTGAAGACGTTGTCGTTCATCGCGCCGAGGAACTGCGTCCAGAAAAACGGCGCGAAGCGGCGCTGGCTGAGCAGCCGGAACTGTGATTCATGCGCCTCTTGCGCGCGGGAGGTGCGGCGCGCGGCAGGCAACGGACGATCGCTCATGAAGTTCGGGAAACGGCCCAGAAAAGCAACGACGAAGAAAGCGCCCCGGGTGGCTCACCGCGCAGGCGGCTCACCGCGGGTAGCCCACCGCGCAGGCGACTCACGACACGCAACATCGCGCCAGCCTGTTCAGCCACACGCGCGGCCACCCGTTCCGACGACCCGAGCGCAACGCGACCGGACACAAAAAAAGCGCACGCTTGCGCGCACGCCTTGCCTGCATCCTCGCGCTCACAGCAACCGCCGAAGCGCCGGTAAGTCAGCGCGCATCAACGCGCCGGCTGTTGTTCCTGCTGTTCTTCCGGCCAATCGCGGATATAGGCCTTGAGCATGCGGTTTTCAAAGCCCTGTTCTTCGACCACCGCCTTCGCGACGTCGTAAAAAGAGATCACGCCCATCAGCGTGCGGCTTTCCATCACCGGCAAATAACGCACGTGATGTTCGAGCATCATGCGGCGAACTTCGTTGACGTCTGTTTCAGGTGTGCAGGTGAGCGGATGGTCGTCCATGACCTTGCGGATCGTGGAGGTGCCAACGCTGCCGCCGTTCTTGCTCAGCGTCAGAATGATTTCGCGAAACGTCAGCATGCCGACGAGATCGCCATATTCCATCACCACCAGCGAGCCGATATCGTGCTCAGCCATCGTGTTGACTGCGTCATGCAGCATGGTCTCGGGTGTGACCGTGAAAAGGGTGTTGCCTTTGACTTTGAGAATGTCGCTGACTCGCATGATCTGTCTCCGTGGCGCCCGCCAAGCTGATAATGTATCAATGACTTTCGATCCTAGCGGAAAGGCCCATAAAAGGAAAGCGGCCCGCCCGCCAAGGCTCAGCGGGTTTCAGCGGACGTTTGCCGTCTCGAATTCACGCCTGTCTCGCGCATGCGCATCGGGAAAACCGCGCTTGAAGCGACGCCTGCCGGTGATAGGATGGCCGCCACGTTCACCCTTCGCGAGGCCGCTCGTGGCCCCGCCACCGACGATGTCCGCCAACCGTTTCGACACGCTTGCGCTGCATGCCGGCGCTGCCCCCGACCCCGCGACTGGCGCACGCGCCACGCCTATTTACCAGACTACCTCGTTTTCGTTCCGCGACTCGGACCACGCCGCAGCGCTCTTCAACATGGAGCGCGCCGGCCACGTCTACTCGCGCATTTCGAATCCGACCGTCGCCGTGTTCGAGGAACGCGTGGCCGCGCTGGAGAACGGCGCGGGCGCGATCGGCACGGCCAGCGGCCAGGCGGCGTTGCATCTGGCGATCGTCACGCTGATGGGCGCGGGCTCGCATATCGTCGCCTCCAGCGCGCTGTACGGCGGCTCGCACAATCTGCTGCACTACACGCTGCGCCGCTTCGGCATCGAGACGACCTTCGTCAAGCCCGGTGACATCGACGCGTGGCGCGCCGCGTTGCGCCCGACGACGCGGCTGCTGTTCGGCGAGACACTTGGCAACCCCGGCCTCGACGTGCTCGATATCGCCGCCGTCGCGCAGATCGCGCATGAGCATCACGTCCCGCTGCTGGTCGACTCGACCTTCACGACGCCGTACCTGCTCAAGCCGTTCGAACATGGCGCCGACTTCGTTTATCACTCGGCCACCAAATTCCTTGGCGGCCACGGCACGACGATTGGTGGCGTGCTAGTGGATGGCGGCACGTTCGACTTCGACGCGTCGGGGCGTTTTCCCGAGTTCACCGAGCCATACGAGGGCTTCCACGGCATGGTGTTCGCCGAGGAGAGCACGGTCGCGCCATTCCTGTTACGTGCACGCCGCGAAGGCCTGCGCGATTTCGGCGCGTGCCTGCATCCGCAGGCCGCGTGGCAACTGCTGCAAGGCATCGAGACGCTGCCTCTGCGCATGGAGCGGCATGTCGCGAATACGCGTCGCGTGGTCGAGTTCCTGGCCGCTCACGCCGCCGTCGAAACGGTCGCCTACCCGGAGCTGCCGACGCATCCCGACTACGCGCTCGCACAGCGTCTGCTGCCACGCGGCGCGGGCGCGGTGTTCAGCTTCAACCTGCGCAGCGACCGCGCCGCCGGCCGCCGCTTCATCGAAGCGCTGTCGCTGTTCTCACATCTCGCCAATGTCGGTGACGTGCGTTCGCTGGTGATCCATCCTGCGTCGACCACGCATTTCCGGATGGACGCCGCCGCACTCGCGGCCGCCGGCATCGCCGAAGGCACGATCCGCCTGTCGATCGGACTCGAAGATCCCGACGATCTGATCGATGATCTCAAACGCGCGCTGAAGGCCGCGCAAAAATCGGGCGGCGCCGCTGCCCAGTCCCGCCCGGAGTCCGCATGATCGTCACCGTTCAAGGCCGGCCGGCCTACGCGTACACCGGCGGCAAACCGTTCGACGCCAGTCTGCGGGCCGCGGTGTTCATCCATGGTGCCGAACACGACCACAGCGTGTGGGCATTGCAAAGCCGTTACTTCGCTCACCATGGCTTCGGCGTGCTGGCGGTGGATCTGCCCGGACACTGCCGCAGCGCCGGTCCGGCTCTCACCACCGTGCCGGCGCTGGCCGAATGGCTCGCCGCCCTGCTCGACGCCGCCGGCGTGCAGCGCGCATTCGTGGCCGGCCACAGCATGGGCTCGCTGATCGCACTCGACTTCGCCGGCCGCTACCCACAACGCGCGACGCATCTCGCCCTGCTCGCCACCGCCATGCCGATGACCGTCTCCGACACCTTGCTCGACGCCGCGCTGCATCGCGAAGCCGAGGCGATCGACATGGTCAACCAGTGGTCGCATGCGACGCTCGCGGCCAAGCCTTCCTGCCCCGGGCCCGGCTTCTGGCTGCACGGCATGAACCAGCGGCTGATGGAGCGCGTCTCGGCGCGCGGCGAAGCGCACCTGTTCCACACCGACTTCACCGCATGCCACACCTACACAGACGGCCTCGCTCGCGCCGCCCAGGTTCGCTGCGCGACACGTCTGCTGGTTGGCCGGCGCGATGCGATGACGCCGCCGCGCGCCGCCAGGGCGCTTGCCGACGCGCTCGCGCAGGCGGGCGTGCGGGTCGACACCGTGATGCTCGAAGCAGGTCACGCATTGATGACCGAGCAACCCGACGCCACGCTCGACGCGCTGTTCAGCTTCGCCTGCGGTGCGCCTCGCGAAGCCTGATGAGGCTGTGATGAGGCTGTGAGGCAGCGCGAGTCGAAATGCGAGTCGTCATGCGAGTCGTCATGCGAGTCGTCATGCGAGTTACCACGCGAGTCATCACGATAAGCGCTCGGAACGAGCCGCGCCATCGGCCGAATGGCCAGGTTGCACGCAAGACCCGATAGCCGGACAATTGACTCAAGCCTGTCCTGCTTCGGGCGCGCGCACACGGCGTGCCGTCACGCTGCGAAGCAACTGGAAGCGACGGGCACGGAGTCGAGCAGCGTGCATTCCCGGAGGCCGTCATGGCTCATACCGCACACACCGATCACTTCGCGAGTTTCGCGGAGTTCTACCCGTACTATCTGAGCGAGCATCGCAATATGGTCTCGCGGCGGCTGCATTTCGTGGGATCGCTCGGCGTGATCGGCTGTCTCGCCATGGCGCTCGCGACCGGCGACTGGCTATGGCTGCCGGCAGCCGTGATCTGCGGCTACGGCTTCGCATGGGTTGGACATTTTTTCTTCGAGAAAAACCGGCCCGCAACCTTCCGTCATCCGATTTATAGCCTGATGGGCGATTGGATGATGTTCAAGGATATTTGCGTCGGCAGGATTTCGCTGTAGGTGGCGCATGCGCTCACGCGATTGCTTCAGCGAGATGTCCTGCCTCAAGTCAAGCCGCCTGATGCGGCATGGAAGGCGTGGCGCGCTCGTTCTGTCCGGCACGGGCCGCTCTGGCCGCCGCTCGCGCCGCCAGTAAGGTTGCGAGCGTCACTTTCAGCTTGTCGTTGTCCAGCGACGCCAGCAGCGTGCCGCCATCCACGCGCGTGGATTCCAGTTCGAGCTGATACGCGAGTTCCGCCCGGTCGATCACGAACAGGTCGAACAGACGTTCGACGGTGACCTGCGCCGGGTTCGCCACCAGCAGGAAGTGCGGACCCGCGGTGTCCTCCTGCAGGCGCGCGATCCACTCGGTCTCCTCGAGCCGCTGCAGCAGGTAGAGCGTGGTATCCATATCGCGGCGAAGCATGCGCGACAACTCCGGCACCGTGTAGCCACGCGTGCCCGCGTCGCGTGCTTGCGAGAGCCACGCGAGCAGTTCGAGCGAGTCGAACAGATTGCTGCCGTCGAACGTGGGCCGATGAAACTGGCCGATGCGAATCGCCGGCAGTGCGGACGCGATCATTGCGCCCGCGAGCGTAATGAACCAGCACAGGTACATCCACAGCAGGAACAGCGGCACGGCGGCGAACGCGCCGTACACCGCGGTGTAGGTCGGAATGCGGCGCACGTAGTAGCCGAAGCCGCGCTTGGCAAGCTCGAACGCGATCGCGGCGCTCACGCCGCCGATCACCGCGTCGCGCCACTCCACGCGGCAGTTCGGCAGGTAGACGTAGAGAATCGTGAAGGCGAGCGCCGTCAGCGGCAGCGCCGCGCCCGTAAGCGCCCACTCGATGACCGGCGTGATGCGCTGGGCCGCCGTGAAGGTCATCGATTGCGTGAACAGATACGAGGAAATCGACAGGCTCACGCCGATCAGGATCGGGCCGAGCGTGATGATCGCCCAGTAGACCAGAATGCGCTGCGCGACCGGCCGCGCCTTGCGCACCCGCCAGATCACGTTGAACGCGGATTCGACGGTCATCATGGTCATCACGGCCGTGACGAACAGCAAGATCATGCCGATCGTGGTCAGCCCCTTGGCCTTCGACGCGAACTGGTTCAGATACTTGAAGATCTGACTGTTCAGCTGCGCGGGCATCAGGTGGTCGGCGAGAAAAAGCTGCAACGAGTCCTGGAACGAACTGAAAATCGGAAACGCGGTGAACAATGCGAACGCCACCGTGGCGAGCGGCACAAGCGCCAGCATCGCCGTGAACGTGAGGCTGCCCGCCACCTGTGGAATGCGGTCTTCGCCTATGCGCTGCGCGGCGAACTGCGCGAGTCTTTTGAGCGTGTCGAGATCGAAACGCACCCTGGACAACAAACCAACCTCCTTGCTTCGTGAACCGGCGTTTGCGGAGCGCTCGCGGGACCTGGCCGAACGGCCATGTGCGGCCTGTGGAGCGGACCCAGCCCCTATAATACCCGTTCACCGATGAGGCCTATGAAAGACATTCTCGTGCTTTATTACAGCCGTCACGGCGCCACCCGCGAGCTCGCGCTGGCGATCGCGCACGGCGTCGACAGCATCCCTGGCATGCAGGCGCGCGTGCGCACCGTGCCGGCGGTTTCCACCGTCTGCGAAGCGACACAGCCCGACATTCCCGCCGAAGGTCCGCCCTACGTCGAACTGCGCGACCTCGAAGAATGCGCCGGGCTCGCGCTCGGCTCGCCCACCCGCTTCGGCAACATGGCCGCACCGCTCAAGTACTTTCTCGACGGCACCACGCCGCAGTGGTTATCCGGCACGCTGTCCGGCAAACCGGCCTGCGTGTTCACGTCGACCGGCAGTCTGCATGGCGGCCAGGAATCCACGCTACTCTCGATGATGCTGCCGCTGCTCCATCACGGCATGCTGATCGTCGGCATCCCGTACACGGAGAGCGCATTGAGCACCACGCAAAGCGGCGGCACGCCCTACGGCGCGTCGCATTTCGCCCGCGCGGGCACGGCGTCCCAAGGCATCTCCGCCGATGAAAAGACGCTCGCCATTGCCCTCGGCGCGCGTGTCGCACGCACGGCGGCATCCATGAGCGAAAGGCCGTGAGTGAGCCTGACGTGAACCAGGTCAAGCCGCTCAGCCAGGTCGACCCGGTCAACCTGGTCGGCCCGGTCGGCGCTTCGGCCGCGAGCGACGGCGCCGCCACGACCGCGGACCTGCGCGCCGCCGTGATGCCCGTGCAGGCCACACGCGCGGCCGCGCTCGGTGCGACCGCCGCGTTGCTTGCACTGATCGCGCTATCGGTCGCGTGGGAATGGTGGCTCGCGCCGCTGCGCCCCGGCGGCTCGGCGCTCGTGCTCAAGGCCGTGCCGCTGGTGCTCGCGCTGCCGGGCGTCTGGCGGCGGCGCTTGTACACGCTGCAATGGGCGTCGATGTTGATCCTGCTGTATTTCGCCGAAGGTGTCGTGCGTGGCTGGAGCGATCACGGATTGAGCGCGCGCCTCGGCTGGCTGCAAGCCGCGCTCGCCATGATCTTTTTCGTCTGCGCGCTAGCCTACGTCGCACCGTTCAAGCGCGCGGCCAAACGCGCCATGAAGCAGGCCACCGCTCAGGGCGCGAGTCAGGCCACGAGTCTGGCCGCAAGCCACGCGGCAACTCATTCATCAACTCATTCATCAACTCATTCATCAACTCATTCATCAACTCATTCATCAACTCATTCATCAACTCATTCATCAACTCATTCATCAACTCACTCACCAACTGACGCGGCAACCCGTGCTGCGTCCGAAGCGGCACCTCCGGCAACAATCGAACCCGACCAGCAGCGCAAACCGAACGCCTGACCGGCACGCCCCGCTCCCTACAACACTGCATCCGGCACGCCGCCCGAACCCGCTGACCGATCACCATGACTCGAACCGCTTTCCTCGCCGCCTGCCGCAACGCCATCGGCGCAACTCAGGTACTGACCGATCCGCACGACACCGCCCCGTATCTCACCGACTGGCGTCGCCGCTACACCGGCGCGGCCTGTGCGGTGCTCTGCCCGGCCACGCCCGCTGAAGTCGCGGCGCTCGTGCGGCTCGCCGTCAAGCATCGCGTCGCGCTGGTGCCGCAAGGCGGCAACACAGGTCTGGCCGGCGGCGCCACGCCCGACGCGAGCGGCGCGCAGGCGGTCATCAGCTTGCGGCGGTTGAATCGCGTGCGCGACATCGATCCGCACAACAACACGATCACCGTCGAAGCCGGCGTGATCCTCGAGCAGGTGCAGAAGCACGCCGAAGCGGCCGGCCGACTGTTTCCGCTGAGCCTTGCCGCCGAAGGCAGCTGCACGATCGGCGGCAATCTCGCCACCAACGCGGGCGGCACCGGCGTGCTGCGCTACGGCAACACGCGCGAACTGTGCCTCGGCCTCGAAGTGGTGACGCCGCAAGGCGAACTGTGGGACGGCCTGCGTGGACTGCGCAAGGACAACACCGGCTACGATCTGCGCGATCTGTTCATCGGTGCGGAGGGCACGCTGGGCATCATCACCGCCGCCGTGCTCAAGCTGCATCCGCAGCCGGCCGCGCGGGTCACGGCGCTCGCCGCGCTGGCGTCGCCGCATGCGGCGCTCGACTTTCTGTCGCTCGCGCAACGCATCGCCGGGCCGCTCCTGACCGGCTTCGAGCTGATGTCGGATTTCTGCCTGCGCCTCGTCGGCCGGCATTTCGAGCAGATGCGCTATCCGTTCGCCGAGCCGCACGCGCAAATCGTGCTGCTGGAATTGTCGGACAGTGAAAGCGAGGAACACGCACGTGCGCTGTTCGAGCGTTTGATGGAAACCGCGCTCGAAGACGGTCTCGTGCAGGACGCGGTGGTCGCGGAAAACCTCACGCAATCGCGAGCGTTCTGGAATCTGCGCGAACACATTCCGCTCGCCCAGGCCGCGGAAGGCCTGAACATCAAGCACGACATCGCGGTGCCGATCTCGCGCATCGGCGAATTCATCGAGACGACCGATGCCGCCGTCGCGCAGGCGGCGCCGGGCTCGCGCATGGTGACGTTCGGACATCTCGGCGACGGCAATCTGCACTACAACGTGCAGGCACCCGAAGGCGTCGACGCGAAGGCGTTTCTCGAGCAATACCAGAGTCCGATCAACCAGATCGTCTACGACAGCGTGCACCGGCATCGCGGCAGTATCAGCGCGGAACATGGGCTCGGCCAGCTGAAGATCGACGAGGCCATGCATTACAAGCAGGACGTCGAGGTGCAACTGATGCGTGCCGTCAAACACGCGCTCGATCCGCTGAACCTGATGAATCCGGGCAAGGTGCTACGCTAATAACTGAAGCCTCCGCCTTCTGACGTGGAGGCGCTTGCAGGAGTCGTGGCCGTGAAGATTCGAGTGCTGTCCGATCTGCATCTGGAGAACGACGAGCCCGAGCTGATCCCGCATGCGTTCGCGGATCTGATCGTGCTGGCCGGCGACATCCACAACCACGCGGCCGGCCCGCGCTGGGCCGCGCAGACCTTCGACGGTGCCGTGCCGGTGATCTATGTGCCCGGCAATCACGAGTACTACGACGGCGAGTTCAGCGCGCTCGAACGCGCGCTATTCGACGCGGCCGCGCAGGTCGACAACGTGCATGTGCTGAACAACGCCGCGCTGGTCGACCCGCAAGGCCGGTGGCGCGTGCTCGGCACCACGCTGTGGACCGACTTCGCGCTGTATGGCGCGCAGCCGGGCGTGCTCGACGAATCGATCGACGCGGCCCGCCGGGTCATGCTCGATTTCCGTGGACTGATCCAGATGAACTGGCCTCACGACACGCACGACGTCGAGCGCGACTTCACGCCCGCCGACTCGCTCGCGCTGCACCGGCAAGCGCGTGCCTGGCTCGAAAGCGAGCTCGCCAGACCGTTCGGCGGCAAGACGATCGTGGTGACGCATCACGCGCCGCATCGGCTGAGTCTCGCCGGACGCTATGCGCAGGACCGCGCGTCGGCCGGCTTCGTCAGTCATCTGCCGGAGCTGGTGCGTGCGCCCGTCGCGCTGTGGATCCACGGACACACGCATACGTCATTCGACTACACCGTGAACGGCACGCGCGTGGTCTGCAATCCGCGCGGCTATTTCGACCGGCGCACTGGCCAATGGGAAAATCCGCAATTCACATGGGATAAGGTGGTCGAGATCTAGCACCGGTTTGCGGCAGCTCTGGGTGGCATCGGCGGACGGCGCACCTTACGCTGTGGTGGCCGGTCGTGTCGTTGTGGTCCGCTGTCGTTGTGGTCCGTTGCCGTCGTGCTGCGCTGCCGGCGTGCTTGCGCCATAGGGCGACTCAACCGGTGGAACTCAACCCGGGGAACCCGCCCCGTACGCGGCTAGATCCGCTGAATCCGCCGAATCCCGCCACGCGGAGTCGCCTCCGGAGCTCGCCCATGTGTGGTCGAAGCAGGCGCGCGCCGGCAAAAAGGAAGTTTTTCACCGCGCCCCGGCGCCGCGCAGGTGCGGCACCGCTCGGCGGCCAATGCTCAACGCTCGCGCCGTTGTGCCTGCGACTCCGGCCGCTCGGCCTTGAGCGGCACCAGCTGCGGCTGCTGTACGCGCAGGCGGCGCAGCAGATCGCGCGATGCGGCGACCCCGATCAGTCCAAACATGACAGCCACGCCGATCATCAGATGCGTATCCATGAATTCCTCGTTCTGCGGTTGTTGCGGTGTGCCGATCGGCAGTGAAGCGGGCGTGACCGACTGCAGCGGCTGAAGCGGTTGAAGCGGCCGAAGCGGCCGAAGCGGCAGCCCACGAGCCACACGTTAGCAAATCGACCGCGGCGTGGAAGTAAGGAAATGTTGCGGCGCGGCAGATATGTAACAGGCTGTCACGCGACGCCGGTCCGCCGCGTCAACCGTCGCCGCCGACTGCTCGCCACGTCCCCGGCAAACCGCTGGATCCCGGCAACCTCAGGAACGCGCGAACTGCCGCAATTCCGCCTGGTCGGCGGCGAGCGTAGCCGGCAACTCGTCGCGCAGAAATTCGACCCACGTGCGGATCTTGGCGTCCAGATACTGGCGCGACGGGTACAGCGCATACAGGTTCATCTGCTGCGACGTGTATTCCGGCAGCAGCCACACCAGCTCGCCGCTTCGCAGACCGCTGATCGCCGAATAGATCGGGATCAGGCCGATGCCCATCCCCTCGCGCACCGCGACCGCCATCGCCTCGGCGACGTTCACCTGAAACATGGTCGAGCCGAGCGTCACCGTTTCCTCGCCGTTCGGACCATCGAACGTCCAGCGGTCGGGCGGGGACACCGGCGACAGCATGTGCAGGCAGGTATGGCGCGCGAGGTCGGCCGGCGTTTGCGGCACACCGTGCCGCTCCAGGTAGGCCGGTGACGCGCACGCGATGCTGAACGCGCTGCCCAGACGCTGCGACACCAGCCCCGAATCCGGCAGGCCGGTGGCAAGCGTCAGCGATACGTCGAACCCTTCGTCGAGCAGATCGGGCATGCGCTGCGCGAGCGTCAGCTCGATATGCACGTCCGGATAGAGCGCCTGATAACGGCCGACGGCCGGCACCACGTAGTGCTGGCCGAAGCTCGTCATCGCGTGAACTTTCAGCTTGCCGGACGGGCGCGCGTGCGCGTCGCTCGCCTCGGCTTCGGCCTGATCCACGTACGCGAGAATCTGCTCGCAGCGCTGCAGATAGCGCTCGCCCGCCTCGGTCAGCGCGATGCGGCGCGTGGTCCGGTTCAGCAAGCGCGTGCGCAGATGCGCTTCCAGATCGGAGACGGCGCGCGACGCGTAAGCCGTGGTCGTATTCAGATGCTGCGCGGCACCCGTGAAGCTGCCCGCTTCGACGACGCGGACGAATACGCGCATGTTTTGAAGCGTGTCCATACCTTCCTCAATGATCGGTAGAGATTGTTACACGATTCGCAAAGGAGATTGTCTCATAAATAGTAAGAATGCCTTGCACCTTTACCGGTTATTCCTCAATCAATGAAAAAATATAATGACGCACAAGCTTCTATAGTCATTTCTGGAGGAAATCGTGCAGTCTCCGGTACCAAAAGGGATCGCCGCAGCCGCAGTTCTTACGATCCTATTAACAATAGCCGGATGCGCAAGTACCCGAGGCATCGCGCCGCAAGATCACGGCATCGAGCCGTCCTCGCTCGACGCCGGCAACGCCATCCGCGCCGCCAATGCCGACGCCCAATGGCCGGCTGTCGACTGGTGGCGCGCCTATAACGATCCGCAGCTCAACCAGTGGATCGAAACCGCGCAGGCCGGCAACCCGAGTCTCGCCGCCGCCCAGGCGCGTGTGCGCGAGGCGCTGTCGATGGCGGGTGTCGCCCGGTCGGCATTGTCGCCGCAGGTCAACGGCAGTTTGTCGATCGAGCGTAAGCAATGGCCCGACAACGTGTTCTACGGTCCGGGGCCGCTCGCTGGCGAACAGTCGTGGAATAACACCGGCACACTCGGTCTGTCGTATCACCTCGACCTGTGGGGCAAGGACAAAAACGCCGCCGAGCGCGCGCTCGACGCCGCCCACGCCAGCGCCGCCGACGCCCGCGCCGCGCAGCTCGAACTGCAGGGCAACGTGGTGCGTGCGTACATCGAGATGTCGATGAACTACGCGTTGCTCGACATCGCCCAGGCCACGCTGCAACAACAGCAGCAGATCGTCGAGCTCGCCAACCGGCGCCTGAAGGGCGGCATCGGCACGCAGCTCGAAGTGAGCCAGGCCGAAACGCCGCTGCCGGAGTACGAGCGCCAGATCGACGCGCTCGAGGAAAAGCTCGCGCTGGGCCGCAATCAGCTGGCCGCGCTGGCCGGCAAGGGTCCAGGCGCGGGCGACGCGATCCAGCGCCCGACGCTGTCGCTCGCTACGCCCGCTGGCTTGCCGAGCGCGTTGCCCGCCGAGCTGATCGGCCACCGGCCGGACGTGGTCGCGGCGCGCTGGACCGTCGCCGCGCAGGCGCGCGGCATCGACGTCGCCAAGGCCAGCTTCTATCCGGACATCAATCTGCTGGCGTCGATCGGCGGTTATGCGGCGATGGGGCCGCTGTTCCAGTTCCTGAAGAACCCGTCGCATAGCTGGAGCGTCGGTCCGGCGCTGTCGCTGCCGATCTTCGACGGCGGCCGGCTGCGCTCGGAACTCGGCGCGGCGTCGGCCGGCTATGACGAAGCGGTGGAGCGCTATAACCAGTCGATCGTCGGCGCGTTGAAGGATATCTCCGACCAGGTGATCCGCATCCGCTCGCTCGCGACCCAGGCCAACGACGCCGATCGGTCGGTCGCGGCGGCCCGCAAGAATTACGAGCTGTCGCGCGAAGGCTATCGACGCGGCCTGACCGACTATCTAAACGTGCTGGTCGCGCAGAACCAGTTGCTGCGCGCGCAGGAAGGCGTCGCGAAGATCCAGGCCGAGCGCCTCGGCGCGCATGCGTCGCTGGTGACCGCACTGGGCGGCGGACTCGACGAACCCGCCAATGGTCCGCAGGACAACGAAACATTGCCGGCGCACGGCAAGGGTCGGGGCAATGCCGTGGCCAAACCCACGTATGCGCGAGCGCAAACCGCCACGGCGAGCCGCACGAACATACCCCCTGCCGTGCCATCCACGAACCGCACCGGCGTGAGCGCAGTGGCAAACCTGCCGAGCGCCACCGACGCGCCCGCATCCGAGTGAGCAAGCCGGCCATGTCAGCCTCTTCCTCCTCCAGCGCGCGCCCGGCGTCGTTCGCCGCGCTCGGTTCGGCCGTCGCCGCATGGGCGCGCACGGACGGCCTCACGTGGGTCTACATGTTCAAGGCGCTGGCAGCCTGTTTTCTCGCGCTCGGCATCGCGATGAAACTCGATCTGCCGCAGCCGCGCACCGCGATGACCACCGTGTTCATCGTGATGCAACCGCAAAGCGGCATGGTGTTCGCGAAGAGCTTCTACCGGATTTGTGGCACCCTCATCGGTCTGGTCGTGATGCTGGCGTTGATCGGCCTGTTCGCGCAGCAGCCGGAGCTGTTCATCGCGTCGACGGCGATCTGGGTCGGCATCTGCACGGCGGGAGCCGCGCGCAACCGCAACTTCCGCTCGTACGGTTTCGTGCTGGCCGGCTATACCGCCGCGCTGATCGGCATCCCCGCTTCGCAGCATCCGGACGGCGCGTTTCTGAGCGCGCTCACGCGAGTCGCCGAGGTGGTGATCGGCATCGTCTGCGCGGGCGCGGTGAGCGGCCTCGTGTTTCCGCAGTTCGCCGGCATGCAGATGCGCGGCACCGTGCGTGCGCGTTTTTCGGCCTTCGTCGAATACGTGTCCGCATCGCTTGCCGGGCACAACGACCGCGCGCAGATCGAAGCGACCAATGCGCGCTTCGTCGCCGACATCGTCGGCTTCGAAGCGGCGCGCAGCGTGGCCGTGTTCGAAGGCCACGATGCGCGCATGCGCAGCGGCCGTCTCGCGCGGTTGAACGGCGAGTTCATGAGCGCATCGACGCGCTTTCACGCGCTGCATCAACTGCTGAACCGGCTGCGCGCCGCCGGCACGCGCGGCGCGAGCGATGCGGTCGCCGCGCTCGAGCCGTACTTCAAGGAGATCGCCCCGCTGCTCGCGAAGTCCGGCGAACCGGTGCTGAGCGCCGCCGACGCCGCCCACGCCGCCGCGCAACTCGACGCCTACAAGGCCGAGTTGCCCAGGCGCATGCGCGCGACGCGCGCCGCGCTGGCAACGCATGCCGATGCGCCGCTGCTCGACTTCGACACCGGCGCGGAACTGCTGTACCGCTTCATCGACGATCTGCACGCCTACGCGGCCACCTATGCGTCGCTCGCCGTCGACACACATGTGCGCGAACGCTCGGTCGACCGTTACGAACCGAAGACGAACGGCATCGCGGCGGGCGTCGCGGGCCTGCGCGCCACGCTCGTGATGATGGTGCTCGGCGCGTTCTGGATCGCGACTGCGTGGCCCAGCGGCTCAACCTTGACGCTGAACGCCGCAGCGATCTGCGCGCTGGCGTCGTCGTCGCCGGACCCGAAGCGCACCGCGTTCCAGATGGCCGGCGGCACGCTGGCCGCCACCGTGTTGGGAATGATCGCCGTGTATGGCGTGTTTCCGCACATCGACGGCTTCGTGCTGCTATGCGCGGCGCTCGCGCCGTTCCTGCTGCTCGGCGTGTTCATGACCACGCGCCCGCTGCTGGCCGGCTATGGCATCGGCTATAGCATCTTCTTCTGTTTCCTCGCCGGCCCGGACAACGTGATGCATTACGACCCGAGCGCCTTCATGAACGATGCGCTGGCGCTGGTGCTGTCGATGCTGGTGTCGTCGATTGCGTTCGCGGTGCTGCTGCCGCCGTCGACGCCGTGGCTGCGCAACCGCCTGCTGGTAGACCTGCGCCGCCAGGTGGTGCTGGCGGGCAGCGCCGGCATGCGGCGGGTGCGCTCGCGTTTCGAGAGCGGCGCACGCGATCTGATGTTCCAGATCAACGCGCTCGCGCAAAACGAGCCCGAGCTCAAACGCGACACGCTGCGCTGGCTGTTCTCGGTGCTCGAAGTGGGCAATGCGGTAATCGACCTGCGCCGCGAACTGGCGGCGCTGCCGGCCGATGCGCGCTACGCGGATTCGGCACCGTGGCGCGTCTCGTTGCAGACGATGCGCGACGCGCTGAGCGCGCTGTTCGAGCGGCCGCGCGAAGACCGCTTCGACCGCGCGCTGGCGACGACCGCCGCTGCGATCGCCGAACTCCAGCAGATGCTGGCCGGCTTCACGCCGCCGCGCGAAGAGCGGCATCAACTGCAACGCATCCTGAGTCAACTGCATTTCATCCGTACCGCGCTGCTCGATCCGCAATCACCGCTCGAACCGTTGATGAGAGGACGCGCCAGCGCGTCAGAAGGAGTTCTTCATGCCACGTGATATCGCCGTCCTGGACGCCTACGTGCCGACCATCGTGCTGCTGTTCATCGCGGGCGCCGCGCTGACCTGGGTGCTGGACCGCGTTATTGCCTACACGGGGCTGTATCGCGTCGTGTGGCATCCGTCCTTGTTCCGGGCCAGCCTGCTCGTGTGTGTGTGCGGCGTGCTGGGCCTCGCCGTTTATCGTTGATCAAAGTCGAAACATGACCATCCGAAATCTTGTGGGCTTCACCGCGACAGCCATTATTTTTATCGTCGCGGTCCTGATTGGACGCGTGCTGTGGGTTCATTACATGGATGAACCGTGGACCCGCGACGGCCGCGTGCGCGCCGAGATCGTCAACGTCGCGCCGGACGTATCCGGCGCGGTCGTCGATCTGCCGGTCAAGGACAACCAGTTGGTGAAGAAGGGCGATCTGCTGATGCAAATCGATCCATCGCACTACGAAATAGCGGTCGAACAGGCGCAGGCGGCAGTGGCCGCGCGCAAGGCCGAGTTGCAGATGAAGCGCGACGACGCGCAGCGGCGCGCCGACATGGACGCGCAGGTGGTGTCGAAGGAAAGCCGCGAGAATGCGACGCATACGGCGTCCGCCGCCGAGGCTTCGTATCAGCAGGCGCTCGCTGCGCTGGATGCGGCCAAACTGAACCTCGCGCGCACCCGCGTGGTGTCACCGGTCGACGGCTATGTGACGAACCTGAGCGTGTTCCGCGGCGACTACGCGAGCGCCGGCGCCGCCAAGCTGGCGATCGTCGACAGTCACTCGTTCTGGGTCTATGGCTACTTCGAAGAAACCAAGCTGCCGCACGTACGCATCGGCGACAAGGCCGAAGTCCGGCTGATGAGCGGCGGCACGCTGCAAGGGCACGTCGAGAGCATCTCGCGCGGCATCTACGATCGCGACAATCCCGAAAGCCGCGAATTGCTCGCGGACGTGAACCCGACCTTCAACTGGGTGCGCCTCGCGCAGCGCGTGCCGGTGCGCGTGCAGATCGACTCCGTGCCCGACGGCGTCGTGCTGGCGGCGGGCATTACCTGCACGGTGGTCGTGAAGCCCGGCGCCGCCAGCGCGAGCTGAAAGCGAGGCGTGGCGTGTCGTGGCGTGTCGTGGCGTGACGTGGCGCGCCTACAGCCTGAACTTGCCGACCATCGCCTTCAGGCCGCGCGCCTGATCGTCCAGCGAGCGGGCCGCGGCGGTGGCCTGCTCGACCAGCGCGGCATTCTGCTGCGTGCCCGAGTCCATCTGGGTCACCGCCAGATTGATCGCCTCGATGCCGGCGCTCTGCTCGGACGAGGCCGCCGAAATCTCGCCCATGATGTCGGTGACGCGCTTGACCGCCTTGACGACTTCATCCATCGTCTGGCCGGCGTCCTGAGCCAGCGTCGAGCCGTTGCTCACGCGTGCGACCGACGTATCGATCAAGCCTTTGATCTCCTTCGCGGCCGAGGCGCTGCGCTGGGCCAGGTTGCGCACTTCGGCGGCGACCACTGAAAACCCGCGGCCTTCCTCGCCGGCGCGCGCCGCTTCGACCGCCGCGTTCAACGCCAGGATGTTGGTCTGGAACGCGATCCCCTCGATCACACCGATGATGTCGCCGATACTGCGCGCGCTGTCGTTGATGTCGTTCATGGTCGCGACCACGCGGCTCACCACCGCGCCGCCCTTCTCCGCGATCTCCGACGCGTTGTTGGCAAGCGTGCTCGCCTGCCTCGCGTTGTCGGCGTTCTGCCGCACCGTCGAGGTCAACTGCTCCATGCTGCTCGCGGTGCGTTCGAGCGCCATCGCCTGTTGCTCGGTGCGTTGCGACAGGTCGAGGTTGCCCATCGAAATCTGGCCTGACGCCGTCGCGATCGCGTCCGCGCTCGACGCGATATCGGAGACCGTCGTCGCGAGTCCGCTTTGCATGTCGTGCAGCGCGTACAGCATGCTCGATCGATCCTTGCGGCCCAGCGCGATCTGGTTCGACAGGTCGCCCGCCGCGATCCGGCTGGCGATTTCCTTCGCGTACGCCGGCTCGCCGCCGAGCTGGCCGGCAAGACGCCGCACCACCCATTCGCTGATACCGAACGCCAGCGCGATCAGCCCGAGCGTCATCACCGCGATCATCACGAACGACGAGTGATAAATGAAACCGGACGCGGCAATGGTCGCCTTCGCGGCAGTGCCGCGCTGCGCGACCAGTTCGTCGACGAGTTTTTCGAGCTTGCCGGTTTCGACCAGCAGCGACACGTCCTGCGTGCCGACTTGCCAGTTCATCTGCGAGAGGTCGAGCGGCTGCGCTTTCACGAGCGTCACGAAATCGCGCAGATGGCCGCTCCACGCGGTGATTGCGGCCGCAAACGCCTTCTGCTGCCCGGTCGCCTGCGCGTCGGCGGTGTCGACGTACTGTTGCAGCGTGCCGAGTTGCGCGGCGAGGCCGGCGAGCCCCTTGTCGATGTCGGCGCCGAGATCGTCGCGCTCCTTCGCGGTGGTCGCGGTCAGCAGCATCTTTTGCGCGCGGCTCGCGCGCAGCATGTAGCCGCGCGCTTCTTCGGCCGCACGGCTGGCAACGTGACCCTGGTCGTAGATGGATTGCGCGGATTCATTCACCCGGCTGATCTGCGCGAGCGAGAACACGCCGATCGAGAGCGTGCCGATCAGCAGCACCGCGAACGCGACGCGCAACATCGCCTTCACCGACAAGCCCTTGAGCCTCACCGCAGGCGCGCCGCCATGCTGGCTCCGCGACGGCGTGCTGCCTGCCGACTGTCGTTCCGTCAAGAACCCCGCGCCTTGCCGGCCGCCCGGCGAAATTGCTTTCATATCCCCGTCCCCACGTGTAGACCTGCCGGAAAGGTCGATTCCGGCATTGCTGCTTTTCTCTCCGGGTCTACGGCAGCAACGTGCGCGATCTTTAACGCCGCTCGCACATGCTGATCGTGTATCGCCCGGTCCTCGACACGCCGCTTTGTAAGCCACGCGCCCGCGACCGCTTTATACATGGCCAAAAATCCGCGAGCGGTATTTGTCGGACGACTGGCCGACCGCATGGGTACGGAGCACACGCGCTGCGCGCCTGCTGATACCGCGCCGCTGGGCGCGACTCGCGATTCGCACAGCCCCCGATGCGCGCCCATCTGCCCCTAAGCGTCCGATCCAATGTCCGATTCGCGACAAAACTTGTCCTTACAATTCACGGAAGCCACATTAAACTTCGACAAACACTTAAAACCACCGGACGCCGCGTCGAAATGCCGCAGTCATCACAACAGGCGACACGCCACGCCGGCCACCGCTGAATTCTTACCCGTCGTTATTCGCCACCCTTTCTCCGTCAACTAGCGTATGGAAACGAGCCTCGAAAAAGGCGCCCTCGCCGGCGCGTCCACCGGCAATCCAGGCACCACCTCGGCCACCGCCGCGCAACCGGCCGCCAGGATCCAGCGCACGGTCTACTCCGTGCTCGGTGCGATCAGCTTTTCGCATCTGCTCAACGACATGATCCAGTCGTTGATTCTGGCGATCTACCCGATGCTCAAGGACAACTTTTCGCTGTCGTTCGGGCAGATCGGGCTGATTACGCTGACCTACCAGATCACCGCGTCGCTGCTGCAACCGCTCGTCGGCATCTACACCGACAAGCATCCGAAGCCGTATTCGTTGCCGGTCGGCATGGGCTTCACTCTCTCGGGGCTGCTGCTGATGTCGGTTGCGGCGAATTTTGGCGTGCTGCTGGTCGCGGCGGCGCTGGTCGGCTGCGGCTCGTCGGTGTTCCACCCGGAATCGTCGCGGGTTGCGCGCATGGCCTCAGGCGGCCGGCACGGGCTCGCCCAGTCGCTGTTCCAGGTGGGCGGCAATGCGGGCACCTCGCTCGGGCCACTGCTCGCCGCGCTGATCGTGATTCCGCACGGCCAGCGCAGCATCGCGTGGTTCTCGCTGGCAGCGCTCGTCGCGATCGTCGTGCTCACGCAGATCGGCCGCTGGTACAAGCAGCATCCGTCGGTGAAGAAGGCGCGCGGCCAGGCGGCTCACGCCACGCTGTCGCGCAACCAGATCCTGCTCGCGATGGGCGTGCTGATCCTGCTGGTGTTCTCGAAGTATTTCTACCTCGCCAGCATCAACAGCTACTTCACGTTCTATCTGATCGACAGGTTCCATCTGACGGTGCAGGCCGCGCAGGTTCATCTGTTCGTGTTCCTCGCAGCGGTCGCGGCGGGCACGGTGATCGGCGGTCCGATCGGCGACCGGATCGGGCGCAAGTACGTGATCTGGGTGTCGATCCTCGGTGTCGCGCCGTTCACGTTGCTGCTGCCGTATGCGAACCTGTTCTGGACCGGCGTGCTGACGGTGATTATCGGCGTGGTGCTGGCGTCGGCGTTCTCGGCGATCCTCGTCTATGCGCAGGAACTGATCCCCGGGAAGGTCGGGATGATCGCGGGGCTGTTCTTCGGTTTCGCGTTCGGCCTCGGCGGGATCGGCGCGGCGGTCCTCGGGCAACTAGCCGACGCCACCAGCATCGCGTTCGTCTACAAGGTCTGTTCGTTCCTGCCGCTGATCGGCGTGCTGACGGTGTTGTTGCCGAACGTCGAGGGCAGACGCGCGAAGGCCTGATCGGTCGTTCGGAGCTTGTATCGAGGGAAGAGGCGCCGCGGCGCCTTTTTCTTTTGCGTGGCGCATGAGCGTGACCGCGCTTGCGGCGGGCGGCATGGCGCATGAGCGTGACAGCGCTTGCGACGGGCGGGCATGGCGAATGCGCGGGATGCGCTTGCGGCGGGCGGGCATGGCGAAAGCGCGCGGGATGCGCATGCCGGAGCTGGCATGGCGTGCGCGCGTGCCTCGCGGGCCCCGCGGCCGGTCTGCCGCTCGCCATGAATCCGCCTTGTCCGCCCCGCCGCATGTGCTCTATGCTTGTGCGGTGCGGTTGCGCCGCGCGGCCGCACCGCCGCACCCCCGCACCGCTCGCCCACCCGTTCACTCACGCAGCACAAGGATCGCCGCAGATGACCAGCTACCGTGATTTCCACCGCCGTTCGATCGAGAACCCCGACGCTTTCTGGCGTGAAGAAGCGCAACGGATTCACTGGCACACGCCGTTCGGCACGGTGCTCGACCGCTCGAAGCCGCCGTTCGCGCGCTGGTTCGTCGGCGGCCGCACGAATCTGTGCCATAACGCGGTGGACCGCCATCTGGCGGAGCGCGCGCAGCAGAACGCGCTGGTATATGTGTCGACGGAAATCGGCGTCGAGCGGCGCTACACATACGCCGAGCTGTACGCGGAAATCAACCGGATGGCCGCGGTCATGCGCTCGCTCGGCGTGAAGCGCGGCGACGTCGTGCTGATCTATCTGCCGATGATCCCCGAGGCGCTATTCGCGATGCTCGCGTGCGCGCGTCTGGGCGCGATCCACTCGGTGGTGTTCGGCGGCTTCGCAGCGCCCAATCTCGCGACGCGCATCGACGATGCGAAGCCGGTGCTGATCGTGACCGCCGACGCCGGTGCGCGCGGCGGCAAGGTGATCGACTACACGCCGCTGATTGACGAAGCGCTCACGCGCGCAACCCACAAGACGCCGCGCGTCTTGCTGATCGACCGGCAACTTGCGCCCGAACGCCTGAACGCCAACTACCTGGTCGCGTACGAACCGTTGCGCGAGCAGTTCTTCGACACGCACGTGCCCTGCGAGTGGCTCGAATCGAACGAGCCTTCGTATGTGCTGTACACGTCGGGCACGACCGGCAAACCGAAGGGCGTGCAACGCGACGTGGGCGGCTATGCGGTCGCGCTCGCGGCGTCGATGGAGTACATCTTTCAGGGCAAGCCCGGCGACACGATGTTCACCGCATCGGACGTGGGCTGGGTGGTCGGCCATAGCTACATCGTCTACGCACCGCTGATCGCAGGGCTGACCACGGTGATGTACGAAGGCACGCCGATTCGCCCCGATGGCGGCATCTGGTGGCGCCTCGTCGAACAATACAAAATCAATCTGATGTTCACCGCGCCGACCGCGTTGCGCGTGCTGAAAAAACAGGACCCGGCGCTGCTGAAGAAGGCCGATCTGTCGAGCCTGCGCGCGTTGTTCCTCGCCGGCGAGCCGCTCGACGAGCCGACCGCCGCGTGGATTGCCGACGCGCTCGGCAAGCCGGTGATCGACAACTACTGGCAAACCGAGACCGGCTGGCCGATGCTGGCGATTCCGCGCGGCGTCGAAGCGCTGCCCACCAAGCTCGGCTCGCCGGGCGTGCCGTCGGCCGGTTTCGATCTGACGCTGCGCAACGAGCTGACCGGCGAGCCTTGCCCGCCCGGAGAAAAAGGCGTGCTGGCGCTGAACTATCCGCTGCCGCCCGGCTGCATGTCGACGGTCTGGGGCGACGACAGCCGCTTTGTCAGCACCTACTGGTCGAGCATTCCGAACCAGCAGGTCTATTCGACCTTCGACTGGGGCGTGCAGGACGAAGACGGCTACGTGACGATCCTCGGCCGCACCGACGACGTGATCAACGTCGCCGGCCACCGGCTCGGCACGCGCGAGATCGAGGAAGCGTTGTCGAGCCACGCGTCCGTCGCGGAAGTGGCGGTGGTCGGCGTGACGGATGCGCTGAAGGGTCAGGCGGCGATGGCCTTCGTGGTGCTGCGCGGCGCGCAAGCCTCGGCGGATTCCAGCGAGCGCGCCCGGCTGTCGGCCGAACTGACGGCGACGGTGGATCGCGAGCTCGGTACGATTGCGCGGCCGGCGCGCGTGGTGGTGGTGTCGATGCTGCCGAAGACGCGCTCCGGCAAGCTGCTGCGCCGCGCGATCGCGGCGCTCGCCGAAGGACGCGACCCCGGCGACCTGCCGACCATCGAAGATGCGGGCGCGTTGCAGGAGATCCGCGAAGCGCTGGACGACGCCGCGAAAAACTGAGTGGATGCCCTATCGGGTCGAAAAGCGGGTTGAAAAGCGGGTTGAAAAACGGCACCGGGAAGTGCGTGGGCTGCATGCAGCCCGCTCCACCCGGCGTTTTTTACCCCGCTGTGCGACCCGGGTTGAAAAAGCGTGTCAGGATCGCGTTCGAATAGACCCCCGCGATTTCGGTCAGAAACGATACGAACGACGCCGGCGCGTGATCGTCGGCGGTGTCCGAGATCGTGCGCACGACCGCGCACGGCACCCCGTACTCGTGGCAGACCTGCGCGATCGCCGCGCCTTCCATCTCGACCGCAAGCGCATCCGGCAACGCGTCGCGCAGCGCCGCGACGCCCGCCGCGCTGGCGACGAACTGGTCGCCGCTGACGATCAGACCGCGATGCACGCGCGGCTCGTGCGTGCCGAAGCGTGCCGCCGACGCCGCGCCCTCTTCGGCGATAAAGCGCTCGCACGCCGCGGCGAGCCGATCGGCCAGCGCCACATCGGCGGCGAAACGCGACATGCCGAGGAGCGGCACTTCGAAGCGCGGAAACAGCGGCGACGCGTCGATATCATGCTGCAGCAGCGCGTCGGCGACGACGATGTCGCCGACCCGCACCTCGCCCCCCACACCACCGGCGACGCCCGTGAACACGACCGCCTCGACGTCGAATTCATGGATCAACGCGCTGACCGTTGCCGCCGCGGCGACCTTGCCGACCCGCGCCAGCGTGACGACGCACGGCGCACCGTGGACGGTGCCGAGGTGATAGTCGCGCTGACCGTGCGTAATCGTGCGCACGCCGGACTCGGCGCGCATCGCCTCGATCAGATCGCCGAGCTCCTGCGGCAACGCCGCCAGAATGCCCAGCGGACGCTGCGGCACCGCCGCGCTGGCGCGATCCTCGCCTGGCGGCAAGCCCACGCCGGCCGTATCCATGACGCCCGCGCTCATTCGACCGCCTGCAGTTTGGCGACCGCGAGCGCGAGCCATTTCTCGCCGTGGCGCTTGAATTTGACCTGCGCTTTCGCGTCGGTGCCGCCGCCTTCGAGCGCGGTGATCGTGCCTTCGCCGAACTTGGTGTGGAACACCTGCTGGCCGACCCGGAAGCCCGTTTCCGCCGCGCGCTGCTCGTTCGCGAAGGCCGGCAGCGCAGCCGGCGTCGACGATGCCGGGCCCGTGTAACCAGGCCGCGCGAACCAGTCGCGCCCATACCCCGCGTTGTCCGAGCGGCCGCCCCAGCGCGCGCCCGCCTCAACCTTCGGCGTGAGCCACTTGAGCGTGTCCTGCGGCAGCTCGTCGAAGAAGCGCGAGCGGATGTTGTAACGGGTCTGGCCGTGCAGCATCCGGCTCTGCGCGAACGACAGATACAGGCGCTCCTTGGCCCGCGTGATCGCCACGTACATCAGACGCCGCTCTTCCTCCAGCCCGTCCGATTCCATCGCGCTGTTCTCGTGCGGGAACAGCCCCTCTTCGAGGCCGGTGATGAACACCGCCGTGAATTCGAGCCCCTTGGCCGCGTGCACCGTCATCAGCTGCACGGCTTCCTGGCCGGCCTGCGCCTGGTTGTCGCCCGCCTCGAGCGACGCGTGCGACAGGAAGCCGGCGAGCGGCGTCATCGTGTCGGGATTTTGCGCCGGCTCGGTGATGCCGGGCGCGTCCAGCACGACGGTATTCGGATCGTCGGTGGCGACCGCCAGTTCAGGCGCGGCGGTCGCGCCCGGGCGCAGCGGAATCGAACGCGCCGGCGTGTCCATCCCGTAGCCCTCTTCGCTGACGAACGCGGCGGCCGCGTTGACCAGTTCCTGCAGGTTCTCCAGCCGGTCCTGGCCTTCGCGCTCGTTTTGATAGAACTCCGCGAGACCGCTCGTGCGCACCACGTACTCGACGGTTTCCGGCAGGCTCATCTGCTGCGTTTGCCCGCGCATCTTGCCGATCAGGTTCGCGAAGCCGGCGAGGCTCGAGCCCGCCTTGCCCGCCACATACGGAATCGCGGCGGCCATCGAACAGTTGTACAGACGCGCCGCGTCCGCGAGCTGCTCGATCGAACGCGCGCCGATGCCGCGCGTCGGAAAGTTGACGACGCGCGCAAACGCGGTGTCGTCGTTCGGATTGTCGATCAGGCGCAGATACGCGAGCGCGTGCTTGACTTCCTGCCGCTCGAAAAAGCGCAGGCCGCCATACACGCGATACGCGATACCCGCGTTGACCAGCGTATGTTCGATCGTGCGCGACTGCGCGTTGCTGCGATAGAGGATCGCGATCTCGCTGCGCGACGTGCCGGTGCTGATCAGCGCCTTGACTTCCTCGACGATCCAGCCGGCTTCCTGGGTATCGGTCGCGGACTCGTAGACGCGCACCGGTTCGCCGTGGCCCGCGTCGGTGCGCAGGTTCTTGCCGAGGCGCCGCGAGTTGTTGGCGATCAGCTGATTGGCGGCGTCGAGAATATGGCCGTGCGAGCGGTAGTTCTGTTCGAGCTTGATGAGGTGCCGCACGTTGAATTCGTGCTCGAAGTCGCGCATGTTGCCGACGTTCGCGCCACGGAACGCATAGATCGACTGGTCGTCGTCGCCGACTGCGAAGATCGGGCTGGACTGGCCCGCCAGCAGCTTCAGCCACGCGTATTGCAGCTTGTTGGTGTCCTGGAACTCGTCGACGAGGATGTGCCTGAAACGCGCCTGATAGTGCGCGCGCAACGGCGGATTGTGCGCGAGCAGCTCGAAGCAGCGCAGCAGCAGCTCCGGGAAGTCGACCACGCCTTCGCGCTGGCATTGCTGGTCGTAGGCTTCGTAAAGCTCGACGAATTTGCGGTTGAAGTTGTCGGTGGCGTCGACGTCTTTGGGCCGCAGTCCCTGTTCCTTCGCATTGTTGATGAAGTACTGCAGGTTCTTCGCCGGGTATTTTTCATCGTCGATGTTGAGGCCCTTCATCAGGCGCTTGAGCGCCGACAGCTGGTCTGCGGTGTCGAGAATCTGGAAGGTCGCCGGCAAGCCCGCGTCGCGATGATGCGCACGCAGCATGCGGTTGCACAGACCGTGGAAGGTGCCGATCCACATGCCGCGTGGGTCGATCGGCAATAACGCCGACAGGCGCGCCATCATTTCGCGGGCGGCCTTGTTGGTGAAGGTCACTGCCAGAATCGTGGCCGGCGACGCGAGGCCGTGCTGGATGAGCCACGCGATGCGGGTGATCAGAACGCGGGTTTTGCCGCTGCCCGCACCGGCGAGAATCAGCGCGGGCTCGTTCGGGAGCGTGACGGCGGCGTGTTGTTCGGAGTTCAGGTTGGCTAGCAGGTCGGGCATCTTTTTTTGCAGGGACGGCAGGTTGTTCGTCATTATATGCCCCTGCCGGGGTGGGGTTTTTTTGCCTGTGCGGGGCTGGGGGTTGGGTTTTTTTTGTTGGCCTTTCCTTGAGTTGCTTGTGGGCTATTGGCGTTGCCGCTGAGGTGGTCTTCTTAAGGTGTTGGCCTTTCCTTGATTTGCTTGTGGTCTATTGGCGTTGCCCCTGTGCGGGGCGGGCACCTACTTTCTTTGCATGCCGCAAAGAAAGTAGGCAAAGAAAACGGCTTCAAACCGCTAATTCTTAAGCGGGTCCCCTGGCTTGGAGGGGATAGTGGCGCGATTAACGAACGATCCCTCGCGCAGCAGACGGCAGTGACCAGGCTGTCATTCGCTCCCACTCCGCACTGCGTGCGTCGCGGACAGGTATGCAAGGGAAACCAGCGGCTCTTTCTCTGCGCTGTGGGGAGCCTTCGGCTTCGCCTCGGCGAGGCGCAAACAACACCAGTGGTTTGATGAACGACCGCCTCGGCGCGCGCAGCGCCGCCGGAAGCATGACTGCCTTGTCACCGGGGCGGAATGTGCGAAGACACGGATTCCAGATGCGCCACTGCCCCCTCCAAGCCAGGGGACCCGCTTAAAAGCTGGCGGTTTGAAGCCGCTTTCTTTGCCTACTTTCTTTGCGGCATGCAAAGAAAGTAGGTGCCCGCCCCGCACAG
>NZ_CYGX02000210.1 GCF_900019265.1 Paraburkholderia ribeironis
TGCTCCATGACGTCCAGTGAGCGCGTGGCCACCATGATTTTCTCTTCACACTGCAATCGTTCAAATTGCTCGCTGCGAATTCAATGGGCCTTTCCATCAACATCTCCTGTTTTATTCACTACTCTCGAAAATGACCGTTGGAAGCGAAATCGAAAAGTTGAGTACGTCTCGGCACGTCCGATCGCATATCTCGTCGGGGAGCGCTGGCTCATTGCTTTCGTCGCATCGCGTCTTCGGTGCGCCCTTGCCAGCTCTCGCGCGAATATCGGCTAATACCGATGCCGATCGGTGGTATCCCGTTGCCCGGGTGCACCGCATCGGGTCCCCAGATGGCCTGATAGGTATCAATACATCGGCCGGCACGCTGCCATCGAAGGGTGAGGAAAAGCAAAATGCACCACCACATCGTGAGCACGACAGCCATCCATCGCGGGGCGTCGGCGAGCATCAGGCCAAGACTGATCGCGACAACTGCCAGCAGTAGCGCAGCCAGGCCCAGTATCTTGTGCAAATACTCGAATGCTTTTCGGCGAAGCGTCATATCGTAGTGATCGCCTCGCAAACCTGACCCGCTGGCGATCGCATTGCCTTGCGCCGGCTCGCCGCCCCCCTTGCTTCCGCGGAAAACCCCGGTCAGTAACTGCAGCCAGCCCGAGCCCACGAGACTCCTGAGCATCTCGTATGCCGTCTTCTGCTTGAAAAAAA
>NZ_CYGX02000194.1 GCF_900019265.1 Paraburkholderia ribeironis
CGACTGTACCGTTCACGTTCAATACATCAGCCCAACTCCTTTTGACGTCTCAATTACTGTACATAGGATTACTACATACATCAGGAACTCGACACGCATGCGTGCACATCTATTTACGGCCGGGTATTGCCGGTATGCCCGATACCGGCAACGGAACGAAGGTTATGCTGTTGCGGTGTTCTGACGGGTGCTATATAGACAGACCATGCCGACGATCAGACCGCCGTAACAGATCTGCTTGATGGCTTCGGGAACGTGCATGAGCGACAGCATGCTGCTAACCAATGTAATGACCAGCACCCCCGCTATCGTTCCGCCATATGAACCCTTCCCGCCAAGGATGCTGGTGCCACCGACTACAACCGCCGCAATGCCCGGCAGCAGATAGGGATCGCCCATTCTCTGGTAGGCCTGCCCTGCGTAGCCCGCGAGCATGATCCCCGCTACAGCGCTGCACAGTCCTGACAGCACAAAGGCCGCGAGTATGACCCGTCGGGTGTCGATACCGGAGAGGTACGCCGCTTTTTCTCCCGAGCCCACGAGACTCCTGAGCATCTCGTATGCCGTCTTCTGCTTGAAAAAAAAAAAATAAC
>NZ_CYGX02000103.1:0-171 GCF_900019265.1 Paraburkholderia ribeironis
GGCGCGAGCGGCGCATTGCAGTTTTTCCAGGGTGGCTGATTTCATCTCGAAGTCTTCCTGGTTGCGCTTTTTTGAGCGAGAAGCGATTGCGCTTAAACGAAAAGCCTTCACGCCGAAGGGCGACCGACAAGGTTTCCAGCGCGCATGGCATTGGCTCGCCATGCACGGCTT
>NZ_CYGX02000103.1:181-16085 GCF_900019265.1 Paraburkholderia ribeironis
TGCCTCTCTGCTTTGCTCGGCTTGATGATGCATTTCATCGGGCGTCATTTGTGTTGAACTCCTTAATCAAACGCACCAACTTCAAAACCGTTTACATGGAACACTTAGCGTCATTTGCGTTCAGGCAGGCCATGCAAATTTGCCTTTACGGCGTGGATAATGGGTGACTGTGCTGTGCATCGCGGGATGCACTATGCGGCATTTCCCCCTCGACTACAAAATCGATTGTTTGAATAACACTGATTCGCGTCGCAAATGCATGCACGCGAGAAATATGCGCGATGATGGTTTCGCCAAATCGGTGTTCGGGGTATTTCTATTTGACAGGTAGCTTCGGCTGATGAACCGCTCCGGGAATCGCGGAGACTGTTTTGCTGGAGTCATGCCACGACGGCAGACCCAGCGAGTTTTGCATAATAAGCTGCTTCCGCCTCGGCAGGTGGAACGTTGCCGATGGGCTCAAGTAGCCGCCGGTGATTGAACCAATCGACCCATTCGAGCGTCGCTGCCGTTCGGCCTTGAACTGTCGCTGCACGCGGTCCAGCGGGCACGGCCTCGAGCTGTCGCCAACGGTCGTCCTGATGAATCTGCCGCGCCGCACACCCCGCAGGCCAAGCTTCTTCATCAACCGTTCTACTGTACAGCGGGCCACCTGAATGCCTTCGCGTGCGAGTTGCCGCCAGACCTTGCGTACCCCGTACACCTGGAAGTTCTCCTGCCACACGCGCCGGATCTCCCCGCACAGCATTGCGTCACGCTGCGCCCGCGCCGGCAGGCGTGCTGGATCGGCACGTCGGGCCACAAGCTGGTAATACGTCGACGGTGCGATCGGCAGCACCCTGCAGATCGGCTCGACCCCGTAGACCTGCCGGTGATCATCGATGAACGTGATCATCACTTCGGTCGGCGGTCGAGCTCCGCCTGTGCGAAATACGCCGATGCCTTGCGCAGGATCTCATTGACCTGGCGCAGCTCACGGTTTGAGTGCGCCCGGCTCTTTTTGTCATCGTCTGGTTTCTTCTGCCGGCGTTATGCCAGGGTCGGGGACCAGTCGTTCCACTTATGCCGCTGTCTGAATTCGCAGTGCCACCGCTGACAGATTGATCAGCCTCGTCATGATCAGTGCAAGAATATCTTGACGCATCGCATACATGACCTCTTGTCGGTTTGTGCCAAGAGGATTACCTTCGAGACATAACGCGGCGCATGTAATTGGAGTCGGCTTTCGCTGATCGTGGAGTCGCCGAAAACAGCTTCGCGATCGTTTTGCCGCGTGCTCCAGTTTCACTTAGCTTAGGCACATGCGGGCAAGTTGTGCGGGAAAGTCTGCGAACCAACGCTTTCATATTTCAACGCACATATATGGTGCAAACCAGACGCGACGAGGGGGAGGGTAGTCGAGCGCAGTGACGCGGCCACGCCAAATCGGGTGGAACGCTCGATGCTTTTTTCAAGAGCTAACGAAAATCGACGTGAACGGCCCTACGCCGAACGCCGAATGATCGGTAATGCGGTCCTCTGGCTTCCCTCTGGCTTCCGACAACTCGGAAGCCTGCCGAAGCTTCCCATCGTTGTCCGTTAACGCCCACGTGTCGACGCCTGGCTGGCCGACCATTCATATGTACGTTCGCTACACTCAGGGGAACATCAGTCATGGTCGAAAAAAAACGAATTCATGCTGCGCTTCTCTTCGCAGCGCTCGCCGCGATTGCGCCGGCAGGTCCGGCGCAAAACACCACCGACTGGCTGGCGAACACATATGGCACACTCGCCGCGCATGTGGGAAATGCCGCGCGTTCCATGTGGGTCGCGCCTGAAGGCCCGATCTACACGGCCTCCATGTGGGACGAGTACGGGGGCGGCGTCGCAATCTACCAGAACGGCCGCACCATCGGCTCCATCGGCGCTCACGGCGAGTTTCAGGGCAGCGCCATTACAGGTAATGCCACGTCAGTTTTCGCGGCACTACAGTACAGCAGCTCCTACGGAAGCGGCGCGGTGGGACGATATAACCGCACGACTGGGACTCGCGATCTTTTCATTCAGGTCAGTGCGTCGAACAACCAGCCTCGGATCGATGTCGTCACCGGACTCGCCACTGCAGGCTCGCTCCTCTATGCGAGTGACTTCTATGGCAATCGCGTCCGGATCTACACCACTGACGGTGTCTGGCAGCGGGACATCAATGTCTCGAGCCCGGGCGCTCTCGCCTTGGATGGCGCAGGCAACGTCTGGGTCGCACAGAAGAGTGCGGGCACGATCGTCCAGCTCAGTCCAACCGGCGCCCTGCGGAACACCATCCGGATGCCCAGCGGCTCGCAGCCTGCGGCGCTCTATTTCGATGCGCCATCGGGACAGCTCATGGTCGGCGACGAGGGCCCCGACATGAACATCAAGCGCTACAACCTCTCGGGCACGCCGACGCTGGCCAGTACATTCGGCATTCAGGGTGGTTACCTGGACACCACGACGGGAATCAAAGGCCAGGTCGGCGCGAAGCGCTTCACCCGCGTCGCCGGCATCGGCAAGGATTCCGCCGGTAACCTCTATGTGCTCAACAATCCGTGGGGCGGAAGCTGGGACCTCGGCCGCAACGGCGGCACGGACATTCATGCGTATAACAGTGCCGGCGCCCTGCGATGGACGCTTCAGTCGCTCAACCTCGAGGGCGTTGCTACCCCGGACCCGGCCACAGATGGCGCGTTGTTCTATGGCGGCACCAACATCTACACCGGCAGCGCTGGAGGCACCTTCGTCGCGAATACCGTCGATCCGTTTACGCACCCGTCGGACCCGCGCGTCAACATCAACGATCGCGCTCGGGACGAGCACTTCAGTCAACTTGCCGCCGTCGGCGCCAACCGGATCCTCGTGGCGTCCGCGCAGAATCCCGATACCTTCTACTTTTTCCACTTCAATGCCGCGAATGGCTACATCGCCATACCGGATGCCACGCTTCCCGGTACGGCGTTCAATACAAGCGCACCGGTCAGGGGTGGATTCTGCATCGACAGCAAGGGGGGCGTGTGGGCCGGCCTGAATAAGACCGGTTACATCTACCACTACCCGCTGACCGGCTTTGACGCCAGCGGCAAGCCGACATGGGGACCTGGCATCCCCATTCGCGTTCCCAAGAGCATTCAGCCGCTGACGCGCATCGTCTACCTCGCGGACAGCGACACCATGATTCTCGGACAAGGCGCCGTCGGGAGTATGGACTGGACGTCGATAGGCACGCGGATCGAGGTCTATCACGGCTGGAGCGCTGGCAACACCACCGCACCTGATCCGGTGATCAACCTCTCCCACACCGGCGCCAAGTCGATTGACGCAGTCGGCAGCTACCTGTTCGTCGGCTACTGGTTCGGCAGCAGCGGGCAAGCCCTGCCGAACATCGACGCCTTCAATCTCGCTACCGGTAATCTCGACGCCACGCTGGTCAACACCAGTAACGACACCGTGGACGCCAGCAGCGCCGTCGATTCGATGTACGGAGTCAGGGCATATCTTCGATCGACGGGCGAGTACGTGGTCACGAAAAACAATGTCAAGGGCTCCAGCATCACCGTTTACCGCTGGACTCCCTGATCGTGCGTTCCATAAAGCGTTAAAATTTGTCATCGTCACAACGATAAATTCACTTGGCAACCGCACGCCACGCCGGTGATCTGCCGCTGCCCACTTGCGCGATTTGCCCCTCGGAGCCCCGCGTTAGCAGAATTAACGGACACGACTAGCGCTTTCACGGACACCATTAGCAGAATCTACGAACTTCAACATCGACCGTGGCTACAAGGGTGTCGCCATCGATGGCGTGAAGGTCTATCACCCAGGCTTGCGACGCGGTATCACGCGCGGGCTGCGCGCGATGATCCGGCGGCGTAGTGCGATCGAGCCTGCCATCGGGCACATGAAGGCCGACGGCCGGCTCGATCGCAATTGGCTCAAGGGTTCGTTGGGCGATGCGAATCATGCGGTGCTGTGCGGCGCCGGGCACAACTTGCGGATGATCCTGCGCAAGCTGCGGCTTTTTACGGAACAGTGCCGATACGAGCGTCCCGACAATGCCGCCAATCTCCTTGAATCGCTCGAATTTCCCTTGAATGGCGGTGGTCGCCAGAGCAACGACAACAGATGCAAGTACAACAACGGTCGAATGCCCAAACGAGAAAAAGAAACCTACGGCGATGGGGCGCTTTTTCTCCTGCATCAGTTTGCGCGTGACGTTGTCGATCGCTGCGATGTGATCAGCGTCGACTGCATGGCGCAGGCCAAAGCCACAGGCAAGCAGTGCGGTACCAGGCAGTACTGAATAGATGTGAAAGGCAGCGAGCACCCACAACCAGACGACGATGTTGATGGTGACCAGCACGCCATAGATACCGAAAAGTTTGCTACGGACCCTCGAATTCGAGTCGTCAAAAATCTGGATTAGCTGGGCAAACATCGCGAAACTCCCGGGATGACTTGTCCTGTGCGAGGTTGAAGGTTTGGCGCAGCAAGGTCCGACTCCGGGAACAGCAGAGACTCACGGCCCCCGATGCCCGACACCAGTCAAGGACACAATCGGGGTAAAGTCGATGAGGATGTGCGCTGGATGCCAAACCGGTGCCGTCGAAACCGAAGCGCGAATCTCGAAACCCGGCGCGGCAGGATAGGCGCGCGCATGACAACAAATCAACAAATGGTGCGGACTTGCTTCACGCAGCAGCACTTTGTCGAGTGGTATGCGAAGCTGGTTAGCGAACCGGCCGATACGCTATTCCGCATCGGCATCACGCGGCTCACACGACCCGCTCGCTTGCGTGCGACCGGAACTGGAGCGGTCTATGGCGCTCTGCTGGTGGTTGTGTCTTACGGCCTGCAATCCGAGATGCGCCAATGCGCGGGATTCGGGCGGTCTTGTCGGTGTCGTTCCCGGGCGACATGAACCGTGTGGCCCTGCGCACAAGCCCATTTCTCTGCCGACAGCTGTGTGCTGAAGGTTCCCCCGACTTCTTGATTGTTGACGATAACAACGTGGTGAGTCACCCCATGTGTTTGATCACCAGACTTCGGCCGATATTCGACGTAAGCGTTGGTCATGGTTCTGCCCTCTTCTTGAACGATTTTGATACAACGGCGTAGCGATATGGAAATGCAAAAGGTAAATCGCTATTGCCCTACGTTGCTCTCAACTTCTACGCGTCGCGAATGGGGACGCGATAAGACTATAGCAGAGCTGAGTGCCAAGAAAATGAGTATGACTGGAAGTGCCGGTACTATTCACCGACGCGCTGGGCGAGATCCTTTCGGTGTGCGTGAACTATTGTCGTGCCTGGAGGCGCGGCGACACACCTCGGACTCCAGGCGTGCCGCCAAACCGCTACGACAGTCTCGTTCAGCCGAGCGGCCAGTTCAAGACCGCGATGCCGTCGTTATAGTCACCATCGGTTCCGTCTTCCGAACCGACCAGCGCGAAATTCAGCCTGTTTGCGAGCGTTGTTTGGACCGAGACCAGATCCGATGCCTTGTTGTTAACGGTTACCTTTATCTGAACGTTACCCTTGCCGGAGTTCAGGACTTGCGAGCCGATCACTTTGTTGTCGGCGCTCTGGCCCGTGAAAGTCGCACGGACTTCGTTGTCGACCAGCACATTGATTGTCTGAGTCCCCGCCGAATTCGCGAACCCCGTTACGCCGAAGCGGATGTTGGGCGGGAGCGTGAAGTAGCCTTGTTGAGCCATGGTGGAACCTCCGAAATTGATCTTGTTTTCTACGGCCCGCAAGATTGGGAGCCTCAACGAGGCTCCGACATCCGACGGCCCTGCAGAGACGGGCCGTCGCAGTAGCCGATGCAATCTTCCACTGCCGGGTACTCTACGGTATCCATCGAGCGGCCTCAGATCTAGCTAACAAGGTAGCTAGGTGCGCGCTGGCACGACGCGTGAATGGGTCACGGTCATTACGGCAATCGCCGAAGAAAGCTTGAGGTGTAATCAGACGGCTGAGCCGCTGCCGTTGAATGGACGACATGGTGTTGGTCAACCGTGCAATGACGAGCAACCGGGCGCAACATTCAGATCGAGGGGTTGGACTCATTGCGTCGCTGCATGACGTACTCCAGGTGTCGAAGGAAGCCGTTAAAAAGCTCGGGATGTTCTTTTCATCGCGCACGGAGTTCCGGATTGGCGTGGAATCACCGTGCCGCACGTGGATTGCAGGAAGATATTCAATTTTCGGAGATGGCAAGAATAGCCAGTTATGCACATTTTCTGTGGATAAGGCTGTGAGCAAGTGTGCTCGACGTCCCGCTGCGCTCCGGGCCGCCAAGAGGAGGCGTCAACACGGCGATACTGAAGCACGCGCTGAAGTGACGCCCCCAAATTGCTCACGCCCGTGGCTGGCTGTCGCCGCCCGTTGAGACAAGATTATTCCATCCTGCTCAGCGCACAGCCGCTGATAGTACATGAATAGCTGGGCGATGGCTTTTGGTCGATTTGTGACGGCGTCGCGACAAGAACTGCTGCAATAATTGTTCGATAGCCTGGCGTATCATTTCCAGACATCATTGATCTCGACGTGCCCAGTGTAGCCGCCCACCAAATTGAGAAGTCGCTTCAGTTGCGAGGACGCGTGGTGAAAACGGCCGCAGCTCGTCCAGCCGTAAGAACCCGCAAAGATCGAATGATTGCCAAACGTTTGGCGCACGCGATCGATTTCGTCGGCCACCAGACGCAACGCCTCGTCCCACGATACGGGAACAAAGCGATCATCCGGCCTGCGCTCGTTGGGCCCCTTGTTCCCGAGCCAACGTTCGCGCACCATCGGTTGCGTAATCCGGTGCTTGGAGTCGGCCCAGTATTTCACTGAGTGAATGATCGGCGATGGCGCCGGATCGCCGGCAAATGGTTCGACGCCAACCACATTTCCGTCATCGACGAGGAGTGAATAAGCCCCCCAGTGACTGCAGTGACTAATGCGTTGCAATGCCACGACTACTCTCCCCGACTGCGGTCTCTATCAAAAAGGTGAGCGGCCGGCTTGCCGAATCGCTCGACAGCCGGCCGCATCGGAAGGCGATTTAGGTGTTGGGCAGTTGCGAGTGTGCTTCGAGCACGCGTGCCGAGTAGACCAGCGCAGGCCCGGCGTTCATCGCGATCGCGACGCTCAGTGCCTCGACAATCTCCTCTCGCGTCGCGCCATGTTCGACGGCCTTTTTGGTGTGCGAGGCAATGCAACCGTCGCAGCGCGTGGTTATGGCCACGGCGAGTGAGATCAGTTCGTGAATTTTGGGGCCCAGCGTGCCATTTTTCACGGGGGAATTTTGAATCGTGGCGAGGCCCTTCATCACTTCCGGGCTAAGTTCCGCATAGTCGGCGACGCGTGCCTGCAAAGAAGCGCGGTAGTTGTTCCAGTCTTGCATCATGATGCTATCTCCTCTAGGAGTGGTTAAAAGCGTGGCGCCATGTTGGCGCCGGACTCGGCAGATTCAGGTGGCTAGGTCGATGCGCGCGGCATTGGGCAGCGAGTCAGCCTCCTAGAAAAACTATCCGTTCGAGTGAACATTGAAGAAAACCGACCGACGTCGGCCATAGGTTGCCGCGAGTCCCAAGCTTCCAATGAACGATTCTTTACGCTCGGTGATACAAGACGAGCTCGACGGAAAGGAAGTCGGACACCGTCTCTTCATCACGAATCTCGCTAGCACATTGTGTTCGCGCTAGTGCCTCCATTTGAAGCGCGAATTGGGAAAAGCAGTGGTGATGATTGTTCACGAATGCGCTTGCCACTACCTAGGCAAGCGAGACATTAAGGCTGGCGGCGCTGGGAGCGAGTCGAGCGCGATGAACGAAAGAATTTCTTTCTTGCTGACATAGTAGATCTCGTTTGTCAGCCTGATGCGGTTTATGCACGATGGCGACGTTTCCACGGGTGGGACTGTTTCGAGGGACGCCCGAGGGAAGACAAGTTGCATTTACGATGCCCGTAAGCCAGCGCATTGTTTGCTGCGCAATCGCGGCGGTGCTAATGGAGGAGGGAACACATGAAGATCACACAAATCGAAGTACTCGAGGCCGACCTGTCGGGCCGTGACGGCATGGCATCTTGGCGCGTCGTACTCGCTCGTGTGCATACGGACGAAGGCATCAGCGGACTCGGGGAGGCCGGCGTGACGTATGGGGCTGGCAGTCCCGCGGTTGCGCCGATGATCTTGACGCTCGGAGAGCGATTCGTGCTGGGCGCGGACCCTTTCGATACCGACACCGTATGGGAAAGTCTGCTTCGACGTTCCGTGTGGGCCGATGGTGGTGGGCCGATCGTCTTCGCGGCTATAAGCGCTATCGATTGCGCGCTGTGGGACATCAAGGGCAGGGCATTGGGCCAACCGGTGCATCGACTGCTCGGGCGCGCCACGCCTGAGCCGCTGCGCTGCTACGCGAGCCAGCTTCACCTCGGCTGGGGCGAGAAGGCGCAGTGGATTGGGCAACCGGCGCAGTACCGGGAGGCCGCAGCACACGTGCGGGAACAAGGGTACGACTGCGTCAAAGTGAACCCAATCATGATGGACGAGGACGGCAAGTACGCCACAGGACTGCGCAGCGTCCTTACGCCGGCCCAACGCAAGCTTTTCCGCAAGCGGATGGAGGCGGTCCGCGAGGGTCTGGGAGCGGATGTGGACATTATTCTCGAACTCAACGCTTTGACGTCCACGGCAGGCGCGCTGCAGATCGCCGAACTCGTCCACGATCTCGACATCCTTTTCATTGAGGAGCCGACCCACAACAATAGCAACCATGCGCACCTGAAGATGGCTCGCAAGTCGCCTATTTCGCTTGCTATCGGCGAGCGTCTCTATACGCGGTGGGGCTTTCTGCCTTACCTCGAGGCTGGCGCGATCGATATGATCCAGCCCGACGTCTGCCTAGTGGGCGGTATTAGCGAGGCGTATCGGGTGGCACATCTGGCGCACGCCTACGACGTGGGAGTGCAGGCGCACGTCTGCGGCTCGCCGTTGGCCACGGCCATTGCGCTGCAATTCGAGGCGGGGATTCCCAACTTCAACATCCATGAGCACCACGCCTACACGCTGCGGCGCGCGAATAGAGAACTGTTCGAAGAAGACTTACAGCCGGAGAACGGCAAGTTCGTCGTACCGACGACGTCCGGCTTCGGCATGACTCTGCGGCGCGAGGCGGAACAGCGCATGATCAAATCCAGCGTGAAGCTGCCCAAGTGAAGCGTCAGAAAGGACCGGAAGTGAACATCGTTTTCTTGGGTAAGTTCGGACGCGACGCGGTAGGGCCCGCCATCGCAGCCGTGCCTGGTGCCGTCTTGCGCTACGCGGACGACGTGGAGCAGCATGCGGCCGTCGTCGAACAGGCGGAGGGTGTCGTGCTTGTCGGCCCCGCTTATACGGCCGCCGTTGCCGCGGCCTTGGCGGGTGCGAACAAATTGCGATGGATTCAAACGCTGTCGGCGGGTTACGAGAATTTGCAGCGATTTGGCGTTCCGCCCGGCGTTACGGTGACCAATGCTGGGGACGCGTGGTCAGTCTCGGTAGCCGAACACGCGATGGCACTTCTGCTTGCGCTCGCGAAGCGCTTGCCAGAAGCGGTCATGCAGAAGGAGCGCCGATCTTGGGACCGGCAGTTGATGGCATGCATGGGTTCATTGCAAGGCCGAACGATGGTGGTGATCGGCTTCGGCTCCATAGGGAAAGCCATCGCGCACAGAGCGAGGGCGTTCGGTATGAAGGTCGTCGCCGTGATGCGTACGCCGAAACCGTCGGAACTGGCGGATCACGTGTATGAGTCCAGCGAATTGCATTCCGCCCTGCGTCTGGCCGACGTAGCCGTCATCGCGGTTCCGGCGCATCCCGATACCGTGAACCTGATCAACGAGCAGACACTTCGTGAATGCAGGCGGGGATGTCTCATCATCAATGTCGCGCGCGGCGAGGTCATCGATCCAGATGCGCTGGTCGATGCGCTTCGTTCGGGCCATATCGGAGGAGCGGGGCTTGATGTGACCGTTCCCGAGCCTTTGTCCGAGGCGAGCGCATTGTGGCGGGCCCCCAATCTCATCATCACTCCGCATGTCGCCGGCGGCGGCGAACTCGTGATGGCGAAGCTCGCCAAACTGGTCACGGACAATGTGTCTAGGCAATTGAGCGGGCAGTCGTTGCATTGCGTCGTCATCCCACCGCAGCCTGCGCATCAAGGCCGACCTGTCGATGCTTGACTAGACTGTGCGCGGTGTCGCCCGCCGCAAATGCGGCGGGCGACGCAGTTGTGCCGGTGACGCTTGTCGAATTCGCGCAGGCGTCCCCGTTGTCGTGGCAATGAAGCGCCGGATATTGGCGTTGGTTTCGGTGCCGGACACCGGAATTGATCAGACTGCGTTACCTCAACGTTCAGTTCACGTCGCAGCTAATGCTGTCGGCGATTTTCCACGCTTGGCGATTTCAGTTTTTTTTAACTACATCTGCCCCTTGCTAATTAACTACACCGAAGGGGCGCTGTGGACAATCTAGATTAACTTTGTCGATCTGAAATAAAAACTTTCGGTGTGTATTCGAGTCTCGTTCGCTCGTGATTCATCGTATGAATTGCAGTGCTTTGAATATAAAAGAAAAATATGGAGTTTCGGCCGATCGACTTCGATGCGCACGCACGTGTGACTCGGCGCCGGAAGAAGGTTTTGATGGCTTCCCTTGTTTTGAATACTCTTCACAAATGACTGTACTGCGCGTCATCAATTTTTAGGGTGACTACCGATGGAGCCCCGGAGATCCGAAATCTACACTAATCGCAGATGGATTGGGGTTTATTTTGAACATCGGTTTTAATTTCGCAAAAATTAATTAAATTTCATTTTGTAGTTTAATTCGGCGCGCGAAGTAGAGCGTTTATTCCAGCGTTGTTCAGTTCGAGAGGTGGTGAGCAAGATGGGAATTCTCGGTAGTAGTTCGATTGAACTGGAAGGCGGCTCCGTCGAGCGGATTCCGTTCACGGCATATGACGCAGGGTGGGTAGTCCTTTGCATCGGAATGGCAATCGGATCCGGCATCGTGTTCATGCCGCTCCAAATGGGAGTCAAAGGTTTTTGGGTTTCCGCGGCGGCATTGGCGATTGCGTATCCGGCAGTTCAGTTCCTCTCGAACCTCTACATTCGATCTCTTTCCGCAAGCGGTCAGTGCAAGGACTACACCGGGATCATCACGGAGTATCTGGGGAAGAATTGGGCAGCGGTGCTCAGCATTGTGTACTTCATCACGCTCACTAAGGCGATGCTGGCGTACTCCACGACACTTACGCATGATGGTGCCTCCTATTTGCAAGTCTTTGGCGTGACCCATGAGTCGCTGGCGGCTACCCATTGGTTTCCGCTCTGTGTGATCGGGGCGATGGTCGCCATCGCATCGTGCGGGGAGAAGGTGCTGTTCCGGGTTTCTGGTCCGCTGATCGTGACCAAGCTTGCGATCGTGGTTTTCCTCGGGTTGTCGATGATGCCGTACTGGAGCCTGAAAAACGTGAACTTCGTCGCGCCTGAAAACGTCCTTTCGTTCATTGAAAACGTCCTGGTGTCACTCCCGTTTGCGGTGTTCTCGATCGTGTACATACAGATTCTGAATCCGATGAACGTCGCGTTCAGAAAGGCAGAGTCCGATCCTGCGATCGCCACGTATCGTGCGTTGCGCGCAAGCAAGTTTGCGTACATCATTCTGATCGTGAGCGTGCTTTTCTTCGCTTTTTCATTTTTGTTCTCGGTCAGCTCGCAAGATGCACAATACGCTGTATCGCAAAACATCTCTGCGCTAGCACTGTCTGCCCGCGTGATCCCTGGCAACACAGTCAAGATTCTCGCGACGACGCTGAATGTTCTTGCGATGTTGTCGGCTTTCTTTGGCGCTTACCTAGGGTTTCATGACGCGATGAAAGGGATCGTCGTAAATGTTCTCGATCGCTTCACGGCACGTAGCGCGCATCTTGACCGTATTCTGCCCATGGGGATCGCCATCGGGTCCACACTGCTTCTTACTGCGTGGGTTTGGGGCAATATTTCCACGATGGCGTTGCTGCAGTGGACTTCGCCGACGTTCGGCACGGTGTCTTGCCTCATTCCTTGCTACTTGGTCTGGCGTGTCCCTGTGCTCAGAAAATTCCGCTCCGCGAGTGTGTGGTTCGTCGGATTCACTGGACTCATGCTGATCAGCACGCCTCTTTTCAAATTGCTGGGGCACTGATATCGAAGCTCCGAGCCGATCGCAAAAACGCCCGCCAGCACGACCCAAAGGGTGTTTTTGCTGCATATGATGCGCGATCGCTTACATCGGCAGCTTCACGCCATCCCTTTCTACAACGATGCAGTGCGCCGCCTAGAAGGTGTTAGATGATTCGCTGGCGCCTAAAATCAGCGTGTCGAGGCGTGACTAAAAGAGGGCATCATGCACGTAGATCAGACAACTGAAATGTCATTCTCCGGATCCTCAGGACCACGCGGTTCGAGGATGAAGTCGCTGAGTAAGGCTCGACGATATCTTCGCGTCAAAAATAACCTCTTCTCTACCTCGTCATATCTGCGCCGCGGGCGACGAGGTGTTCCTTCTGGAGGCACTCCCTCCTGAGGTACAGGTGCGGACCGAGGCGCCGGACACCAGTAACGTTCGCCAGGATATCGTTATGACTTAGCGGTGCAGGGCTGCGGCCCCACTGGGAGCAATAAAGTTTTTATTTCAACTGCAGATACTTTATCTCGTTTGTTGGAATCTGAGAACCGGCGAACAATCTTGTGACGGGCAAACGACGATGCGTGCGTCGCCACAGGTTCCTCCCTACCTAAGTATGCTACTGATCCCATCGTTATGCGAGGCGCTTGCAACTTGATGAGCCGCGAGTTGCATCACGGCTTGGTTCGGCGTAGCACAGAAGACCTGTTTCGGAGCGTGCTCGCACAAAGACGTTAGAGAGAGCAAATTTGATGAAACACTACGACTACATCGCGATTGGAGGTGGCAGCGGTGGCATTGCCTCGATGAATCGGGCCGCGATGTACGGAAAATCATGTGCGCTGGTTGAGGCAGGGCAAATCGGCGGAACCTGCGTCAACGTCGGTTGCGTGCCCAAGAAAGTGATGTGGCACGGCGCGCAGATCGCAGACGCCATCCATCGATACGGGCCGGACTATGGATTTGAGGCAACGGGGACCAATTTCGACTGGGCAACGCTGGTGAAGAACCGCAGCGCATATATCGACCGTATTCACGCCTCGTATCAGACAGTTCTGGACAGGAACAGGGTAGATGTGATCACGGGACGGGCCAGGTTCGTCGACGCACACACTATCGAAGTCGCCGGCGAACGTATGACGGCAGATCATATCCTAATCGCGACCGGGTCCCGTCCCGTGCACCCGGATATCCCGGGAGCAGGGTATGGAATCGATTCCGACAGCTTCTTTGCTTTGCCGGAGATGCCGGCTCGGGTTGCGGTCGTGGGCGGGGGCTATATCGCTGTGGAACTCGCGGGGACGTTGAACGCGCTCGGCTCGCAAACGCATCTTTTCGTCCGAAAAAATGGGCCACTGCAGTCCTTCGATCCACTTCTTGGTGAGACGCTGACTGAAGTGATGGCGGTCGAAGGCCCCACGCTGCACGCTCAAGCGATCCCGAAGGCAGTGGTGCGGAACGCGGACGGCAGTTTGACACTACAGTTCGAAAATAATACGGCTCATACGACAGACTGCATCGTCTGGGCGATTGGCCGAGAACCCGACACAGCGAGTCTGAACTTGAAGTCGGTGGGGATCGCGCTGGAAAGCGGTTATGTGGTGGTAGACAAATACCAGAACACCAGTGTGCCTGGCGTCTATGCAGTTGGGGATGTCACCGGATTGGCTGACCTGACACCGGTAGCCGTGGCTGCTGGGCGCCGCTTGTCGGAACGACTGTTTAATGGCAGATCCAACGAGCACCTCGATTATCACAACATTCCGACGGTGGTATTTAGTCATCCTCCGATCGGCACAGTAGGGCTAACTGAGCCGCAGGCGCGGGCTGAGTTTGGCGATGCGGCAGTGAAAGTTTACCAGTCAGCGTTCACGGCCATGTACACAGCGGTGACGCGGCACCGCCAACCGGCACGAATGAAACTCGTGTGCGTTGGACCCGAAGAGAGAATCGTTGGGATTCACGGTATTGGCTACGGTATGGACGAAATCCTGCAGGGTTTCGCAGTTGCGCTAAAGATGGGGGCCACAAAGCGGAACTTCGACGACACACTGGCGATTCACCCGACGGCAGCCGAAGAGCTTGTGACCATGCGATAAGAGATGAAGGGCTACCACAAGTCCCGCGAGGTATCAATATTGTGAACAGGATCGGATTCACTACGACACTAGTGCACCGGGATCGCCGGGTCGGCATGGAACACGGTGCTCTCCGCGCGCCAGTGCACACATCAGTGCAATATGGATTTGAAAGGGTAGAAGATTTGATCGGGGTGTTCCAGGGGACCACAAAGGCGAGTTTTAACTACTCTCGTCAGGGTACACCCACCACTGCTTTGCTCGAGGCAAAGATAACCGAGCTCGAAAGTGGCGTCGGCAGTGTTTGCTTCGCAACCGGCATGGGCGCGATTTCGGCAATATTCCTTACTCTGTTGAAGGCTGGTGATCATCTTGTCGCGAGTCGTCACATCTTCGGTAACACCAACAGCCTCTTGGGGACATTGCAACAGCTCGGAATCGAAGTGTCCATGGTGGACATGACGCGCGCACAGGCCGTCGCCGATGCAATCACTCCGGCCACGAAGATGGTCTTTACGGAAACAGTTGCCAATCCGCGCACTCAGATTGCGGACCTGAGAGGTATTGGATCCATTTGCCACCAGGAGGGTCTGCTCTATGTCGTAGACAATACCATCACTTCGCCTGCGCTTTTTCAGCCAGTGACCGTTGGTGCCAGCTTGGTGGTCAATTCGCTGAGCAAAACTCTGTCGGGGCATGGTGCAGCATTGGGTGGTGTCGTGACGGACACCGGATTGTTTGACTGGTCGCGTTATGTCAACATCGCAGAAGAGTATCGCGAAGCCGTTACTGCTCGACAAGGGTTGCTGCAAATTCGCAAAAAGGCGTTACGCGATATGGGCGCAACGTTGTCATCGGAACACGCGAACCAGATATCCATAGGAATGGAAACGCTGGCGTTGCGCGTACGCCAAAGCAGTGAAAACGCACAGATTTTGGCTGAATATCTCGAAGCGCATCCGCAAGTCGCAAAGGTCTCGTATCCCGGTCTGCTAGGGCATCCGCAATATCGGCGCGCCCAAGAACTGTTTCAAGCGAGCGCTTGGTTGCTGTCATTCGAGCTGCGCGATGCGGCGCGCACGAACGAATTTCTCAACGCGTTGAAGGTGGCGATCAAAGCAACAGGACTGGGAGATACGAGGACGTTGGTTATCCCTGTTGCGTCGACGATCTTCTGGGAAGCTGGGCCCATCGCGCGCAGGGAAATGGACATTCCGGATGGATTGATCCGTGTATCAGTAGGACTGGAAGAAATCGAGAACCTGATCGATGACTTTTCGAATGCCTTTGATGCTTTGCGGTTGTAGTGTTACCTCAAATGCGTTCGAGACGGCGCTCTGACGGGAGGCGAGCCACACTCGTTGCCAGCTTCATACTCGGAATGGACGACGGCTCGCTAGAAGTGGCGAATTGACTTGCCCGCTGTTTAGAATAAACGATAGCAGCAGAGAGATACTGTCGCGGAGTATGTGAAGATGAATTGAGTGCCGCGGACATATTGGCATGCATCGTCTAATCCGGAGAAGTCTGCTTGAGCGGAGCAATCCTGGCGCGTGATGCAGCGGTGCATTTTTTCTTTCAAGAATTTACAACTTATCGTAAGCGTGGCACCAGCA
>NZ_CYGX02000150.1 GCF_900019265.1 Paraburkholderia ribeironis
CGTTCGTCGTAACTGACGACGACCTTGTCGCTGACCGGATGGCACTGGCAAGTCAGCACGAAGCCGTCGCGGATTTCGTGTTCTTCCAGCGTGTAGTTCTTTTCCATCTTCACTTCGCCTTCGATCACCTTCGCGCGGCAGGTGCAGCACACCCCGCCCTTGCACGCGTACGGCAGGGCGAGACCGGCGCGCAGCCCGACGTCGAGCACGCTGACGCCCTGATACGGCAGGCGCAGCTTGCGCCGTTTGCCGTCGAGCACGATTTCGAGGTCGGCGGCCGGCGTGTCCGCGCTGATCTCGACCGGCGGCACGCCCGCCTGCGGCAGCGGCGAGCCGAAGCGCTCCACGTGCACCCTGTCGGGCGTCACGCCAGCGGCTTTCAGCGCGGCTTCGGCGGCATCCATCATCGGTGCGGGGCCGCAGATGAAGGCTTCGTCGATCGCATCGGCCGGCAGCAGGCTGTCGATGAAGGCCGCGCACTTCGGCTGGTCGAGCACCCCGTTGAACAGCTCCACGTCCTGCAGATCGTCGGACAGCACGTGATAGAGCACGAAGCGGTTCATGAAGCGGTTTTTCAGGTCTTCGAGTTCTTCAGCGAACATGATCTGATCGACGCTGCGGTTGCCGTACACCAGCGTGAACGTGCTGCGCGGCTCGACTTCGAGCGTCGTCTTGATGATCGCCAGCACCGGCGTAATGCCCGAGCCGCCCGAAAACGCGAGGTACTGCTGGCCCTGCTCGGCGTTCAGGTGGGTGAAGAAGCGGCCGTCCGGCGTCATCACGTCGATCGTGTGGCCGGGCTGCAGCGTGTCGAACGCGAAGTTCGAGAAACGCCCGCCGCGCACGCGCTTGATGCCGATGCGCAGTTCGCCGTCGCGATCGTAATCGGTGACGCCGACGCAGATCGAATACGAGCGGCGCGTTTCCTCGCCGTCGATATGGGTCTTCAGCGTGACGAACTGCCCTTGTGTGAAGCGATACTGCTCGCGCAGCTCGACCGGGACTTCGAAGGCCACCGAGACCGCGTCGGCGGTTTCGGGGCGCACTTCGCGGATACGCAGCGGATGAAATTGCGGGGTGGCCATATCAGTAGGGTTTGAAGTAGTCGAAGGGTTCGCGGCAGTCGATGCAGCGGTACAGGGCCTTGCAGGCGGTCGAGCCGAATTGCGCCAGACGCTCGGTGTGCGCCGAGCCGCAACGGGGACACGACGGCGCCGGCAGCGCCCGCGGCACGCGCGGCACGAAGTGCATCACTGTCTCGCGCGGCGGGGCGGTGGAGCCGCAGTTGCCCGTGGGCGGCGCGATGCCGTAGGCGCGCAGCTTCTCGCGGGCGTCGGCGGTTATCCAGTCGGTCGTCCACGCCGGCGCGAGCACGGTTTCGATCCGGTACGGCGCGAGGCCGGCGACATCGAGCGCATGCCCGACGTCTTCGGCGATCTGGGACATCGCCGGGCAACCGGAATACGTCGGGGTGATCACGACCTCGAGCGCGCCGTCGGCGGCGCGACGCACGTCGCGCAGAATACCGAGTTCACGGATCGACACCACCGGGATCTCCGGGTCGGGCACGGTTTCAAGTACGGCCCATGCGCGTTCGAGCGCGGCGTCGGCCGGGTAGTCGGCCATGTACATGGCAGTCGAGGTCGTCATCGTCGGATTACCAGGTGGCGCCGGGATGCTGGCGCGCGATGCCCTGCAGTTCGGCCAGCACGAAGCCCATGTGCTCCGAGTGTTCGCCGTGCTTGCCGGTCGTGATGTGCTGGACGGCTTCGGGCAGCGTCAGCGTGGCTTCGTCGAGCGCGGCGCGCACGTCGTCGAGCCATGCGGCTTCGAGCTCCGACGTCTGCGGCCCGAGGCCGGCCGCGGCGATGCTCTGCTCCACCGCGTCGGCGCTGAAAAACTCGCGCGTGTACGGCATCAGGTAGTCCAGCGCCGCCTGCGCGCGACGGTGCGATTCGTCGGTGCCGTCGCCGAAACGGATCAGCCACTCGCGTGCGTGATGCACGTGATAGCTGGTTTCCTTGATCGACTTCGACGCGATGGCCGCCAGCTGCCCGTCGGTGGAGGCCGTCAGCGCCGTCCACAGATGCATCATCAATGCCGAGTACAGGAAATTGCGCACGATCGTGACCGCGTAATCCTTGTCGGCCTGCGCGGTGCCGCACAGCGGGCCGTAATGCGGCAACTCGGCCAGCGTGTAGCTGGCGAACTCGCGCTCGGCACGGAAGTACGCATAGTCGTCTTCCGTGCGGCTCCTGCCGGTGAGCCGCTGCTCGAGCGTGGCGGCGTGCGTGTACAGCAGGCGCGCCTGGCCGATCAGATCGAGGCTCATGTTCGACAGCGCGATGTCCTCTTCGAGGACCGGACCGTGACCGCACCATTCGGCATTGCGCTGACCGAGGATCAGCGCGGTGTCCGCGAGGCGCAGCACGTACTGCAGATGTTGGGGTGTGATATGCATGGCCGCGCTTACATGTGGTTGACTTCGTCGGGCAGCGTATAGAACGTCGGATGGCGGTAGATCTTGTCGCCGGCCGGTTCGAACAGTTCCGCCTTGTCCTGCGGCGCGGACGCCGTGATCGCCGATGACGGCACCACCCAGATGCTGACGCCTTCCTGGCGACGCGTGTAGACGTCACGCGCCATGCGCAGCGCCATCGGCGCGTCGGCGGCGTGCAGACTGCCGCAGTGTTTATGATCGAGTCCCTGCTTGCTGCGCACGAAGACTTCCCAAATCGGCCATTCCTTGTTCATCGCTGATCTCCTGTCTCTTCCTGATGTGCCGCGCTGCTCAGGCGGCGTGCTGATGCGCGCGCTGGCGCTGCCTGGCGGTGTGGGCGAGGGCGGCTTCGCGCACCCAGGCGCCGTCGTCATGGGCTTTGACGCGGGTCGCGAGGCGTTCGCGGTTGCACGGGCCGTCGCCGTTCACGACGCGCCAGAATTCCTCCCAGTCGATGTCGCCGTAATCGTGATGGCCGCGTGCCTCGTTCCATTTCAGGTCCGGGTCGGGCAGCGTGACGCCGAGCACCCTGGCCTGGTCGACGGTGGCGTCGACGAATTTCTGACGCAGGTCGTCGTTGGAAATGCGCTTGATGCCCCACTTCGACGACTGGTTGCTATGGATTGAATCCTTGTCGCTCGGGCCGAACATCATCAGCACCGGCCACCACCAGCGGTTCACGGCCTGCTGGACCAGCTCGCGCTGGGCGTCGGTGCCCTGCATCATGGCGAGCAGCGCGTCGAAACCCTGGCGCTGGTGGAACGACTCTTCCTTGCAGATGCGGATCATCGCGCGGGCGTACGGGCCGTAAGTGCAGCGGCACAGCGGAATCTGGTTCATGATCGCGGCGCCGTCGACCAGCCAGCCGATCACGCCGACGTCGGCCCAGGTGGGCGTCGGGTAGTTGAAGATGCTCGAATACTTGGCCTTGCCCGAATGGAGGGCGTCGACCAGCTGGTCGCGCGACACGCCGAGCGTTTCTGCCGCGCTGTACAGGTAGAGGCCGTGGCCGCCTTCGTCCTGCACCTTGGCGAGCAGGATCGCCTTGCGCTTCAGACTGGGAGCGCGCGTGATCCAGTTGCCTTCGGGCAGCATGCCGACGATTTCCGAATGCGCGTGCTGCGAGATCTGGCGCACGAGCGTCTTGCGATACGCGTCGGGCATCCAGTCCTGCGGCTCGATCTTGCCGTCGGCGGCCATGACCGCGTCGAATTGCGCCTGTTCGGGCGCTGTCTCTTATACACATCTCCGAGCCCACGAGACTAAGGC
>NZ_CYGX02000049.1:0-46894 GCF_900019265.1 Paraburkholderia ribeironis
CGTTCGTTAATCGCGCCACTATCCCCTCCAAGCCAGGGGACCCGCTTAAGAATTAGCGGTTTGAAGCCGCTTTCTTTGCCTACTTTCTTTGCGGCATGCAAAGAAAGTAGGTGCCCGCCCCGCACAGGGGCAACGCCAATAGACCACAAGCAAATCAAGGAAAGGCCAACACCACAAGCAAACCAAAAAAAGCCAACCTTAACCCTACCAAAACCAGAACAGAAAAAGAACAGAACAAGACCAGAAATCCCTCCCCACCGCACGCCGCTTATAATCAGGCATTCTTTGCATTTACCAGCCGATCGACACATGAGCGACACCCCGAGCGACACCACCTCAACACTTGCCAAAAGCTTCGAACCCCACAACATCGAAGCCCACTGGGGCCCGGAATGGGAAAAGCGCGCCTACGCGGCGCCCTCCTTCGACGCGAATCGCAAGGATTTCTCGATCCAGCTGCCGCCGCCGAACGTCACGGGCACCCTGCATATGGGCCACGCGTTCAACCAGACCATCATGGACGGCCTCACCCGCTATCACCGCATGCTCGGCGAAAACACGCTGTGGGTGCCGGGCACGGACCACGCGGGGATCGCCACGCAAATCGTCGTCGAACGGCAACTGGACGCGCAAGGCGTATCGCGCCACGACCTCGGCCGCGAGAAGTTCGTCGAGCGCGTGTGGGAATGGAAGCAGCAGTCCGGTTCGAGCATCACCAGCCAGGTGCGCCGTCTGGGCGCATCGATCGACTGGTCGCGTGAATACTTCACGATGGACGACAAGATGTCGGCCGCCGTGCGCGATGTGTTCGTGCGACTGTACGAACAGGGCCTGATCTATCGCGGCAAGCGCCTCGTCAATTGGGACCCGGTATTGCTCACCGCGGTCTCCGATCTCGAAGTGGTCAGCGAAGAAGAAAACGGCCACCTGTGGCACATCCAGTATCCGCTCACCGACGGTTCGGGCCATCTCACGGTCGCCACCACGCGCCCGGAAACCATGCTCGGCGACACCGCGGTGATGGTTCATCCGGAAGACGAGCGTTACGCACACCTGATCGGCAAAACCGTCACGCTGCCGCTGTCGGGCCGCGAAGTGCCGATCATCGCCGACGACTACGTCGACCGCGAGTTCGGCACCGGCGTCGTGAAGGTCACGCCCGCGCACGACTTCAACGACTATCAGGTCGGCTTGCGCCACCAGCTGCCGCAAATCGAAATCCTCACGCTCGACGCGCAGATCAACGGCAACGCGCCGGAAAGATACCGCGGCCTCGACCGTTTCGACGCCCGCAAGCTCGTGGTGGCCGACCTCGAAGCGCTCGGCGCACTCGAATCGGTCAAGCCGCACAGGCTGATGGTGCCGCGCGGTGACCGCACCGGCGTCGTGATCGAGCCGATGCTGACCGACCAGTGGTTCGTCGCGATGAGCAAACCGGCTCCGCAAGGCACCTTCAATCCGGGCAAATCGATCGCCGAAACCGCGCTGGACGTGGTTCGCAACGGCCAGATCAAGTTCGTGCCGGAAAACTGGACCACCACGTATTACCAGTGGCTCGAGAACATCCAGGACTGGTGCATCTCGCGCCAACTGTGGTGGGGCCATCAGATTCCCGCATGGTACGGCGAGAACGGCGAAATCTTCGTCGCGAAGACCGCGGAGGACGCACGCGCCAAGGCCGCCGCGGCCGGCTATACAGGCGCGTTGAAGCGCGACGAAGACGTGCTCGACACGTGGTTCTCATCCGCGCTGGTGCCGTTCTCGTCGCTCGGCTGGCCGAACGAAACGCCGGAGCTCGAGCACTTCATGCCGTCGTCGGTGCTGGTCACAGGCTTCGACATCATCTTCTTCTGGGTCGCGCGCATGGTCATGATGACCACGCACTTCACCGGCAAGGTGCCGTTCGATACGGTGTACGTGCATGGTCTCGTGCGCGACGCCGAGGGCCAGAAGATGTCGAAGAGCAAGGGCAACACGCTCGACCCGATCGATATCGTCGATGGCATCGGCCTCGATTCGCTGGTCGCCAAACGCACCACCGGGCTGATGAATCCGAAGCAGGCCGCGTCGATCGAAAAGAAAACCCGCAAGGAATTCCCCGACGGCATCCCGGCGTTCGGCACCGACGCGCTGCGCTTCACGATGGCCTCGATGGCCACGCTCGGTCGCAACGTCAACTTCGATCTGGCACGCTGCGAAGGCTATCGCAACTTCTGCAACAAGCTGTGGAACGCCACGCGTTTCGTGCTGATGAACTGCGAAGGCCACGATTGCGGCTTCGGCAAGCCGGAGCAGTGCGGCGAATGCGGGCCGGACGGCCACCTGAATTTCTCCTCGGCCGACCGCTGGATCGTGTCGCAACTGCAACGCGTCGAGGCGGAAATCGCCAAGGGATTTTCCGACTATCGCTTTGATAATGTGGCCAACGCCCTATACAAGTTCGTATGGGACGAATACTGTGACTGGTATCTCGAACTCGCCAAGGTGCAGATCCAGACGGGTCAGCCGAACCAGCAGCGCGCCACGCGCCGCACGCTGCTGCGCGTGCTCGAGACGGTATTGCGCCTCGCGCATCCGGTGATTCCGTTCATCACCGAAGCGCTGTGGCAGAAGGTGGCACCGCTGGCCGCGCGTTATCCCGAAGGCAAAGTCGAGGGCGAAGCGTCTATCATGGTGCAGCCCTATCCTCTTGCCGAGCCGTCGAAGATCGACGACGATGCGGAGCAATGGGCAGCCGAACTGAAAGCAGTGATCGATGCGTGCCGGAATCTGCGCGGCGAAATGAATCTGTCGCCGGCGGTCAAGGTGCCGTTGCTCGCTACCGGCAATGCGCAACGCCTGCGCACGTTTGCGCCGTACGCTCAGGCGCTCGCGCGTTTGTCGGAAGTGCAGATCATTGCCGACGAGGCAGCGCTCGACGCGCAGGCTGATGGCGCGCCAATTGCTATTGTCGGGAATGACAAGCTCGTGCTGAAGGTGGAGATCGATGTCGCGGTCGAGCGCGAACGGTTATCGAAGGAGATTGCCCGGTTGAGCACCGAAATCATCAAGTGCAACGGCAAGCTGCAGAATGAAAGCTTCGTTGCCAAGGCGCCGCCGGCAGTCGTTGAACAGGAGCAGAAAAGACTGGTCGATTTCGAGGCTACGGTGGGCAAACTGAAAGCCCAGCTGGCCCGCTTGCCGGCCTGATCAACGGTCCTTGCCCGCCGCTGCGAAGGCGGGCAAGGACTGATAGCTAAACCAGAGGACTCAGGGTAATCAAATGCTAAAAGTTACAAAGGCGGTTTTTCCGGTAGCAGGTCTGGGCACCCGGTTCCTCCCTGCCACGAAGGCGAGCCCGAAAGAGATGCTGCCGATCGTCGACAAGCCGTTGATTCAATACGCGGTCGAAGAAGCGATGGCGGCCGGCATTACCGAAATGATCTTCGTCACGGGGCGCAGCAAGCGCGCCATCGAAGATCACTTCGACAAGTCCTATGAGATCGAAGCCGAACTGGAAGCGCGCGGCAAGGACAAACTGCTCGAGCTCGTGCGCAGCATCAAGCCGAGCCACGTGGATTGCTTCTACGTGCGTCAGCCCGAAGCGCTGGGTCTCGGCCATGCGGTGCTGTGCGCGGAAAAGCTGGTGGGCGACAACCCGTTCGCCGTGATTCTCGCGGACGACCTGCTGTACGGCAAGCCGCCCGTGATGACGCAGATGATCGAGGTGTTCGACCACTATCACAGCTCGGTGATCGGCGTCGAAGAGATTCCGCCGCAGGAAACGAAGTCGTACGGTATCGTCGACGGCAAGGAGTGGGAAGATTCGATCATCAAGATGTCGGGCATCGTCGAAAAGCCGGAGCCGAACGTGGCGCCGTCGAATCTCGGCGTGGTGGGCCGCTACGTGCTCAAGCCGCGCATCTTCGATCACATCCGCTCGATCAAGCCGGGCGCAGGCGGCGAATTGCAACTGACGGACGCGATCCAGTCGCTGCTCGCCGACGAACAGGTGCTCGCGTACAAGTATCACGGCACGCGTTTCGACTGCGGCAGCAAGCTGGGTTATCTGAAGGCGACGGTCGAGTTCGCGCTACGTCATCCGGAAGTGGCCGCCGATTTCGAAGAGTATCTGCGCACCCGTTCGCCGGTTCTGGAAGGTTGAACGGCCGCGCATTTCCGGCTTCCGGCCGCATCGGGCTGCAATGAAAAAGGCGCTGTGTCCCGCATTCGCGGGCACAGCGCCTTTGGTTTTGTCCAGGACATGGGACGCGCGCCGGGTAGTGGCGCCGCCGACTAACGCACTAGCGGCGCCTCATCAGGAACGTGAACACCTTGTCCTGCGCCGAGCTTTCGACGATCTCGTTGCCGGTCTGCTTCGCAAACGCGGCGAAATCGCGCTGCGAGCCGGGATCGGTCGCCAGCACCTTGAGAATCTGGCCGCTTTCCATGTCGGCGAGCGCCTTCTTGGCGCGCAAAATGGGCAGCGGGCACATCAGCCCGCGCGCATCGACTTCCTTGTGAATCTGAATTTGCATCGGCGATGACCTTCGGGACGAGGCGTCGTTCGCGACGCCGGACAGAAGGTCAGATTTTACCGCAGGCGGCGCACAACCGCCGGGCGTGACGCTGACGCAGCGAGTTGCGCGCGCAATGGCCCGCGCGCCGCTACAGCGTCACCGCCTGGCCGCTTTGCAGCGACTGCCGCAACGCGACGCCGATGCGCGTCGCCTCGAGGGCGTCGGCGAGCGTCGCGCCCGCCTGCGCCGCCGCGCCGCTCTGCACCGCCGCGACGAAGGTGCGCGCCTCATGCAGAAACGCCTCTTCGAAGCGCTCGAAGAAGTTCGGCGTGCATTCGTTGCGAATCCCGCTGGCGTCGTATATCTCGACGCGATTTGCGCGCGGATTGCGGCCGATCGTGAGCGCGCCGGCCGTGCCGATTACTTCGCTGTGCGTATCGTTGCCGTGCGCCTGGGTGCGCGACGCGTAGAACATCGCGAGCTTGCCGCCTTCGAACTCGCAGATCGCGACGCCGTTATCGACGTCGCCGAATTCGCGCAGACCGTCGTGCAGCGCGACCGCGCCCGCCGCGAACACGCGCGTTGCGCGCGGCTTGCCGAGCAGCCAGCGGGCAACGTCGATATCGTGCACGGTGCAGTCGAGAAAGATGCCGCCGGAGCTTGCCGCGAAGCGCACGAAGAACCCGTCGGTATCGTTCTTGTCCGTGGTCTGCGAGCGCACGAGGAACGGCCGGCCGATCTGGCCTGCTGCGATCCTGTCGAATGCATCCTTGTAGCTCGGATCGAAACGCCGCATGAAGCCGATGGTCGCCTGCAGATGCGGATAGCGCGCGGCTTCGGCCAGCACGCGCTCGCATTCGGCGAGATCGAGCGACAAAGGCTTCTCGCAGAACACGTGCTTGCCGGCGCGCAACGCGTCGACGATCTGCTGCGCGTGCAGCGACGACGGCGTGACGAGCCACACAGCGTCGACCCCGGCATCGGCGAGCAGCTCTGCGTAATCGCGGTACAGACGCGGCTCGGGCAATGCATCGCGCGCCCAGCACAACTCATCTTCCAGCGGACTGCAGGCCGCGACCAACGCCGCACCCGGCACGCGATACGCGAGATTCTCCGCGTGCCGTTTGCCGAGCCGGCCCAGGCCAACCACGCCGATGCGAAGCGGTGCGATAGCCGTTTTCATCAGGATGCCTCACCGAGTTTGACCACGCGGCCTTCGCGCCACGAACGGGTCGCGGCGTCCGCGAGTTCGAGCGCTTTCAGCCCGTCGGCTACCGTCGTGCGCACCGGCTTGCCGCGCGTTACCGCATCGAAGAAATGCGCAATTTCCAGCGCGTAGGCTGCGCGATAGCGTTCGAGAAAGAACGCTTCGGGCACGTCGGTCGACACTTCGGTTTTCGAATACGCAGTGACTTCGGTCGGCCGCACATTGCCCGCCTGCAGCATGCCAGTGCTGCCGAGCACTTCGAAACGCTGGTCGTAGCCGTACGCAGCGCGGCGCGCCGTGTTGATCTGGCACAGGCGTCCGCCCTTCGTGCGGATCGTCACTGCGGTCGAATCGATATCGCCCGCATCGGCGATCGTCGGGTCGCTCAGACAACTGCCGGTCGCGTGCAGCGTGTCGGCTTCGTCGTCGAGAATCCAGCGGAAGATATCGAAGTCGTGAATCAGCATGTCCTTGAAGATACCGCCCGAGTGCCGGATGTACTCGACCGGCGGCGCACCCGGATCGCGGCTCGTCACCACCAGCATTTCCGGCGTGCCGATCTCGCCCGCGTCGATACGCGCCTTCAACGCGGAGAAGGTCGGATCGAAGCGGCGCTGAAAGCCGATCATGCAGACCACGCCCGCGCGTTGCACCGCGTCGGCGCAAACGCGCGCGCGCTCCAGCGTCAGATCGACCGGCTTCTCGCAGAACACGTGTTTCTTCTGCGCGGCCGACTTGACGATCAGGTCCGCATGCGTGTCCGTGCTCGAACAGATCACGGTCGCGCCGATCGTCGCGTCGCCCATCGCGCCGTCGATATCCGCGACCTGCGCGCCATGCTCGGCGGCAAGCGCGGCGGCGGCCTCGCGATTCACGTCGACCACGTACTTCAACCGCACACCAGGTTGGCGCGCCAGATTCGCCGCATGAATCTTGCCGATGCGTCCCGCACCGAATACCGCCACGTCGATCGTCTTTATCGCGTCAGTCATCGTATCCTCCGGTGTCCTTGGATTCTTCAACGTTCAATTCGAGCTTGTACGCGAGCGCGATGAATAACGCCTGGCACAAGCAGATCGTGCTGGTCAGCGAGCGGAACGCGAACGCGCTGCCCTCTTTCACATACAGCTGCGTGGTCGCGTAGCGCGCCAGCGGAGATAGTTGGCTGTCCGTAATAACCAGTGTTTTCGCCTGATGATGATGCGCGACGCGCAGGCAATACTGGGTTTCCTTGCCGTACGGCGCGAAGCTGATCGCAATCACCACGTCGCCCTTCTTCACACTGCGAATCTGCTCGCGGTACATGCCGCCGAAACCGGACACCAGATGCACGCGCTTGGGCGTGTGCTGCAACGCATAGACGATGTAGCTCGCCACCGGAAACGAGCGCCGCACGCCGATCACATAGATGTTGTCGGCCTGCTGCAGCATCTTCACGGCGGCGTCGAACTGCTTGTCGTCGAGTCCTGCTTCGAGCTCTTCGAGACCGCCGCGCGACGCCGCGATGAACTCGCGCGCCACCGCGCCGCCGGACAACGCGCCGGGCTTCTCGTCGATCAGCTTACGAATCCTCTGCTGGTAACTCGGCGACGACGCGCCCTGCCCCGTATAAGCCTGACGAAACACCGCCTGCAGATCGGAGAACCCGGAAAAGCCGAAGCGCTGCGCAAACCGCACCACGGCGGACGGATGCACGCCGCAGCTCGCGGCGATGTCGCTGGTGCGATCCACCATCACGCTCGAACGGTGCTGTTCGATATAGGTCGCGACATTCTTCAGCTGACGCGGCAACGCGTCGTAGTTTTCCGCAATGCGCTGCATCAATTCGTCGACGCTCGGCAATGCTTCAGTGCTCTCTTCCGCCATGGTTTTCTCTCAGATGCTGTATTGCAGTGCGGCAACCGCTGCCGGAGCTCGCCGCACGGCGTGCCGACGCTGCGAATTATAGGCAGGCTCCGTGCCAAATGGAACGTATTTTCCATTTTTATTTGCCATGAAATTTTCATTGCAACACGTTGGAAGATGACCTAATCTTGGTCGTGAGCGATGGTGCTGCGGCGGACCTGCGCCGGCAAGTAGGCAGTCGGAAGCCGCCCCGCCCGCCGCTCCCCTCAATAACGACAGACCGAGAAAGGTGGAGACAATGAGACTTTGCAAGGGCAAGGCCACGCTCAGCATTCTGGTGACGGCATTGACGTTGGCGATGGGATTCGGCGCGGCTTCGGCCGCCCGCGCGGCTGACGCTCACTTCGTGCTGATCAGCCACGCGCCGGATTCGGATTCGTGGTGGAACACCATCAAGAACGCGATCAAACAGGCCGACGAGGACTTCAACGTCGAGACCGACTACCGCAATCCGCCGAACGGCGACATCGCCGACATGGCGCGTCTGGTCGAACAGGCCGCCGCGCGCAACTACGACGGCGTGATCGTCTCGATCGCCGACTTCGATGTGCTGAAGAATTCGATCGGCAAGGTCACCGAGAAACACATTCCGCTCGTCACGATCAATTCCGGCACCGAGGAACAAAGCGCGAAACTCGGCGCGATCATGCATGTCGGACAACCTGAATTTGCCGCGGGCAAGGCAGCGGGCGAGAAGGCCAAGGCGGCGGGCATCAAGTCGTTCCTGTGCGTGAACCACTATGCAACCAACCCGGCTTCGTTCGAACGCTGCCGCGGCTTTGCCGAAGCGATCGGCGTCGACTTCAAGACGTCGACGCTCGACGCAGGCCAGGACCCGACGGGCGTGCAGTCCAAGGTGAGCGCCTTTCTGCGCAATCATCCGGACACCCAGGCGGTGCTCACGCTCGGTCCGCTGTCGGCCGATCCGACGCTCAAGGCGCTGCAGCAGATGGGCCTCGCGGGCAAGATCTGGTTCGCCACGTTCGACTTCGACAGCGACATCGCGAAGGGCATCCAGGACGGCACGATCCAGTTCGCGATCGACCAGCAACCGTACTTGCAGGGCTATATCCCGGTCGCCGTGCTGGCCATTGCAAAAAAGAACAAGACGACCGATCCGGCAAAAATCCGCGAGATCCTGCAGGCCAATCCGAAGTTCAAGGAACGGCTTGCCACCTACGGGCTCGCACCGTCTTATGGGCCGCGCAATATCGGCTCGGGCCCGGGCTTCATCACGAAGGCCAATGTCGACAAGGTGCTCAAGTACGCAGGCCAGTACCGGTAGGTAGCGTGGCGCCTGACGGCGCGGCCGCCACGGTCGCACGCATCAGGCAGGCGGGGACCGGCCAGACGCATCTGGCGTGGCCGGCACTCGCCCGTTCGCCGCCTTTTACGCGCAGCTCTTTTACGCGCAGCTTTTTGCGACCATTCACGCGCGTTTGAACGCACTGCGCGCCTCGCGGGTTTGCATCGACCAGTCGCCCGCCGACGTATCAAGGAGAGCTTCAATGGGTGTCGCCGACCTCTTCCATCCCCATCAACGCAAGCAGCCACCGTCCGATCCGCAGAATCCGTCTGGACCGGCTGCGGCCGCGCCGTCCGTTGCCGACGACGAGCGCGTGCGCCGGGAATCGTGGTTCCGGCATCTGCTCAATCGCCCGGAATTCGCGGCGTTGGCGGGCACCGCCATGGTGTTCATCGTGTTCGGCGTGACGGCCGGCAACTCCGGGATGTTCAACCTCGACGGCGTGATGAACTGGTCGCAGGTCGCGGCCTATCTGGGTCTGATCTCGGTCGGCGCGTGCGTGCTGATGATCGCCGGCGAATTCGATCTGTCGATCGGCTCGATGATCGGCTTTGCCGGCATGATGGTCGCGCTGCCGACCATGTATTTCCACTGGCCGATCTGGCTTGCCATCGTGTTCGCGTTCGTCGGCTCGATGCTGCTCGGCGCACTCAACGGCTATCTCGTGATGCGTACGCGGCTGCCGTCGTTCATCGTCACGCTCGCGTTCCTGTTCATCCTGCGCGGACTCACGCTGGCGCTCTCGGTGATGTTCGCCGATCGCACGATCATCTCCGGCGTCGGCGACGTCGCGCGGCATGACTGGCTGGCCCACACGCTGTTCCAGGGGGTCGCGTTCCGGGGTCTGTTCGTCTGGCTCGGCCACATCGGTGTGGTGAAAATGCTCGACAACGGCCTGCCGCTCGTCCCGGGTATTCCCAAGGTGCTGCTGTGGTGGCTCGCGCTCGCCATCGTCTGCGGCTTCACGCTGGCGAGAACCCGCTTCGGCAACTGGATCTTCGCCGTCGGCGGCGACGCCAACGCGGCCAAGAACGTCGGCGTGCCCGTGCGGCGCGTGAAGATCTCGCTGTTCGTGCTGACCGCGTTCTGCGCGTGCCTGTATGCGGTGCTGCAAGTGTGCGACATCGGTTCGGCCGCGGCCGACCGCGGTCTGCAGGCGGAATTCGAAGCGATCATCGCCGCGGTGATCGGCGGCACGCTCCTCACCGGCGGCTATGGCTCGGTGGTCGGCGCATGCTTTGGCGCGCTGATCTTCGGCGTGGTGCAGATCGGCATCACCTACACCAATGTGGATTCGGACTGGTTCCGGGTGTTCCTTGGCGTCATGCTGCTGTTCGCCGTGCTGTTCAACCACTACGTGCGCAGCCGCGTCGCGGCATCCCGCTAAGGCAAGGAGTACAAGGAGTTCATGATGACCGCTCCCGAACAGACCGAAGGCGACTACATCCTGTCGCTCGAAAACGTCAGCCGTTATTTCGGCAACATCATTGCGCTCAAGGACGTCACGATCCGCCTCAAACGCGGCGAAGTGCATTGCCTGCTCGGCGACAACGGCGCCGGCAAGTCGACCCTGATCAAGACGCTCGCGGGCGTGCACCAGCCGAGCGAAGGCATCTACCGGGTAGACGGCAAGCCCGTGCACTTCACGTCGCCCAAGGACGCGCTCGATCTCGGCATCGCGACCGTCTACCAGGATCTGGCGCTGGTGCCGCTGCTGTCCGTCGCGCGCAATTTCTTCATGGGACGCGAACCGCAAAAGAAGCTGTTCGGCTTCATCAACGTGATGGATATCGATCAGTGCGCGACTACCTCGCGCGACAAGCTCGCCGAAATGGGCATCAACGTGCGCGACCCGCATCAGCCGATCGGCACGATGTCCGGCGGCGAGCGGCAGTGTCTCGCGATCGCGCGGGCAATCCACTTCGGCGCGCGTGTGCTGATTCTCGACGAACCGACCGCCGCGCTCGGCGTGAAGCAGAGCTTCAACGTGCTGAAGCTGATCCACAAGGCGCGCGCCAAAGGCATCTCGGTGATTTTCATCACGCACAACGTGCACCACGCGTATCCGATCGGCGATTCGTTCACGCTGCTCAATCGCGGCAGGTCCATGGGCACATTCACCAAGGAGACCATCAGCAAGGATCAGGTGCTCGACATGATGGCCGGCGGCGCCGAGATGCAGAAGATGATCGGCGAACTCGAAGGCGCGACGATCTGACCGATTCGCGCGGAAGCGCCGGCGCTTGCGTAGCCGGCGACCGCGCCCAGCTATTCAGGACTATTCATGGATCATTCCAGCACCTCCAGCGACACTCCGCCGGTCCCCGCGTCGGGTTTTGCGACCGGCGGCCGCTTCGCGCCGGGCCGCAACCGCGACATCATCTGCCTCGGCCGCCTCGCCGTCGATCTGTACGCGCAGCAGGTCGGCGCGCGGCTCGAAGACGTGTCGAGCTTCGCGAAGTATCTCGGCGGTTCGTCGGCGAACATCGCGTTCGGCTGTGCGCGGCTCGGGCTCGCGTCGGCGATGCTCACGCGGGTCGGCAACGACCACATGGGGCGCTTTCTCACCGAAACGCTGACCCGCGAAGGTTGCGACGTCAGCCACGTGCGGGTCGACCAGCAACGGCTGACCGCGCTGGTGCTGCTCGGCCTGAAAGACCGCGACACGTTCCCGCTGATCTTCTACCGTGAAAACTGCGCGGATATGGCGATCGACGAAGCCGATTTCGACGAGGCATTCATTGCGTCGGCCAAAGCGCTGCTGATCACCGGCACGCACTTCTCCACCGAGCAGGTGAATCGCACGAGCCGCCGCGCGCTCGACTACGCACGCGGCAATCAGGTGCGCACCGTGCTCGACATCGACTATCGGCCGGTGTTGTGGGGACTCACGGGCAAAGCGGACGGCGAGACCCGCTTCGTCGCGAGCGAAGGCGTCAGCGCGCATTTGCAGCGCATCCTGCCGTGGTTCGATCTGGTGATCGGCACTGAAGAAGAGTTCCGCATCGCCGGCGGCAAGACCGAGCTGCTCGACGCGCTCACGATGGTGCGCGCCGTGACGCCGGCCACGCTGGTCCTCAAGCGCGGACCGCTGGGCTGCCAGATCATCGACGGCAAGGTGCCTGCCTCGCTCGACGACATCCCGATTCACGGCGGCGTGCAGGTCGAGGTGCTGAACGTGCTCGGCGCGGGCGACGCGTTCGCGTCGGGCTTTCTGTCCGGATGGCTGCGCGATCAGCCGCTCGAAGCGTGCGCGCGTGCCGCGAACGCGAGCGGCGCGCTGGTGGTGTCGCGGCACGGTTGCGCGCCGGCCATGCCGACCTCGGCCGAGCTCGACTACTTCCTGCGCGAAGCGCAAGCCGATCCACAACGGATGCGCCGCCCGGATCGCGACGCGACGCTCGCGCGACTGCATCGCGTCTCGCCGGCCCGCAAATCATGGCGCGAAGTGCTCGGCTTCGCGTTCGACCATCGCAACCAGTTCTTCGAACTCGCGCAGCAAACCGGCGCCGACGAAGCCCGCATCGCGCGCCTGAAAGGCCTGTTCGTCGAAGCCGTCGCGCAGACCGAAAGCGCGTTGGGCTTGCAAAATCGCATCGGTGTACTGATCGATGACCGCTACGGCCAGGATGCGCTGAACGCCGCCACCGGCCGCGGCTGGTGGGTCGGCCGCCCGGTCGAGTTGCCGGGCTCGGTGCCGCTGGTGTTCGATCATGGCCGCTCGATCGGCACGTCGCTGATCGCGTGGCCGCTCGAACATGTGGTCAAGTGCCTCGTGCAGTTCCATCCCGACGAACCCATCGAACAACGACTCGAACAGGAAGCCCAGTTGCGTGCGCTATACGACGCGACGCAGGCAAGCGGCCATGAACTGCTGCTCGAAGTGATTCCGCCGAAGCACGCGCATCTGTCGCAAGCGCCGGACGTCGTCTATCGCGCGTTGAAGCGCCTGTACAACATCGGCATCTATCCCGAGTGGTGGAAGCTCGAACCGATGAACGCGGCGCAATGGCAGGCTATCGATGCGCTGATCGCCGAACGTGATCCCTATTGCCGCGGCGTGGTGCTGCTCGGTTTGTCGGCCGGCGTCGAGCAACTGGCCGAGGGTTTTCGTGCGGCCGCGCAATCGGCCACGTGCCGCGGCTTCACGGTGGGCCGCACGATCTTCCACGAGCCGAGCCATGCGTGGCTGGCCGGCGAAATCGGCGACGACGAACTGATCGCACGCGTGCGCCATACCTTCGAAACGCTGATTGCTTCGTGGCACGCAGCGCGTGGCGCGAGTACCGCGCAATCCGGCGGGTCGAGCAATGTTCATCAGGAGCAGGCGGCATGAATCATGCACATCATGCATCACAGTGCGCCGTCCGCCGACGACGCCACCCCAGCGCGCACAACAGCCGGCACTGTCCGCCTGACCACCGCCCAGGCGCTGGTGCGCTATATCGCCGCGCAACGTGTGGCGACCGAAGACGGCAACGGCACTGAGCCGCTGTTCGGCGGCGTGTTCGCGATCTTCGGCCACGGCAACGTGGCGGGCATGGGCGAAGCCCTGTACCAGCATCGCGACGAACTGCCCACTTTGCGCGCCCATAACGAGCAGGCGATGGCGCATAGCGCGATTGCGTACGCAAAGGCGCATTTGCGCCGCCGCATGATGGCCGTCACGACGTCGATCGGACCCGGCGCCACGAATCTGCTGACGGCGGCGGCGCTCGCGCATGTGAACCGTCTGCCGGTGCTGCTGCTGCCGGGCGACATCTTCGTGTCGCGTGCGCCCGATCCGGTGCTGCAACAGCTCGAGGATTTCAACGATGGCGGCGTGTCCGCCAATGACGCGTTCAAACCTGTCTCGCGCTACTTCGATCGCATCGTTCATCCGGCGCAATTGCTGAGCGCGTTGCCGCGCGCCGTGCGCGTGCTGACCGACGCCGCGTTGTGCGGGCCAGTCACGCTCGCGTTGCCGCAGGACGTGCAAGCGCATGCATGGGATTTCCCGGTGGATTTCTTTACGCCGCGCGTCGTGCGGTTTCATACGCCCGCGCCGCGTGTCGACGAGATCGACGCCGCCTGCGCGCGCTTGCGGCACGCGAAGCGGCCGCTGATCGTCGCGGGCGGCGGCGTGCTCTATGGGCGCGCCACCGATGCCTTGCACCGCTTCGCGACCACGCACGGCGTGCCGGTCGCGGAGACCCAGGCCGGCAAGAGTTCGCTCGCGTGGAACGATCCGCTGAACGCCGGTGCGTTGGGCGTGACGGGCTCGCCCGCGGCGAACGCGCTCGCGCACGACGCCGACTGCGTGCTGGCAATCGGCACGCGCCTGCAGGACTTCACCACCGGTTCGAACACGCTGTTCACGCAGGCCGACGTGGTTGCGATCAACGCGAACGCGTTCGACGGTCTCAAGCATCGTGCGCTGGTCGTCGAAGCGGACGCGCGGCTCGCGCTCGATGCACTCGCCGAGCCGCTGCATGGATGGCATGCGGACCGCCCATGGACCGCACGCGCGCACAAGCTCGCGGCCGGCTGGCGCGATACGGTGAACACGCTCACGCATGCGCCGCAACGCGATGCCGTGCTGCCTTACGAGGGCGACGTGATCGGCGCGGTGCAGCGTTCCAGCGCGCATTCCGCGACGGACGACATCGTCGTGTGCGCGGCCGGCACGTTGCCCGCCGAATTGCACAAGCTGTGGCGCGCTGGCAGACCTGGGGCCTATCACGTCGAGTACGGCTATTCGTGCATGGGCTACGAGATTGCCGGCGGACTCGGCGTGAAACTTGCGCGGCCCACGCGTGAGGTGATCGTGATGGTCGGCGACGGCAGTTATCTGATGATGAACAGCGAGATCGCGACCTCGGTGATGCTCGGCGCCAAGCTGATCGTCGTGGTGCTCGACAACCGCGGCTTTGGCTGCATCAACCGCCTGCAGCAGGCCTGCGGCGGCGCGCCGTTCAACAACCTGCTCGACGACTGCGTGCAAGCGCCCACCGGCGCGCCGCGCATCGATTTTGCCGCGCACGCGCGCTCGCTTGGCGCACAGGCCGAGCACGTCGACCATATCGCGGGACTCGAAGCCGCGTTGCAGCGCGCACGCGCGGCCGATCGCACCTACGTCATCAGCATCGACACCGACCCGGCCCGCACCACCGACGACGGCGGCTGGTGGTGGGAAGTCGCGGTGCCCGAAGTTTCCACGCGCGACACGGTGCGCGCCGCACGCGCGAAATACGATGCGCAGCTCGCGGCGCGCGCCGATCCGGCAGCGTCTTCGGGCAATGACACCGGCCATGTCGCCCACCCCACGCACGCCGCCCGCACCGACAACGAATGAGGATGCTCGCATGACTGCTTTCGACGTACGTATCGGCATCAACCCGTTGTCATGGATGAACGACGATCTGCCGTCGCTGGGTGGCGAGACGCCGCTCGACGTGGCGCTGACGGAGGGTCGCAAGATCGGCTACGAGGGCTTCGAACTCGGCAACAAATTTCCGCGCGAGCCGCAGGCATTGAAGACGCTGCTCGCGCAATACGATCTCGCGCTGGTGTCCGGCTGGTATTCGGGACGCCTCGCGCGGCGCAGCGTCGAAGAGGAGATCGCGTCGGTCGGCCCGCATCTCGAACTGCTCGCGCAAAACGGCGCGACGGTGATGGTCTATGGCGAAGTCGCCGATTCGATTCAGGGCGCGCCGCAGCCGCTCTATCAACGACCGCGCTTTTTCAGCGACGCCCAATGGGCCGCATACGCGGCGCGTGTCGACGAATTCGCGCGTTATACGCGAAGCCACGGCGTGCGGCTTGCGTATCATCACCATATGGGCGCTTACGTCGAAACGCCGGCCGACGTCGATCAACTGATGGCGCGCACCACCGACGCCGTCGGCCTGCTGTTCGACGCCGGGCACATCACATTCGCCGGCGGCGATCCGCTGGCGGTGCTCGACAAACATATCGCGCGTGTGTGCCACGTGCATTGCAAGGACGTTCGCCCCGTCGTGATGAAACTGGCGCGCAACCGCAACTGGAGCTTTCTCGATGCGGTGATCGCCGGCGCCTTCACGGTGCCCGGTGACGGCGCGGTCGATTTTCCGGCGCTGATCGCCCGCCTGAAGCGGCATGGCTATCGCGGCTGGCTGGTGGTCGAAGCGGAACAGGACCCGGTGGTGGCGCCGTCGTTCGAGTATGCGCAGAAAGGCTTCATGACTTTGCGGTCGTTGGTCGATGCACCGCCCGACACCGCGGACCGTAACGTGCAGGAGGCAGTATGAGTCTATTGGTGAAGGCGCAGCGCGAAGGCCAGACGATCGCGCGAGTGACGCCGCAGTCGGCATGCTGGCGCTATGTGGGATTCGCCGCGTACCGGCTGGGCACGAGCGAAGTCGTGCACGTGTTCGAGCCGTCGCGCGAGGTATGCATCGTCGTGCTCACCGGCACGGTGGATGTCGAAACCGCCGACGCCCGCTGGACCTCGCTGGGTTCACGCGACAGCGTGTTCGAGGACGCCGCCCCGTATGCGGTGTATCTGCCGCCCAACGTGCGCGCGACGGTGCGCGCTTGCCGCGATGCGGAGCTCGGCGTGGCGAGCGCGCCGGCCAAAGGCGAGTATCCGGCACGTCTGATCGAACCGGCCACGATGAAGCGCTCGACGCGCGGCAAAGGGCTAAATACGCGCTACGTCTGCGATATTCTTGCGCAGACCGAACCCGCCGAATCGCTGCTGGTGGTTGAGGTTAGAACGCCTGGCGGACATGCTTCGAGTTATCCGCCGCACAAGCACGACACCGACAACGTGCCGCACGAGAGCGCGCTGGAGGAGACTTACTATCACCGACTCAATCCGCCGCAAGGTTTCGCGTTCCAGCGCGTGTACACGGATACGCGCGACATCGACGAGTCGATGGCCGTGGAGAATCACGACGTCGTGATGGTGCCGCGCGGCTATCATCCGGTGGTCGTGCCGTACGGGTATGACTCGTACTATCTGAACGTGATGGCGGGCGCGCAACGGGTCTGGCATTTCCGCAATGACCCGGCGCACGAATGGATCATTAATAAGGATGCCTGACGACACATCCTGCAGGGATTCGAGCGTTCGCGACAATAACAATCGGGGGTCGATAACAACATGCGTGCAATAGCGAGACGAAGGTTCATTTCACTGTCACTGGCCGCATGCGCAGCCGGCATAGTCGCGTATCGGGCGCGCCCGGGCGGCATCGCCTATGGCAAGGCGTCGCGTCAGCGGCTAGACGTATATGCGCCCGAGTCCCGCACCCGCACGAACCACCCCGTCGTCGTGTATTTCTACGGCGGAGGCTGGCAAAGTGGTCATCGCTCGCTGTCGCGAGGAGTCGCGCAAGCGCTCGCCGCGCGAGGCATCGTAACGATCGCGCCAGATTACCGCATCTATCCGGAGACCGTCTTCCCGGGCTTTCTCGACGACCCTGCTGCCGCCGTGCGCTGGACGCGCGATCATGTGCGCGAATTCGGCGGCGACAGCGGACGCATTTTCGTGATGGGACATTCTTCCGGCGCGCATATGGCGGCGATGCTCGCGACCGATCCGCGCTATCTGGCCGCGCACGGCATGTCGAACACCTCGCTGTCCGGGATGATCGGACTCGCGGGTCCATACGCCGCAATTCCGACGAGCGACCCTCACATGGACAGGATCTTTCCGGCGGCCCTGCGCCAGCGGGCGCTGCCCATCGCGTTCGTCACGGGAAACGAGCCACCGATGTTGCTCGCCGCCGGCACGGCGGATACCGATGTCGATCCGCATAACAGTGATCGTTTTGCAGACGCGCTGCGCGCGCATCGCGACGCCGTCGAACTGAAAAAATATCCGGGTTACGGCCACGATACAATCATCGAGTCGTTTTCGGCGGTGCAGAATACGGCCTCACCGGTTCTGGCCGACGTCATCGCCTTCATCGACGCGCATTAAAGATCCGCTTCGATAATCGGCGCAGAAAGACTGCGGCTTTCGCCCAGCCGGTGGCCGGTGTCGAAAGCGAAGGCGCCATAGGAGTGTCCCGGTAGCCGATCGGACGAATGTCTCTGGTCAGGAGGAGAGGCAGCAGCAACCGCATCGCGACGTTGCTGACGAGCGCCTCGGGCTGCGCGCGAACTTCCCCCGCTTGCTCTCAGTGCAATTATCCCTCGCAATGAAATATTAAGGTATAAGTTTGACGCATCTCTTTTTATACCCTAACATGAAATTGTAGGGTATAAGGAGTCGCTAGCTATGGCCAGCTTCCACAACGACGCACTGCAAACGCTGTATTCCTCTATCACCGAGCGCGCCAGCGTACAACGTCACATCCCGCTGCATTCTCCGGGCTCCGCTGCGCAGAAGACCGTTGACGGGAAAACGTACACCTACTGGCGGGTTTATCTGGCCTCAGGAAAGCACAAGGAAACCTCACTGGGCCGAGCGGGAGAGCCCGCTACCAACGCTGCGCTCGAGGCGAGACTACTCGGGAGCGCGGAGATGCGCGTGCTTGCCGCCGACGTCCAGGTTCTGCGCAAGGCGAGCTTTGCTGCTGCCGACAATTCTTCGGCGCTGACTCTCGCAACGCTCTTTAACGCCGGCATCTTCAGCCACGGCGGAGTGCTCGTCGGCTCCCACGCATTCGGTGGGCTCCTGAACAGCCTCGGCGTTCGTCTGCCTGCGAACTACAGGACTGAGGATATCGACATCGGCAGCACGGGGACCATTTCGGTGGCTATCCCGGAAGACCGCAGCTTTCTCGACATCCTGCGTGACAGCGGTATTCCCTTTATCGAGGTGCCGGAACTGGACTCGCGAAAGCCGTCAACCTCGTTCAAGGCTCGCGGACAACCCCTCAAGGTGGACTTGCTCGTGCCGGGTACCGAGGCGTACGAGACGAAGGCCTTGCCCCAGTTGCGCGCACACGCGACAGGGCTTCCATACTTCAGGTATCTGGTATCAAACCCGGCGCGCGGCTTTATCCTTGGCAAGGAACACGTGGTCCCGGTGATGCTGCCGGACCCCGCGAGATTCGCTCTTCACAAGCTTGTCGTCAGCACGCTTCGCGACCCATCGCGCGCACTCAAGGCAGACAAGGACCGACGGCAAGCCGCTGTGTTGATTGACGCGCTCACAGAGAAATTTCCGGACTGGTTGACGACAGCCACCAACGACCTGGAGAAGAGCGCGCGCCCCCGGGTTGCCATGGCGGCTGCCCAGGCCCTGAACCTTGCTCCGGGCTTGTCGGAACGCGCCCGAGATTTTCTGGCTGATTTAGGCGCCCTCGCGTAGCCTGGGTTCTCCTTCGCCTAGTCGAACGCCGGTTCCGAGAACCGCTCGATCCAGACTGCCAGGCGGTCGGCCGCAAAACTGGCAGTGCGTGTGCCGGCGCGGCAGGCGATGGTGTCACCTTCACGCACAAACTGCAGCGCGCCGCCGGCTTCTTCCAGCCACAGCAGGCAGGCCAGCCAGGCGGCGTGCTCGGCCGATACGGCCTGACCCACCGGCCGGGTGAGGAACTCGCTCAGCGTGGTCGGCGAAGTCCAGATCAGCGCATCGCCACCGCCGCGTACTGTGGCGCCGAGGACGTCAGTGAAGATCTGCACCGCATCGGCAGCGCTGCGTCCCGCATTCCGCGTACGCAGCTCCGCCAGGCGCGTGCTGACCGCGTGGCCGAAGCTGCCGCTGCATTCGCTCTCGGCACCCACCAGGTCGGCGTAGTCCATCCGTTGCCAGTCCGGCTCCGCATTGCGCATACCAGCCAGTTCGGTGCCGGCCAGGTAGGTTTCCACCGGCTGGAAGCGGCCCGGGCCGATCAGGCTGGCGCACAGCGTGTGCACTATGCCGATGCGGGTGGCCACGGTCTGCGTCTGCAGCACGCCCAGCTTCTCGCGCACGAGTTGGTCGCGTTCCTTGCGCAGTCCCGACAGCTCCAGCGCCTGCCTCATCTCCATGCGCAGCGCGGTGATGTCCCACGGCTTCTTGATATAGCGATGTATCTGGCCTTGATTCACGGCCTCGACGGTCTGGTCCAGCTCCGAATACGCGGTCGTCAGAATCCGGACGATGTGGGGATAGCGTTCGCGCGCATAGCGCAGAAGTTCGTTGCCATATTCGCCCGGCATGCGCTGGTCGGACACCAGCACGGCCAGGCTGGCGGCGTGGGCATCCAGCATTGCCTTGCCGTCCTCCACGGAGGCGCCCGTTACCACCGGCGCGATCGAGCCGATGGCGCGCTCGAAGTATTTGACCGCGGTGGCTTCGTCATCAACGAACAGAATCGCCGGGGGCGGCGTCTGGTCGGCGCTCGTATTGCTCATTGGTAACTCCTGTGCATTCGATCCTTGAAATTTGGGAATTCCAGCGTCACGGTCATGCCGGCGCCGGACGCGGACGCGATCCTGATACTCTCGCCAAAGGACTGCATGACGCGGTTGCAGAAAATCATGCCGAAGCCGCTAACGCCGGCGTTCGTGATAACTGTGTCGACCAGCAGGCGCTGCATCACCTCGGGCGCAACACCGGGGCCGTTGTCGCTGATGCCAGCACCGCGCGGACCGTGCCCACGCCTAGCGGTTTCTCCAGGATTCGAAACACCTCGCCAGCATTGACCGCTCCCGGCAGCGCGTTGTTGTCCGCGTAGGCTGTCACCAGGATCCGCACGATATGCGGATACTCCTGAGACACCTGCCGCAGCAGGTCGTCGCCGTGCCGGCCCGGCATGCGGAAGTCGGTCACCAGGATCGCCACCCGTGCACCTTCGCGGCGCAGGATCGACATGGCCTCGTCCGCGCCGCCGGCGAGCAGCACCTCATAGTCGCTGCCGGCCGAGCGCGCAAAGTATTTGCGGGCCAACTCCTCATCATCGACATAGACGACAGTCTGCCGCGCTTGCTGGGTCTCTCTCATTTCGATATCACTCGACACGCAGCAGGTCGAAGTTGAACGCGGTCCACTCGCCCAACTGGCTTTCTGCAAACAGTGTGCCGCCGTGCCGCTCCACCACCGCATAGCTGATGGACAGGCCAAGGCCGAGGCCCTGGCCGACTTCGCGGGTGGTGAAGAATGGTTCGAACACCCGCGCCAGATTCTCCGCGGCGATCCCCGGGCCGTTGTCGCGCACATTCACGTGCAGCCGGTCGTCGTGCCATTGCGCCGTGACATCGATCTGCGGCGATACGGTGCCGGCCTTGCGCATGGCCAGAGCAGCATTCGAGAACAGGTTGATGAGCACGCCGATGATGGCGGCTTCGTCGCCCAGCACAAGGGTGTCGCCGGGCAGCTCACGCGTGACCTTCACGCCGCGCAGCTCATGTGCGCTCAGCCGGAGCGATGAGTCAAGCGCCTTCTCGAACAGGAACGGCACGTCGTCTGCCGCCGCGCCGGGCTTGCGGTAGGCAAAGGTCTTCAGGTCCGACACGATATGCTGGATGCGGAGCATGCCCTGCTTGGCATCCATCAGGCACTCCTGCAGCGACGGGCTGTCCTTGGCCTGCGATTCCTCCATGGCTAATTCGATGGCCATCAGGCAGAAGTTCACCGGGTTGTTGACCTCGTGGAGCAGCCCCGCAGACAACGTACCGATTGCGGCCATCTTCTCCTGCTGCAGCAACTGGCCCTTGATCTGCGCCAGGCTTTCATTGGTGCGGGCGAGCTGGTCGTTTTTGTGCGCCAGCTCATCCTTTAGCCGGAAAAGCTGGAAACGGCCCTTCTCGTTGAAGTAGGTGTAAATGGAGCTGGCCAACGCGCAGAAGAAGATCAGGATTAGCTGGAACTGAAACTTGCTCGCGTCCTGTATGCCGCCCGGATGTGCCACGCAGGCGATGTAATAGAGCAAGACCGTGGCCAGGCCGAATGCCAGCGTCTGCCAGTAGCCGGAGGGGAACAGGATCCCCACCGCAAAGATCGTCAGCATAAGCCCGGCATAGAACAGCGAGTCCTCGCCCTGCGTGGCATAAATCATCCAGCAGATCATTGCCTGCGGCAGCAGCAGCCAGAAGAAGGTGATGACCTGCACCTGGCGTTTGCCCGTTTCCGTATAAAGCGAGAGCAATGCCAGCCCGATGGCCGCGCTGGTCAGCACCCGAACGATGGCGAAGTACTTCTGCTCAGCCGGATACACGACATGGTCCAGCGCCACGCCCATCAGCACCAGCACGATCACGGTCAGGCCGCCCGCCTTGCTGCACAGCAACCGGTAGTCGCGCAGCTCTTCACGATAATTCGAATGTAGCCCAGCCAGGGATGTTGTCATCTCAGGCTACTTGTTGCTGGCCGATCATTACCTCGGCAAATACATTAACCCCGGTCGGGTCCGTATACAGGCGCGGCTCGCCGCAGTTCTCCGGCATGATTTCGGCCATCTGTGCCTCGTTGCGATAGATCAGGTACCACTCCAGCACGTGCTCCATGCTGAAGCGCTCCGGGTTGTCGGCGTGGACATTGGTGACCAGCAGGCGGCCGCCCCGTTTGGTGCGGCTGGCAAAGTACTGGTTCAGCCGGGCGCAGACCTTGTCCGACAGGTAGTCAAACAGGCCGGCGCAATAGACCGCGTCGAATTCGCGGACGTCCGGTGCGTCCGCATCCATCCGGCGCTTGAGCAGGTGGTGGACGGAATCCTGCGTGTAGCTAATGGTCATGCGCGTGGCCGTTTTCTGTGCGATCGCCCCCAGGCGATCGCGCGTCCAGTCCAGTGTCTCCTGGCTGAAGTCGAGCAGTTCGAACGTCAGCCACTGCGGTTCGTCGTATTCATGCATGAAGCGCTGGATCTCCTGAGCGGGGCCGCAACCCACGTTCAGCACCCGGAACGGCCGCCGCGCGGCGCGCGCTTCATTGGCCAGCCGGGTCAGGTAGTCGACCAGCAGCTCGATGCGATTGCGGTGCGCGCGTGCCACGGCCGTCTGCAGGAAGGCCGCGTTGACGATCTGGAAATACGTGCTCGGGCCCTGGCGGGGATCGTCGAGCATCTGGTTGACCATCTGGTAGTCACCGGCATAGCCCAGCGGCTTCGTGAAGGTGCGGAAGACGAAGGGCGAGCGCAGCAGTAGCGGATGTAGCGCGGCCTGGGCAAAGGCACGGTGTGCCGGCGCCAGTTCTTCGTCGACCAACCGCGCCTCGCCTTCGAATTCGTCGAAGTAGAACTTGGTCCGTTCCATCAGTGGCGATGCCAGTTCGAGGAAGAAGTCCTCGCGCAGGCTCTTGCCTTCCTTCGGCATGGTATCGACCAGGTCCGCCTGCTCGACCCAGCGCGACATGTCTGAGAGAAAAGCCCGGATCTGGTTGACCGCGATCTGGTAGTCACGGCGGATCTGAAAACGCTCGGCCCAGTCCTGCGCAAACCGGCGGGCTTCTTCCCCCACCGCCCGCGCTTCCAGCGCGGCGCCGCCACTCAGTTCCCGCCACTCGGCAATCAGCGTCACCGAGATAATGGCTGTCAGGCCGGTATTGACCATACTGATCACGACCGCCTTGCCCGAATAGGCGTGTTCCACGCCCATCTTGACCGACAGGTCGCTCAGCACCTCACTGACCTGGACAATCGAGTACGGGTTATAGACCTCCATCACCAGGGACTTTCGCTGGAGATTGATGATCGTGCCCCGCACCTGCTCGCCCTGCGAGTTGCGGAAGCTCACTACCGGATCGATTTGCGTTTTGGAATACACAGTATTGCGGCCAGGTAAGTACCACGAGGAGTTGGTTTTAAATTCGGTGCCATACCCAGGCCAGCAGGTCGGCCAGCTCGGCGTCGATGGTTTGCCTGGTCCAGGTGACGAAGCGTTGCCATCGGTACTTCAGTTGCCGCCACGGCAACCCCTCTCTTTCCAGGCGGCGTACCACTTCTTCCCGAACTGCATCGGCCAGACAAGTTATGCATTTGTCTTATCCGCGTCGCATCGCGACAGCACGTATGCTAATGGCATCACGGCTTCAACGACCCTCATTAGCCTGGTGGGCCTGAAGGCCGGTTTCGGAACAATCCGGACCTTTGCGATTGCAGCATTCTACTGATAAAAGAGAATGCTGTCGTCTCGCGCGGATTTCATCAGTGAAACTAGCTGGAGGCACTCGACGAAAGCGCGCCAAAGTACTACGAGGGCTGCCCCGTTGAGCGCAGGCTCAATCGAGTTCTTTGATAGTGCAAAGTGCAATGCCGCTCCTGTGCGTGTGAGAAGGCGCACACCGTCATATTTGCGAGTCTTGTGGGGTGAAGCGCGGCGGGAAGTAGGAGACTTCGGATCCTGGCTGTAACTGGAGAGCTCAAAGAGCAGGCGCGACGACGTCTGAATTGGCCAGGCTCAAGGAGCTCGAGCGTGAGAACCGCGAATTGCGCATAGCTAACGAGATCCTGCGCAAGGCAACACTATCTTCATTTCAATGGTGTCTTTCTCTTTGAATGAACGTCAGCAAGAAACTTTAGCTGCCTTGCTATAGGCCGCACATGAACCTGTTATTCACGGGTGATGACGAGACCTTCGTCTTCGCTTGACTCTTCGCTTGACTCTTTGTTTGACTCTTCGCTTGACTCTTCGCTTGACGAATGGCCGCCTCCTGATGAGGAACAGCCGTCTCAACGTCCGAGCGACAGCACGAGCGAACGACGCTTGCTGGCCGCACTGCGTCTCACGGCCTGGTGCGACGATCGTCTCAGGCGCGCGCCTTACGCAAAAGGCATAACCTGACCCACCCTGGCAGTCTGTGGGCCGCACGGCGAGGCGCGGCCGCAGGTGCTCATCGCTGTAAAGATCACGACCTCACGGGCGTGAAGCCGTCGGGACTCCAGTCCTCGCTGCCGACTCCGTGATGGACGAAAAAGAAGCCCTCCGGGTCGTAGCGGTCTTTGATCGATTTCAGCCGCGCATAATTGGTTCCCCAGAACGCCTCGCGCCAATCTTCACGAAAAAAATCGGTCTCCGAAATATATGAGCCGCTTTGTGGTGACAACGCTTTGAGAACGGCCGCAGCCTTGGCCACATTTTCGGCATTGCGATGTGCCTGTGCCATGTCAGGTGGAGTGATCGGGAGACCCGCAAATGGCGGCGCACCGCCCGTAGCAATAATCACCAGGCCAAAGGCGTCGGCGACTTTCGGATTCATCGCGCACTGACTCGCCTGCTCGTTCACTTCCGGCGGTGCGCCTGCGAGTCCTTTGTTGAAATGCAACTCTACCGCTTGAAATTGGGCCGCCGCCACGAGGGCGTCAACGAGCCGACCGCGTTGTGCCGGTTCGAGAAGGGACGCGGGCAGCCATTGCGACTCGTACGCGTGAAGGAATACGGAGGCCTGATCTCCGTCGCCTCGCCACCAACCATGGTTGTGCGCGGCTTTGTCGCGTGGGTCTGGCACAAGTCCCGGGTTGGCTTCGAGGTCCCACCAGTGACGCGACGGGCCCGCGCCGACGTGAGGTTCCTCGTTTAAGGTGAAAGCCTTCGGCGAGGCGCGCACCCAATCGATGAAAGACACCCAGGCCGACTTTGCTTCATGATCGTTGAGGCCCTGGCACACCATTGCCACGTGGATCTCGTCGTTTTGAAAGATGAACCGCTCGCCCCAATGAGGGTTGAACAGATTATCTGCATAGTGATCAACCAATCGCCGAACCAGCCGCCGGTAAGCCTCACGTGATGAAGCTTTGATCTTGAACCCAGCCCAGCCAAAGCTTTCGGGCAGGTCATGGGTCTGTAAAGTGATCCTGGTCACCACTCCAAAACTGCCGCCGCCCCCGCCTTTGAGCGCCCAGAAAAGATCGGGCTCCCGGGATGCGTTGACCGTGCGGACAACGCCGTCAGCGGTGACGACCTCGGCCTGGAGCAGACTCGCAGCCGCCAATCCGAAGCGCTTCGAGAAAGAGCCGAAACCGCCGCCCAGGACGAGACCGGCAACTCCCACGGTCGTACATCCGCCACCCTGAACGTAGCGCCCCGCCTGGTTAGTGACGGCAGTGTAGACGTCGATCCACATGCAGCCTGCCTCTACAGTCACAGCCGGCGTCGGTGGCGTCGAGCAGTCGACTGGAACGAAAGCGTCATGGAGATCGATGCGGTTCATCGCGCGAGTCCAGATCAGAAGAGAATCTGGCGCGTTCGAACCGCCAAGGTAACTGTGACCGCCGCCTTTGACCACCAGACGCAAATTGTGTTGGCGCGCGAAATTGACGCCCGCAACTACGTCTGCGGTAGAGCGGGCTGCCACTGCGTAGGCGCTTGCGTTCGATGTCCATGCATCAAGCCAGCCAGAGATCTGGGTGCCGCCAGGATCGTCGCCGAGCGCGATCGGGTTTCGCGCTTCCTTGAGCCTCGCAAGACAATCTTGCGCGTGGGGCGCTTGCGCACAGGTCTGCCAAATCGTTCTTGGTTGCAACAGATTTCCGCCAACCGCTCGGTTCAACGCCTCCCATTCCGGCGCTTTCGGCCAGGCAGGATCGCTGGGCCGAACGCGGCCCGCTCTAGCCGCAGCAGGAAGCACTTTGGCGAAGGTCGCGGTAGTGGTAAGGAATGGCAGGGCGGCAACCCTCTTTAGAAGGCATCGTCTGTTCATGACGTCTCTTCTCCTTGCCAAGGGTGAACCGCCCTGGCGAACAATTTTTTCTGAATTCTAAAGCGACGCCGGATAGCCCGGTCGAGCGAATGGCCGCTGCAAGACGTTGCGAGCCCGTTTGGCGGTCCCGCGAGCACTTATACTGGTTGTGTGATCACCTGCCGCTGGCGCAATACGGCGAGCCGTTTCCGCTCCGCAGCAGACCTTATGGCCGACGCCGGTTTGACACCGTCGTTCAGTAACCGGCGACGCAGCGTATCTGCCGCGTTCTTGCAGGCGGCCGGACGAGCCTGGCGGCGGCAACGCATCCCCATGTGGAGCATTGTGTGAGATACGATTGATTGCGGGGGGCGGCTTGCACAGGCAACTCCACGGGTGTGACCCGCACCATTGCCGACGATCGGCGCATTGTGGTACAGCGGCCGTTCCTGGGCCGAACCCTGTCCCACGACGACAGGCTCAGCTCGACCACAAGAGACTAAAGACAACCTGGAGAACGGCAGCGGCGTGCGCGTAATCAGTGGTACGTCGTCGTAGACGACTGCAGCTTCGTCAGCGCGCCGCGCTGGAATCGGAACCAGCCTTGTGAGCCTTGCATCACGACTTCATCGCCTTGCCAGAAGACGCGCTTGACCGTCATGCGCGTGCCACAGCGCTGCACAAGTGGAGGACGGTGGCGAAAGTCGTACAGCACCGGGCCGGAATCGGTCTGCACGAGCGTGCGCGTGACCGTGTCATTTGTGTTGCCCACGTCATCGAAATGCGTGAGTGTGTTCGCGCCAAAGCGATCGAAACTTTCCTTGTCGAGCATCGCCACGAAGTCGTGGTCGACGCGCACGAATTGCAGTGTGCCCGAGGGCGTGCCGAGCGGGCCGGACGCGTTGCTTTGCGCGTGAACGCAAGTCGCGAAAGAGGTGGCTGCGAGCGCAGCGACGAACAGTCGTCTCATGTTGCCTTTCAGGTTCAGCGGCGTCTCCGACGACGGAGCACGACTCGCAATGTTCCTTGGGAAATTTGTCGTCAATTTTGCTCGACACGTCGAAGGTCTGCAACTCGCCGCGTGCCGCCTCATGCAATGAGGCTTATGCCGCTGAACCCCGCAAGGCTGCGATCGTCGACACGCGTCCCTCTGCGGACCGTGGACCCGGCGTCGCCTCGACGGCCGCTTTGAGATGCCGTCAGTCTTCGCCATTCCGGAGCCCATCGAGGCGCCATTCTGGAGACTCGACGTCCCTGGACCAAGGCCTCATTGACCAGCATGAAGTTCAGGTGTCTTATTGCATCGGGAAGGTTCACGTGTCCATAACCTGGTCCGCGCCAGCGGAGCCTCCCCTGACCTGCGGATTCAGTTTATCGAGCAGGTTGAGGCCGGCAGCGATCTGGACTCAACCCGCGTGATCAAACAGTACTGGAATGGCAGATCAACTCAGCTGCTGGCAGGGTTGGCCCTCCTATGCCGCGAACGTTGACAGAAGCGACGCTGCCAACCTCGCGCCCGTGCAGTTCGTGCATCGCGACAAAAGCAGGTGGTTTTGGACGTTCAGCGGCGCTTGCCTGAACGCCGACATCAAGACGACGACCGGAACAAGCGACCGTGGGGTGATCCCAGTCGCGTGCGCGCCCGCTCGGGAAGCCTCCTTTGCATGCCACCAGGCGAGCCGCCGATACCTTGGTCCCGCTGCAATATGAACCGTAGGGAGAGAGCAAACATGGACTGGAATCGCTGGTACAGCTTAAAGAGCTACCTGAGGTCTTCGCTGTGGACTGTGCCGCTCATCGCGATCGCGATCTATGCCGTGGTGAAGCCTGTGGCTGAAATGGCAGGAAGATGGATGACCAGGCAAGGGACCCTTGATCCGAAAAGCAGCCTGCTTGGCCTGTCCATGACTGGGGCGCGGTCGCTGCTCGGTGACATCGTTTCCGCAGACATGGCGTTTCTGGTATTTACGTTCGGTTCGCTGCTCGTCGCAATCCAGGTTGCCGGCGGCCAGTACACCCCGCGGATCATCGCAACGACGCTGCTGCGCGATAACGTCATCCGTTGCATCTCGGGATTATTCGTTTTCACACTGCTGTTCGCCAATAGAACGGCGGGCTGGATGGGTGAGAATGAGGTACTCCAGCTTCAAGTCTTCATTGCAGCGCTATTCGGATTCACTTCCGTCGTCGCTTTCCTTTTCCTGATTGACTACGCCGCGAAGTTTCTGCGCCCTGTCAGCCTCGTGGCTCGCGTTGGGGAGCAAGGGATCGCGGTCATCGAGAGCGTTTATCCCGCCCCGTCTACGGGTGCGATTACCGCGCCGGAACGCGACAAAGAGCGAGGCGTACCTGATCGCATTGTTAGTCTGCGCGGGAGGTCTGGCATCGTTCTGGCCGTGAATCTGGAAAGGCTGGTGGCCAAGGCGCGACGCGCTAACGCAGTCATCGAATTCGTGCCGCAAGTCGGTGATTTCGTCGCGGTGGACGAACCCTTGTTTTATTTGTACGGGAACTCTGACGCAATCGATGAAAACAGGCTGCGCACACTTGTCGCTTTCGGAACGGAACGCACGATGGAGCAAGACCCAATGTTCGCGTTTCGCATCCTGGTCGATATTGCGCTAAAAGCGCTGTCGGCAGCGATCAACGATCCGACCACGGCCGTGCTTGCGATCGATCAGTTGCACCGACTATTGCGCATGGTAGGCAAACGGTCTCTGCGCGTCGAAGAGATTGAGGATAGTTCGGGGCGAGTGCGCGTGATCTTGCGGACGCCCAATTGGGAAGATTTCGTGCATATCAGTTTCCGCGAGATACGACAGTATGGCGCGGGCAGCATTCAAATCGCGCGGCGTCTGCGCGCGGCGATAGAGAACCTCATCCAGAGCCTGCCGGAGCATCGTCATGACGCATTGCGCGTTGAGCTAACACTGATCGACCGCGCGATCGCCGCGAATCATCCATTTCCGGAAGACCTGGCGTTGGCCCGCATCCCCGACTCGCAAGGGCTTGGAGGTTCGGCAGTCTCGACGGCAAACAACTAGCCCTTTCGGAGGCGAGCCATGCGCAAACTCATCATGGGCATCGTTGAATTTCGCGAGAAAATGTTGCCGCAATACGCGAAGCAGTTCAGCAAACTGGCGCTTGCGCAGACACCTGATGCGCTCTTCATTACGTGCTCGGACAGCCGGGTTGTGCCGGACCTGCTTGCCTCGACCCATCCGGGCGATCTGTTCACGATGCGCAATGTCGGCAACCTGATACCACCAGCAACTGCGGAGGGGGCCTCTACCGGTGACCTTTCCGAGGCAAGCGCAATCGAGTACGCAGTACTGGTGCTGAAAGTCGCGAATATTGTTGTGTGCGGGCATTCCGAGTGCGGTGCGATGAAAGCCGTGCACACACGCAACGCCAAGCTGAAAGCGCCGAACCTCGATAGATGGCTATACCACGCCAACAACGCAGCGTTTCGCCTCGAACACGAAGGTCCGCTCGATGACAGGTTGAAACCGCACGATCAATTGTCGCAACTCAACGTACTGGTGCAGCTCGAGCATCTGATGACATACCCGATAGTCCACCAGCAGGTCACTGCCGGGGCACTGGTATTAAGCGGCTGGTGGTTCGACATCGCGACGGGCGACATGTATGCCTATGAACGCACGAGCCGCTCATTCGAAGTCATCGACCGCGCGATGGCGGAGCGGATGATTGCGCGCCTCGCCTCGCGAGCGCGGTGAAGGTGCGAGAAGTCTTTCTACACGAATGCCTTCCTGGGTCCATGCGCTAGCCGTGGCCAGGCGACTCAACGAACGTCCCCGAAAAACACTAGACTTCGACACACCGGCTGAGAGATTTCATCAAACCGTTGCATCGACCGGTTGAATCCGCAGGCTCAAGAGGGACATTCCACTTTCTCTACAGCGGGCATTCGTGACGTGATTCCCGCTCACGGGATCAATAGCATCGCGTTGACAGACAACTAGAAATACTTGAATTTCACCTGACGCCACAGTTCAGGATCGCTGCAGTGTCCGACGTCTTTTCTTGCATCAAGCATCCCTTCTACGACTGCCTTTTCCTTCGGAAGGCAGAGCATATCGAATGACCAGAGGCCTGCAAAATGATTCACCTCGTTGCCAAAGTAATTTCTGGAGTTGAAAATTGGCGTGATATAGTAATACAGATCGTATCTCAAATCTGAAAAATATTCTACAAAGACCTTTGAATTATCGCCATTGTAGGGATTCATATATTCCAGATAAACAACCGGCCTACAGGTTGAAATTGTCGTACGCGCACCGGCAAGCATGTCAACTTCAAATCCTTCGATGTCAACTTTGAGGAGATCCAATCGTGGGAAATTCATTGAATCGAGTGTCCGCATCGATATCGCTTCCGTTGGACAATCAGTCAGATGGAGGGAGGATGCACCAAAATTATTTGTCACCGTTGGATCGGCTACCGGAAAAGAGATTGTTTTGTTCTCGCTTCCGACAGCGTGAGGATACGCAAATACATTGAAGCATTCGTTCAAAGAAAGGTTCGCACAGAGCAGTTGAAACGTATGCCGCTGCGGTTCGAAGGCATGAACGATACCGGCCAAGCCAACGGCTTTGGACAAGCCAACAGTGTGAGAGCCAATATTAGCTCCTGCCTCTACAACGACATCTCCCTCGCGGATAATCTGCTGAAATAGAAAGGATTCTGGTTCGGACCATTCCCCATACGCCTGTAAGCTCCTGCCCACAAAGGTATCGTTCGTGTTGTACAACATGATGCCGTGCCGGCATCGTTTTTGTTCGTAAACAGGCACGTTTTCCCCTCAAAGGCGTTTACAATAATCACTCATGCGGACGCGCCGCTCCTGAGCTTCCTTAACCGCAATCCGAACTAGCGCGCTCTGTCCACAGAAGACATTCGAGCAAAACAAGAGCAGGACGCCAAGCCGATAACCAGTAGGCGCCCCGTTACATCAATGCGTCGTCAAGTTGGCAATTGCTGCGTTTAATTGTTCCACAGTGACCGCGTCAGTGGGAGCAACCCCATCGCTGAGTTGAGAGATGCTTCTCCCACCAACTGCGACAGTATTCGCTTGAGTAACTGTCGTGCCGCTCCCGATCGCTACAGAGTTTGTCGCAGATTGTGCGACGCTGGCTGCCATTCCCAAAGCGGCACCCGCAGTTCCAGTAACTGAAGCGCCTCTTCCAACCGCTACAGATTCATATCCTGCAGTACTGCTTTCACCAATTACAACGGCAACATCATCCGTCGCTTTGGCGTTGGCCCCTACCACTAGAGACTTCCCCCCTGAGTTAGAATTATTGCCTATAGCAATCGCGCCGAGTGCCCCAGTAAAGTTGGCTTGCGTTGTTGCGCCATTCCCTATAGCCACGCCAGTATCATTCAGATTTTGAGAGCTCGCCCCCACTGATACACCGCTGAATGCGGTGTGAGAATTTTCCCCAACTGCCACTGCTTGATCGCGCTCTGTCAACGACCCTACCCCTGCCGCGACAGAAGTGGTCCCTCGCGTATCTCCGGCTGGCACATATTGCGCAAAAACATTAACAGAAAAAATAGTCATGGCAGCGGCTAGTGCAATTTTTTTCATATTGTTGCTCCATTATTTGCAAAGAAAATGAAAACAAAAACATAAATTAACCAAAATCGCAGGGTAAAGCACCACCGTTTATAGGCGTCCACTTAATGATTCGATAATATTGAAATATTTGGCAAATCACGTAATCCAGTATTTATGTTGTCAACATTAATACCTTACCCGCACGCTCAAATGGCTTCATATTATTTTCTTTACCGCTTCCATCATGATTTTCCACTACTATGCTCTTGAGCCAGATGCTTCGAATATTTCACATATGACAAGAAAACATCGATCTTTTAACATAGACAATCTCGACGCAAAAATGCGGCCTGCATCATGGATGCGTCAATCCGACCATGTCTTCATTTTTTCCCAACGCAATGTTTCACCGACCCTATTGTAGGAAACATAAGTGCGGGATGAAATCCCTTAAATGGGGCAAATTGTTAATTATTGTCAATGTAAATTCAAGGTGCATTTTTTGAGTTTTTCGGAGGAAGCCTATGTGGCTTTCATCGATAAATGGTGGGAATTTTCAACGCTATTCGAGCTGAGCCGACGTTCGAATGTCCGCCTGAAAGCGCGATCGAACGACCGTAGGTGGCCGAACCTAAACGACCGCAGTGCCTCGCGAATTTTTCCCTTTCCATGACACATGGCGTGGGAATTTCTCGCTTTATGTCACGCAGAACTGTGACCCACTTGCCACAGTTCGTGAAAAAACCATACGAATTCAGCACGCAGGTTTTCGCCCCGTGTGGCGTTCGACAAAACCGCCGCGATTCGCGGATCGATCAGCCGACGCCGAGCCACTCCCGCATCACGTCGACGCGCGTCAGAAACGACGCCAGTTCGCCATCGAACACGATTTCGCCATGCCCCATCACGGCAACCCGGCTGGCGATCTCGCGTGCAATCACGAGGCGCTGCTCGATCAGCAGCATCGCCACGCCGCGCTCGCGCAGCGCGCGCAGACATCCGGCAACCTGCTCCATCACACGGCTCGCGAGACCCTCGCCAGGTTCGTCGATGACCAGCAGATCGGGATCGCCGAGCAGAGCACGCGCCAGCGTCAGCATCTGCTGTTCGCCGCCCGATAGCGCACCGGCGCGCGTGCGCCTACGTTCACTGAGCGCAGGGAATAGCGCGTAAGCATCGTCGAACGTGAAGCGCGGCGTGCGGTGGCGAGCACGCGGCGCGACCCCGAGTTGCAGATTTTCATGCACAGTCAGCGTCGGAAATACATCGCGATGTTCAGGCACGTAACCGAGCCCGAGACGCGCGATCTCGAAGGTGCGCAAGCCGTCGAGCGGCCGGCCCGCAAAGCGCAGCTCGCCCGCGCTGCGCACGAGGCCCATGATCGCGCGTGCCAGCGTCGAGCGGCCAGAGCCGTTGCGTCCGACCAGCGCCAGTACTTCGCCGGGCTCGATGCGTAGCGTGACGCCATGCAAGGCCTGACTCGCGCCGTACCACGCGTTCAGGTCGCGAATGTCGAGCAGCGCGGTCACGCGCCTGCTCCTTTGCCGAATCCGCCGCTTAGTCCACCGCTTAGTCCGCCGCCTAAGCCGTCGCCAAGATAGGCGGCGCGGACCGCCGCATCCGCGCGTATCGCCGCCGGTGTGCCGGTCGCGATCACGCGGCCTTGCACCAGCACGGAGATCCGGTCGGCGAGCGCGAACACCGCATCCATGTCGTGCTCGACCATCAGCAGTGTGCGGCCTGCGGTGGTTGCGCGAATCAGCTCGATCGCGTGCGCCGCTTCCGCGCGGTTCATGCCAGCGGTCGGCTCATCCAGCAGCAACGTGTGTGCGCCGCCCGCGAGCGCAATGCCAAGGTCGAGCGCGCGCTGCTCCGCGTAGCTGAGCGTGCCGGCCCGAACGTGGCCGCGCGCACTCAGCCCTACCGCGTCGAGCACCTGTTCAGCGTGTGCATCGACGCTGCGCGAGCCGCTGAAGCGCTGCCACCAGCGCATGCGGCGACGCTCGGCCAGCATCGCCGCGCAGCGCAGATTGTCGAACACGCTCAGCCGCGCGAACACACTGGTGCTCTGGAAACTCCGCGCGAGCCCGCGCCGCGCGATCGCAGCCGGGGCGAGTCGCGTGATCTCCGCGCCGAACAGATCGATGCGCCCGGCGTTCGGCCGCGCGCCGCCGGCAATCAGATTGAAGAGCGTCGATTTGCCCGCGCCGTTCGGGCCGATCAGCGCATGGCGCTCGCCAGGCTCGATCGCGAGATCGACGCCGTGCAGAACGTGCGTGGGCCCGAAGCGTTTCCTGATGCCGTAGACGGCGAGAGCCGGAATCATCGCGCGTCTCCGGTGGACTGGCTCGCGCGGGCGCGCCCGGCAAGACGAGCTTGCGCGCGCACCGCGCAGTGCGTGGCGAGCGCCCCCGAGGCGCCCAGCACGAACAGCGCGACGCCGAGCCAAAGCGGCGACGCCGCGCTGGACCACGGCACGCCGGCGAGGTTGAACGCAGCGCCATCGTTCGTACCGAACTGCGCGGCGTACGCCCATTGCACCGCGAGCACGACGGTCGCTGTCCACAGCAGCGCGGCGGCCGTGGCCCACAGATAAGCCGCGCGGCAGCGGCGCCAGCCGTGCGTCGCGACGCGCGCCGTATGCCGCCCGGCGAATCCCGCGAGGCCATCCGGCGACACGACCACCACGACGATAAAGAACAGCCCCAGATAGAACAGCCACGCCCGCGTGACGCTCGCGACCACGACGCTGAAAAACGTCATCACGAGCGCGCCCGCAACCGGCCCGAAGAAGGCGGCGGTCCCACCAATCACCGTGGCGATCAGCACCGCGCCCGAGCGCATCATGCCGATGCTTTCCGTCGACACCAGTTCGAGATTGATCAACCCCAACGTGCCCGCGATGCCCGCGAAAAACGCCGACAGCACCACGACGCCGTAGCGGATGCGGCGCGGGTAACAACCGATCGCCGCGGCACGCGCCGGGTTGTCGCGCACGGCGTTGGCGAGTCGCATGAACGGCGTGCGCGACAGCGCGAACATCGCCATGCTTGCCAGCAGGCACCACAGCGCGATCAACGCATAGGCCTCGCGCGCCGGGCCGAAGCTCCAGTTGCCCACGAGCGGTGCGCGGGTACGATCGATCGCCACGCCCGCCACGCCGCCGAACCAGTCGGGCAGCGCCCACGCGGCCGCCACCACCAGTTCGCCGAGGCCGAGCGTGATCATCGCGAACGCTGTGCCGGCGCGTCGCGTGGCGATGAAACCGAACGGCACGCCGCACAACGCGCCGCCGATTCCGCCAAGCAACGGCAGCAGCATGAGCGGCACGCCGATCCGGTTGAACACCTGCGCGGCGACCAGCGCGCCGAGCCCCGCATACGCGGCATGGCCGAACGACAGCAGCCCGGTTTCGCCGAGCAGCAGGTTGTACGACAGTGCGAAGACGATCATCGTCGCGCTCTGCGCGAGATAGGCGAGCAGCCAGCTTTGCGGCCAGACGAACGGCGGCACCGCGAGGAACACGACGAGCGCGAGCCACGGCGCGAGAGCGCGCCCGATCGCGCGGAGCGATGCCGCGCGCCGCGGGGACGCGCGGGACGGTCTGGACGCTCCGGCGGGCTCACGCATGATCGTCGTGGCGCCCGAACAGCCCGCGCGGGCGCAGTGCCAGCATCGCGACGAGCAACAGATAAGGCAACAGCGGCGCGAGTTGCGCGAGCGTCAGTGCGTCCCAGTCGACCGGCAACGACACGCCGACGATCGACAGCACATCGCCCAGCGACACGTCAGTCGCGACCGCCAGCGTCTGCACACAGCCGACCAGTAGCGATGCGGCGAGCGCCCCGCTCAACGAACCGAGCCCGCCGATCACGACCACCACGAACACGATCGAGCCGAGCGATTCCGCCATCGCCGGTTCGATCACGAAGAGCGGTGCGCCGATCACGCCGGCCAGCGCGGCGAGCGCCGTGCCCGCGGCGAACACGCCGGTGAACACGCGCGGCACGTTGTGGCCGAGCGCTTCGACGGCGCTCGCGTGCGTCAGCGCGGCGCGCACGATCAGCCCCGTCTTCGATACGCGCAACACCGCGTACAGCACCACCAGCATCGCCAGCGACACCGCCATCATGAACGCCCGGTAGCGCGCGAAAGCTGCGCCGTAGACCGTGAACAACGGGCCGTCGAGCACGGCCGGAACCGTCGCGGAAAGCGGGTTCAAGCCCCAGCCAAGTTTGACCAGTTCGCCGAGCAGATAGGCGGCGCCGAACGTCAGCAGCAACTCCGGCAGATGGCCGTGGGTGCGCACACGGCGCAACAACCAGCGCTCCAGCGCCGCGCCGAGCAGCCCGACGACGAGCGGTGCGAACACCAGCGCGCTCCAGAAACCGGCCCGCGCGGCCACCGAGAAACCGACGTAAGCCCCCAGCATGTAGAAGCCCGCATGCGCGAAATTCAGCACGCCTAACATGCTGAAAATCAGCGTGAGGCCAGCCGACAGCATGAACAGCAACAGGCCGTAGCTGACGCCGTTGAGCAGATTGATGACGAGCGACTGCACGTGCCTATTCCGTGCGCACGACGACGTTCAGCGGTTCGAGCGCCGCGCGCAGGTCGGCGGACAAGCTCACGGGACGGCGCGTGACGCGATCCACATACACGTGTACGAAGTAGCCCTGCGCGGCGGGCTGGGCGTCGCCTTCCTTGAAAAGCCCGACTTCGTAACGCACGCTCGACGTGCCGAGCCGCGTCACCCGCAAGCCCGCTTCGACGCGCTCGGGAAACACCAGTGGCGCGAAGTAGCTGCAGTGCGTCTCGACCACGAGCCCGATGGTCGCGCCATGCTCGAAGTCGAGCACGCCCGCGCGGATCAGATACTCGTTCACCACGGTATCGAAGTAGCTGTAGTAGACGACGTTGTTCACGTGACCGTAGACGTCGTTGTCCATCCAGCGGGTGGTGATCGGCAGGAAATGCGGGTAAGCGTTGCGCGCGGCGGGGGCGGGTTTGTTCATCGGACGTGGCGGGTGATCGGTGTGGTTGTCGGTGTGGTTGTCGGTGTGCTCGTTGTTGTGGTTGTCGAGCACTCATTGCGTCGCCAATTGCGTCGCTGCATCGCGGCGTCGCTGATGGCGTCGCTCATTGTCCCGGCCTGTCGACGAACTCGAACGGCAGGCCGCGCCGCCGCATCCATTCGCCGAGCGCCTGACCCGTGCCCGCTCGCCACGGCCGCAATCTGGCCGGCTCGACCAACCGGTATTCGAGCAATTCCGGCGACAGCGCGATAGTCCCGTACGCCTTCACGTGATACGCGATGATCACTTCATTCTTGCGGATGAATTCATACACGCCAATCAGCTCGACCGTCTCAGCATGCAGCGAGGTCTCCTCGAACACCTCGCGAGCGATGCCCTGTTCAGGCGTCTCGCCGTTTTCGAGGAAGCCGGTGATCAGCGCGAACACGCCTTCGGCCCACGCGGCGTTGCGAGCGAGCAGAATCTTGCCCTCATATTCGACGATCGCCGCAACTACCGGCAACGGATTGTTCCAGTGCACGTAGCCGCACACCTCGTCGGGACAGCTCTGGCGAATGCGGCCACCTTCGTGCTCGGGATCGGCGCGTTCGGTCAGAGGGGTGGCGCAGCGAGGACAAAATCGGTACTCGGTCATGGCGTGAGGATGTCTCTTTTGTCGTGGTTCGTGGTTCGTGGTTCGTGGTTCGTGATTCGTGATTCGTGGCTCGTGGCTCTGGTTCGTGGCTCGTGGCTCTGGCTCGTGTTTCGCGTGTCTGCTCGCTTTGCGCGTTCACATGGCGCACAGCTCACGCACTTCGGCCGCGAAACGCTCGACCGTTTCCGGCTGCGTGTCCCACGCGCACATCAGACGGCAACCGCCCGCGCCAATGAACTCGTAGAATTTCCAGCCGCGTGCGCGCATCGCCTTGGCGGCGTGGGGAGGCAACTGCGCGAAGACCGCGTTCGATTCGCCCGGAAACATGATGCTCACGCCCGGAATTTCCTGCAACCGCGTCTGCAGCAAGCGCGCCATCGCATTCGCGTGACGCGCATTGCGCAACCACACGTCGTTGTCGAGCAGGCCGAGCCACGGCGCAGAGATGAAGCGCATCTTCGACGCCAGTTGGCCGGCCTGCTTCAGACGGTAGGCGAAATCGTCGGCGAGCGAGCGATCGAAGAACACCACCGCCTCGCCGACCGGCAAGCCATTCTTGGTGCCACCGAAGCACAGCACGTCGACGCCCGCGCGCCACGTGATCTCCGACGGATGCACGTCCAGTGCCGCGACCGCATTCGCAAAACGCGCGCCGTCCATGTGCACTTTCAGATGACGCCGTTTGGCAATCGCCGCGATCGCCCGCACTTGCTCGACGCTGTAGACGGTGCCGACTTCCGTCGCTTGGGTCAGCGTGACGACCTTCGGCTTTGGGTAGTGGATATCGGCGCGGCGCGTGATGACCGCTTCGATCGCATCCGGCGTGAGCTTGCCGCCGATGCCCGGTGCGGTCAGCAGCTTCGAGCCGTTCGAAAAGAATTCCGGGCCGCCGCATTCATCGGTTTCGATGTGCGCGAGTTCATGACAGATCACCGAGTGATATGACTGGCACAGCGACGCGAGCGCCAGCGAATTGGCCGCCGTGCCGTTGAACACGAAGAACACTTCGCAGTCGGTCTGGAACAGGTCGCGCAGGCGGTCGCACACCTGGTTGGTCCAGGAGTCGTCGCCGTAGGCCGGCTCGTGGCCGCTGTTGTTGGCGGCGATCAGCGCATCGAGCGCTTCGGGACAGATGCCGGCGTAGTTGTCGGACGCGAAGTGTTGCATGACGGGAGTCGCACCCGGCGACAGGCGCGCGATGACGGAAAGCGGTCATTTTAGTGCGCCTGTGAGGTTATTTGTTTTGCGGGGTGAGATGTGGGCTTGGTTTGGCTTGGTTTGGCTTGGTTTGGCTTGGTTTGGCTTGGTTTGGCTTGGTTTGGCGTGGGCTCGGGCTCGGGTTCGGGTTCGGGTTCGGGTTCGACGTTTCGGCCCGAGGCTTCGGCCTGTGGTTCGACTTCGTACTTCCTAAGGCTCCTCCACGAACAGCCGCCAGCCACGGGCCGTCAGTCAGTTGCACCCGCAAGCGGCCGTGCGGCCACGGCCACGGCCACGCGGTAACCGCGCGACCGCGATCAGCCCCGCCGCCCCCAGCAGCAGCGCGCCCGCCGCCAGCGCCAGCGCCAACGAGAACGAGCCCGTATGGTGGGCGATCGGCGCGGCGACCAGCGGGCCGGCGATCTGGCCGACGCCATAGGCCGCCGTCGCATAGCCCATCAGGCCGGCCGCATCGTCTCCGCGCAGACGCCGCGCCTCGCGCATCGCGAACAGCGTGATCGCGGTGAACGGCAGGCCGATCAGGATGCTGCCAAGTGAGAAGCCGCCCGCCGTCGGCCAGACAATTCCGAGCGCGATACCGCAGGCTTGCAGCACATAGCTGCCGGCGAGCAACGTGCGGTTGTCCCAATGCGTCGGCAGCCGCGCCGCCAGCAGCGAGCCTGCCACCAGCGACGCACCGAACATCGGCCAGAACAGGTCAGGCCACGCAGAACCCGGCAGCGCATGCCGTGCGATCACCGGCAGGAATGTCGCGGTGATGATGTAGCCGAACCCGGGGACGCCGTAGAGCAGGATCAACCAGAGTGCGTCGGTACGGTGGGCGGTGTGGGTCAAGTGGGGCCCGGTCGTCGCGGTTTGGGTGGCGGTTTGGGTGGCGGCTTGGGTGGCAGCTTGGGTGGCGGTTCGGACGGCGGTTTGGCTAGCGGTTCGGATGGCGGTTTGGCTAACGGTTCGGATGGCGGTTTGCGTAGCGGGATGCCCGCTAGCGGCGGCTGCGCTGGTCGAGCCTGCGTCACCGGCACCCGCTCCGCCAAACACCGGCCAAACCACCACCGACAGAACCGCCGCAATCAACCCAAAGCCAATCCATCCGGCCGTCGCGCCATAGCCCCCCGCGACGCTGACCAACAACCCCGTTCCGACGATTCCCACTCCCGGTCCGGTATAAATCACCCCACTCCATCCGTGAGCGCCGAGTTCGGCGAGCCGCCGCAAGCCCCACTGCGACGCGAAAACGAAAGTCCAGGCGCTGACCGCGCCCGCGATGAAGCGCACCGCCGCCCACACCCAGAACTGGCTCGTCACACCCATCGCCAGCGTCAGCAGAACCGTGGCGACGAGCCCCACGCGCACCATGCGCGCCGGCTCGATGCGCAGCGCCGCGCAGGTGAGCGCGCCGACGAAATAGCCCGCGTAATTGAACGACGCCAGCCAGCCGCCGTGCTGGATGTCGATCTGCGGCTGACCGGAAGCGCCGCCGTGGAGCATCAGCGGCAATAGCGGCGTGAACGCGAAACGCCCCACTCCGAGCGCAACGGCCAGCGTCACCATGCAGGCCAGCGCCGCACGACGGGCGGCGTGAGATTCGGATGAGCGGTCGTATGCGGCGGAGGCGAGGTGGTTCATGAGCGGGCGATCCAGGGGCTGCGGGCCGGCGCGTAGGCCAGCGGGTTGGTTCAGTGCATATTAGCTTGACCTTTGAATCACGAAAAATGAATAATTCGGATATCAATCATCGCGAGGAGAGAATCATGGATCTGGCCGCCTTGACCATTTTTCGTGCGGTCGTGCGGGAAAATGGCGTGACACGCGCCGCCGCCAAGCTCAATCGCGTGCAATCGAACGTCACGACGCGCATCAAACAGCTTGAAGAGCAACTCGGCACCGACCTGTTCATCCGCGACGGCCGGCGCCTCGTGCTGACGCCGGCCGGCGAGACGCTGCTGCCCTACGCGGAGCGTCTGCTGGCGCTCGCTGACGAGGCGCGTCACGCGGTGCGCGAAGATCGTCCGAGCGGACGCCTGCGTCTGGGCGCGATGGAAAGCGTCGCGGCGACCCGCCTGCCTGGCCTGCTCGCGCGGTATCACCAGCAGTGGCCCGCCGTCGAACTCGAACTGGAGACCGGCACGACCGACAGGCTGATCGAGCGGGTGCGGGAGTTCGAGGTGGATGCCGCCTTGGTGGCGACGCCGCTGGATCAGACCGCGCTCGGCGACCTGTTCGAGGCGGTGCCGGTATTCACGGAAGAACTGGTGATGCTGACGCCGCGCGGGCATCGGCCGATTCACGACGTGGGCGACATTGCGCTATCGACGCTGATCGCGTTCGAGCGTGGCTGCGCGTACCGTGCGTATATCGAGAAGTGGTATCTGGAGCACGGCGTGCGGCCCGCGCGGGTGCTGGAGCTCGGCTCCTATCACGCGATAGTCGCGTGCGTGGCCGCCGGTGCTGGCGTGGCAGTGGCGCCGCGCTCGGTGCTGGATCTGCAAACGGATACCAGCAATATCGCGGTTCATGATCTGCCCGATATCGGCATGATCGAGACGATGCTCATCTGGCGACGCGGACATTTTTCGTCCGCGCTCAACGCGCTGCGACGCACGCTGATGGCGCCGGAGGAAACGGTTGACTTGCCCGCGACGGCCGCAGCGGGCGCTACGGCTTCGGCAGTGGACGGCGGCTGATGGTCGCCCACACGGCATGAAATGGTCGGAGGCCAACCTTCACGGACAATCGCGAACGAACCACCGATGCACCACCGACGCAGCGCCAACCGATCCGTGCACGAACCCATGATGCGCGCTGCGCGAACCCGCAACGCGGCGCAAACTGTGCAAACTGCGCAAACTGCGCAAACTGCGCAACAGCACAACGGCACAACGGCACAACGGCACAACGGCACAAAAAAGACTAAGGCCACGCGGCACGCCGATACACCCGGCGCCCCGCGTGGCCCAATCAGAACCGAATCAGAGCTGGCCTTCGACCCACGCCTTGACGCCAGCCAGCGCCGCGGGCAGGTTGGCCGGCTCGGTGCCGCCTGCCTGCGCCATGTCAGGCCGGCCGCCGCCCTTGCCGCCGACCTGCTGCGCAACGAAGTTGACGAGTTCGCCCGCCTTGACCTTCTTGCTTGCGTCCGCTGTCACACCGGCGATCAGGCTTACCTTGCCGCCGTCGACCGACGCCAGCACGATCGCCGCGCTCTTCAGCTTGTCCTTCAGCTTGTCGACCGTCTCGCGCAGGGTCTTGACGTCCGCGCCTTCCAGCGTGGCCGCCAGCACCTGCACGCCGGCGATCTCGATGGCCTGACCGGCCAGCTCGTCGCCCTGGCTCAAAGCCATCTTCGACTTCAACGCGCTCAGTTCCTTCTCCAGCGACTTCACCTGATCCTGCACCTGGCTGATGCGCTGCGTGAGTTCCGACGGCTGCGCCTTCAACACTGCGGCGGCCGCATTGATGCGCGCATCGAGGTCCTGCACGAAACGCACGGCGTTGTCGCCCGTGATCGCTTCCACGCGACGAATTCCCGCCGCCACCCCGCCTTCCATCACGATCTTGAAGAGGCCAATGTCGCCGGTGCGATGCACGTGCGTGCCGCCGCACAACTCACGCGAAAAACCCAGATCGAGCACGCGTACTTCGTCGCCGTACTTTTCGCCGAACAGCGCCATCGCGCCGCCCTTCACGGCTTCGTCGAACGGCATCACGCGCACGATACCCGGCGCGTTCGCCAGCACTTCGGCGTTGACTATTTCTTCGACACGGCGAATCTGCTCGTCCGTCATCGGCGCGTTGTGCGCGAAGTCGAAACGGGTCTTGTCGGCGTCGACGAGCGAGCCCTTCTGCTGCACGTGCGAACCGAGCACCTCGCGCAGCGCCTTGTGCATCAGGTGCGTGGCCGAGTGGTTGCGCGCCGTGCGGGCACGGCGAATCGCGTCGATCTCCGCCTTGACGACGTCGCCCAGCTTCAGCGTGCCCTGCTCGAGCGTGCCGTGATGCCCGACCACGTCGGCCTGCACCTTCAGCGTATCGGTCACGGCGAAGCGCACGCTCGCGTTGGCCAGCACGCCCTGGTCGCCGACCTGGCCGCCCGATTCCGCGTAGAACGGCGTGTGATCCAGCACGACGACCGCCTGCTGACCATGGCTCACCTGCTGCACCGACGCGCCGTCCACATACAGCGCGATCACCTTCGCGTCGTCGAAGACGATCTCTTCGTAGCCGTGGAACGTGGTCTTCGCGCCCGTGTATTCGAGACCTTGCGCCATCTTGAACTTGCCCGCCGCGCGTGCCTGTTCGCGCTGACGCGCCATCGCTTCGTCGAAGGCCGGTTCGTCGACCGTCACTTCGCGCTCACGGCACACGTCGGCGGTCAGATCGAGCGGAAACCCGTAGGTGTCGTGCAGCTTGAAAGCGAGTTCGCCGTCGAGCGTCTTGCCGCCCTTCGCTTCGAGCTCGGTCAGCGCGGCTTCGAGAATCGACATGCCGTGCTCGATGGTCTCGAAGAAGCGTTCCTCTTCCTGGCGCAGCACGTCGGTGACGCGCTGTTCGGCCTGCTTCAGTTCAGGGTATGCGTCGCCCATCTGCGCGACGAGGTCCGCCACGAGGCGATGGAAGAACGAACCCTTCTTGCCCAGCTTGTAGCCGTGGCGGATCGCGCGGCGCACGATCCGGCGCAGCACGTAGCCGCGGCCTTCGTTGCCCGGGATCACGCCGTCGACGATCAGGAACGAGCACGCGCGGATGTGATCGGCGATCACCTTCAGCGAGTTGTTTGTCAGATCGCACACGCCAGTTTCGCGGCCCGCAGCCTGGATCAGCGCCTGGAACAGGTCGATCTCATAGTTGCTGTGCACGTGCTGCAGCACCGCCGCGATACGCTCCAGCCCCATGCCGGTGTCCACGCACTGCTTGGGCAGCGGGGTCATGTTGCCCTGGGCGTCGCGGTTGAACTGCATGAACACGAGATTCCAGATCTCGATGTAGCGGTCGCCGTCTTCCTCGGGCGATCCCGGCGGGCCACCCCACACCTCCGGGCCGTGGTCGTAGAAGATTTCCGAGCACGGGCCGCAGGGGCCGGTGTCGGCCATCTGCCAGAAATTGTCCGACGCGTAGCGCGCGCCCTTGTTGTCGCCGATGCGGATGATGCGCTCGACCGGTACGCCCACTTCCTTCGCCCAGATGTCGTGCGCTTCGTCGTCTTCGTGATAGACGGTGACCCACAGCTTGTCTTTCGGCAGCTGGTACACGCCGGTCAGCAATTCCCACGCGTAGTGGATCGCGTCGCGCTTGAAGTAGTCGCCGAACGAGAAATTGCCCAGCATTTCGAAGAACGTGTGGTGACGCGCGGTGTAGCCGACGTTTTCCAGATCGTTGTGCTTGCCGCCGGCGCGCACGCTGCGCTGCGCGGTCGTGGCGCGCGAATACGGACGCGATTCCGCGCCGAGGAACACATCTTTGAACTGCACCATTCCCGAATTGGTGAAGAGCAATGTCGGGTCGTTGCCGGGCACGAGGCTCGACGAGCGAACGATCGTATGGCCCTTCGATTCGAAGAACTTGAGGAATTTCTCGCGGATTTCAGCGGCTTTCATAGCGTGCGGGGGACGGTCCTGACTGTTCCTGACTCTGACTGTTACCGGCGGCATCGTGGGATGCGCCAACTGTTAAACGACTGATTATACGGGATCGGCGCCGGTGCGCGGCAGCCCACGACGCGGGATTGGCCGTCCGGCCAGGTTCGACCGGGCAACATGCCCCGGGCAACATGCAATATCGAGACGCGTGCCTGAAACCGGCGATTCGTCCTATGACATTCGGCTGACTGCGCCGACCCGCGAGAATCGCTTAAGATTGCCTCCATTCGCGGCGCCTTGCGCGCCGCCTGGCTACCTAGGAGACATTCAACGATATGGGCGCTCTCAGTCACATCCGCGTACTGGATCTCACACGCGTGCTCGCCGGGCCCTGGTGCGCGCAAACGCTCGCCGATTTCGGCGCGGACGTCATCAAGATCGAACGTCCCGAAGTCGGCGACGATACCCGTCACTGGGGGCCTCCGTATCTGAAGACGGCAGCGGGCGCGGACACGCACGAGGCCGCGTACTATCTGGCGGCGAACCGCAACAAACGCTCGGTCACCGTCGACATCGCCACGCCCGAAGGCCAGCGGATCATCCGCGAGCTGGCCGCGCAAAGCGATGTGGTGCTGGAGAACTACAAGGTCGGCCAGCTGCGGAAGTATGGGCTCGACTACGCGTCGCTCAAGGAAGTGAAGCCCGATCTGATCTACTGCTCGGTGACGGGCTTCGGGCAGACCGGACCGTATGCGCAGCGCGCCGGCTACGACTTCATCGTGCAGGGCATGGGCGGCTTCATGAGCATTACCGGCGAGCGCGACGGCCAGCCGGGCGGCGGTCCGCAAAAAGCCGGCGTCGCGATCGCCGACCTGATGACCGGCATGTACTCGACCATCGCCGTGCTCACCGCACTCACGCATCGCGATCGCACGGGCGAGGGGCAATACATCGACATGGCGCTGCTCGACGTCCAGGTGGCGATGCTCGCCAACATGAATTCGAACTACCTGGCGAGCGGCCAGCCGCCGGTGCGCTGGGGCAACGCGCATCCGAACATCGTGCCCTACCAGACCTTCCAGACCAGCGACGGCTGGATCATCGTGGCGGTCGGTAACGACGGCCAGTTCCGCAAGTTCGTCGAAGTGGGCGGCCAGCCGGAACTCGCCGACGACGAACGGTTCGCGACCAATCCGGCGCGCGTGCGCCAGCGCGAAGTCCTGGTGCCGATCCTCGCCGAGATGGTCCGCCGCCAAGGCAAGCAGCAATGGATCAGCGCGCTCGAAGCGGCGGGCGTGCCGTGTGGGCCGATCAACGATCTCGGCGAAGTGTTCGAAAACGAGCAGGTGGTGGCGCGCGGCCTGCAGGTCGATCTGCCGCATCCGTCGGGCGGCACGGTGAAACTGGTGCGCAATCCGATCAACATGACCGGCACACCACCGCAAGCGTTGACTCACCCGCCTCTGCTCGGCGAGCACACCGTCAGCATCTTGCGCGACGTACTCGGCTATGACGAAGCGACGCTTGCGGCGTTGCGGGCGAAGTCGGTGATTTGACCAACGCGCTTGACGAACACGCCTGGTCGGCGCGCGGCGCACCAATGCGCGGCGCCTGTGGCCGCGCCGCGGCAAGCTCAACTGGGCGAACTCAATCCTGCGCGCCCAACGAAGCCAGCCAGCGCCGCCCGTCGTCCCAGTCGCCAAGACCACTATCCGCGTTGATGTGACCGCGCGCACCGATCTCCATCCAGCGGCTGCCCCAGCCGTTCGCACAGGTTCGCGCGAACGGCACGCCGCCATACGGATCGTCGCTGCTCGCCACCACCATCGTCGTGAACGGCAAGCGCGTAAGCGGCACCAGCGCGAAGCCGCTTGCATGCCGCGGGAAATCCGCCCCGGCGGGATCGGGCACGGCGACCAGCAACGCGCCGGCCACCTTCACAAGCTGTGTTGCGCTCGCGTACCGGGACGCCCAGAAAGCGATCGTCAGGCAACCGAGACTATGGGCGGCGAACCTCAGCGGCGCGTCGGCGGCGGCGACCGCGGCATCGAGCGTGCGGCACCACGCGTCACGCACCGGATGGTCCCAGTCCGGCATCTGTACGCGCACGAACGCCGGATCCAGTGCTTCCCAGCGCGTTTGCCAGTGACCGGCGCCGGAGTTCTGATAGCCCGGCAGCACGAGTGTGTCCAGTTTTTGTTCGCTCATTGCGTTCCCCGCCTGTAGTTGGTTTTTTCGGTTCGCTGCTGCCGTTCGTTTCCACTCTCTGCTTCATGCACCTTGTTCTTGCAGCTCGGTTTTTGCAGCTCGTTCTTGTAGCTCGTTCCTACAGTTGGTTCCTACAGTTGGTTCCTGCAGTTCGTTCCTGCAGTTCGTTCCTGCAGTTCGTTCCTGCAGCTCGGTTTTTGCAGGCGGTT
>NZ_CYGX02000049.1:46904-81233 GCF_900019265.1 Paraburkholderia ribeironis
TTGCAGGCGGTTTTTGCAGACGATCTTCGCAGCCACTCTGCACTCGGCCGTCACAGCCCGCCTTCGCAGCCCATAAGCCTATCGTCCGCACCGCCCGAAGCTTAACTTCACCGCATCACGCGCGCCACGCCCACCCCGCGCGGATCCGCGATCGGCTCGGGCGTCGTGCCCTCGACGCGGATCATCTGCACATCGCCATTGAACGACTGCGCCTCCAGCGTGTAGCCCATGGCCTTCAACTGCTCGGCCAGTTCGCCCGCGATCGGCTGGTACGGCTCGAAGTAGATCGTCTTCTGCGGCAACAACTGATGATGAAAGCGCATCGCAGCGACTGCATCGGCGGGCGTCATATTGAAGCCGTACAGGTTGGTCATCACCTGAAAAATCGAAGTCAGAATGCGCGAGCCGCCGGGCGTGCCAATCACCAGCGCCACCTTGTTGTCCTTCAACAGAAGAGTCGGCGTCATCGACGAAATCGGGCGGCGTCCCGGCGCCACTGTGTTGATCTCGGCGCTCGCGCCCGCCGTGGTCGCCGCGGTCGCCGCGGTCACACTACCTGGCCGCGTGACGAAGTCGTCCATCGCGTCGTTCAGCAGGAAGCCGCCGCCGTCCACCACCACGCCCGAACCGAAATCGCCGTTCAGCGTGTAGGTATTCGACACCGCGTTACCCCATTTGTCGACCACCGAGAAATGCGTGGTTTGCGCCTTTTGCGTGTGCGAGTCGCCGAGGCCGGGCGTCACCGGCGACGCGCCCGGCACTTCGTCGGGTTTGACCTCGTCGGCGCGTTGCGCGAGATACGCATCGGCGATCAGCCTATCGGTCGGCACCGTGTCCGAATCCGGATCGCCGATGTATTGCTGCCGATCGGCAAAAACACGGTCCTCGATCTGCGCGATCAGATGGATATATGGCGCCGAATTCAGCTCGAGGCCGTCGAACGCCGGCTTCAGATCTGCCTTCATCTTCAACATCTGGATCAGCCCGATGCCGCCAGAGCTCGGCGGCGGCGCGGCGATCACGCGGTAGCCGTTCCAGTCGGCGGCAAGCGGTTGCCGCCACACCGCCTTGTACTGGAGCAGGTCCTGCTTTGTGACGAAGCCGTGGCCGTACATCTGCTGGGCAATCAGGTCCGCGGTGCGGCCTTCGTAGAACTCACGGCCGCCGTCGCTGGCGATCCGCGACAGGGTCTGCGCAAGCTCCGGCTGACGCAGCGTCGCGCCCGCCTTGAGGTTCGAGAAGTAAGCGTCGAAGTTGGTCTTGCCGGCGAAATTTTTCGCGGCTGCGTCGCGGCGCTGCTGCAGCCATGGCTCGACCGGAAAGCCGTCGGTGGCGTAGCGGATCGCGGGCGCCAGCACCTGCTTCCACTTCAGTTTGCCGAACCGCTGCTGTGCCTCCCACATGCCCTCGACGGTCCCCGGCACGCCCACCGCGCGATGACCGACGGCGCTCATGCCCGGCACCGGGTTGCCCTTGTCGTCGACGTACATGTCGCGGGTGGCCTGTTGCGGCGCGCGCTCACGGTAGTCGAGGAAGTAGGGTTTGCCGTCCATGAACAGCGTCATGAAACCGCCTCCGCCGATGTTCCCCGCTTCCGGCCGCGTCACGGCCAGCGTAAAGGCGATCGCAACCGCGGCATCCACCGCGTTGCCGCCGGCGGCGAAGATCTGCTGCGCGGTGTCCGCGCCATAGCGATCCGGCGCGGCCACCGCCGACGCGTCGAGCACGGGCTTGGGCGGCGGCGTCTTCGCGAGGGCGGGCGCCGATGCGACGACGCTGCCGGCGAACGCGGCGCACAGCGTCGAAGCCATGACGATGCGAGACAGGGAACGAGAAGCGCAAAGAGAAGCGAAAGGCGCGCGAGGCGCGCCGTGCGTCGGAACGGACATCCGAGAAACTCCGGCAACTAAGGGCGCCATGTTGCGCGAACGGCTGCGGTTCGTGCATGGCGACAATGGGCGGTGCGGCCTGCGTGAACGGCTGCGACGAGTGCACGCGCTGCGCGTCGAAGCGCGGGCTGCACTGCCCGGGAAAAATGACGGGCGGCGGGCGCAAGGCGGGTCTCGATGCACTGGCCCGCTGGCGACGCTGCGAGGCGCGCTTGGCCTGCGTGCGGTCATCATACCAACGGGGGCGGCCGGACTGCGATTCAAAGCCGGCTCGTGCAGTTCGTCGGCAGAGTCCGGCGTGCCTGCGCCATCCTCACGACATGGGCACGGCGCCAACCCGCTGAACACAAGCTCAACACAACCTGAGCACAACCCGAGCACAACCCGAGCACGCCCGGCATCGATGCGGCACTCGCCGCGGACAACCCTGCGCCGCTCGCATCCTAAGTCGCCGGATAGCGCGTCAACAAAACGTTTTACCTCCTGTTACAGCGCTTGCCTCCCCCGCAAACCGCGCGAAAAGCACAAAAAGCGCTCAAACGTTGGCGGCACGCCGCACTCGCCTGCCGCCGCCGGACACGTCAGGTAGAATTGCCGGATAAGTGAGCGCATTGCGCGCCCCCGACAGACTTTCACCTTCTCGCATGAATACCGAACGCAACGACGCGCCAGCGGCATCCAACTTCATCCGCAACATCATCGACGACGACAACCGCTCCGGCAAGTGGGGCCAGCGGGTCGAAACGCGGTTTCCGCCCGAGCCGAACGGCTATCTGCACATTGGTCACGCGAAGAGCATCTGCCTGAATTTCGGCGTGGCGCGCAGCTACGGCGGCGTGTGCCATTTGCGTTTCGACGACACCAATCCGGAGAAGGAAAGCGTCGAATACGTCGACTCGATCATCGACTCGGTGCGCTGGCTCGGCTTCGAATGGGAAAAAGGCGGCAAGGACCACCTCTACTACGCGAGCGACTACTACGACAAGCTGTACGAATTCGCCGAACTGCTGATCCAGCGCGGCAAGGCGTACGTGGACAGCCAGTCGGCCGAAGAGATGCGCGTCAACCGCGGCTCTGCCACGGAAGTCGGCACGCCGTCGCGCTTTCGCGAGCGCCCGGTCGATGAGAACCTCGACCTGTTCCGCCGCATGAAGGCTGGCGAGTTCAAGGAAGGCGAGCACGTGCTGCGCGCGAAGATCGACATGTCGTCGCCGAACTTCAATATGCGCGACCCGGTGATCTACCGGATCCGCTTCGCGCATCACTACCGTACCGGCGATACATGGTGCGTGTACCCGATGTACGACTACACGCATTGCATCTCGGACGCGCTGGAAAACATCACGCATTCGCTGTGCACGCTCGAGTTCGAAGACCATCGTCCACTGTACGACTGGATTCTGAACGAGCTCGCCGAAGCCGGCATCTTCACGCGCCCGCTACCGCAACAAATCGAATTCTCGCGGCTGAACCTGACCTACGCGATCACCAGCAAGCGCAGGCTGCTGCAACTGGTGAACGAAGGTCATGTGGACGGCTGGGACGATCCGCGCTTGCCGACCATCGTCGGCGTGCGCCGGCGCGGCTTCACGCCGGAATCGATCCAGTTGTTCTGCGAACGCATCGGCGTCACCAAGGTCGATTCGTGGATCGACATGAGCGTGTTCGAAGGCGCGCTGCGCGACGATCTGGACGAGAAGGCGCCGCGCATCGCGGCCGTGCTCGATCCGCTCAAGCTGATCATCGACAACTTCCCCGAAGGTGTCACCGAGCCGTGCAGCGCACCGGTGCATCCCCATCATCCGGAACAGGGCGTGCGCGAGTTCCCGATTTCGCGCGAGCTGTGGATCGAGCGCGAGGACTACAACGAGGCGCCGCCGAAGGGCTACTTCCGCCTGTTCCCCGGCAACAAGGTGCGCCTGCGCTATGGCTACGTGATCGAATGCATCGGCGCGGACAAGGACGAGCACGGCAACGTCGTCGCGGTGCATTGCAACTATTTCCCGGACAGCAAATCGGGCACGGAAGGCGCGAACAACTACAAGGTCAAGGGCAACATTCACTGGGTCAGCGCGGCCGCCGCCTGCCCGGCCGAAGTGCGCATCTATGACCGGCTGTTCAGGGAGCCGCAACCGGACGCCGGTGGCCGCGACTTCCTCGAAGCGCTGAACCCGGACTCGAAGCGCGTGGTCAACGCCTACCTCGAACCGGGCGCGAGCAACGCGCTGCCCGAACAGCGTTACCAGTTCGAGCGCCATGGCTACTTTGTCGCCGACCGCGTCGATTCGAAACCGGGCAAAGCCGTGTTCAATCGCATCGTCAGCCTGCGCGACAGCTGGGGCAAGCCGGCGTAAGCTGAAACAGTTACTCTCTTCACGCACCTGAACATGAAAGCGGCGTGCATCTCTTTCACGAGATGCACGCCGCTTCGTCACATGATGTTGGATCGACACTCACTGCGCGGCCAACTGGCCGCGCCGGTCCGGGAGGCCCGATGAAAGTTGCAGCCCGCCATGGGACGAGTACTGGCAGCACGGCTCACGGCACATGCCGCGCGCAGCGCACGCGTGCCATGCCCGCTTCATGCGCGGGGCGCATCGCACGCTTCGCGGCGCACGCGCGCCGCGTATTCGTCACGCTGGCCGCGTTCGGCGCGGCGTCGCTCGCCTGCGCTGCCCATGCGGACGAACTCACCGGCACGTTGAAAAAGATCCACGACGACGGCGCGGTCGCACTCGGCGTGCGTGAGGCGTCGATTCCCTTCTCGTACTTCGACGGCACACGCACGGTCGGCTACTCGCAGACGATCGCGCTGCAGATCGTCGATGAAATCAGAAAAACGCTCAGCATGCCGCAACTGAAAGTGCACGAAATCACCGTGACCTCGTCGAACCGCACGCCGATGCTGCTGAACAGCCAGATCGACCTGGAATGCGGCTCGACCACGCACACTGTGGAGCGCGAGAACGTGGCCGCGTTCTCGGACAGTTTCTTCCAGTACGCGGTGCGCATGATCACGCGCAAAAACAGCGGCATTACCGACTTTGCCGATCTGGCCGGCAAGACTGTGGTGACGACCGCGGGCACGTCCGACGAACGCCTGCTGCGCCGCCTGAATACCGACAAGCATCTGAACATGCGCATCACCAGCGTGCGCGATCATCAGGAAGCCTTCACCACGCTCAAGGAGGACCGGGCCGTGGCCTTCGTGATGGACGAGCCGATCGTGTATGGCTTCAAGGCGACCGACCCGCGCCCCGATGACTTCGTGGTGACCGGCACGCCGCTCGGCTACGAGGTCTACGCGTGCATGTTCCGCAAAGGCGACAAACCGTTTCGCGAGCTGGTGAACGGCGTGATCGCGCGTGCGCAGACTTCCGGGGAGGCGGAACGTCTGTACAGGCAGTGGTTCACACAGCCCATTCCGCCGCATGGCATCAATTTGAATTTTCCGCTCTCGGAGCAGAATCGCGCACTGTTCGCGCATCCGAACGACCGCGCGCTCGACTGACGTTGGCGGGCTGCCGCGGCGCATCCGCGCGGCACGCGCCGCCGTCATAGCGACCGATGCAACTCCGCGAGCGACAGCGTCGTCTGAAAGAGCCGCGTGAGGCTGCGGCTCGCGTACTTCGGGACTTCATCGATAGCGGCCCAACGGTAGGCATCCATTTCGGGAATCAACGTGCCGTCGGAGCGGCGCGGAAACAGCGACGTGCACGTGCACGAACTGAGATCGAGCTCGTTGACGGTAGCGCGCGCCGCGAACAGATGCAGATCCTTGTCACGCCGGTACACGAACAGGCCGAGATCCTTCAAACGCCCGGCCTCGATCGCGATGCCAGTCTCCTCGACCATTTCGCGCAGCGCCGTGACGTGCGGCGCCTCGCCCTCCTCGCCTTGACCTTTAGGAATGTCCCAGTGCGATGTTTCGGTGGCGTGCGCGAGCAGCACCCGGCCATCCGGGTCCAGCAACACGATGCCGCACGAAACGACCCGCGCGCTCATCGCCGCACCACGTCGCGGCGACGCCTGGCCACACGCTGCGCCGACGACAGGCCGGCACACGCCGGCATCATGGCCGACATGCTCAAGGCTTCTTCTGCAATTGCCAACTGCTGCCTTCCTTGCAGAATTGCGGGCGCAGGTTCATCGATTGCCCCTTCGCATTCAGCACGACGCCGACGTCGCGGCAGGTCCGTGCGCCTTCGTTGACGGTGCCGGCGATGCTGATCGTCGCGTCGATCTTCACGCTGTTGCCGGTGCCTTCGTTGTTCCAGTTAGCGCTCCCGCCGTCCTTCTGATCGTTCAGTGCACGAACCACGGCCTGCTTGATCGAATCGACGTCGCGCTGCTTCATGTAGGTGATCGGCGTGTCGTTCAGAAAACCGAGGTTCGCCGCTTGCGCACCGACTGCGCTGCCCAGCAGCAGGCTGGCGGCACTCAGACGGAGCAGCACACAGGTCCGCATCGACATGAAGCGTTCTCCTCGAAGTGTTTGGGGCGGTCTCGATCGGTCTCGAGCGCGCTCGCCGCGGCTCTCGATCTGGACCTCAAAAGCATAGCATGCCCCCTTCGACGAGCCCGGGCAGCGCGGCTTGCCGTTGACCTGCGGCAGGCGGCGAACGACAGCGACTGCAACCCGCGCGCAGCCAGGCGGCCGGGTCGTCCTGGTCGTCCTGGTCGTCCTGGTCGTCCTGGTCGTCCTGGTCGTCCTGGTCGTCAGTTTGCGGCCGCCTGGGTCGCCGGGTTCGCCGTCGCGCTCGCTCCCTGATAGCCATCGGTAAGCGTTTTCAGAAACGCCACCACATCCTTGATCTCGGCTTCGTCGAGCGCCGGCTTGTCGCCCGATTTGCGATCGAATGGTGCCTCGGTGTTCAGGTTGGCCCAGTAGCGCCGCGGCAGATCATCGAACTTCTGCACCTTGCCGTGCGAAACCGGATAGAACTTCTGCGGATGAACGTCGCGCTCGGCGTAAAAGCGCACGACCTGATCGAGCGAATGGTAGATGCCGTTGTGAAAGAAGCTCTTCTTTAACGCTACGTTGCGCAGCGTCGGCGTGCGGAAGATGCCGCAAAACTCGTTGCGTCCCTGCAGGTCGGTGCGCTCCGGGCCGCACGCGCCGAGGTCATAGAAGTGCGGATCGCGATTGACCGGCAGCGCGCGGTTGCGCGGCACGCCGATCGCGATCAGACCGAAGTCGCTGAACTGCGGCGGTGCGCCGTCGCGGCTGCGCTGGCTGATGTGGCAGCTTGCGCAATTGCCTTTCCGTTCGTCGTTGAAGAGCTGCAGGCCGTGCAGTTCGGCTTGCGTCAGCGTGGCCTTGCCCGCCAGATACGCGTCGTATTTGCTGGTGTACGGATAAAACACTTCGGGCGTCTGCTCGAACGTGCCGAGCGCTTGCAGCACGGCGTTGAAGGTGGCGTCGTCGCTGTCGACGATGTGCGCGCCGAACGCCGCGCGGAATGCGTTCGCATACGGCGCGGCCTTTACCGCCGCCGTGACTTTGGCGGGCGAGCTGCCCATCTCGAACGACGACAACAGCGGCATGCGTGCCTGCTCGCTGCCCCGATCGACCCGGCCGTCCCAGGTCAAACCGCCGGTGGGCCCGGCATCGACGCTTTCGTCGCCTTCGTCGTCGGACTCGTGATAGTGCTCGGCGAATGCCGGCACCGACTGCAGATACTTCAGCGTCGGCGCGGCGCGCATGCCGGAGCGGTGCATATCGTTGCCGCCCAGTTGCACGGACAACGCATTGGCCGGCGAGAATCCATGCTCCGGGCTATGGCACGACGCGCACGCGAGCTTGCCCGAACCGGACAGCGACGCATCGAAAAACAGCTGCTTGCCGAGCGCTGTCATTTGCCGCACCGATTCATAGACCTGCGCTCGCGACTGGCCGGCGCCATGGGCCGCAACCTGCGCGGCGGACGCTGGCGTCGGCGCGGCGGAGTGGGACACGGCAGAGCTGGCTGCCGCAGTTGCGCGCGGATTCGCGCTAACGCCAGTGAGCGCAGCGGCGCTTGAACCTGCGGCTTCGGCTGCGCCTGGGCCTGAACTCGCGCTGGCTACTCCGGCATCACAAGCGGCGAGGCTCGCCGCCAACGTCACGGCCAATATCATGACCACCGGCGCGGCCACCGCTGCCTGCCGCGCGTTCGCTGTCGTTGGCCTAGGGCGTCGCCGCTCCGTTCGCCGAATCATCACTTTCCGAATCCCCGCCAGACCAGCCCGCATATGAACGATGTGTGTTTGCGATGTTGAAGTTCGCGAGCGTATTTCATCTGCATGTCTTTAAAATGACATCCACCCGACAAAAACTCCATATCAAAAGCATCTCGTAATTAATTACATCTCTCTGTCAAATTCCCTTGCCAGACTTTCGCCGGCGGTCGCTCACGCAAGAAATGCATGCGGCCAGTCCCCAATGCGACAAAGAGAACCCTTCAAATGAACAAGAAACTGATCTGCGCGACGCCCATTGCGATCGCAGCAGCATTGAGTCTGAATGCGTGCGGCGGCAACGAAATCACTCAGCCGGACATCAGCGCGATCAAGAACGTCGTGGTGATTTACGCGGAAAACCGCAGCTTCGACAATCTGTACGGTAACTTCCCCGGCGCCAATGGACTGCAGAACGTGAGCGCGGCGAGCGCCACCCAGGTGGACCGCGACGGCACTGTGCTCGCGACGCTGCCGCACGTGTGGAACGGCCTCACGCAAACCGGCGTGACGCCGGTCGTCACCGAAGCGATGACCGCCAATCTGCCGAACACCCCATTCGCGATCGACGACCCGAATGGATTCAACACGCCGATCACCGCGACGACGCGTGACCTGTATCACCGCTTCTACGAGAACCAGATGCAGATCGACGGCGGCAAGAACGACAGGTTCGCCGCGTGGGCGGATTCGGGTGGCCTCGTGATGGGCCACTACTCGCTCAACGCCGACAAGCTGCCGCTGTGGAAGATCGCACAGCAATACACGCTAGCCGACAACTTCTTCATGGGCGCGTTCGGCGGCTCGTTCCTGAATCATCAGTGGCTCGTGTGTTCGTGCACGCCGAGCTATCCGAACGCGGACAAGAGTCCGGCGGCCGGCTCGATCTCGGCCGTGGAAAGCGACGGCGTCACCTTGAAGCTCGCGTCGAACTCGCCGGCTTCGGCGCTCGCCGGGCCGCCCAAATACGTGCTGTCGGGCAACCTGACGCCCGACTTCTACGCGATCAACACGATGCAGCCGCCGTATCAGCCGAGCGGCAACAAGGCGGTGTCGGGCGGCGACGCGAACCTCGCCGATCCGAGCCTCGCCACCACCCTGCCCGCGCAGACGCAACGTCATATCGGCGACCTGCTGAACGACGCGAAGGTGTCGTGGGCCTGGTACGGCGGTGCATGGGGCGCGGCGTTGTCGGCGGCGCAAGCCGGCACGTCGAACGTGATCTACGGCGCGAATCTGTCGTCGCCGAACTTCCAGCCGCACCACCAGCCGTTCAACTATTTCGCCGATCTCGCACCGGGCACCGCGAACCGCGCGCAGCACCTGCTCGATGGCGGTCTCGGCGGCTCCGGGTTCATCAAGGCGGTCGACGCCGGCACGCTGCCCCAGGTGACGTTCTACAAGCCGCAGGGCAATCTGAACGAGCACCCGGGCTACACCGACGTCGCGTCGGGCGACCAGCACATCGCGGACGTGATCTCGCATCTGCAGAAGAGCCCGCAGTGGAACAACATGCTGGTGGTCGTGACCTACGACGAAAACGGCGGCTTCTGGGATCACGTGGCGCCGCCGAAGGGCGACCGTTGGGGTCCGGGCACGCGGATTCCGGCGCTGATCATTTCGCCGTACGCGAAGAAGGGCTATGTCGATCACACGCAATACGACACGACATCGATCCTGCGCTTCATCACGCACCGCTTCTCGCTGCCGACGCTGCCGGGTATCGCGGCGCGCGACGCGGCACTTGCCGCCAACGGCAGCAAGCCGCTAGGCGACCTCACGGCGGCGCTCAATATCAAGCAATAAGTGCCAGGCGGCGCGTTCCGTTCGCCGAACGGAACGCGCCGCCTGGCAAGACGCGATGGGCAGCTTCGGCTGCCCATTTTTATTCGCGCCGCGCGGACCACGTGCGCCCGGTTCCTGCCTCACCGATTCGCGCGACGCCCAACGCGTTTTTCATGAGCGGCGTATGCTTCGACGCACGACGAGAGCTTTTCCGCCGATGCCGGCACGCACTCCTTCCACGCCATGTGGCAGGCCTGCCCACTCACCCAGGAGTTCGCCAGATGACTGAAAAAACCATCAAGGTCCCCGGTCCCGATCATCCGATCACGGTCGAGCCGGCCGGGGCTCGCGTCGTCGTGACGGTGGCCGGCCGCGTGATCGCGGATACGGGCAACGCGCTGGTGCTACGCGAGGCGTCGTATCCGCCGGCGTACTACATCCCGCGCAACGATGTGGAGATGGCATTGCTGGAACGCACCGATCACAGCACCTATTGCCCGTACAAGGGCGACTGCGCGTACTACAGCGTGCCGATCGGCGGCGAGCGGGCGGTAAATGCGGTGTGGACTTATGAGGCGCCGTACAGCGCGGTGAAAGCGATCGCGCAACATCTGGCGTTCTATCCGAGCCGGGTCGATTCCATCGACGTGCAAGCCGCCGGCTGAAAGCGGCCTCAGGTTCATAAGACTCTGGACCAGCCAGGCCAGCGGCAACAGTGTTGGGCAGAAACTCTCCATCGTCGCTGGACTGCTCGTGATCGAGTTGCAATGCAAATCGCATTTTTCTATTCACGAGCTTACCAAACGCCTTTCGCAGTTTCGATAGCACGGCGCTCTGCGGGCGCTTCTCTTCCGGTTCAACAGCGTCCCCGATCTCGCTGCGAATTTCTATGGAGTCTTGATCAATTTCCTCGCATTCAGTAACCGTCGAAACGGATCACCGTCGATAGCAACCGAGTAACACTTGAAGTGAGCAATGTGGTTAGCCGCGCACTCTTCAAAATCAAATTCGAAGGTTTCGGACAGGTTAGCGCCGAGTTGATCGAGCATTGGGACGATCGGGCGTGCAATAAATGAATCTTCTCGTCTTGCACCCACGTCCTGGTGCCTTTTTATGCGCGCGGACAATAGTTAACGATTTGATCGTCAGAATTCCACTATCTTGTGCTGCCTGTTGTTTTCCCATGACCGATCTCTCGAAGCGCGTCACTATGCTGACGCGCTTTTTCTGTACCACTTGGAGTGGGCTTTAAATCGCGTCTTGGCCGAAGGAGCGTGCGCCAGTTTCATGCCACGCAGAGCATCCGACCCAATTGGAATTTTTCTCCGACCTGAATGGAGGGCAGCAACAACATGAAAGAATCTCTTTTCGCGCTTATTACTGCGGCCCTCACGCCCTGCTCGATCGCTGCGGCATTCGCTTCCGATCACTCTCGCATATATCCCAAGGCGAGCGTCAGTCATCGTTCGGAAATACAAGGGAAACTGTAATGAAGCGGCTTTACGAATACAAAGGATTCCAAGTTGCCGTCGAACTCGATCCTGTCTGGATGCGGCAGGCAGGAGTAACGGTGTCGTCGCTCCTCGGATTCGTGGCAGTGGTCAGCGTTAGGGCGCTGGCCACTGGCGCCCCGATTTTTGCTCCAATGCGCGTCGCGCCAGATCGACTTACTCCGCTCCCCACCGCAGCCGACGGTCTAATGGCAGGATTCACGCTTGGTCAGAGAATGATTGACGGCACGATCACCGTCTAATTCAGATGCGACTTCGCTGTCTCGCGTCATGATGCGGAGGTAATGCTCGTCGGTGAAGGTGTCTTGCGGCGCGTGGATCGTAGCGAATAGGACGAAGCCGAGTTCCGGCGGACGACGGATCAAGCGCTTTCCCCGCCCCGCTGATCGGTCGCTGTTCGACCTGGACTGAGAGCTGATCGAGTCACAGGAATAGAAGAATGAATATTGCCATGCATTTGCCTTCGGCGAGTCAGGCCGTTTGTGTTGACGACACGTGTAACGACCCGGCCCACGGTCATCTGCACCGTGAAATGCTGGACGCGCTCGCGGAGTTCAGTTACCGGGAGCGGTGGCCATTGAATCAATGCGCGGCTGTTGCACGGCGCATCGAAGCTGCAACGAGGGCGGAGCTTGAAGGGCTCGTCTCTTCAGGAATCGTTGAATGGCTAAAGTCAACATCGAATTTTGGGCAGCAGCTGCCTCAAGGCGACAAGGCGCTGTTGAACATATCGCCAGTGGACTCGCCTCTGGACCCGGTCCGCGTACTTCACCAGAGCCTTAGATCGCTGGAGGCGCAACTAGTAACAACGCCACCGCTTGTCACCGGTATTCAGGGTGTGCGCATCATGGGGTTGGTCGCGATGATGTCGCCAAAAACGACGCCTGGATTGTTCCCTTTTCAGTCGACTTTGAGCATCGACGAATAGCCATGCAGGGCCGGCCGGCAGAGTGTGTACGCAATCGGCCGTTCATGGCCGCAATCTACCTCATGAACCGCCTGCTCTATCGTCAACAGGGACGACAGAACGCAGTGGACTGGATGGTGGACTGAATCTTCCGTTTCCGCTCAAAGCCTTAGCTTTCGGACTAATTTGGCGGACACTGCCGCCCACTCATCCCGAAACCGGTTACACAGCGGTTAACAGCTTGAGAAAAACAAGGAGGTTACATGCCAACAGGATGTAACCCTTTGATTATGTTGGTACGGCAGGAGGGACTCGAACCCCCCACCCTCGGCTTAGAAGGCCGATGCTCTATCCAGCTGAGCTACTGCCGTAATGAGGTGAAGCGATGCAATACGACGCCTGGGTGCATCGCCCGCAATGAGAACCCGCGGACCGGTAGTGGAACCTGTGCTCACGCGGGCCACAGGGTTCATACGTGCAAATTGAAATTCTAACTGACCGGCCCCGAGACCGGAAATCCCGGTGCACGCACAGCGCGCCTCCCGTGGCCAGCAATCGCTATGCGCGCGCCTGAAAAATAGGCAGACCCAGCGATTCAATCCGGGCCTGGATTATAACCGATGGCTCCCCGCACGCCAGCGCACCACGCATGGCAGCGCACACGCCAGCCGCAAACACGCCAGCTGCCATCAAACCGGTTGCGGATGCATGGCGAACCAGCCGAGAAACAGAATCCCCGCGATCGCGCAGTACACGCCGAACGACGCCAGGCGCCCACGGCCTTCGAAATAGCGCATCAGGAAACGCACGCTGAGATACGCGGCGATCGCGGTCAGCACACCACCCAGCAGCGCATCCGCAAGCTGGCCCGGCGCATGAAACAGCTTCGGCAATTCGAGCACGCCGGCCGCGAAGATGATCGGCGTGCCGAGCAGGAACGAAAACTCGGCCGCTTTCTCCGCCGTCAGACCGGCCGCATTGCCGGCGATCATCGTCAGGCCGCTGCGCGAGAAGCCCGGAATCAGCGCGCCGATCTGCGCGAGGCCGACGAAGAACGCCTGCCGGAACGTCAGCTTCTCCGGCGCCCGATGCGCGCGCGCGCGTTGCAGTCGATCGCCGAACCACAGCAGCGCGCCGTTGACGATCAGCGCAATTGCGACGATCCGCAGATCGTGAAAGATCCGCTCGAGGCGCTTTTCCAGCAGCAGTCCGACCAGCCCCGCCGGAATCGTGCCGATGATGAGCGCCCACATCATATGCGCATCATCGTTGCGAGCGCCACCGAACGACGCGAAAAAACCGCGCACCAGCGTGTACCAGCGCTTGCGGAAGTACCACAGCAGCGCTAGCGCGGTCCCGAGGTGCAACGCAACGAGGAACGGCAGCAACTGCGGCGCATGTTTGTCGATGTGCATACCGAACACGGCAGGCACGAGCAGCGTATGGCCCAGGCTGCTAACCGGAAACAGTTCGGTGACGCCTTGCAGCACACTCAGAAAAATCAGAAACGAGAGGTTCACGCGGCGGTCCTTGTAAGGAAAATGTCGAGGAACAGCGCGCCGCGAACAGACGATCGGCGCGTCAAAGGCGCACCGATTATGCCTGGCTGCAATGTCAGCGCCAAGCGTTTAGGTCACATTCGGGGAAAATTGATGCGCCGCGTCACAACTGGAAACCGTTGTTACACGACGGAAAAGAAACAGGCTGCCACGAATGGCCGCCGTGTGATCAGCAACGCTGCGCAACGCTCAAAAGACGGATCGCGGACCCATCCGAAGCCAGGCAGTGATAGACCGGCGACGCGAGGCAAGGCGAAGCGGGATGCCGCGATCAGCGTTCAAGCTTGAGAAAAAAGTACACCGTGCTTGCCGCGAACATACCGAACAAAGCCACACCCATTGCCATTGCGAGATCCATAACGCCTCCTGAGCTGATCCCGCCCGGTAGTCGGACTCTCCGGACGCACTGGCGGATTATCCACAAGGATCGCGCTTTTCCGACACCCGCAATTTTCCCGAAAGGGTTTCCCCGTAGCGCAAAGCAGCGCAAAATCCTTCTCTCGCGCGCACCGCCGCGCGGCCTTGGCAAATGCCCGCAACGAACGTTCGCAACGCGCCCGCACGGCCTTCATCTACTGCAATCCATAAGCCTCCATGCCATCGACCAAGCCTCTCTCCCCGCAAGAAGACATTCTCGAGATCGCCCAGAACACCTCTGTGCTGCGTTTTTCGCCGCAGGCTGGCGGCCGTCTGCTGTCGTGGACGATCGACGGCGAAGCGGTGATCCATTGGCCCGAGCACGCCGACTGGAGCCAGCCGGCAAGGATTCGCGGCGGCAATCCGCTGCTTTTCCCGTTCCTCGGCCGACATCGCGTCGACGGCAAGATCGGCTTCTGGCGCGACGCCGCGGGCACGGTGCGCGAGTTGCCGATGCACGGCTTTGCCCGCGACCTGCCGTTCGAAGCGCACGCCGACGTGCACGGTGCCGGCTTGCGCATGGTCCTGAGCGACAGCGACGCAACCCGCGGCGGCTACCCGTTCGGCTTCCGTTTCGAAGCGGCGTACAGCCTCGTCGATGCGCGCACGCTTGACGTGACGTTCACCACTACGAACACCGGCAATATCGGCGATGGGCGCTTGCCGTACTACGCGGGCCATCATTTCTACTTCACGCTGCCGCATACGCAGCGCGCCGAGACAACGCTCGAGCTGCCGCGCACCGAGCGACGCCATCAGCAGGACGATGGTTCGATCAGCACCGCCGAGCCGGGCGAAGCGCGCTACACGCTCGACGAAGCACGCATTCACGATCGCTTCCATAGCCTCGTCGGCACGCCGGATCGGCCGGTGCGGCTGGTCGCGCCGGGGCTTGACCGGGTCGTCACGATCGATCTGCAACGGCCGGGCTCGGTGCCCTGGTATGCGGTGACAACCTGGACCGAAACGCCGGAATCGGACTTCTACTGCGTCGAGCCGTGGCTCGGTCTGCCGGACGCGATCCACAACGGGATGGGTCTGCGCTGGCTCGAACCGGGACAAACGGAGACAGCGGCATTGCGCATCAGCGTCGAAAAGACGGGTTGAGCGTGCGGCTTTGATCGGACGGGCGCGCCAGGCGGCTTTCGGGTCGCCTTTCGGGTCGGCTTTCGGGTCGGCTTTCGGGTCGGCTTTCGGGTCGCCTTTCGGGGCGGCTTTCGGGTCGCCTTTCAGGGCGGCTTTCACGGCGGCTTTCACGGCGGCTTTCACGGCGGCTTTCACGGCGGCTTTCGGGGCGATTTTTGCAGCGGCTTTTGCAGCGGCCTTCGCTGCAGGATTCACCGCAATACGCGATATCCAGCGCTCCTCCGACACTGCGCGGCCCGCCTCGCTCCCCCGCTTTTCAGATGGTGCAACGCAAAACCGTTAGAATCGGACGCTTTCTGTCTACCTGCCGCGTAATCGGGATCGGCGCGCGGCAGCGCTTTGCGAGGTCCAATGCTGGGAACTACTAGAAAGATGAAGCGAGTCGCCTGCGCATCGTTGCTGGTGCTGCTCGCCGCGTGCGGGTCGGCGCCGGTGGCGCCAGGCTTCTATCGGGTCGAACGGGGCGATACGCTCTCAAAGATCGCACGCAGCAACCGGCAATCGGTGCAAAGCATCGTGCGCTGGAACAACCTGACCAATCCCGACAGCATCGAGGTCGGCCAGGTGCTGCGCGTCGCGCCGCCGGGCGGCGCGGCATCGACGAGCGGTGCGGTACGCAGCGGCGGCAACGCCAGCACGTCGGCGAGCGCGTCGGCGCCACGTGCCGCGCCTGCTGACGACGGAGCTGGCGCCGCGCCGGCTTCGGCGATCTCGCTGGTGTGGCCGGCCGACGGGACGGTGATCCGGCGCTTCGACGGCGCCAATTCGAAGGGCATCGACATATCAGCGGCAGCAGGCACCCCAGTAGTCGCCGCGGCGCCGGGCACGGTCGTCTATGCGGGCAACGGTTTGCGCGGTTATGGCAATCTGTTGATCGTCAAACACGACGCCGAGTATTTGACCGCCTATGCGCATAACCGCGTGCTGCTGGTGAAGGAAGGTGCGTCGGTCAAGCGCGGCGAGAAAATCGCCGAGATGGGCGACACCGATACCGACCGCGTGATGCTGCATTTCGAGTTGCGCTATCAGGGTCGTTCGATCGACCCGTCGCGGGCGCTGCCGCCGCGTTAGGCACCTCGTGCTCGTGGCGATCGTGGCGATCGTGGCGTATAGGCGCGGCAGTTGCGCGCCGGGCACGCGTCCTGCAATCCACGCGCGGGAACCCGCGTGCTGTAAAACCGCTCAATCCGGAAGGTCGTCGCTGCATAGCGCGTCCTCCTCCGCTATCTGTAAGGAATCTGCAATGAAGAGCGCATGTGCGTCCGTCGCGACGGCCGCGGTGATCGGTATTGGCCTGCTGACCCTCGGCAGCCTTGGCGGCTGCTCCAGCACCACCACCATGACTTACCTGCCGAGCGGCGACACTGGCTTCGCGATCAACTGCAGCGGCAGCGATGCCAGCTCCAGCTGGGCCGAGTGCTACAAGCGCGCGGGCGAAGTCTGCGGCAACTACGGGTACGACGTCGTGTCCAAAGATGTCGATAACGGCGCGACCTCGGGCGGCAGCATCGGCGGGATTTTTGGCGCGAACGTGAAGAACCGGTCGATGGTGGTTCGCTGCAAGCAATAGGAACGGGTCACCGTGCGCAGCGCCGCTTCGGCTAGCGGCGCCGCCAGCGTCCGGACCGCGGCTCGATTCGCACGGCAAATCGCAATAGCACACTGATCGCGATTGGCCAGGTGCCGGGGAAAATGATCAACGGCTCATGACCGGTGTAATCAAAAGATAATCCGTGACGATCTGCGGCAACTGTGAATCCGCAATGCCCCGGTTCGCAATATGCCGAAAAAAAAGCCCGGCGCGAGGCCGGGCTAACGGGGGTTCGGCGCATATCGGCAAAGGACCGGTTCACCATGCGCCAGAACGAAATTTATCAATCCCCATTTACGAGCGCAATGGATTAATTTGACGACCAATGTGCCACGGCGTACGGATTTCGCCGCAGGTAAACGGGAAATGTCGGAATCAAACTGTCTAAATGCGCCCCGCGCCGCGATTCGAGTGGAATCCATCGTCGCGGCCTGAGGCCGCGAATGACCGCCCGGCGGGGCACAGCGACGACCCCGTGAGATCGTCTGCAAAAACCTGAAGAAAATGCTTCGGCCGATTTTTGCTATATAGGCGAGCGTAAAACCGACGCTTTCCACGCCGCATAATCTTGGTGCGCCAACGCACCAACCGGCCTATTATCCCATATCAAGCGCGTCGATTATTACGAATTATTTCCTCAGATGGAAATTCGCGAATGGCGAAATATTAAAATCCGCCAAATCTGCCGACAAATTGCGAAGTCCAATTAAACCGCATTTTGCTTATTCCATCAATCAGACGATAAACTCTGGCGGCCGATCTTCGCGATTCGCCGAATCGATAAACCGGCCGCTCGAATGAATCGATCACATCACCCGCAAGCCCAGCTCGGTGATAAGCACGGCGGCCTGCTGATGCGAAATCGTCGCGCCCTTGAAAAGCGCCGCGTCGACCAGCCGCACGCCGCTGAGATCGGCCTCGCGCAAATCCGCGCCCTCGAAACGCGCGCCCTTCAGATGCGCATCCTTCAGGCTGCCGCCGTCGAAGATCGCCTCGCGGAAGTCGACCCCGGCAAGATCCGCGTCGGAGAAATCCAGCTCCTGCAGCTTGGCCTTGCGAAACGACAGGCCGCGCAGATGCGCGCCGACCAGCAAGGTTTCGACGAAACTCAAACCCAGCGCCGTGCAGCCTTCGAAGTTCGCGCCGGTCAGCTTGCAGCCGCGAAACGACGCGGACGCAAGCTTCGCGCGCCGCCAGCTGGTGTTGTTCAGATCGCTCGACTGGAACGCCGCGTCGACCAGATCGGCCGATCCGAAATCCGCCTCGCGGCCGCGGCAACGGACCCAGCGGGTATGCGACAGCGCCGCGCCGAAAAACGAAGTCTCGACAATCGTGCAGCGATGAAACTCCGCGCCGCGCAGATCGAGCCGCGAAAGATCGGCTCCCTCGAAATCGCAGTAGGTGAAATGCAATGGCGTTTGGTGGCCGGCGTGATTCGCGGCGATCAGGCGCTCCATCTCGGCGCGCGTGAGCGTCGCGTCGCTCACCGCGCCGTCTTGCGCGCCCGCGGCCGGCATCGTTGAATCCAGTGACATGAAGGTTCAGAATCGGTTTCGAAAAGACCTAAGCGTACCGGAACACGCCCCGCCCGTGGCGACCCGCGCCGATAGTTTATAGTAACGGCCCCGTCAAAACCCGCTCACGATGACTTCCAACGACGCCACCCATAGCCCGCTGTACGCCAAGCTGCTCGCGGAGACCGCGAAAATCGGCTGGACCGAACTCGAACGCTTTTTTGCGCGCGGCATGCTCCTGCGCGTCGCACGCGACCTCGATCTGGTGAGCGTCGCCGAGGCGATCGCCAGCGACGACACCGCCCAGGTCACGCAATGGCTGTCAGCCGGCCTGGTCGAACGCGTGCAGGCTGAAACCGCCGCCGACTTCGCCGCACGCGACCCCGACCTCTGGGCGGTGGTCGTCTCTCCGTGGGTGTGCGTGCAGGAACGCAATTGAACGACGCCGCGCGGCGCGCGGACGCGCCTGCGGCGGCCGTGCCGGTGCGCTGGCATCGCCGGGTGCTGGCGCTCGCGTTTCCGATCGTCCTTGCCAACCTGACGCAGCCAATCCTCGGCGCGGTCGACACCGCCGTGGCCGGTCATCTGGACAGCGCGTCGTATCTCGGCGGCGTCGCGCTCGGCGAGCTATTTTTCAACTTCGTGTTCTGGGGCTTCGGCTTCCTGCGCATGGGCACGACGGGCCTCGTCGCGCAGGCGCACGGCGCGGGCGACCACGCCGAGCTGCGCAACACCGTGATACGCGCGCTGCTGCTGGCGGCCGCGATCGGCACGGCGTTGCTGGCGCTGCAGCTCCCGCTGATCGACTACGCAGTGCGCCTGATCGGCGGCAGCGATGCCGTGCAGCGCCACGCACGCGTCTACTGCCACGCGCGCATCTGGGCCGCCCCGCTCGCGCTCGGCAACTACGTCGTGCTCGGCTGGCTGCTCGGCACGCAGCGGGTGCGGCTCGCGCTGCTCTCGCAGGTGTTCATCAACGGCGTGAACATCGTGGCTGTGCTGCTGTATGTGTACGCGTTCAACTGGGGCGTGGCCGGCATCGGTGCGGCGACCGCCACCGCCGATGCGCTCGGCTTCGTGCTCGGCGCCGCGCTGTTGTGGCATGGCAGGCCGCGCGGTCTGCCCGCGCTGAACCGCGCCGCATTGTTCGACACGGCCGCGCTCAAGCGTCTGGTCGTGCTCAATCGCGACATCTTCGTGCGCACGCTGTGCCTGCTGTCGTCGTTTGGGTGGTTTGCGCATCTGGGCGCGCGGCAAGGTGACGCCGCGCTCGCTGCCAATGCGCTGCTGCTCAACTTTCAGACCTTCATGGCGTATGGACTGGACGGCTTCGCGCACGCCGCCGAAGCGCTCGTCGGCGCGGCGATCGGGGCTCGCGACCGGCACGCGTTCGCACAGGCGGTCAGGGTCACGGCGCTGTGGTCCGCGCTCGGCGCACTGGGTTTTTCGCTGGTGTACTGGGGCGCGGGCGCGTGGATCGTCGAGCAACTGACCGATCAGGCGGCGGTGCGCATCGCCGCCGACATGTATTTGCCATGGGCCGCGCTATCGCCGGTGATCTCCGTATGGGGCTTTCTGCTCGACGGCGTGTTCATCGGCGCGACTCGCACGCGTGAACTGATGGTGGCGATGGTGATGTCGCTGGCGGTGTTCGTGGCGGCGTCGTCCGCCTTGTTGGCAGTGCGCGGCAATCACGGCCTGTGGGCCGCGCTACTGATCTTCATGGCCGCACGCGGCGTCACGCTCGCGCGGTATCTGCCCGGTGTCGCGCGTGCAATTGCACCTGCGGATGCGTAGCCGGCAGCAGCCCGCACCCATCCGACATTTCGCAGCGCGGCACACCGTTACGGCTTGAAACAAGCGCATACATATCGCTCGCCAGGTTCGACCTAGAATGCCTTCAGCCCGCGCTCTCCGCGCGAAAAGTCTGCGCGGGTCAGAAGCGACGGCGTGCCCGCGCCGACGCTTCGCCTGCCTGTTTCAAATGGCTTCCACGGGCATCGAACGGTATCCAGAGACGGCGATGGCTTTCAGCGCGCGACGGGTGCGGGCACCATCGAAGGCGGCCGGGTATCGGTGGGCACGCCGTGATAGTCGGCGGGATCTTGCGGCGGCAGGCCGCCATGGTGACCGGAAGGGTTGTCCGCACAGCCGGCGAGGCCGGCGAGCAGCAGCAATGCAATCATTGGAACGCGGATCATACAGTCGTCTCTCCAGACAGAATCGAACCATGGTGGCGACGCCGCCACCGAAGCGCCCGAGAGTCTACCTGCAAAGCCCGCTGCGCGACGCCGCAGCACGCAGCCCGCTGCTCCCATTTCGTGACACGTGATCTACTATAGAGTCACTGCCGCACGTGATAGGAGACTGCCATGGACGCTGAATCGATTGCGGGTCTGGTCGGACTCGGAGTAGGTCTGGCCGTGCTGCTCGCGCTGTCGATCTTCGAATCGAAAACGTACCGGCGCGAACACGATGGCGAAGGGATGCTGCATCACTGGGTGGCGAGTCAGCACTTGCATATGCCGCATTGGAGGCGGCCGCGGCATTGAAGAAACGCTGGCTGGCTGTTCACTGCGGTTGCATGAGGCGCGGATGGCGGATTGATTGACCCGCTGCGTCGGCGCGCTCGAACCGCTCACGACCGGCGAGCGGAAGGCTCAGGCCGCGCCGCATGCTCGACGGTGTGATGCCGCGCTCGCGATCCCGTTTAGTGCCGGATAAACTGCCCGGCATATTGCTCTGTGCCCCGCGTACGTGTCGATCGGCATGCTGCCGCACGTGCGAGTTTTTTGCTCCGCACTGCGTCGAAGTCTACACATCGAGCGGTTGGATACCGTCCCGCACGGTGCCGGCACGCGGATGCAATCTACCCACGCTGGCTCCCGATCCGCCCTGCTCACTGCCCTCCCCCTGCCGCGCCCGGACAGGTACATGCCTTGCTGAGACAAGCCTGCAACGAGCGCGCACGATGCGCGTCAATTGTCCCGGCGCACCTGCGCCGAACCAACCAGACGACGCGGCCCCAGCCACCGCACGGGCCCGACAGGGAGAACTCGCATGACCATCGGAACCATACTGCTCATTGTGCTCATCCTGCTGCTGATCGGCGCGTTGCCGAGCTGGCCATATAGCGGCGGCTGGGGCTATCGGCCGACCGGCGCGATCGGCGTCGTGTTGATCGTCGTGATCGTGCTGCTTTTGCTGGGGCACTTATAGCCGCAAGATTGACCGCCGCCTTGAACGAATCGCAGCTTGGACATTCTTTTCAGTCCGACTGAATTGGGGATTGACTCCTACATGCCATGCCACGTAGAATCTCGGATTCGTCGGAGCGTAGCGCAGCCTGGTAGCGCATCTGATTTGGGATCAGAGGGTCGAAGGTTCGAATCCTTTCGCTCCGACCACGAAATGCAAGATAAAACCCGCGTAGCCTCCGGCTTCGCGGGTTTTTGCTTTTGGGCTCGCGCTTTGACGCGTGGGGCTTGCTCGTACGGACGCGGGCCGGGTCAGCGTCGCAGGCCCCTGAGCCACCACCACCCGCTCGCGCGCCTTGCGGACGACCAACCCGGCATGCGACAGTGCCTGAATACCGGCATTCCATATTTGCGGTCACCCTATGCGCCGCAACTCGCATCAAGGAATCAAGGAGACACGCATGGACCTGATTCTCTGGCGTCACGCCGAAGCCGAAGAGTTCGCCGCCAACGATCTCGCCCGCGCCCTCACCACGCGCGGCCGCAAGCAGGCGCAAAGCGTCGCCAAGTGGCTGCGCGCCCGGCTGCCCGCCGATGCCGTGGTGCTCGCGAGCCCGGCGGTACGCACCATCCAGACCGCCGAGACCCTGAGCGACCAGTATCGCGTGGTGCGCGAGCTCGCACCGAGCGCTAGTGCAAGCGACGTGCTCAGCGCGGCCGGCTGGCCAAAAGGTGTCGCGCAGACCGTGGTGATCGTCGGCCATCAACCGACGCTCGGCGAAGTTGCCGCACAGTTGCTCGGCGACGGCAGCGCAAGCTGGCCGCTGAAGAAGGGCGCCGTGTGGTGGATCGCGAGCCGCGAGCGTGACGGCGCTGGACAAGCCGTGTTGCGCGCAGCCATCAGCCCCGATCTGGTCTGAACCGGCGGGCAGGACAAGACACGCGGACCTGCCGAGGTCGCGCGGATACAACGCTCGCGCGCCCGCCTGCCGGTATTACATCCCGCACGCACGCGGCTTACGGGCAGTCATCCAATCGTCATAGCTTTGCCATGCAAGCGTCACCAGGCGTTACTACATTGGCGAAAAAAGAAACCTTCCTTTTTTCGACCAGGACCCCCAATGCGAGAACTGCCGACGCCCACCCTGCCCCTCGCCTCGATCTTCGAGTCGCGTCGTCTGCCGCGCGCCGCTGAAACGGTCACCGCGCAGCATCGCCTGCAAGTCACCTGGGCTCGTACCGACGAGGAGCTGCGCGAAGCGCAGCGTCTGCGTTACCGCGTGTTCGCCGACGAAATGGGCGCGCGTCTGAGCGGCCCCGCAGGCCTCGACGTCGATGCATTCGACGCCTACTGCGATCATCTGCTGGTGCGCGATCTCGACACGCTGAAAGTGGTCGGCACGTATCGCGCGTTGCCGCCGCACCAGGCCGCGCGCATCGGCCGTCTGTATGCGGAAAGCGAGTTCGACGTGTCGCGTCTGACGCACCTGCGCGCGAAGATGGTCGAGGTGGGCCGCTCGTGCGTGCACCCCGACTATCGCAGCGGCTCGGTGATCATGTCGCTGTGGGCCGGGCTCGCCGCGTACATGCAACACAATGGCTACGAGACGATGCTCGGATGCGCGAGCGTCGCGATGGTCGACGGCGGCCACTACGCGGCAAACCTCTATTGCTCGCTGCGCGACAACACATTGACGGCGCCGGAATATCGCGCGTTCGCGCACACGCCGCTGCCGGTCGATGAACTGCAAACCGGCGCCGAAGTCGCGCCGCCGCCGCTCGTAAAGGGCTATCTGCGTCTCGGCGCGAAGATTTGCGGCGCGCCGGCATGGGACCCGGACTTCAACACCGCGGACTTCCTGACGCTGTTCCGTCTGGCCGATATCAATGCGCGCTATGCCCGTCACTTCCTCGGCGATGCATTGCCGCGGTGAACGCATCGTGTGATACGCGTGGACGCGCGTCGACGCGTACACGCGTAGACGCGCGGCAAAAAAAGCCCGGCGGTCGCCGGGCTTTTTCATTCACGCGCAGATCACGACATGACGCCGGATCAATCGTCCGTATAGACCACGCGATACGGAATGCCGACCTTCTCCCATTCCGCGGCCTCCTGGATCAGGCTGTAATCGGTGAGCGGATTGTTGACCACCCATTCGTTCGGCAAGCGCACCTCGTAGCCGCCATTGGCCTGCGCGACCGAGATCCCCGGCAAACCGACATCCGCGCGGCGGCGGCACAGCAGCGCCGCGAGGCGCAGACAGAATAGCAGCGGCCATTCCACTTCGCGCGTTTGCGAGAGCTTGCCGAGCTTGCCCGCGTGGCCGAGCACCAGCGCGGCGAGACGCGCCTGGTCGGTACGCGAAAAGCCCGGCATGTCCGCGTTGCTGGCGATGTAGGCCGAATGTTTGTGATAGGCGCTGTGCGAAATCGACAGCCCGATCTCATGCAACGCCGCCGCCCAGCCGATGAACATGCGGTTTTCCACGCGGCGCTCTTCGTCGGGCTCCGCGAACTGGTCGTAGAAACTCCCCGACAGATTGCTGATGCGCGCCGCCTGTGCACGATCCACGCCATAACGGCGCATGAAGCCTTCAACCGTCACCGTACGCATGTCTTCGTGCTGCGAACGGCCCAGCAGGTCGTACATCACGCCAAGGCGCAACGCGCCATCGGTGGTATCGACGTAGTCGACGCCGAGTTCGTCGAACACCGCGATCATGATCGACAGGCCGCCGGCCAGCACCGGAATGCGGTCGGCCTTCAGCGCCACCAGCTTCAGGCGATTGACGTTCTCCGCCTTGATCAACGCCCGCTTGAGCCGCTCGAGCCCGCCGCGCGAAATACCGTGCGTCACGCCCGCATCGTTGAAGTTGTTCGCCTCGACCAATTCGGCCAACGCGCGCGCCGTGCCCGACGAGCCGATCGCCTGCTCCCAGCCGGTCTTTTTGTATTCGGCGGAAATGATCTGGATTTCGCGGCCCGCGGCGAGTTCGGCCTGACGCATCGTGTATTCGTCGACATTGCCGGCCGGGAAAAACGTGCGGCTATGACTCACGCAGCCGATATACAGACTCTCCATCTTGATCGGCGTGTAATGCGAACCGATGATGAATTCCGTCGAGCCGCCGCCGATGTCGACCACGAGCCGCTTGCCGGCGCTCGCCGGCACGGAGTGTGCTGCGCCCGCGTAGATCAGCCGCGCTTCCTCGCGCCCGGCAATCACTTCGATCGGGAAGCCGAGCGCGGCCTGCGCCTCGCCGAGAAACTCGGCGGCATTCTTGGCGATGCGCAGCGTATTGGTGGCGACCGCGCGAACGTGATCCGGATGAAAGTCGCGCAGCCGCTCGCCGAAACGCTTGAGCGCGTCCCAGCCACGCACCTGCGACGCGCGATCGAGCATCTTGTCGCGCGACAGGCCGGCGGCCAGACGCACCGGTTCGCGCAACGCGTCGACCGGATAGATCTGGCTGCCCGCGTCGGTTTCCTCGACCCGGCCCACGATCAGCCGGAAGCTGTTCGAACCGAGATCCACGGCAGCGAGGAGTTGTGGCGTATTGACCATCGGGTAAGCGGACTCCATGCGCGCGAGCGCGGCGGCGGAGAGAGCGGCGGGGGCCGCGGCTCCATCTCGCGCCCGCTGCCCCTTGTTGCCGGCCGCGCTGTTCAAAGACGCCATTCTAAGCGTAGCGGACCTCACGATGTCACCTCGCAGCGATGGGGGTGCGCTATGGTCCCATATACACTGCGTCATATTGACGACAGTCGTCGAATACGGCGTAATATTTAAAACATCGTGAACGTCATAAGAACGTCATCATACTGTGAGAATTTCCGAGCGTCTTTCTGCCTCCCTACCTGACAATCCATTCTCGCTGCCGATGTCCATCCGCTATCCCTTATTGAATCGCGAGCTGGGCATTCTGGGTTTCAACGAGCGCGTGTTGGCACAAGCTGCCGACCCCGCCGTCCCCTTGCTCGAACGTCTGCGCTTCATCTGCATCACCAGCAGCAATCTCGACGAGTTTTTCGAAGTCCGCATGGCCGGGCTGCAGGAACAGATGCGCGACAACCCTGGTGCACTGTCGCCGGACGGCATGTCGCTGCAACACGTGTACGACCTCGTGGTCGAACGCGCGCAGAAGCTCGTGTACCGTCAATACACGATGCTGCACGACACGGTGCTCAGCGCGCTCGAACAGGAAGGCATCTATTTTCACGGCACCGAAGCGTGGAACGAAGCGCAGACCGAATGGGCGCGCAACTACTTCTTCGATGAGCTGCTGCCGGTGCTCACGCCGATCGGCCTCGATCCGGCGCATCCGTTCCCGCGCGTGCTCAACAAGAGCCTGAACTTCGTCGTCGAACTCGAAGGCAAGGACGCGTTCGGCCGCCAGGCGATGATGGGCATCGTCCAGGCGCCACGCGCGCTGCCGCGGCTCGTACGCATGCCGCAGGCGCTGTCAGGCTATCCGCACGGCTTCGTGCTGCTGAGTTCGCTGCTGCAGCGGTTTGTCGGCGAGCTGTTTCCGAACCTGGTGGTACGCAGTTGCAATCAGTTTCGCATCACGCGCAATAGCGAGCTGTTCGTCGACGAAGACGAAATCACCAATCTGCGCGTTGCGTTGCAGGGCGAATTGCCGGCGCGCCATCTCGGCAATGCGGTGCGGCTCGAAGTGTCGGCGGAAACGCCCGCGCATGTCGTGCGGCGCCTGCTCGATGAGAGCGGCCTGTCCAACAAGGACTGCTATTACGCGAACGGCCCCGTCAATCTGGTGCGCCTGATGCAGCTGCCGGAAATGGTGGACCGGCCCGATCTGAAGTTCGTGCCGCACATCCCCGCCACACCGCCGCGCATCGGCAACGCCAACAGTCTGTTCGACGTGATCGATCAGGGCGACGTGCTGCTGCATCATCCGTATGAGAGCTTCCAGCCGGTACTCGAACTGCTGCTGCAGGCCGCCAAAGATCCGAACGTGATGGCGATCAAGCAGACCATCTATCGCACCGGCACCGACTCGCCGCTGATGGACGCGCTGATGCAGGCCGCGCGCAACGGCAAGGAAGTCACGGTGGTGGTCGAACTGCTCGCGCGCTTCGACGAGGAAACCAACATCAACTGGGCCGCGCAGCTCGAAGCGGTCGGCGCGCACGTCGTGTACGGCGTGGTGGGCCACAAGTGCCACGCGAAGATGATGCTGATCGTGCGGCGCGTGTCGGAGGGCGGCAAGACGGCGCTCAGGCGCTACGTCCACCTCGGCACCGGCAACTATCATCCCCGCACCGCGCGTCTTTATACCGACTTCGGCCTGATGACCGCCGACCAGAAAATCTGCGAAGACGTGCATCACGTATTCCAGCAACTGACCGGCATTGGCGGCGAACTGGCGTTGCACGAGTTGTGGCAATCGCCGTTCTCGCTGCATCCGAAACTGGTCGAAGCGATTCGCGCCGAAGCCGAGCATGCGCGTGCAGGCAAGAAGGCGCGCATCGTCGCGAAGATGAACGCGCTGCTCGAGCCCACCGTGATCGCTGAGTTGTACGAAGCATCGCAAGCGGGCGTGAAAATCGATCTGATCGTGCGTGGCGTGTGTTCGTTGCAGCCGGGTGTGCCGGGACTGTCGGAGAACATCACGGTGCGCTCGATCGTCGGGCGCTTCCTCGAACACCATCGCATCTTCTATTTCTACGACGATGGCAAGGAGCAGGTCTATCTGTCGAGCGCCGACTGGATGGACCGCAACTTCTTCCGGCGCGTGGAAGTCGCATTCCCGGTCAATAACCGGCGGCTGAAACGGCGCGTGATCGCCGAGGGCCTGTCGGCTTTTCTCGGCGACAATCAGGCCGCATGGCTGATGCAAAGCGACGGCCACTATCGCCGGCGGCGCCCCGGCAAGTCCTCGCGCAACGCGCAGATGAGTCTGCTGGGCAAATTCTGTCCACAAGGATGACGGCGTTCGCCGGGTTGGCGAGCCATCCGCGCATGCATAAAAAAACCGCCTTTTTCAGGCGGTTTTTTTGCGCTGACACTCGCGTCAAACGGGTGCCGGTTGCCGGCGCGCCGTGCGATACACCGGAAAGCGCACGATAAACGTGCTGCCGCGTCCCTCTTCGCTCTTGACGTCGAGTTGCGCATCGTGCCGTTGCAGCACGTGCTTGACGATCGCAAGGCCGAGACCCGTGCCGCCGGTATCGCGCGAGCGGCTGCGATCGACGCGATAGAAGCGTTCGGTGAGCCGCGGAATGTCCGCAGCCGGAATGCCGAGGCCGCTGTCGGTGACGGAGAACACCGCGTTGCCGCCTTGCGCCAGCCAGCTCACCTTGATCGCGCCGCCGTCCGGCGTGTAGCGGATCGCGTTGGTCACGAGGTTGCCGAACGCGCTGAGAATCTCGGTTTCGACACCGGTCACCGTCAGCCCTTCGTCGGCGTCGAAGGTAATCCTGTGATGGTCGCTCGAGAGGCTTTGCGCGTCGTCGCGCAGGTGCCGCAACACCGCGCGCATGTCGATCATCTGATCGCTCGGCGGCTTGTTGTCGCCCTCGAGCTTCGCGAGCACCAGCAGATCGTTGACGATATGGCGCATGCGCGACGCCTGCTGCTCCATCAGTTCGAGATAGCGGGCGCGTTCGGTCTCGCCCAGCGGCAACTCGCGCATCGTCTCCAGAAAACCGGACAGCACGGTGAGCGGCGTCTTCAGTTCATGCGACACGTTAGCGACGAAGTCGCGCCGCATCGCATCGGTGCGCTCCAGCTCGGTGATGTCTTGCGACAGCACCAGCTTGCGGTTTTCGCCATAAGGAAACACCTGCACTGACAGCACGTTCTGGCGCTTGTCGCCCATGCCGCGCATGATCAGCATTTCCTCGTAACGGTGCGAATTCAGATACCGGACGAAATCGGGCTGACGCACCAGATGTGTGATGTGCTGGCGCAAATCGCGCTTCGCATCGAGGCCGAAGTGGCTCTCGGAAATCGCGTTGCACCATTCGATCTGGTCGTGGTCGTCGAGCATCGCCACACCATTCGGCGACGCCTGGATCGCCTGGATGAAGCGCGAGTGCTGCTGCTCGACCTGGCGCACCTGAGCATGCCAGCGCTTCGCGAGCTTGTGCAGACGATAGTAGATTTCGCCCCAGACGCCGGGCGCGCTCGGCACTTCGCCATACACCGGCGCGTCGAGCAAACGCCACAAGCGCTGTTTATGAAACGTGCCGAAGATGCTCTGTGCGAGCAGCATGAGGATCGCGAGAACGAGTGCTGCCTTGACGTTCACGAGTGCGCCGACCACCGCGCACAGAACAGCCAGCAGCACGATCGAAACAATGGAGCGCGCCCAGATGATGTTCATGGTCTAGCGATCGAAGAGGAAGGCCCACGCGCCCGGATGGAAGTGGCGGCGCCTGGCGTTGCGAATCAGATATAGGTGAACCGGTACGGCGCGGCGGCGCTCGCGCCGCGCTGCGCTGCGATGCGGCGTCAGGCGCTCTTCGCAAGCCGGTAGCCGCTGCCGCGCACCGTCTCAATCATAGCATCGCAGCCGGCCGGCTTGAGCGCTGCGCGCAGGCGCTTGATATGCACGTCCACCGTGCGCTCTTCGACGAACACGTGATCGCCCCACACCTGATCGAGCAACTGCGTGCGGCTGTGCACGCGCTCCGGGTGCGTCATGAAGAAGTGCAGCAGACGGAATTCGGTCGGGCCGAGGTCGAGCTTGATCTCGCTGCCCTCGGCATGCGCGGCCACGCGGTGCGTCGCCGGATCGAGCTTGAGGCCGTTGATCGCGACCACGTCTTCGGTCAACTGCGGCGCACGGCGGCGCAGCACCGCCTTGATACGCGCCATCAGTTCCTTCGGCGAGAACGGCTTGGTGACGTAGTCGTCCGCGCCAATTTCGAGGCCGAGCACCTTGTCCTGTTCATCGCCGCGTGCGGTCAGCATGATGATCGGAATATGCTTGGTGCGCTCGTTGTTGCGCAGATCGCGAGCGAACGAAATGCCCGATTTTCCCGGCAACATCCAGTCGAGCAGGACGAGGTCGGGCAATACGTCGCTGATCAGGTTGTGCGCCTGCTCCGCGTTGTACGCGCGAATCGGGCAGTGTCCCGCATGTTGAAGATTGACCGAAATCAGTTCGGAAATAGCGGGCTCATCTTCAATGACAAGAATGCTGCTGGGCATCGGCACCTCGGGTCCTTATCTCTGGATTAGCTGAGTGCTTCGCGTTCGAGCGCGTCGCGCGACTTGTGCCGCACGTCGGTGCCCTTCACGATGTAAATGATGAATTCGGCGATGTTCTTCGCGTGGTCACCGATCCGTTCAATCGCCTTGGCGATGAACAAAAAATCGAGGCCCACCGAAATCGAACGCGGATCTTCGGTCATGTACGAAATCAGCTTGCGCACGAACGCGCGGAATTCTTCGTCGATCGCCTTGTCGTCGCGCACGATCTGCGCGGCGGCGACGGTATCGAGACGCGCGAACGCATCCAGCGCGCGGCGCAGGATCGACACCGCCATTTCTCCCGAGAGCTTGATCTCGGCGATATTGATGGTCCGCGACGCGCCGTCTTCCATCAGACGCTTGGTGCGCTTGGCGATTTTTTCGGCCTCGTCGCCGGCGCGCTCGAGGTTCGTGATGGTCTTCGAAATCGCGATCAACAGGCGCAAGTCGCGTGCGGCCGGCTGACGGCGCGCGATGATGTTGCTGCACTCTTCGTCGATCTCGACTTCCATCGTGTTCAAACGATCTTCGGCGGCGATCACCTGCTCGGCGATGTCGAGGTCGAATTCGTTGAGCGCCTGCATCGCGTTGACGATCTGCGATTCGACGAGGCCGCCCATTTCGAGCACCTTCGACGAAACCAGGTTCAAGTCGGCATCGAACTGGCTGGACAGATGTTTATCGGACATGTCGTACTCCGTTGTATTGCCCGGCGGGTTAACCGAAGCGGCCGGTGATGTAGTCCTCGGTTTCCTTGCGGACCGGCTTGATGAAGATCTTTTCGGTGTCGCCGAATTCGATCAGTTCACCGAGGTACATATAGGCAGTGTAGTCCGAACAGCGGGCCGCCTGTTGCATGTTGTGCGTGACGATCACCACCGTGTAGTCGCTCTTCAGTTCGGCAATCAGCTCTTCGATACGGCCCGTCGAAATCGGGTCCAGCGCCGAACACGGCTCGTCGAGCAGCAGCACTTCCGGACGGATCGCGATACCGCGTGCGATGCACAGCCGTTGCTGCTGGCCTCCGGACAAACCGTAGCCGCTCTGGCCGAGCTTGTCCTTCACTTCGTTCCACAGCGCGGCCTTGGTGAGGGCCCATTCGACGCGATCGTCCATCTCCGAGCGCGACAGCGTTTCGAACATCTTCACGCCGAACGCGATGTTGTCGTAGATGGACATCGGAAACGGCGTCGGTTTCTGGAACACCATGCCGATGCGCGCGCGCAGCAGCGAGATATCGCGTCGCGAAGTCAGCAGGTTTTCGCCGTCCATCAGGATCTCGCCTTCGGCGCGCTGTTCCGGATAGAGTGCGTACATCTTGTTGAAGGTGCGCAGCAAGGTGGACTTGCCGCAGCCCGACGGCCCGATGAACGCGGTCACCTTGCCTTCGGGAATGTGCAGATTGATGTTCTTCAGCGCGTGATACTTGCCGTAGAAGAAGTTCAGGTCCTTGACTTCGATCTTCGGCCGCGACGGCGCTTGGGCGCGGCCGCTCGGCACGGGGTCGGAGCTGGCGGGCGCGGTGGGTCGCGAGGTCGGATTGAGTTGAGTTTCTGCCATATTCATCGGATTACACTCCGCCCTTACTTTTTCGAAAAGATCACGCGTGCGAGAATGTTCAATCCCAGCACCGCGAGCGTAATCAGGAAGACGCCGGCCCACGCGAGCGATTGCCATTGCGCGAACGGGCTCATCGCAAACTTGTAGATCGTCACCGGCAGGTTCGCGAGCGGCTGGCCCATGTCGAGCGAGAAGAACTGATTCGACAGCGCCGTGAACAGCAGCGGCGCGGTTTCGCCGGCAATCCGCGCAACCGCGAGCAGCACACCGGTGACGATACCGGCAATCGATGCCTTCAGCGTGATCGACAGTACCATCTTCCACTTCGGCGTGCCGAGCGCGAATGCCGCCTCACGCAGTGCATTGGGCACCAGCTTCAGCATGTTCTCGGTGGTGCGGATCACGATCGGAATCTGCAGCAGTGCGAGCGCGAACACGCCGGCCCATCCGCTGAAGTGACCCATCTTCGCGACCACCAGCGCATAGACGAACAGACCGATCACAATCGACGGCGCGGACAGGAGGATGTCGTTGATGAACCGCGTGATGTTGGCGAGCCAGCCCTTCTGGCCGTATTCGGCGAGATAGACGCCGGCCAGGATGCCGATCGGCGTCCCGACCAGGGTCGCGAGGCCCACCAGCAGCAGGCTGCCGACTATCGCATTGGCGAGACCGCCGCCATCGGTGTTCGGCGGCGGCGTCGATTGCGTGAACAGCTGGACCGACAAGCCGTCGATACCCAGGCGCAGCGTCGTGAAGAGAATCCATATGAGCCACAGCAGACCGAAGGCCATGGCGGCGAGCGACAGTGTCAGCGCGATCACGTTCGTCACACGGCGGCGGCCTTGCAGGCGCACGCGCATCGCTTCGAGCGCGGCCGCGTCGTTCGAACCGGGCATGTTCAGCGAGGGCTGGCTCATTTCGCGCCCTCCCCTTTTTCGAGGCGAAGCAGCATGATCTTCGAAATCGCCAGCACGATGAAAGTAATCACGAACAGGATCAGACCGAGCTGCATCAGCGCCGAGGTATGCAGGCCCGGGTCCGCTTCCGCGAACTCATTGGCGAGCGCCGACGTAATGCTGTTGCCCGGTGAAAACAGCGAAATGTTGTCGAGCAGATTGGTGTTGCCGATCACGAACGTGACCGCCATCGTCTCGCCGAGCGCGCGGCCGAGTCCGAGCATCACACCACCGATCACGCCGCTGCGCGTGAACGGCAGCACGATCTTCCACATCACTTCCCACGTCGTGCAGCCGATGCCGTAGGCCGACTCCTTCAGCAGCACCGGCGTGACTTCGAACACGTCGCGCATCACCGCCGCGATGTACGGGATGATCATGATCGCGAGAATCACACCCGCGCAGAGAATGCCGATGCCGATCGGCGGGCCGCGGAACAATGCGCCGACAAACGGAACGCCGCCGAGCACCGCGCCAAGCGGCTTCTGGAACCACGTCGCGAAGATCGGCGCGAACACCAGCAGACCCCACATGCCGTACACGATCGACGGGATCGCGGCGAGCAGTTCGATCGCGATGCCAAGCGGCCGGCGCAGCCATGTGGGCGAGAGTTCAGTCAGGAACAGCGCGATGCCGAAGCTGACGGGCACCGCGATGAGGAGTGCAATGAGCGAGGTGGCGACCGTGCCGTAGATTGGCACCAGTGCGCCGAAGTGCTTGCTGGGTGGATCCCACTCGGCGGTCCACAGGAAGCGCAAACCGAACTCCTTGATCGACGGCATGGACGCGATGATCAGCGAAACGATGATGCCGCCGAGCAGCAACAGCGTGACGATGGCGGCGAGCCGAGTGAGACCGCCGAAGATCACGTCGCCGGCGCGGCTCGGCGCTTTCTGCTGCGACGCGCTACCGGGCGGGGTGGCCCCGCTTGCTCCGGACGCTAAATGGATATCGGACATGAGAGCCTGATGAACCTGTTTCCAGTTGCCGCATGACACGTGTTGGCACGTGTCGTGCGGCCGGTAATCCCGGGGATGAATGCCATTGGCCGTCCCCGGACGAGGACGGCCAATGTGTTACGCAATGCAGCTGCGAGACGCGCCGCTTATTCGGCGATCGGCTTGCCCGCGGCGTCCTTCACCTTCGACTTCCACTGCGTGCGGATTTCCGACACCACCGAATCCGGCAGTGAGATGTAGTCCAGATCGTTTGCGGCTTGCGTGCCGTTCTTGAACGCCCAGTCGAAGAACTTCAGCGTTTCGGCGCCTTGCGGTGCCTTGTCCTGCGTCGTGTGCAGCAGCACAAACGTCGCGCCGACGATCGGCCATGCGTTCTTGCCCGGCTCGTTCGTCAGGATCTGGTAGAACGACTTCGACCAGTCCGCGCCCGCTGCCGCTGCCTTGAACGTGTCGGTCTTCGGCTCGACCACGGCGCCCGCCTGGTTCTTCAGCGCAACGTACGTCATGTGGTTCTGCTTCGCGTACGCCCATTCCACGTAGCCGATCGCGCCCGGCAGGCGCTGCACGAAGGCCGCGACGCCGTCGTTGCCCTTGCCGCCCGTACCGGTCGGCCAGTTGACCGTCGAACCTTCACCGACCTTCGATTTCCATTCCGGGTTGACCTTGGACAGATAGTTCGTCCAGATGAAGCTGGTGCCCGAGCCGTCTGCACGGCGCACCACGGCGATGTCCAGATCAGGCAGCTTGAGCTTCGGGTTCAGCGCCACGATCGCCGGATCGTTCCACTTCTTGATCTTGCCGAGGTAGATGTCGCCGAGCACTTCGCCCGCTGTCTCTTATACACATCTCCGAGCCCACGAGACTAAGGCGAATCTCGTATGCCGTCTTCTGCTTG
>NZ_CYGX02000023.1 GCF_900019265.1 Paraburkholderia ribeironis
ATTATGAAATCACCGTCGGTATCCCCAACGCTCGCGTGCGCTAGCTTTTCTTCTGCCAGTCTTCTAAGCAGCGGCGGGCGGGTTGTCAGACCCATCTGCGTTCGTCCGGATCGGTGAAAGGCCGGCCGGGGCGAGCCGGGTCAGTCCGCGCACGATCATTCCGGGCGCACGTCCTTCGTCTGCAGCGTGATCCGACTGTGCCACTGCGCGGCGTACGATCTGAGCTCCGACATAACGGAATGGCTCCGGGGGAAACGCGCGCTGCAACGGCTGAACGAGGCCACATCGGGACCAGTCATCTTCCACGCCAAGCGCGAGTGAACGAAGGATTTTGCCGCCAAGCATCGATGGACCGACACCGTTTCCGGAGTAGCCGACGCCGTAGAAAATGTGCTGGCTGCCGGGCAATGCGCCGAACGAAGGCAAGCCGTTGCTCGAGCGGTCGATAGGTCCAGTCCAGCTCTGTGCAACGTCCTGCTTCATGACTTCCGGATAGATACGCGACAACCAGTCCGCAACAGTCGATTCAATTGGAGAACGCCCGTCGAATCTTCCTTCGACTTTCGATCCGAAGGCCATTTTGCCGCTCCCTCCTCCTTTGCCAAACACGATGCGTCCATCTGGGGTCGTTCGGTAGTAGTGGACCAGCATCCTGCAGTCGGAGATGGTCATCCCGTCAGTCCAGTGAATCGCTTCGAGAAGCCGGGGCAGACGCCGGGTAATGACAATGTCGCTCGAGACGACTGCGATCGCCTTGCGGATCTCTGAAAACACAGAGCCCCAGGCGTTCATCGCAAGAATCACCTTTTGCGCTTTCACGGTTCCATGCTGACAGCGGACCTGAGCCGGCACGCCCCGATCGAGCCCGACCATCGGCGACTTTTCGAAGACTTTAACTCCGAGTCGTACTGCATGCCGCCTGAGACCGCGCGCAAGTTTGGCAGGTTGGACTGACGCTGAGATTCGTTCGAATACCCCGGCCAGATGCGCCCTCGAACCACCGAGGGGCACGGTTTCATGGGACAGGACCTCGAACGGGGCGTGCCCCCGGCGCCTCGTCGCCGCGATGGTCGCGCCCCAGGTGCCGATTTGTGCTGCGGATGTCGCGGTCCATAGCCAGCCATCGAGGCGCAGTTCCGCATCGATTGAATTCTTCTCGCAGAATTCTTTCAGGTCACAGATGACTCGCGACGACTCGATGCAGAGCCGCTCGGCCTCGACTTCGCCGCACATTTTTGCGAGCGAGACAAATTTGGCCCATAGGCTTAGAACGAAACCACCGTTCCGGCCACTGGCTCCGCTGCCGCATAAGTCACGCTCGACAAGTACCACCTCGAGTTCAGGCCGCGTCTGTTTTATTTCAATCGCACTCCACAGGCCAGTAAACCCACCGCCTACGATGCAGACATCGGCCTGAAGGTCACAGTCGAGCTTGATAAGCGGTTCGTGCTCGCTACAGAGCGCATCCTTCAACCAATAGCTGAGATTGCAGGTAGACTGGGTTGCACCGTCCATGCTGGTTCCTTTCGCGTTCCAACGGTTCGCATTAGATGGACAAGCCGCCGCAACTCTGGAGTGAGCGCGACAGCCGGCCTGATTGGGCGACTACCAGATTCTCACCCATGTGTGAGATGAAATCACCTGTTCTTTGCCCAGAGCATGAGCGTCGAATGTGCGCCTCAAGTCGCCACGGCGGTTGCCACGGCGCGCGCTGCATTCCTGCCGCGCAACCATTCGAGCGCAAGAAGAAGGCACGTGGAAAAGACGATGAGAATCGTTGCTAGCGCGGCGATTGTCGGACTGATGTTCTCGCGGATGCCCGTGAACATCTGACGCGGCAGCGTCGTCTGGTCGGCGCCAGCCACGAATAATGTCACGACAACCTCGTCGAAAGAAGTTGCGAATGCGAAGAGCGCGCCGGACATGACACCCGGCGCAATGACCGGCAGCGTGATTCTGAAGAACGTCTTGACGGGGTTCGCCCCGAGCGACAGGCTCGCGCGCACGAGGTTGTAGTTGAAGCCCTGTAACGTTGCCGCTACCGTGGTGACGACGAACGGCACACCCAGCGAGGCGTGCGCAAGAATCAGCCCCGTATAGGTGTTCGCGAGCCCGAGCGGAGCAAAGAACAGATACATCCCGACGCCAACCACCACCACCGGTACGACCATCGGTGAAATCAGGATCGCCATCAGCAAGCCTTTTCCGCGGAAGTTCGCCTTGCTCAGGCCGATGGCTGCCAGGGTGCCCAGAATCGTCGCGAGGACGGTCGCAGACGGCGCAACGATGAAGCTGTTTTTTGCCGCCACACGCCACTCCTGCGACGAAATCAGGTTCTCGTACCAGCGCAATGACCAGCCGGGAATGGGATACACGAGAAATGTGCTCGACGAGAACGACAGCGGCACAATCGCCAGCACCGGCAAGATGAGGTAAAGCAGCGTCAGCGCAGCGAGGCCGCGAAGCGTGAAAAACCAGACGCGCTCAGTGAGCGACACGTGTGGTGCAAATAGCGTTCCTGGATGGCTCATCACATGACTCCGCAAGCGTCAGCCGAGGCTCGGACTGGACCGCGTGAAGCGCCCATAGATCACGTACAGAATAATCGTCGCAACCAGCAGCAGGCCGCCGAGCGCACAGGCCATGCCCCAGTTGATCGAACTGTTAGTGAAATAGGCAACGTAATAGCTGATCATCTGGTCATTCGGTCCACCGAGAAGTGCAGGCGTGATGTAGTAGCCGATCGCCAGAATGAAGGTCAGCAGCACGCCCGCGCCGATGCCCGGATAGGTCTGCGGCACATAGACACGCCAGAATGCCGCGAACGGATGACTGCCAAGCGATACCGCTGCACGCTGATAAGAATGCGGGATCGATTTCATTACGCTATAGAGCGGCAAGATCATGAACGGCAGCAGGATGTGCGTCATCGAGATGTACACGCCGACGCGATTGAACAGCAGCGCCACCGGTGCATTGACGAGTCCGCTGCCAATCAGCGCCTTGTTGACGAGCCCCTCGCTTTGAAGAATCACGATCCACGCAGCGACGCGCACGAGAATGGATGTCCAGAACGGAATCAGCACCAGAATCATGACGAGGTTGGCGCGACGTTCCGGCAGCGTCGAGATCCAGTATGCGAGCGGATAGCCGAGCAACAACGCGCAAAGCGTAACCACGGCGCCGATCACGAGCGTGCGCCCGAAGACAGCAAGGTAGATGCGCTGATCGGGATCCGTCGGCACGATGTCGCCGAACGCGTCCTGCTTGTGGTCCAGCGACGCCAGCAGGTAGAACGGCGTATAGGCGCTGTCGTTCTTCGCTATGGCTTGCCAGTAGGTGACATCGTCCCAGCGCGCATCCAGCTCGGTGAGCTTCGCGTGAATTTGCGCGGCCGCGAGCTTGAGCGGGTGGCCCGCGTCGTCGGCGAACGGCATCGCTCTCGCGGTCTTCGCAATCAGCGAACGATAGCCAGGAATCTCGTCGTTCAGACGCCGGCCCAGAGCGCCCCGCGCCTCGTCGTCCGTGGTCGCTGTGAGATCCGCGGCGAGCGCGGCGTAGGCCGAATCCGCCGGCAAGCTCGTGCGGTCCCAATGAGCCAGTGCGCCGAGCGTATGCGGCAACGCCGCCGTCACGTCGGTGTTGTGAATGGCGCGCGTCAGCAGCGCACTGATGGGCACAACGAAGATCAACAACAGAAAGATCGCGAGCGGAGCGATCAGGAGCAGCGCCACCGTGACCTTCTTCGCCTCGGCGCTTTTCAATTCGCGCTTGAGCCTATCGGTCGATTCGGGCGACGAATCCACGGCGATCGTCATTGTCGTCATACCTGTCTCCTGCTTCCACACCGGGTCGCGCGGTGAGGCGCGCGACCCATCATCCATCGCGACAAGCTTCAGGGATGAAGCATCACCATCCTTTCAAGCGGGCATCGTCTACCTGGAAGCCCAGGACGCGAAGCGCTGCTCCAGTTCGTCGCCGTGATCCGTCCAGAACGCCATGTTCTGAAGCACCGCGTTCTTGCTATTGGCCGGAGAGTTCGGGAGGTTCGCAAGCGTCTTTGGGTCCAACGACTTGATTGCTGCGAGATTCGCGGGCCCATACGCAATGTTCTTCGCATAGGCTTGCTGCGGCTTCTCGGTCAGCGCGAAAGCAATGAACTTTTCGGCCAGATCCCTGTTCGGTGCGCCCTTTGGAATCACGTACCATTCGACGTCGTAAATGCTGCCGTTCCATACGACCTGAAGGTTCTTGCCCTCCTTCTGCGCAGCATCGATCCGCCCGTTATAGACGGTGGACATCACCACATCGCCGGCCACGAGGAACTGCGGCGGCTGCGCACCCGCCTCCCACCACTGGATGTTCGGCTTGAGCTGGTCGAGCTTCCTGAATGCGCGGTCCTGACCGGCTTTGGTAGCCAGGACCTTATAGACGTCCTTCGGCGCGACGCCATCGGCCATCAGCGCGAATTCCAGGTTGTAACGCGCGCCCTTGCGCATGCCGCGCTTGCCCGGAAATTTGGTTTCGTCCCAGAAGTCTGCCCAACTCGTCGGCGCTGTCTTCAGCGTGTCGGCGTTATAGGCGAGCGCTGTCGACCAGACGAACATTCCCGCACCACAGGGTTGTACCGCCTCGGGAATCAGATCGGCCTTCTTTGCGATCTTCGACCAGTCCAGCTTTTCGTACATGCCTTCATCGCAGCCGCGTCCGAGATCGCCGGTTTCGACTTCCGCGACATCCCAGTCCACATGTTTTGCATCGACCATCGCCTTCACTTTCGCCTGTTCACCGTTGTACTCCACGACGGTGATCGTGTTGCCGGTCTGGGTCTCGAACGGACGGTAGAAGGCAGCTTTCTGGGCGTTACCGTTCGCGCCACCTTGATTCGCGACAGTAAGGCTTCGCGCTTCGGCCGAAGACGAAAGCATGAGTGCACTGGTGGCCAATGCAAGCGTAGCAACTGCAGTCCTGTTCATTTGATTTCCTCTTTCGGAATGAACCTTCATGAGACGCATGACGCTTTTGACCTGCCCGCGTCGATGCGAAATCTTTCAAGCGAATACGCGCAGATGTTCGGGCGCGAACGCGAGCGAAACCGGCTTGCCGGATGCAAAATCCGCCAACACGTCGTTGCCGAGCGGCACTTTCACGAAGCACTCGCTCTGGTCGGCAATCGAGCAACGCATGCGCACGTGATCGCCGAAGTAAATAAGGTCCGCGCCCGCGCCGCGCACGACGTTCTCGCTGTCGCCGGTTCGCGTTGTTACGCGCATGCGCTCCGGACGAATACAGGCGACGGCCGGCGTGCCCGGCTTTGCGGCCGCCACATTGCGACCCGTAAGAAGCGTGCCGTCGGCAAGTTGAAATTCGCACAGCGCGCCGTCAGAGGCGACGATAGTCCCGCGCAGCTTATTGCTATCGCCGATGAAGTTTGCGACGAACTCGTTGCATGGCGACTCGTAAAGGCTGTCGACGGTATCGAGCTGTTGCACGATGCCCTTGTCGAACACAGCGACGCGATCAGACATCGTCAATGCTTCGCTCTGGTCATGCGTCACGTAGACAAACGTCACACCAAGCTTTTCGTGCAGCGATTTGAGCTCGTACTGCATATGCTCGCGAAGCTGCTTGTCGAGTGCGCCGAGCGGCTCGTCCATCAACACCAGCTTCGGTTCGAAGACAAGCGCACGCGCAAGCGCGATCCGTTGCTGCTGGCCGCCCGATAGTTGCGAGGGGTAACGCTTCGCGAAGCTTTCCATGCGCACCATTTTCAAGGCATGGGCGACCCGCTGCGCACGCTCTTCGGCCGAGGACTTTCGCACCGTCAACGGGTACGCGACGTTTTGCTCGACCGTCATGTGAGGAAACAACGCGTAGTTCTGGAACACCATGCCGATGTTCCGCTTATGCGGTGGCACCTTGTTGAGCAGCGTGCCGTCCAGCCAGATCTCGCCGCTCGTCGGAAACTCGAAGCCTGCCAGCAGCATGAGGCACGTGGTCTTGCCGGAACCCGACGGACCGAGGAGCGTGAGGAATTCGCCTCGCTTAACGTCCAGATCCAATTGCTTGACCACCAGCGTGTCCCCGTCGTAAGTCTTTCGAACGCCTCGAAAACTCACCAGGATGTCTCTATCCGACTTCATTGAACATCTCCAAGGTAACGGTCTCGCTGCCGGTGTTGGTTCAGAGCGCGTCCGAACTGTTTGCTTCGACCGCCGAACCATCACCAGACTATGGAACAAAGTTAAGCCACTCAAAATGCCATGTCAACAAATATGATATCTGATCAGAAATTTTCCCTATGGCGGCGTTGATCACGTTGCGTCTGGCAGCGGGCACGCGCATCGTTTCGTGATGTCGATGCGTCGAATTGACGAGCGAGGCGCTGACGATGGCATTGGTTGCAACATGCAGCCGCCGCGGCAAGGCTCGAACGACCCGGCCGTCTACGCAGGTTCGGCCAACTCGACAACGCGGCTGCGCAGTTCTTCGGGAATATGACTGCTTACTCTTGCCTGCATGTCGAAGAAGACCTCGACTGCCTCACACGATGCGAGAAGCCGGCCGCCTCCCTCCTCTGTCAGCTCGAGTCGAAAGGTCACTGACTTGCTTCCGACGCGAAGCACCTTTCCATGCACGTTGGCAATGGTGCCTGCCACTGTCTCCGACGCAAACGACATCTTGATTTCTACAGTGACCGGAATCGTGCCGGCGCTACCCGAAGCGGGAACGGTCAAGCCGAGCCGCTTCCAGAAGATGAACAGCGCATCGTCGAATGCGGCAGCGTAGTGGCGCCCATTCAAATGACCAAAGTGATCGCATTGCCATTGATGCGCCACAATCGAACTGAGCAGAAGCGGCTCGGCCATGATGGCGTCCTCCTCAGTTGACGCTTGCGAGTGCGGACGCACTCGACAGGCCGAAGATCTGTCGGGCCTCGTCCGGCGTCGCGACTTCGCAGCCGAGATCGTGGATGATGCGACAGGCGCGTGCGACCAGTTGACCATTGGTCGCAAAGACCCCGCGCTCGAGATAGATGTTGTCTTCGAGCCCAACGCGGCAATGCCCGCCCATCATCGTGGACAGCGCAACAATTTCCATCTGGAAGCGCGAGATGCCGAAAGCGCTCCATAGTGCGTCCTTGGGCAGGAGGTCCTTCATGTACACAAGCGTCTTCACGTCTGCAGGCGCGGACCATTTGACCCCGAGGCAGATCTGGAAGAGCGGCGGCGCATCGATATACCCGTCTTCCACCATTTGGCGCGCCAACAGGATATCGCCGGGATTGAAAACCTCGATCTCCAGCTTGGTGCCGGTGCCGCGGATCCGCTCAGCCATGCTGCGCAACTTCCCTGGCGTATTCATGAAAACGCAGTCCGGCGCGCCGGCGATTCCCCCTTCGAGATTCATCGTTGTCGCGTCGAGCGTGCAGATCTCCGGGCGATTCTCGAGCACATGAAGCACTCGCTCTTCAGCGTTGCCCACGTCGGTCGTCGGGTGAGCAAGCGCCTCGTTGTGAGGCTCGGGGACGAACGTTCCACCCATGCCGGTAGTCAGATTGATAACCACCGACTGGTTGACCTCGCGCACACGCTCGACGATCTCGCGAAATACTTCAGGGGATCGGTTGCCCGCGCCGGTGCTGGGATCGCGCCCGTGGATATGAACGACCGACGCCCCGGCCGATGCAGCTTCGAAGCACGCGTTAGCGATCTGCTGCGGCGTGACGGGGTAATCGGGATATTTCGGATGGATCGGGCCATCACCGGTCACGGCACACGTCAACACAACTTTGCGCTTCATTCGTACTCTCCAGAAAATGGACCCGAGGTCAGGATTGGGGTTGCAGTGATGCCTTGCTTTGCGAGCTTTGACTTTTCAGCGCGCGCAACACCGCGACGAGCTTTGCATCGCGCTCGCGCCGCAGTTCCGCGTAGTCGCGGCCGTTGATCTCGTCCCGCAGACCTGAGACGAGCTTGTCGATCGTCGCGTCGGTCAGCTTTGGCGTGCCGAGATCGTCCCACCAGTGGTGATAGCTATCTCTGAACTGCTCGCAGTACGCGCGCAATCCACCTTCGCCGCCTCCGAGATTCAATAGCAGATGCGGTCCCATTACGGCCCATCGCAATCCCGGCCCGGCACTGACAGCGGTATCGATATCCTTCAGGCTTGCAACGCCCTCTGCCACGAGCCATATGGCTTCACGCCACAGTGCCGCTTGCAGTCGGTTGGCGACATGCGCGAGCACTTCACGCTCGAGTGTGATGGTGACCTTTCCGCAACTCTCGTAGAAAGCCGTCGCACGTGGCAACACGTCTTTCGCCGTTTGTTCGTTGGCGTAGAGTTCGACGAGCGGAATCAGATGTGGAGGATTGAACGGATGCGCGATGATGATTCTGTCCGGAGCGCTCCATCCTGCCTGAAGATCTGACAGCTTGAAGCCGGACGAACTGGTCGCCACGATCGCGTCGCGCTTGGTGTGCAGCTCCATGCTTCGATAGAGCTGCAGTTTCGCCTCCAGCCTTTCCGGGATGCACTCCTGGATAAGGTTCGCCGTCGCTACAGCCTCTTTCAGCGAATCGGTGACGCGCAAGTCCGGGCGTGTTTCCGGGTTGGCTAGTCCAAGGTCGATCAAGGTCGGCTTCACCGAAGCCCAGAACGCGTCGATCGCCGATCCTGCGTCCGGACGGCTGTCATACACATAGACTGTTCTGCCCGACGCTGCAAACAAAGCGGCCCAACTGCATCCAATCAGGCCTGCCCCAATCACGGCGACAGTTGCAACGCCCTCAGCGCATTCGTTTCTCTCCGACATGATCCGCCCCTTTTGACGATCTGATATCTGATCAGATCGTACTGCTTTCGTGATATCTGATCAAGTATTGTGTTTGCAGATCAAGCTGCTAAACTGAATGATGGTGGTCGCGCCGTGAAAGCGACGATCCGAAGGACACCGCGTCGTTGACGCGACTACATGTGGAGCAACGCAATTGACAACCCAAACGAGCGACCTGCCCGAGTTCGAGGCACGCCGTCGCAGCTCAGACCTCGAATACATCTATGACGCACTGAAGCAGTCATTCATGATCGGTGAGTTCGTTCCGGGCCAGCGCGTGACACTTCCCGTCCTCGCTAGTGCTTTCGGAACGAGCCAGATGCCCATACGCGAGGCGACGAACCGACTGGTCGTCGCTCGCGCGTTGGAGGCACTACCGCGTCGATCGTTGCGCGTTCCACAGGTGACCACCGAGCGATTAGATGCCCTTCTGCCATTACGTCTGCAACTCGAAGGCGAGGCGACACGTCTTGCTACCCGGCCGGGTTCGAAGGGGCTGGCAGTTCAATTGAAGAAGATCAATGACGAGATGTATGGCAAGGCGGCTCTAAAAGACGTGAAGTCCTTTCTTCGTCTTAATCAGCGCTTCCACTTCACCGTCTACGAGAATTGTGGAAACCACGATCTCGTGGATCTGATCGAGCTACTGTGGATGCGTTATGGACCGCTAATGAATGTGGTGCACAACGGAGTGCTTTCCGACACTGGCAAGAATCGTCATCTCGAGTTGATAGCGGCCATCAAGGAAGAAGATCCGAAGAAAGCGTCTGCCGCCATACGTGCGGACATTGCAGAGGCGGCGGCGAAAATTCGCGAGGTCATTGCCGCTCAGACCACGCGCATGGAAGAAGGTGTTATGGAATGACAGGCGGACATTGCTTTGTCTAGACGCGGGTGTGTCTGGCGTGCCACGACGCACAGTTCAACCTGGCCGATGCTCTCGTGGCTCAACCCTGGATAGACGTTCTCCGGCTTCGCGGCGATCACCAGATCCACGTCCCCATCCTCCAAGCTGATAGGCAACTGCGGGCTGCTTAAAAGAGCATTGATCGTGAAGCCGGCCATCGGACGACGCAAGCGAAACCCTCCCAGCAGAGGCGTGATCAGGGATGACGCCAAACTGGGTAGAGAGCCAAGGCGGAGCCAAGTCAGAGCCAAGGCGGATCCAACCCGCCTCCGCCGAGCGCTCGTTACATATTTCCGTCTGCAGCTCATGCATCGCGTGGGTAATCTGGCGCCCGTGCCTGAGCATGGTCTGCCCGGTCGCGATGATGACGATGCCTCTGCTGCTGCGCTCGAACAGGCTCCCTCCTGCCTCGGCCTCCAGACGGGCCAACGCCTTGGACAGCGCTGACTGCGTAACCAGCGAGTTGGCCGCTCCGTGCAAGCTCACATGTTTGCTCAGTGCAATCAGGATGTGCAGATCGTCAAGTCGCATGGCAGGCGGAACTGATCTGTGACGGAGGATCGACGATTCCGCCATGGAATCGCCACGGGTGAGTGCAGGAATTATCGCGCATGCGTTCAGGCTCTATAGTCCGTTCATGGGAGACCTCTCTCGAATACAACCCCGAGACACGGTAAACACCTTTCGTGGTCCATCTGACACAACGAGCGCTCTTTGCTCTCGGGCCTGTCTGCATTGATTCTGCCTTCGGGAGTTCAAGCACATGACGCCTGGCCGAGCAGCACATCACCTTGAACGTTCCGTTCTCGGACGGAGGGTCATTGGCGGTGCAAACGTGCTCTTGCAACGGCTCTCGCCAAGATACCCGGTCAACCAGTGACGGTGCTGAATCGGGCCGGCCCACGTTGCCACTTTTATTCGAGTCCTCTCCTGCACCACGTTTTTGAAAGGTCGGCAGATGCCGGCCTTTTTCATTTTCAGGCCCAGGAAGCAAAGCGCCGTCACCGTCGGATCACACAGGGTTTGAACGTGTGGTGGCGAGCCACTGCGCCGCATCATCGAGTGCCTTGGTTGCCGCATCGAACATTTTATCAATCTGGTCGTGGGTGATGATCAGCGGTGGGCAAAAATTCACGACGTCGCCCGACGCCCGCGTGATCATTCCATGTACGCGCGCGCGGTCGCCGACATAGGAGGCAACCCCCGCAGATTGCGGGAACGACTCCCTCATGTCTTTGTCGGCGACGAGCTCGAGGGCGGCGATCAATCCGTGTCCGCGTGTCGTACCGACGAGGGGATGCTCACCAAGCGCCGCCACACGCTCTTGAAAATGTGGCGCGATTTTTTGCACTCGTCCCACCATGTCATCCTCCTCATAGATGCGCAAGGCCTCGAGTGCCACAGCCGCGCAAACTGGATGACCGCTGCAGGTGAACCCATGCGCAAAGATGCCGATCTTCTCGCTTTCGCTGATCATCGCACGATGGATTCGGTCGGAAACCATTACCGCCGAAATCGGCGCATATCCGGCTGAAAGCTGTTTAGCAAGCGTTATCACGTCAGGCGTCATTCCGAACGATTCCGTGCCAAACATCATGCCCGTGCGTCCGAATGCGCAAATGACCTCATCGGCGATCAGCAGGATGTCATACTTTTTCAGCACCGCCTGGAGCTTTTCGATGTACGTGGCAGGCGGAAGAATCATCCCGGCAGAAGCCATGATGGGCTCTGCGAAGAAGGCTGCGATCGTATCCGGGCTCTCTGTGAGGATCAATTGTTCAAGGGACTCTACACATCGGGTCGCAAAATCCTCTTCAGTCTCGCCCGGCAGCCCGTACCGATAGAAGTCCGGGCAATCCGTGTGCAAAACTCTGTCAATCGGAAGATCGAAATCTTGATGATTGGCAGGTGATCCGGTGAGGCTCCCTGTCGCAACTGTCACGCCGTGATAGCTCCGGGAACGGGCGATAATCTTCTTCTTCTTCGGTCTGCCCAGTGCATTGTTGTAATACCAGACTAGCTTGATCGCAGTATCATTCGCCTCTGATCCCGAATTCGCAAAAAACACCTTTGACATCGGCACCGGCGCCATCGATATCAGTTTCTCAGCAAGCTTGATAGACGGTTCTGTCGACTTGTGACCGAACGAATGATAGAAGGGCAGTTTACGCATTTGGCGATCGGCAGCATTAGCCAGGCGCGCTTCGCTGAACCCAAGCGCCGCACACCAAAGTCCACTGAGAGCTTCCAGATAGCGATGCCCCATGTCGTCGAATACATAAATGCCTTCGCCGCGCTCGATGACCATCGGACCCAGCGTACGATGCGAACTCAGGTTGGTATATGGATGAATGTAGTTTTCGATGTCGCTAAGGTGTAAATTGGCACTTTGCATTTTTTTGCCTCCATCCTTCAAAACGATTTGAAACGGCTCACGAATCCCTGAATTGCGAGGTCTTTCCGGTCATTTTGATCTCCCGTAGCGAAGCCGTGACTCCCGGCGAACCGGCAATATTTCTGCACTCGTATCGCTCTGGTTGAAGACCCCGTATCGTCGAAGCAAGGACGTTCACCAGCAAGCACGACACCGCTCTTGCGTGAGAAACATTCCTGTGACTGTCGTTGTGATTAATTTGGCGAGAGCCTCGATCGTCAACCGACCTGATTGTGTCGCGCAATCCCCGAAAGTCAGCAACGGTGGCCGCCTCGCCGCCATTTCGCAGCACTACTTCAACCGTCCAGCGAGAAATTGCTGCAACCGTTCGCTCCGGGGGCTACTCAGTATCTCCTTCGGGTCACCCTGCTCCTCGATCTTCCCTTTGTGCAAGAACACCGTGTGGTTCGACACATTGCGAGCAAATCCCATTTCGTGTGTGACGACAATCATGGTACGGCCCTCCTCCGCGAGCGCCTGCATCACTCGCAACACTTCACCGACAAGCTCGGGGTCGAGAGCGGAGGTCGGCTCGTCGAAAAGCATCACTTCCGGCTCCATCGCCAGCGCTCGGGCAATTGCTACCCGCTGCTGCTGACCGCCGGACAAATGCGACGGATACTTGTGCTCGAAACCGACCGAAAGACCCACTTTTGTCAAGTATTTGCGCGCGTGCTTCCGCTTCACTCCGATTCAATCCCAACACGCTAACCGGCGCTTCCATGACGTTTTCGAGAACGGTCATGTGCGCCCACAGGTTGAAATGCTGAAACACCATCGAGAGGCGCGTCCGCATCTTCTGGAGTTGCCTCGGATCACTCGCGCGCAAGACGCCGCTTCGGTCGGTGGTCGTCCGGATTTCCTCTCCGTCGAGAGTAATACTCCCCGAACACGGCGACTCAAGGAAATTGATGCAACGCAGGAGCGAACTTTTCCCTGAACCACTGGACCCAATCAGACTGATCACATCACCGGCTTTTGCGCGAAGCGATACCCCTTTCAATACCTCATTCTCGCCGAACTTTTTGTGCAGATCGTCGACAATCAATTTGTACATTCTCAATGCACTCCATCACACTGGCTAGCGCTAAAGTTCAATGCGCTTGCGGTTTAAGGTACGCCATCAAATGTGCTTCCATCCGCCTGAAGGTCCATATGAGGACGAAGGCAATAGACGCGTACAGAACGGCTGCAATGCCGTATGCCTCAAAGGTCATGTACGTGGCGGAATTGGCGTCGCGCGTGACCTTCAGGATATCCGGCACCGTTGCGGTGAAAGCGAGGCTCGTGGCATGCAGCATCAAGATCACTTCGTTGCTACACGCCGGCAACGAGCGACGCAACGCCGAGGGCAGGATGATGCGCGTATAGAGCTTCCAATTCGACATAAGTACCAGGTTGGAAACAGTAGTAATCGCCAGATAGATTGCTCCGGCGACAACCGTGAAAAAGAAGAATGCCTGTGTGCTCTTGCCCGCGTCTTGCGATGCCCTGACGACGTCGGCGAGGCCGATGATCGACACGAGTGCAGTTGCCTTCAGCAGCACCTGCCAGTTGTTGCCAACGCCAGGCAGCGCGAAGCGCATCATTTGCGGGAACATGATGCGGTGGAACACGCGCCACCCACTCATCCCGTACGCGAAGCCAGCCTCGAACTGGCCTCGCGGTACCGACAGGAACGCCCCGCGGAATGTCTCAGTGAAGTACGCACCATAGATAAAGCCGAGCGTCAATACGCCGACACCCCCGGATGCGGTCCGCAGACGCCGCTGGGGCCAGACTTCGGCTTCCCACGACACCCCTGCATTCGAGACCCAGTCTGGCTCCGACGTCGCTGGACGAGGTAAGCCCCGCAAAAACGACCGGGCATCCGGCCTCGAAACGCCTCCAGACTAGCTAATTGTCTACACTTTTGTATTATAGTTTTCCCCAGTTCGAGGTCGCGAACAGCATCGTCGAGGGCTTATTAGGTGTTTGCTTACGAGATTGCTTCAGAGCTGCCGCGAACACGCAGCAGCCTGAAGCTCCGCGACAGCAGCATCGGGCTTACACAGGTGCCGCTGCGGATTAACTGGGTCCATCAGTGCTTCAGGCCCACTTCAGCGAGCGCCTTGTCGAGCGATGCTCCGGCCGGTCCAACGAAAGGCCTGCCCTGAAGATCTTCCGAGTCCCCCGACTGCTCGCCAACCAGCTGTCGCTGACCACCTCGATGCTGCGGCATCCTTTGCGGGTTCTGCCGTTGCTGGCCCTGCTGCTTTCCTGCATCCTTCGGATTGCCTGGTTGTGTGTTCGATTGCTTCGTGTCAGTCAAGTCGACTCCTTTGTCCGGTTCCGTTGGCTGCGTTGTAAAACTGGCATCCGCCAGTTTGTTCAACGGCATCGCCTGAAGTCACGACGCGCCCTGTTTCAATCATCTTATTCAGTACTACTGCTCGGCTGTTACTTGTCGGTCTTCCTGGGAATCTTCGCGCCGGACTTGCGCGCCTGATTCAATGCGATCGCAACGGCCTGTTTGTGCGGCTTGCCATGTTTCTGTTCCGTTTTGATGTTGTGCGACACCGTTTCCTTCGAGGTTCCTTTCTTCAGTGGCATGATCATCTCCTATCGGTCGACGGGTCCAAAAGAAGCAACCACTTGAGAGTGCGGCTGCCGGTACGTTGCATGTAGCGTCGCAGCATAAGCCGTGCCTCGTCCATGACCGACCGCATCCCGCCGCACAGCGCACGCTTGTTGCATGCCATGTATGCAGGACTCGCGCGTTTTCCCGAGTCGCCAGACGCCCCTGCGAGTCCGGCAAGCGGCGATACACTGGTGATCTGCGTTGCGAAGGAGAACATCATGAGGCTCGTCGACTGGAACATTCAGTGGGGCTGCGGCGTAGACGGCCGGGTGGATCTGGCGCGCATTGTGAGAGAGGCACGCGCGCTGTGCGACTTCGACATCCTGTGCATCCAGGAAATGACGCGCGGCTTCCATGAGGAGCCCGCAGCCGGCGGGCTAAAAGGCGGTCCATCAGCCGATCAGTTCGCCGAGCTAGCCGCTTTGCTGCCGGAGATGACGGTGCTCGGCGCGATCGGCGCCGATCTGCCGTCTCTTCAGGGAGGCCGTCACCGCCGGCAGTTCGGCAATGCCATCGTGACCCGCTTGCCGGTCAAACAGGTGCTGCGGCATTCGCTTCCGTGGCCCGCCGATCCGGCTAAACCGTCGATGCCGCGCGTCGCGCTCGAAGCCGTGATCGACACTGATATCGGCGCGCTGCGCGTGATCAGCACGCACCTGGAGTTCTATTCGGAAAAGCAGCGGCTCGCGCAAGTGGGCAGATTGCAGGACTTGCATTGCGAAGCATGCGATCACGCGCGCTTTCCAGCCAGGGCCGAAAAACCGGACAGCCCGTTCGCCGACACCGCGCGGCCGACGAGCGCGATACTCTGCGGCGATTTCAACAGCGCATTCGACGATGCCGCCTATCGCCGGATGCTCGAACCTGTTGCGCACGCGCCCGCTTTTGCCGATGCCTGGGCTTGTGCGCATCCTGGCGAACCGCGTGCTGCAACGGTCGGTCTCTACGATCATGAGCAATGGCCCGATGGACCCTTCGCCTGTGACTTCATTTTCGTCACCGAGGACCTGAAGCCGCGGATCGTGGCGTGCGATGTCGACCCGGCGAGCCGCGCGTCCGATCATCAACCGATGCGTCTCGAACTGCGTTGATGCGGACAAATGCCGAACCGGCAATCATGCGTCGACACGTGCAGGCGCGCCGTTTGCGCGCCCGGATAAAAATACGAGGCTGAATCGATGATTCGAGTCGACTCCTCTATTTTGCAATTCAAATACAAATTACATATAACAAACGACAATACAACGCTTTCAATACAATAATTACATTTATCCGACATCAAGCACGCATTCGTGAATTCATCACAAAATTGGCATGAGACGTTTCCAGGTATTAACACGGAAAAGCGTGCGTTCAATCATGCAGGCGCTTAACAGTCGGCGTACACTCGTCCGCAGCCTTTGCCATAGCGCGCACTGGCTGCGCAACTGCCCGCTCGTCAGACGCGGGTTACTGGAGACTCAGGAGAACAATCAATGAGCTGGACACGGGAACAGAGAAACGTCACGATCGCCGCGTATCTCGGCTGGACGCTCGACGCATTCGATTTCTTTCTGATGGTGTTTGTCTTGAAAGATATCGCGGCGGAATTCAATACGACCATTCCGTCGGTGGCCGTCGCCATTATGCTGACCTTGATGATGCGTCCGGTCGGCGCCTTGATTTTCGGCTGGCTTGCCGACAAATACGGCCGCCGTCCCACGCTGATGGTCAACATCGCGTGCTTCTCGCTGCTGGAGTTGCTGTCCGGGCTCTCGCCGAATCTGATGACGCTGCTGGTGCTGCGCGCGCTGTTCGGCATTGCGATGGGCGGCGAATGGGGCGTCGGCGGCGCACTGACGATGGAAACCGTGCCGCCGAAATCGCGCGGCATCGTTTCCGGACTGCTGCAGGCCGGTTATCCGAGCGGCTATCTGCTGGCCTCGATCGTGTTCGGGGTGTTCTTTCAATACATCGGCTGGCGCGGCATGTTCTTCGTCGGCGTGCTGCCCGCGCTGCTCGTGCTCTACATCCGCGCGCATGTACCGGAGTCGCCGGCGTTCAAGACGCTCGAAAAGAAAGCGCACCCTGGTCTCGTCGCCACGCTCAAGCAAAACGTCGGCCTGTCGATCTACGCGATCATCTTGATGACCGCGTTCAACTTCTTCTCGCATGGCTCGCAGGATCTGTATCCCACCTTCCTGCGCGTGCAGCGTCAGTTCGATGCGCACACGGTGTCGTGGATCACGATCACGCTGAACATCGGCGCGATCTGCGGCGGGCTATTCTTCGGCTGGTTTTCGGAACAGATCGGCCGCAGGCGCGCGATCTTCATCGCCGTGCTGATCGCGTTGCCGGTGCTGCCGCTGTGGGCCTTCTCGACCACGCCGGTGCTGCTCGCGCTCGGCGCATTCCTGATGCAGATCTCCGTGCAGGGTGCATGGGGTGTGATTCCGGTGCACCTGAACGAAATCTCGCCCGACGAAATTCGCGCGACCTTCCCCGGTCTCGTGTATCAGCTCGGCAACCTGATCGCGTCGGTCAACGGCCCGTTGCAGGCCAGCGCCGCCGAAGCGCATGGCAACGACTACGCGCTGGTGATGGCGGTGGTGATCGGTATCGTCGTCGTGGTGATTGCCGCGCTGATTCCGTTCAGCCGCGAGCGCCGCGGCATCGACATGACGCAGTCGGCGGAAGAGGTTGCCGAGCACGCCGGGGCGAATCCCGCTGCGCAGCAGCTTTAAGCGTTTGAGTCACGCAGCTGCCAGGCGGCTATTTTGCGGGCGCCTTCTCAGGCACGATAGCCGCAAAGGCGGATAAAACCGCCATACGAGGCCGCTCCGATCCAGATCGGAACGGCCTTTTTATTTCCGCTCGACGTGGCGCGTTGCGTGCGTCGAAACGGCTGGCGCTCATCAGATCTTCTAGAGGAGCTAGTCGACTGCGAGCCTTGCTCGCACAGACCACCCTTCACTATTCTGCAAAAAACGCACGTTTCAAATAGGCTTTTGAAGCAGGCTTTTGAAGCAGTTTTTTGAAGCAGGTTTTTGAATCGCTTGTTTGCGAGCCGGGCGACCGGCAACCAGGAGACGCAACATGGCTGTTCGCACGACGGGCCGGCTTGCCGGCGATACGAAGTCCCGCATCCTCGACGCCGCCGAATCACTGTTCATCGAATACGGCTACGAGGCGATGTCGCTGCGCCAGATCACCGCCCGCGCCGAAGTCAATCTCGCGGCGGTCAACTATCACTTCGGCAGCAAGGAATCGCTGATCCACTCGATGTTGTCGCGCCGCCTCGACCAGCTCAACGAAGCACGGCTGAAACTGCTCGACCGCTTCGATGCGATGCTCGGCGAGCGTCTGACCTGCGAGCACGTGCTCGGCGCGATGTTCATTCCGGCGCTGCGTCTGTCGCGCGATCCGCAGGTCGGCGGCAAGGCGTTTCTGCGTTTGCTGGGCCGCGCTTATACCGATCCGTCGTCGTTCATTCGCGACTTTCTGAACGGGCACTACGCGTCGGTGGCGCAGCGCTTTTTCGATGCATTCCAGCGCGCGTTGCCGCACCTGCCGCGCGAGGAACTCGGCTGGCGTTTGCATTTTGCGATCGGTGCGCTCTCGGGCGTGCTGGCCGGCACCGATACCGACCGCCTGATCGCCGAGTTCTCACAGGGCAAGTCGATGAACGACCTGCAGTTGACCGCGCGCCTCGCATCGCTGATGGTGGCCGCGCTCAAGGCGCCGCTGCCGGACGACTCGCAACTGGCCGCGTTCGCCACAGTGCTGGGCGACGCGAGCGAAGGCGGCGCTGAGGGCAGCGCGGCAAGCGAAACCGCATGCACGCCGCAAGGCGCCAGCGCGACGGTGGTCGCTCCAGCGGCGCAAAGCACAGTGGACGCGATGCGCGAGGTTCGCCCCGCGGTTCGCCCCGCCGTTCGCTCGTAAGGCAACAACGACGCGCAGCGCAACAGCCGGACCACCCGACAGAAGATCAACCGAACTCGAGCCGTCCGCACCCCGCGAATACGGTCGCGCATCATCGGCACAGGAGGAGGCATCATGCCGTGGTTCATCCTGGTACTCGTCATTGCCGCTCTGGCGCTCGTCTATATCCAGGCGCGAGCGTCATGGTGGCTGGCTGCCATGATCGTCTGGGTGGCGCTCGCGCATGTCAGCGGTGCAGCGGGCTCTGTCGTCACGACGCTGTTCGCGATCGTGCTGGTCCTCCCCGCTCTCGTGCTCACGCTCAAGCCGCTGCGCCGCGCATGGCTGACGAGGCCCGTGCTCGACGCGTTCCGCCGGGTCCTGCCGGAGATGTCGCCCACCGAGCGCGATGCGCTCGAAGCCGGCACCGTCTGGTGGGACGCCGAACTGTTCTCCGGACGCCCGCGCTGGCATACGCTGCTCGGCTATGGACCGGCCACGCTGACTGCCGAAGAACAGGCTTTCCTCGACGTCGAATGCGAGCAGTTGTGCGATCTCGCGAACGACTGGGAAACCACCATGGTCTGGCAGGATCTGTCGCCGGCCACGTGGCAATTCATCAAGGAGCGCGGCTTTCTCGGCATGATCATTCCGAAGCAGTACGGCGGCAAGCAGTTCTCGGCGTACGCGCATTCGCAGGTCATCATGAAGCTGGCTTCGCGCTGCTCGGCTGCCGCCGTGTCGGTGATGGTGCCGAACTCGCTCGGCCCCGCCGAATTGCTGATGCAATACGGCACCGAAGCCCAGAAGAACCACTACCTGCCGCGTCTCGCGCGTGGCGAGGACATTCCCTGCTTTGCGCTGACGAGCCCTTACGCGGGCTCCGACGCCGCGGCGATTCCGGACGTCGGCATCGTCTGCAAGGGCGTGTTCGAAGGCCGCGAAACGCTCGGCTTTCGCCTCACGTGGGACAAGCGCTACATCACGCTCGGACCGATCGCGACCGTGCTCGGCCTCGCGTTCCGCGCACTCGACCCCGACCACCTGCTCGGCCCGAATGACGAGCCAGGCATTACCTGCGCGCTGATTCCGGCCGACCACCCGGGCGTGAACATCGGTCGTCGTCATTGGCCGCTGAATGCGGTGTTCCAGAACGGCCCAAACTCGGGCGAAGACGTGTTCATTCCGCTCGACTGGGTGATCGGCGGACGCGCGCAAGTGGGCAACGGCTGGCGCATGCTAATGGAATGTCTCGCGGCGGGCCGGGCGATTTCGCTGCCGTCGTCGAACGTCGGGATAGCGAAGATCGCCGTGCGCGGCACCAGCGCTTATGCCGCGATTCGCCGCCAGTTCCGCACCGCTGTCGGCAAGTTCGAGGGCGTGCAGGAGGCGCTCGGCCGCATGGGCGGCAATCTGTACGTGATGGACGCCGCGCGCCGCCTCTCCGCGCAGGCGGTGGACCTCGGCGAAAAGCCATCGGTCATTTCGGCAATCGCGAAGTACCACATCACGGAGCGCGCCCGCATGGTCATCAACGACGGCATGGACGTCGCCGCCGGCAAGGGCATCTGCATGGGGCCGTCGAACTTTCTGGCGCGCGCCTATCAGCAGATGCCGATCTCGATCACCGTGGAAGGCGCGAACATTCTCACGCGTTGCCTGATCATCTTCGGCCAGGGTGCGCTGCGCTGTCATCCGTACGTGCTCAAGGAAATGACGGCGACGCGCGAACCGGATCACGCCAGGGCGCTGCGTGATTTCGACGCGGCATTCTTCGGTCACGTGAGCTTCACGCTCTCCAACGTCGTGCGCAGTGCCGTGTACGGCATCACGGCCGGCGCGTTGATCGCGCGGCCGCGCACCGCTTACGCGCCGCTCCATGCGTACTATCGCGCGGCCACGCGCCTGTCGACTGCGTTCGCGCTGCTCGCCGACGTCTCGATGCTCGTGCTCGGTGGCGATCTGAAACGTCGTGAACGCCTCTCCGGGCGCCTGGGCGACGTGCTGTCCCAGCTGTACCTGATCTCGGCCACGCTCAAGCGCTTCGAAGACGAAGGCCGCCAGCAGGACGATCTGCCGCTCGTGCGCTGGGGCGTCGAGGATGCGTTGTACAAGGCCCAGCACGCGCTCGACGGCGTGCTCGCGAATTACCCGAACCGGCTGGCCGCCGGCCTCGTGCGGTTAATCGCCTTGCCGTTCGGACTGCCGTACCGTGAGCCGTCGGACCGGCTCGGCAGCGAAATCGCGGAGCTGATGCAAACGCCCGGCGCGGCGCGCGAGCGGTTGTTGTCCGACTCGTACGTGCCGCATCCGGATGTCGATGCACTCGGCTACGGCGAGCTGGCGTTCGAGCTGAATGCGCGCTTCGCGCAGATCGAGCAGAAGCTGCGCGATGCAGTCGGGCAAGGCCTGCTCGCGCCGATGCCGCAAAGCTTCGCGCAACTCGCCGCATGGAGCGACGCGGCGCAGCAGCAAGGGCTGATCGACACCGACGAGCGCCGCGTGCTCGACGATTACGCGCGTTACGGCGCGCAAGTCGTCCGGGTCGACGACTTCCCGGCCGACTTCGACATGTTGGCCGGTCTGCAAAAGCGCAAGGAGACGCTCGACAAGGCGCTGGAACTCTCGACGTGACTTGCGGTGTGATTTGCGGTGTGAATCAAGGCCCGAATCACGGGCTCGGTTCCTGAGAAAACCCTGGGCGGATCGGGAAAGCGTACCCGCCGCGCCCGACTCAGTGCACACTGACACACGGCCGACGTCCCCCAAGAGGACTTCCTGCGGGGCGTGCCCCAAGGGCACTTCCGGCGAGGCGCCTCCAGCGGAGCAACCAAGAAAATGAACGACTCCTATCTGAACTTCGTCAATTCGCCGTTCGGCGCGCGCTTCGTACGCGCGCTCGGGTTGCCGTCGCCGGAGGTGCTGCGCCGTTATCGCGCGGATCAGCCCGAGTTCGAGGGCCTCGTGGCGATCGGTGCAGGCCGCGCCCCGCATCTGCTCGATGCGCTCGCGAGCCTGGTGGTGAGCATCGGCGTCACCAGCGTCGCGCATGAGAGCGCGGGACTGTGGGTGCCGCTCGCCCAACGTCACGGTCTGATGACCGGGCGCTTCGAACCGGCGGAAGCCGGCTCGCCGGGCAAGCTCGCTGCACTGTTATTCGACGCGAGCGGTATCGAGGACAGCAGCCAGCTGCAACCGCTGCACGGCTTCTTTCACGATACGCTGCGCTCGCTCGGCAAATGCGGACGCATCGTCGTGCTAGGACGGCCGCCGCAAGCGTGCGCAAGCCCGCGCCAGTGGACCGCGCAGCGCGCGCTCGAAGGACTGACGCGTTCGCTCGGCAAGGAAGCGCGGCGCGGCATCACCGCGAATCTCGTGTATATCGCGCAAGGTGCGGAGCACGATATCGAAGCGACGTTGCGCTTCTTTCTGTCGCCGCGTTCGGCGTATGTGTCCGGGCAGGTGGTGACAATCGACACCAGCGCCGCTAGAGACACCAGCGACACCAGCAACACCCGCAACACCGGCAACGCCCGCCCCCTGACGACACCCGCGTTCGACTGGGCGCAGCCGCTCGCGGGCCGGCGCGCGGTCGTGACCGGCGCGGCGCGCGGGATCGGCGCGTCGATTGCGAGCGTGCTGGCCGCCGAAGGCGCGCACGTGATCGGCATCGATATCCCGTCGGCGCGCGACGCGCTCGACGCCACATTGCGTCAGCTGAACGGCACCGCGCTCGCGTTCGACATCGCCGCGCCAGAAGCCCCCGCGCAGATCGCCGCCGCGCTCGACGAACAGGGCGTGGACATCATCGTGCACAACGCCGGCATCACGAAAGACAAGACCATCGCGAAGATGACCGACGCCATGTGGCAAAGCGTCATTGACATCAATCTGGGCGCGCAGGAACGGATCGACGACGCGTTGCTCGGCGCCGGCATCCTGCGCGACGGTGGCCGCATCATCGCGGTGTCGTCGATCAGCGGCATTGCGGGCAACCGTGGCCAGACCAATTACGCGACATCGAAGGCCGGCGTGATCGGCCGCGTGCAGAGCATGGCGCCGCATCTGCAAGCGCGCGGCATCACGATCAACGCGGTCGCGCCCGGCTTCATCGAAACGCAGATGACCGCGAAGATCCCGCTGACCCTGCGCGAAGCGGGCCGCCGCATGAACTCGATGAGCCAGGGCGGCCAACCGGTCGACGTCGCGCAGACCATCGCGTGGCTCGCGCATCCGGGGTCGGGCGGCATCAGCGGCCAGGTGGTACGCGTGTGCGGACAAAGCCTGATCGGAGCATGAGCATGGGTGAACCGGGTGATCCGTTCGGGGACGGTCGCGCATCAGGCCCGGCGCGGCCCGACGCGAGCCGGTTTGGCGCGACGCGGCCGAAGACCGTCGTCGTCGATCGCTTGCCCGCGCCGGCGAAACTCTACGCACGCGCGCTGTCGGGCATCGTCAAGCGCGGGCGTGATACGCATCTGCCGCATCTGCCGCATCTGCCGCCGCTGCGCCTCGTGCGCCCCGCGGTCGCGCTCGATCCGGGTCCGATCTGGCGTTACGCACGCGTGTGTGGCTTCATTCCCGAGCACGGCGTGCCGCTCACGTATCCGCACCTGCTGGCGTTTCCGCTGCATCTGCTGATGCTGACCGACCCGGCGTTTCCGTGGCCGGCGCTCGGCCTCCTGCATCTGGCCAACCATGTGCGTCTGCGCCGGCCGCTTACGTACAAGGACATGCTGCGCGTCGAAGTGGAATTCGGCGCGCTGCTGCATCACGACAAAGGCCAGGCGTTCGTGCTGCATACCCGCATGTACCGGCGCGGCGAGGCGGTGTGGGACGGCGACAGCGTCTATCTGAAACGCGCCGTGCCGGCGAGCGGCAGTCCGCTCGCTCCACTCGAGCCCGCGCCGGCCGCCCTGCAGCGCGTCGCGCGCTGGCAACTCGCGCCGCAACTGGGCCGCGACTATGCGAGCGTGTCCGGCGACTACAACCCGATCCACCTCAGCGCGTTGTCTGCCAAGGCGTTCGGCTTTCCGCGTGCGATCGCGCACGGCATGTGGACGCTGGCGCGCGCCACCTCCGCGCTGCAACCGCCGAAGCCGCTGGCCGAAGCCACGCTCAGCGCGGAATTCAAGCTGCCGCTGCTGTTGCCGGGTGAAGCGTCGTTGTGGAGCGCGGCGCCGTCGCTGATCGAACGCGACATCGAGGTGCGCGATATCGCCGGCGAAAAGCCGCATCTGCGCGCCCGCATGCAGTGGCGGCTGCAATGACGCGCGCCCGCCGGTCGCATCGCGGAATGGAATTGAAGCGGTGCGCAAATCGTTGTTGCATTGGGGCGGGTGATTGGCCATCGCCCGAACCGCATCGGCCGCACCGTTCATGCCATTCGCACCACTCAATAACCAGGGAAACCAGGGAACGACCCGAAGGAGCCGAGCATGTCCAACCCGCTACCCGCCGTGCGCCGCGTCGCCATCGTCGGGGGTAACCGGATTCCGTTTGCCCGCTCGAATACCGCCTACGCGACCGCGTCGAATCAGGACATGCTGAGCTTCACGCTGCAAGGCCTGATCGACCGCTACGACCTGCATGGCGAACGTCTGGGCGAAGTCGCCGCCGGCGCCGTGATCAAGCATTCGCGCGATTTCAATCTGACGCGCGAAGCCGTGCTGTCCACCACGCTCGCAAAGCAAACGCCCGCGTACGACGTGCAACAGGCGTGCGGCACCGGACTCGAAGCGGCCATCCTCGTCGCCAACAAGATCGCGCTCGGGCAGATCGAGGCGGGCATCGCGGGCGGCGTCGACTCCACATCCGATGCGCCAATCGGCGTCAACGAGCAGATGCGCCGGATCCTGCTCGAAGCGAACCGCAGCCGCAGCACAGGACAGCGCGTCGGCGCGCTGGCCAAGCTGCGGCCCGGCATGCTCTTCAAGCCGCTGCTGCCGCGCAACAGCGAACCCCGCACCGGGCTGTCGATGGGCGAGCATTGCGAGCTGATGGCCAAACGCTGGAACATCTCGCGCGAGGCGCAGGACGTGCTCGCGTACGACAGCCATCGCAAGCTTGCCGATGCGTACGCACGCGGCTTCGTCAACGATCTGATGACGCCGTACCGGGGACTCGCACGCGACAACAATCTGCGCGCCGATCTGACGCTCGAAAAGCTCGCCAGCCTCAAGCCCGCGTTCGACCGCGACGCCGGCACGCTGACCGCCGGCAACTCGACACCGCTCACCGACGGCGCGTCGGCCGTGCTGCTCGCGAGCGACGCGTGGGCCGATCGGCACGGGCTGCCGGTGCTCGCGTCTCTGAGTTGGTCGGAGACTGCCGCCGTCGACTTTTTCGACCAGAAGGAAGGCCTGTTGATGGCGCCCGCGTATGCCGTGCCGCGCATGCTGGCGCGCGCCGGCCTCACGTTGCAGGACTTCGATCGCTACGAAATCCACGAAGCGTTCGCAGCCCAGGTGTTGTGCACGCTCGCGGCGTGGCAGGATGACGAGTATTGCCGCACGCAACTCGGCTTGCCGGGCCCGCTCGGCGCGATCGATCGGACCAGAATGAACGTGAACGGCGGCTCGCTCGCCACCGGTCATCCGTTCGCGGCGACTGGCGGGCGTATCGTCGCCAGCCTCGCGAAGATGCTCGCGCAACTCGACAAGCCGGCCGGCACCGCACGCGGGCTGATTTCGATCTGCGCGGCGGGCGGCCAGGGGGTGGTCGCGATACTGGAACGGTGAGCGGCGCGGCACCCTGCCGTGCGCGGCCACCATGCACGCCTGGTTCGCTTCGAGCACTGGCCGCAACACCGGCACACAATTAGATGAAGCCACGGCTTCAGGAGATGACCGATGACTCAACCTACTCAAGCCCCGCTCCCGCACGCTGTCGGGTCCACGGCAACGGCGCACGACGCGGCCACGCCAGCGCCGGCCTCGCTGCCAACCGCCGCGCCCAAGCCCGCGCCCAACACCGACGGCATCTGGTATGCGTCCTATCCGGCAGACGTGCCGCATGACATCGACGTCACGCAGTACGAGTCGATCGTGCAGTTCTTCGACGAATGCGTCGCGCAGTTCCGCGAGCGGGTCGCGTATGTGAGCGTCGGCGCGAACCTGACGTACGGCGAACTGGGCCGCAAGGCGACCGCGTTCGGCGCGTATCTGCAGAGCATCGGGGTGAAGCCGGGCGAGCGCGTCGCGATCATGCTGCCGAACACGTTCCAGTATCCGGTGTCGCTGTTCGGCGTGCTGAAAGCCGGCGCCGTGGTGGTCAACGTGAATCCGCTCTATACGGTGCGCGAGCTCGCGTATCAGCTCAAGGACAGCGGCGCGCAAACCATCGTCGTGTTCGAGAACTTCGCAAAGACCGTCGAAGATGCGCTGCCGGGCACCCGGGTGCGCAACGTCATCGTCACGGGTCTCGGCGATCTGCTCGCCGGCGGCCTGAATCTGAAGGGACGTCTGCTCAATTTCATGCTGCGGCACGTGAAGAAGATGGTGCCGGCGTACCGGCTGCCGCAGGCGGTGCCGCTCCTCGACGCGCTCGCGATCGGCTATGCGCAGCCGCTCACGCCGGTGCGCGCCACCCACGAAGGCATCGCTTTTCTGCAGTACACCGGCGGCACCACCGGGGTCGCGAAAGGCGCGATGCTCACGCACAGGAACATGATCGCCAATCTGCTGCAGGCGAAGGTGTGGTCCGCGGGCCAGCTCGGCAGCGGCAGCGAAACGGTCCTCACGCCGCTGCCGCTCTATCACATCTATGCGCTGACCGTGAACGCGCTGATCTTCATGGGTCTGGGCGGACGCAACATCCTGATCGCCAATCCGCGCGACATGAAGCGCGTGATGATGATCATCCGTCACGAGACGTTCACCGCGATGACCGCGGTCAACACGCTCTACAACGCGTTCCTCGAAAACGAAGAATTCCGCAAGCGCGACTTCTCGAACCTGAAGCTCGCGATGGCGGGCGGCATGGCCACGCAGAAGTCGGTGGCCGAGCGCTTCAAGGCCCTCACCGGCAAGCCGATCATCGAAGGTTATGGGCTGACCGAGTGCTCGCCGATCGTGTCGATGAATCCGGTCGACGTGAACAATCTGCGCGACTTCGAAGGATCGATCGGCCTGCCCGCGCCATCCACCCACGTGCGTTTCAGGAAGGACGACGGCAGCTGGGCGAACATCGGCGAAGCGGGCGAACTGTGCGTAAAGGGCCCGCAGGTGATGAAAGGCTACTGGAACCGCCCGGAAGAGACCGCCAGGGTGATCGACGACGACGGCTGGCTCGCCACCGGCGACATCGGCGTGATGGACTCGCGCGGCTTCATCCGTTTGATCGACCGGAAGAAGGACATGATCCTGGTGTCGGGCTTCAACGTCTATCCGAACGAAGTCGAAGACGTGATCGCCGCGCATCCCGATGTGCGCGAGGTGGCCGCCATCGGCGTGCCTGACGCCGTGCAAGGCGAACGCGTGAAGGTGTTCGTCGTCAAACGCAGTGCGTCGCTGACTGCGGAACAGGTGATCGCCCATTGCCGCAAAAATCTGACGGGCTACAAGGTGCCCAAGCTCGTCGAGTTCCGCGACGAGCTGCCGCAAACCAACGTCGGCAAGATTCTGCGCCGCGCGCTGCGCGACGAGGAGCTCGCGAAGCAAGGGCCTGCCTGACAGTCAATGCAGGCAATGCGCTTCGCGCCACCTTCGGAGAGACTCATGAAGCACCGGATGTTCGCCCGCTCGTGTGGTCCATCGGCCTTCATGCGCGCAGTGCACGTGTGGGTGCACTGCGCCACGTCATCGCGCGGGACGGCCTCACGCGCGCTGCCAGCCGTTGCACTGCTCGCGGGCGCGGCGCTTGTCGCAATGCCCACGGCATCCGCGCAGAGCGACGACCCGCCGCCCCCGCTCGATAGCGTCATCGCCGTCAAAGCGCCGGCCACGCCGCCGTCGCGGGTCGGCAGGCTGACGCTGGATCAGCAGGTCAAATGGCTGCGCGCCGCGCAACAGAGCGGCGCGCTCGAAAAGCTCGACGACGCGCAACTCGTCGCGCTGTTCCAGGCGCTCGATCCGCTGGCGGTGCCGCGCTACATCAAGGAAGGACCGAACGGCTACGCGTCATATGAATTCACGATGTCGCGCTCCGAACGCATTCGCGGCCAGTGGCCCAACCAGCCCGATCACATGCTGGTGCGGCTCGCACGCAACCCGCTGCGCATCTACGCGAAATGGCTGCCCGATGGCGCGCATGCGGGCCAGGAAGTCATCTACGATGAGTCCAAACGCACCGACGAGATGTACGGCCATCTCGGCGGCATCATGAACGTGATGCCGTTGTGGGCTTCACTGGACGGTGCGCTCGCCCGCTCGCAATCGAACCATCAGGTGCGCGACCTGGGCATCGAGTACATCGCCAGCCAGTACCTCAGCGAGGGCCAGAAATACAGCGAGACCGGCTTGCCGCGTTCGATCCAGCTGGACGTCAAAACGATCGACGGCGTGCGCGTGGTGGCCTTCACGTTCGAATCGCCAATTGGGCAGCCACGGTTCTACGCGAAGAAGGAAACGCTGGGGCTCGATCTGCGGCATCCGTACTTCCGCACCGTCGAGTCTTACGACAACGACGGCAAGCTGTTCGAGCGGATCGTCTTCGAAACCATCACGCCGAAGACGTTCGACGATTCGACCTTCGATCCTAAGAACAAGGCGTACAGTTTCTAGCGCCAGCGCCGGACTGCAACGACCGGCGCGGTGGCGCCCGGCGTAAAGGCATTCGACGCAAAGGCGTCCGGCGTACAGGAATCCGGCGCAGCGGTGTGCGGCACAAAGGCATTCGGCGCAGCAGCGCCCGGCGTAAATGCGAACGCCACGTGAGCATGCCGCCCGGCTGGCCCGGCAGGTTGCGCATGATAGTGGGCGACCCGATACCCCGCGCGCATGGCGAGTTCACTGAGGACGAAGTAATCGGACGCTCGCGTCACGCCGATCAGCGAAGCGGGCCTCGGCGCGCTTGTCCCCCCGAGAAGCGGCGCGAGTGTCGTGTACCAGAGCGCGCCGATGTCGTCGCCGGTGTCGAAGGTAGGCAGTTTCAGGTTCGCGGCATAACACACGAACGACGGTCCGCAGGCCAGCGTCGAGTCGACGATCGCCAGCGTGTTGCGCTGGGTCGCGGCGCGCGCAAGCCATGGCCACGCGCCGCCTGCCGCGCCCGCCAGCCACGCGCCGGTGATCATGAAAGTGCGTCGGTCCATGAACGGCTCCCCTCGCTACGCGACAAGTCGAACGCGCTCATGTGTAGCCGCGCCGGTCGCGCCATGCGGCCGGCCAGATGCCCTGCTTGCCCGGCGCGAGAATACCGTTCGGGTCGAGCGCGTCCTTGATCGTTTCCGACAGCCGCAGCAGCGCGCCGTCGTTAAAGCTGTACTGGGCCGCGGCGAAATCCATGTACGCGAGATGCGCGCGATATTCGCCGTAACCCGCCGCCCGTGCATCGCTCATCAGCGAGCGCAACAATTCGCCGGCCAGTTCGACCTGGTTAGCGTCGTCACGGTCGAAGATCACCGCGAAAATGTGATGCAGATGCCGTACGCCCGCCGTGAAGCCGCCGTAGTAGTCGAAGCCGTATTCCGCGGCGCGCGCCTTCACCATCGTGTATTGACGCAACGCGTCGCGTCCGGTCGCCGGACACACTGGCGAGAAGTCCACGTGCGCGCCCGCACCGCCGCGCCAGTCGAGCATCCGGAACGCGCTCATCGCGGGAATCCCGGCGAGGTTGCGATCGCCGCCCCCCGTGGGCTGCGCATCGCCCGCATAACGCGCGGCCGATAGTCTCGCCTGTGGCACGCGTGCGAAAGCACGCTGCACGATCGCATAGCGCGCGTCGATCAGCTCGGGCGTGCCGTACAGCGCGAAATGCAGATTCCAGCGGCCGACGTCCAGCTTCGCGAGCATCGCGGCGAGCGCGCTCTCCGGCATCGCGCCCGTGCCTTCATACCACTGCTGACGCGCCGACAAGCCCGCCGCCCGGCGCAAGCCGCCTTCGATCACCGCGTGGTTGCGGATCGTCTCATCGAGCCGCAGCGGCCGCAGAATGTCGACGATCGTTTCGAGATCGGCCTCGTGACGAAACTGGATTTCACCGAGCAGATACGCGGGCGGCGCGGGCATCAGCCAGACGCCCAGCTTGGTGACGATGCCGTAGTTCGACTGCATGAACATCGCATCGAACGAAGGGCCATAGCCGGGCTGATACAACTGCCACGCGGTGCCGATTTCGATGCCGCCCATCCCGGTGCGCAGCACGTCGCCGTTGGCCAGCACCACCTCCATGCCGCACTGGGTCGCCGCATGATCGCCGTAGGCGGTGTAGCCGAAGCCGCGTTCGAGCGTATTGCCAACCACGCTGCCCCAACCCGCCGCGGGCGGATCGACCCACAGCTTATAGCCGTTGTCGCGCAGATGCGCGTACAGGTCGAAGTAGCTGACGCCCGGCTCGACCAGCGCGTAGGCGAGCGTCTCGTTCACTTCGATGATGCGGTTCATCCGTTGCAGATCGAGCACGACCGATCCGGCGAGCCGCGGCGCTGCGCCGCCGTACGCGAAGTTGCGTCCGGTCGAGACGGTCCACAACGGAATGCGATATTGGTTGGCGATGCGCAGCACCGCGCGGATCTCATCGACCGATGCGGGCAACAGCGCGGCGCTCGCCGAAAACGCCGCGCGTTCGCCAGGCGCGAACGGATCGAGATACGCCGCGAGGCCAGCCGCTGAAGTCACCACATGCGAGTCGCCGACGACCGCGCGCCAACCAGCGAGCGCGCGGTCGAACTGGGCGGCGGAAAGTTTGGGCGGGAGCGTTGGGGGCAAGGCGTTTCCTCGACGCAGGCAGCCGCCTTGACGCGGGCAGCCGGTTAGTCAGTGCGTGCGTGACTACTGCCACGCCTCGGGCTTCCCCCCCAGCGCGCTGCACACTTCGATCGCGATCGAGCGCAGCTTGCCTTCCGCGATCGGCCCGGACAATGCGTAGCCCATGCCGTCGCTGACCCAGTAGAAGGTGCGCCGGTTGCCGTCGCGCAACAGGCGAAACGCGGTTTCGTCGCGCGCAGCGCCGGCAACGTAGAGCGTGAGGCGCGCCCCGCTGGGGTTCTCATACATGAACTGCGCGGCCGGTCCCGCCTCGCCGGGCAACAGCCGCCCGCCCACCAGCGAGTAGCCGTATTCCTGCAACGACGGCACCGAGAGCGGCCGGTTCAGTCGTTTGGACAGCCAGTTGACCAGATGTTCCTCTTCGCTCGCCGCGACTTCAACCGGGTGACGCCGTTCCGGCGTGTACACCGCATACGCGACGTCGGCACGCTGCGCGAAGGCCGGCGGCTGGCCGCCGAGGCCGCCCCACACGCCGCCCGTCAGACGCGGCGCCAGCGGCCCGAGGGCCAGCGCAAGCCCCGTGCCGGCCGCGAGCCAGCATGCCGCGATGCCGACACGCTGCCACCACGGCGGGCTCCGGCGTATCACGATCACCGCGGGCTCGTCGGCGCGCTCGCTCGGGTCGGGCTCATGATCGGGCTCATGGTCGGGCTGATGAGCTGCGTCGCGCGGCGACACGCCGCACAGCGCGCGCAGCGCGGCTTTCTGCGCGCGCCACGCGGCCACTCTCGCGGCGGCCTGCGGATGCTGCTTCAGTTGCGCGTCGATCGCGGCGCGCTGCACGTGCGGCAACTCGCCGTCCACGAACGCCGACAGCACTCGCAGATCGAGCCCCTCGGGCAAGCTGAAGTCGAAGTCCTCGTTGTTCATTGCTGATTTCTCACCACTTTCAACGGCGGGGCGGCCTTGCGCGCCGTCCCCTGAACCGGTCCTTCCGTCAATAACACACGCATATGCTCACGCGCGCGCGACAGCCTCGACATCACCGTGCCGATCGGCACGCCGAGCGCACGCGACGCCTCCTGATAGGACAGCTCCTCCACGCACACCAGCAGCAGCACTTCGCGCTGCTCGACCGGCAGGCAATACAGCGCGCGCTGCACATCGCGCAGCACCAGGCCGTCGACGTCGCCTTGCGGCGCTTCGAGATTGCGCCACGGCGCGCTTTCGTCATCGACGGCAACCTCGCGGCGGCCGCGCAACTGATCGATATACAGATGCCGCAGGATCGTCAGCAGCCACGCGCGCAGATTGCTGTTCGGCCGGAACGCCGACCAGTGCGCAAGCGCCCGCTCCGCCGTATCCTGCACCAGATCGTCGGCCCAGGCGCGGTCGCCCGTCAGTGCGCGCGCATAGCGGCGCAACTGCGGGAGCCACGCGATCACTTCCGCTTCGAATTTCACCCGACGCGCGAAAGCTCAGTAACCACCGCCGCCACCGCTGCTGCCACTCGTGCCCGATGCGCTGTTATCGGCCGTGGACGTGCAGGCGCTGGTCGCTAGCGAACCGAACGCCAGCGCCAGCAGCACGAAGACGGCGGACAGAATACGGGATGCTTTCATGGTGAGAGTCTCCTGATGGACATCCGGCACGAAACGCGGGCCGGACAATGCAATCGGCCACGCGCGAAATGCGGTGCCGCCATGCATGACTTAACGCGAGCACAGCGTGATTTATTCCACGCGGGTCGGGCCCCTATCCTTTTCCGCCACCCCACGCCGGGGAAAGCCTGGCCCGGGCGGCAGATCACGCCATTGCCCAGCAGATTCGTAACTCAACGTTACAGTCAAGCGTAATCAGATGCTTATGTGCCGACAAGCCGTTATAGTGGACGCAGTTTGCCCGCCGACGCGTTCGCCCCCCCAACACAGGGTAGAATCGGGGCGAACCACCGTATTTCTAACCTGAATTGTCCATGGCTTCCGCAGAATCGCACCCGCAAAACGACTTCATGAACGCTGCGCGCAAAGAACGAAAGCGCGTCGAGATCTACCTTGTCAACGGCATTCGCCTGACCGGGTGCATCGAGTCGTTCGATCAGTACCTGGTGATGCTGCGCACGCCGGTCGGCCTGCAAGGCATCTACAAGCGCGCGATCTCCACGATCCAGCTCGACACCGGCACGCGACCGGCGCCGCGCACGGGACGCCCGTCGCATGGCGAGCACACCACGCGTGGCCCGCACGGCTCGCGTGAACCGCGCGATCATCGTGAGCCACGCGAGCCGCGTGAGTCGTATGGCGCGGGGGCGCCCGACCGCCCTTCGCCGGAGCGCAACAGCGGCACGTCCGACGGTCCAGTAGTCGTGACGCGCCGCCGGCGTCTGTTCGGCACGGGCGGCGGCGATGGTGGCAATCACGGCGGCCATGGCAACGCCGGCGGCACGAGCGGCAACGGCAACGGCAACGAATAGGCGGCCGCCACGGCGCTCGGCTAGTCCGCGGGATGGCCGGGCCGCCACAACATCTTCTCCCGCTGCATCACCTGCTGCTCCGTCAGCTCGAATCCACGCTTGAGCGCCAGCACGCGACGTCGCCAGTCCCGGACGTCTCTAGCATGCGCAGCGCCGGTTGCTCTGTCACTCACTCCAGATGGTCCAGTTCGGCTTGCACGACGTGCAACGCGTTCAGGCGTTGCGCGTGCAGGGCTTTTCCGGTCCATGTTGTTCCGCTCGCGGACCGCGCCTAATGTGGCTCGCGAGCCTGCACGTTTGAACAAACGGTGGCGGCGCCAGAGCCTGGGCTCGTCGGTCGATACTCGCCGTGGCCCATGATGGGCTATGCTGAATAATCGACTCTCTCCTGATGGAGCACGTCATGGCCAGCAAGAAGCATCCCGCATCTCGTCCCGTGCAAGCGCGGCCGCCGGTCGGGGCCAGCGAAAGCCGTCTCGACGAAGCATTGATGGAAAGCTTTCCCGCCAGCGATCCGATCGCCGTCGACATGACGGATCCACATCATGCGTCGGAGAAAGGGACGCCGGTTTCCAAACACAAAACGCGACATTGATGCCAGGTTCGACCAATCTGGCGGTGGCAATGCGAAGGTCGTCGCGATTTGCGACTGTCTTGCCTCGCGCAGCGCCGAACCGGGAACAGATAGGATAGAAATAGCCTGCTCGCGAAGTCGCGAAGCCAGACCGCGGCCAAACGCAGCGCGTGCAGAGGGTTGCCGAGAAGAATGGCAGCAGCCACTGCCCCGGTTGGCGAACAGCCAACGGCCGCCCGCGACAGCAGCAGACATTGCGGAGACTGCCTGCCACGACAGCAGCAGACATTGAGCGCCCGCCCTGCCGCGAAGGCGCAGGCGCAGGCGCCGCTAGCACGCCGTCGTGCGGACGAACAACCGGGTGACGATGGACAGAGCGGCGCTTCCATCGCACCGCTACCCCTCACGCGCCAGTTTTCACACCATCGCGCTCAATGCGACGGCAGGCCACTTTCCAGCTGACGCTGAAGCTCGCGCACCTGACGCTGCGCGACGCGCAACTGGTCTTGCGCGGCCAGCTTCTGCTGCGCAAGCGCGGTTGCTTCAGCACGCTTCTCCTGCTGCTGGCTCGCGACGATGCTCTGCTGCTGACGCGCGACGTCGAGGTCGGCCTGCAGGCGGCTCGCACGATCCTGCGACAACGCGATCATGCGTTGCGTGAACGCCTTCTGCGCCTCGAGCTGGGTGCGGCGAATTTCGACCTCCGACAGTTGCAGCGTCTGACGTACGAAATCCTTGTAGATCATATCGGCACGCGTGGCGTCCTGCGTCTTGATCACGCGCCAGAAATTCTTCTGCTGGAACAGCGCCACGTAGTAGGTCATTTCCTTGCCGTAGAACAGCAGGCTTGCCCCGTAACTGCCGTTGTATGTGGTGCGCAATTCGCTCAGATCCGACCCACGGATCATCTGCTGCAATTCCGCAACATTGCCGCTGGCGGATTGCCTGTTTTCATCAGGCGTTAGTGCCGTGGTCTCCGCCTGTCCGGTCTGCGCAGTCTGCGCGGTAGCCGGCAGCGTCGTGGTCGTGGCTGGCTGGGCAATGACGGCCGCGCTGGCGCCAGTGTCCTGCAGAGCCTGAGCATTCACCCCGTGCCCGGCTCCCGATACGATGAATGCGGCCAGGGCTATCTGTCGTAGCTTCGACTTTCGGTCCATGTAATTCCTGCTTGAACAGTTTTTGTTTTAATACAAACGGCTCATTATTACTCACTTTCGCGAGTTTCGGGCTCTTCGTCAAAAATTTGCTACTTGCACATTTTTTCCCGCAAAACTCTGCGGCTGATACTCAGGCAGAGCATCGTATCCTGGCAGCGCCAACGGTTTGCATCGAGCGCAGCGAGCACGTGGTTTGCGCTCCGCCCTGTCGCGTTTTCCCGTTTTCCGGTTTGCCCGTTTGCTACGACCCGCCAGCAATCCGGCAGCGCTCTGCGCGAGCATTGGTTGACCGGTGCGCGCCAGGCTGCGCGCAACCTGCCTGGCTCGACCTTCACCCATCTGGCGTCGAGCAATTTCATGAAGAGCGGCGCGAGCTTGCGCAGACCAACAAGCGGCCGATGAAGACCGGCACCGCGGTCTCGCACATGGGCCAGTACAGCGCCGTGTCGCTGCCGACCAACGCAGCAGAACTTGATGATCCGTGAACGTGCGGGTCGGTCGGATTAGAGAGGCCACTATTGGACGGCGCGCGCGCATTCACGTATTCTGCGCGGACCATGCACGCGGCGCCGCGTACGTATGCAGATCGCAAGCCGAAGTCGCACCTGCTGGACACTACCAGGCATCACGGCGGCCGGTTCCTGAAGACCACCATCCAAGATGCCCATCACGCCGCGCGACCACGATCGCGCCGTCTTTGATCAAGGAGGAAGACAATGACGCAATTCACTCAACGCGCCCGCTCGATCACGCTTCGTACCGTCAAGCAGGTTGCGCTCGCCGGCGTATTGCTCGCAAGCGCTGTCGCGGTCATCGCGCAGACCAACACGCCGGTCGGCACATGGCAAACCATTGACGATCACACCGGCCAGCCCAAAGCGCTCGTGCAGATCACCGAGGATGGCAGCGGCCAGCTGAGCGGCAAGGTGATCAAGGGTCTCGCTGCGAACGGCCAGCCAAATCGCTGCACGGCTTGCACCGACGAACGCAAGGATCGGCCGATTCTCGGCATGACGATCATCAGCGGCATGAAGAAGGATGGTGACGGCTGGGATCAGGGGCAAATCCTCGACCCGGAAAACGGCAAGGTCTACAAGTGCAAGATGCACCTGGAAGATGATGGGAACAAGCTGGTGGTGCGCGGCTATATCGGCGTGGCGCTACTCGGCCGCTCGCAGACGTGGGTTCGTCAGCAGTAGTGCATGCTGTGTTGTGGCCGCAGACCGATGTGGCGGCAAGGGCGGACTGATGCACCATTCGGCGGTGCCTGTCACGCCTGGGGTAGATGACCCGCAGATCTGCCGCGGCCAGAATCAGTACAGAAGAAACGGCCGGCGATTGCCATTGCATGGCCGTTTTTTATGAAGCCAGCAGATCGAAACCGTCATGCAGCATGCTTGAACGGCGACGTGAACGGAAACGGCGACGGCGGCAGTGGTTTGCTCAATGCCGGGCTGTATCTTGCCGGCGTGGCGGGCACCGTGGCCGGCACCTTTGCCCCTTTGATACTCTTCTGTTCCGCGCTCACGTGCGTACGCATGCGCGCTTCCATCAGGCTGCACAGTTCTTCGCTCTGCGTGCCGAACAGTTGCTCCATGACGCGTTTGAGCACGCCGGATTCGTACCACACCTTGAAGCGGCGGTGACACGTTTGATACGACGGGTATCTGCGCGGCATCGCAGACCAGGTCGCGCCGCTGTACATGACCCACAGCACGCCGTTGAGTACTGACCGGGTATTGGCAAGGGGTCGGCCACGCAATTCGGAGCGCGGACGCAGTTCAGGAAGCAACAGTGCGACACGCTGCCATTCTTCATCGGTGATATCACGGTGTGGATTCATGGTTTCTCCTTTTTGTCAGAACCTCGACAAAAGATAGCCAGTCATCCGCGGCCAAACTATAAGACCATTCTGAATCTTGAAAATACGCCGTCCGACGCAGTCAGTTCCGCAACTGAGCATGATCTAGCGCAACCGTGCCGCGCCTTCTGACTGATCGATCGACCCGGGCGTGCCCGAAGCGACTCAGGTCAACGACGTGTCGACGATCCGGCGCGGCGTGTCGAGATATTCCTTCGATTGCATCTCAACGATACGCGACACTGTGCGCGTGAATTCATTGGCCATCGGGCCGTCGATATAGAGTTGCTCAGGCGGCACCGCGGCGGACATCAACAGCTTGACCTTGTGGTCGTAAAACACGTCGATCAGCCACGTGAAGCGGCGCGCTTCCGAGGCCATGCGCACCGTCATCTGCGGCACGCCGGACAGGATCACCGCGTGAAAGCGGCTCGCGAGTTCCAGGTAGTCGTTCTGCGAGCGCGGACCGCCGCACAGCGTCGCAAAATCGAACCACACGACGCCATCGGCACGGCGCAGCGCCTTCAACTCGCGCTTTTCGATATGCAGGATCGGACTCTCGTCGGGCACCGCGGCGAGGCGCGCGAAAGCGTCGCGCAACGCCTTGTCGGCGCTCGCGCCGAGCGGCGTGTGATACACCTCCACCTGCGCCAGCGTGCGCTGACGGTAGTCGATGCCGGCGTCGACGTTGAGCACGTCGAGCTTCTCCTTGAGGAGCGCGATAGCCGGCAGCATGCGGTCGCGATGCAGGCCGTCCGGATACAGCGTGTCCGGATCGTAGTTGGACGTCATCACGAACTGCACGCCGTTCTCGAACAGCTTGTCGAGCAGACGGTACAGAATCATCGCATCGGCGATATCCGACACGTGGAATTCGTCGAAACAGATCAGCCGGTAGCGCTTCGCGATGCGGCGCGCGAGTTCGTCGAGCGGATCGGCCTGGCCTTTCAGATCTTCCAGCTCGCGGTGCACTTCGCGCATGAACTCGTGGAAATGCAGACGCGTTTTGCGCTGCACCGGCACGATCATGTAGAAGCTGTCCATCAGGAAGCTCTTGCCGCGCCCTACGCCGCCCCACATATAGACGCCGCGCGGCAAGTCGGGGTGAATGATCAGTTTCTTGAACGCATTGGAGCGGCGCGACTTGTATGCGACCCACTCTTCGTAGCACCGCTGCAGGCGGTCAACCGCCGCGAGTTGCGCCGGGTCCGACTGATAACCGCGCGTCTGCAGTTCTTTTTCGTAGTATTCGGTGACGTTCATTGTGTTGCTGCAAAAAAAGAAAGGCGGGAGGGAGTGAACCCGCCCGCCTTGATGGTGATGCCAGAATTGCTTTAAGTCAGGCGTGCGCGCAATTACATGTTCAGCGCGCGCTTGTCGACGGCCAGTGCCGCTTCGCGCATGACTTCCGACAGCGACGGGTGCGGATGGCAGATGCGGCCGAGGTCTTCCGAGGCCGCCTTGAATTCCATCGCCACCACTGCTTCAGCAATCAGGTCCGATGCGTCCGCCGCGATGATGTGCACGCCCAGCAGTTCGTCGGTCCTGGCGTCGGCGATCATCTTGACGAAACCCTCCGCCTTGTTGATGCCGAGCGCGCGGCCGTTCGCCATGAACGGGAACTGACCCGTCTTGATCTCGCGGCCTTCCGCCTTCAGCTGCTGTTCCGTCTTGCCGACCCACGCGATTTCCGGTTCGGTGTAGATCACCCACGGCACGCAGTTGTAGTCGATATGCGGCTTCTGACCGTCGATGATTTCGGCGACCATCACGCCTTCGTCTTCAGCCTTGTGCGCGAGCATCGGGCCGCGCACCACGTCGCCGATCGCGTACACGTTCGGCACAGCCGTCGCGCAGTGGTCGTCGACGTCGATGAAGCCGCGCTCATTCGCCTTCAGGCCGATCGATTCGAGACCGAGGTTGTCGGTGTTCGGCACCCGGCCAACCGACACGACCAGGCGGTCGGCTTCGAGCGTTTGCGCGTTGCCGTCCTTGTCCGTGTAAGCGATCGTGACGCTGTTTTCGGCCGTCTTCACTTCGCCGACCTTCACGCCGACGTGAATCTCGAGACCCTGCTTCTTGAACTGCTTGGCCGCTTCTTTCGCGAGCGCCGGGTCTGCCGAGCCGAGGAATTCCGGCAGCGCTTCCAGCACGGTGACTTCCGCGCCGAGACGCCGCCACACCGAACCCAGTTCCAGGCCGATCACGCCGGCGCCGATCACGGCCAGCTTCTTCGGTGCCGTCTCGAAGCTCAGCGCGCCTTCGTTGTCGGCGATGAGCTTGTTGTCGACCGGAATGCCCGGCAGATGGCGCGCTTTCGAACCCGTCGCGATGATCACGTTCTTCGCCGTGATCACTTCGGCTTCGCCCTCGCCGCTCACTTCGATCTGCACGCCGGCGGCCGTCTTGCCGGTGAACTTGCCGTGGCCCTTGAGCCACGTGATCTTGTTCTTGCGGAACAGGAATTCGATACCCTTGGTCATCTTTTCGACGATGCCTTCCTTGCGGGCCATCATCTTCGAGATATCGACCTTCACGTCCGACACGAAAATGCCGTGATCGGCCAGGTGATGCGAGGCGTTTTCAAACTCTTCCGACGACGCGAGCAGCGCCTTCGACGGAATGCAACCCACGTTCAGGCAGGTGCCGCCGAGCTTCAACGCGCCGGCCGGGTTCTTCCACTTCTCGATACATGCGACGGTCTTGCCGAGCTGCGCTGCGCGAATGGCGGCGATATAACCGCCAGGGCCTGCGCCGATCACGACGACGTCAAATTCTTTGGACATGACAATCCTTTTGATGGCGGAACGGCACGCGGCCACCTTGCGTGGCGCGTGCGGTTCCCGTACTACGGAATGCGAAAGACTTGCTGCAGGGAGGGTGCCGGCCCGCGCGATGGCAAGCCGGCACCAGCCGAACCGGCGATTACAGGTCGAGCAGCAGACGGGCCGGATCTTCCAGCGCGTCCTTCATTGCGACCAGCGACAACACCGCTTCGCGGCCGTCGATGATGCGGTGGTCGTACGACAGCGCCAGATAGTTCATCGGGCGGATCACGATCTGGCCGTTTTCGACCACAGCGCGATCCTTGGTTGCGTGCACGCCGAGGATTGCGGACTGCGGCGGGTTGATGATCGGGGTCGACAGCATCGAGCCGAACACACCACCGTTCGAGATCGAGAACGTACCACCGGTCATTTCTTCGATCGACAGCTTGCCGTCCTTCGCCTTCTGGCCGAATTCGGCGATCTTCTTCTCGATGTCGGCAAGGCTCAGCTGATCCGCATTGCGCAGGATCGGCACCACCAGACCGCGCGGCGAACCGACAGCGATACCGATGTCGAAGTAGCCGTGATAGACGATGTCGTTACCGTCGATCGACGCGTTCACCAGCGGGAACTTCTTCAGCGCATGCACCGCCGCCTTCACGAAGAACGACATGAAGCCCAGCTTCACGCCATGTTCCTTCTCGAACTTGTCCTTGTACTTGTTGCGCAGATCCATCACCGGCGCCATGTTCACTTCGTTGAACGTGGTCAGGATGGCATTGGTTTGCTGCGACTCGAGCAGACGCTCGGCGATACGCGCGCGCAGACGCGACATCGGCACGCGCTGTTCCGGACGGTCCTTCAGCCACTGCTCGGCCGCGGCCGGCGCCTTGACGTCCGGCAGCGACGGCTTCGCAGCCTTCGGTGCGGCAGCCGGTGCCGGTGCAGCCGTGGCAGCCACCGGGGCAACCTGGCCGGCGCTCAGCACGTCGCCCTTGGTGATGCGGCCGTCGCGGCCCGTGCCGGCGACGTCGCCCGCCGACAGGCCCTGCTCGGCCATCAGCTTGCCGGCAGCCGGCGAAGCAGCGGTGTTCGAGCCCGTGGCGGCTGCGGCTTGAGCAGCCGGTGCCGGGGCGGCGGCCGCGGCGGCCACCGGCGCCGGCTTCACTTCGGCTTCGACAGCAGCCGCGCCTGCGGTGCCTTCGGTGTCGATCTTGGCAATCACCTGGTCGGCAACCACAGTGTCGCCATCGTTCGCGATGACCTGAACGAGCACGCCGGCGGAGGGTGCCGGCACTTCGAGAACGACCTTGTCGGTCTCGACTTCGATGAGAATTTCGTCGACAGCAACAGCCTCGCCGGGCTTCTTCTTCCACTGCAGCATGGTGGCTTCCGAGACCGACTCGGAGAGCTGCGGAACCTTGACTTCAACAATAGCCATTATGAATATCCTGAATACGTATCGGGTGACGGCGCGGTGAACGACGACCGCCTGCGAACCATGACCGCGGATGAACCTTCATTGGCTCACCGAGCGCGGCACGGGAAAGCGCATTGCGCTTTCCCGGTTCGTCTGTTTTGCTTATTTAGCGATCGACGCGCTCTTGAGGCGGCCGAATGCGCCTTCGACCAGCGCCTTCTGCTGCTCGTAGTGCTTCGCGTAGTAGCCGACTGCCGGCGAGGCCGAAGCCGGACGGCCGCTGTATGCCAGCTTCTGTCCTTCCTTCATGCCTTCCTTCAGGTGGTGCTCGATGTAGAACCACGGGCCCTGATTCTGGGGCTCGTCCTGCACCCAGACCACTTCGGTCGCGTTGTCGTACTTCTTCATTTCCGCTTCGAACTGCTTGTGCGCGAACGGATAGAGCTGTTCGATACGGATGATCGCGACGTCGTTCGACTTCGATTCGCGGCGATGTGCAACCAGGTCGTAGTACACGCGACCCGAGCAGGCCACGACGCGCTTGACCTTCTTCGCGTCGATGGCTTCGTCCACTTCGCCGATGATCGGCTGGAACGAACCCTTCGCCAGTTCCGACAGATCCGACACGGCTTCCTTGTGACGCAGCAGCGACTTCGGCGTGAAGACGATCAGCGGCTTGCGGAACAGGCGGATCATCTGACGGCGCAGCAGGTGGAAAATCTGCGCCGGCGTGGTCGGCTGGACGACCTGCATGTTGTGCTCCGCGCACAATTGCAGGAACCGCTCGATACGCGCCGACGAGTGCTCCGGACCCTGACCTTCGTAGCCGTGCGGCAGCAGCATCGTCAGGCCCGAGACGCGGCCCCACTTTACTTCGCCCGACGAAATGAACTGGTCGATCACGACTTGCGCGCCGTTCACGAAGTCGCCGAACTGCGCTTCCCATGCGACGAACGTATTCGGTTCAGCGGTCGAGTAACCGTATTCGAAGCCCAGCACTGCCTCTTCAGACAGCACCGAGTCGATCACGTTGAACTTCGCCTGACCTTCGGCGACATTCTGCAGCGGCACATAGGTGCCGTCGTTCCAGCGCTCGCGATTCTGGTCGTGCAGCACCGCGTGACGGTGCGTGAACGTGCCACGGCCCGAGTCCTGACCGGTCAGGCGCACTGCGTAGCCCGATGCGACCAGCGATGCGAACGCGAGGTGCTCGCCCATGCCCCAGTCGAGCTTCGCTTCGCCGCGGCCCATCGCGCGACGGTCGTTGATGACGCGCTCGACCAGCGGGTGAACCTTGAAGTTTTCCGGGATCGTAGTGATGCGCTCGGCGAGGCGCTTCAATTCCGCGAGCGGCACGGCCGTGTCGGCTGCGTCGGTCCACTTGCGGTTCAGGAACGGCACCCAGTCGACCGCGTACTTGCTCTTGTAGTTCGAGAGCACCGGATCGATGGTGTGATGGCCTTCGTCCATCGCCTTGCGGTAGGCCTTGACGAATTCGTCGCCTTCTCCCGCGGTGATCACGCCTTGTTGCGCCAGCCTTTCAGCGTACAGCGCGCGCGTGCCCGGGTGCTTCGCAATCGTCTTGTACATCAGCGGCTGCGTGACAGCCGGCGTGTCCTGCTCGTTGTGACCCAGCTTGCGGAAGCAGACGATGTCGACGACGACGTCCTTGTGGAACTGCATCCGGAAGTCGATAGCCATCTGCGTGGCCAGCACGACCGCTTCGGGATCGTCACCGTTCACGTGCAGCACCGGCGCTTCGATCATCTTGACGACGTCCGAGCAGTACAACGTGGAGCGCGAGTCGCGCGGGTCCGACGTGGTGAAACCGATCTGGTTGTTGATGACGATATGCAGCGTGCCGTGCGTGCCGTAACCGCGCGTTTGCGCGAGGTTCAGCGTTTCCATCACCACGCCCTGGCCTGCGAAGGCCGCGTCGCCGTGAATCTGCACCGGCAGCACCTGCAGGCCGCTGTCGTCGCCACGACGATCCATACGGGCCTTCGCCGAACCTTCGACCACGGGGTTGACGATTTCGAGGTGCGACGGGTTGAACGCGAGCGACAGGTGAACCGGGCCGCCGTCGGTCGCGACGTCCGACGAGAAACCCTTGTGGTATTTCACGTCGCCGGCCGGCAGATCGTCGACGTGCTTGCCTTCGAACTCGGCGAACAGGTCAGCCGGCATCTTGCCGAGCGTATTGACCAGCACGTTCAGGCGACCACGGTGAGCCATGGCGATGACGATTTCCTGAACGCCTCGGGCGCCGCCGTGACGCACGACTTCGTCCATCGCCGCGATGAAGCTCTCGCCACCTTCGAGCGAGAAGCGCTTCTGGCCGACGTACTTGGTATGCAGGAAGCGCTCGAGGCCTTCAGCGGCCGTCAGGCGGTTCAGGATGTGCTTTTTCTTCTCGTTGGAGAAGTTCGGCGTCGAACGGATCGATTCGAGCCGCTCCTTCCACCAGCGCTTCTGTTCCGGATCGCTGATGTACATGTACTCGGCGCCGATCTGGCCGCAGTACGTGTCGCGCAATGCCTTGACGATCTCGCGCAGCGTTGCCCGCTCGAATCCGAAATACAGATTCGTTGCGCTGTATTCCTGGTCCATGTCGGCTTCGGTGAAGTCGTAGAACGCAGGTTCAAGTTCGGGAATAGCGGGACGTTCGCGGCGCTTCAGAGGATCGAGATTGGCCCATTGCGAGCCGAGGAAGCGATATGCGCCGATGAGGGACTGCACATAAACCTGTTTGCGGGCGGTTGCGAGATCTTCGCCGCCTGCTGCCGTGCGCGGGATGAAGGCGTTGGCCTTGGCCCGTTGCGCAAACGATTCGACGATCGGGCCATGGGCCACGTCGTTGGCATTGCTGCCATCCGATGCAGGAACGTTCTGCAACGCGTCGAAATAGCTGCGCCAGTTCTCGGGCACTGACGCCGGATTATCGAGATACGCTTCGTACATTTCTTCTACGTACGGAGCATTGCCGCCGAACAAATAAGAGTTCGACTGGAATTGCTTCATCATTTTTACGCTCACCTTTCTTCGAGTTTCTCGAGAAATAGCGGGTTACCGAACCTTCCGCGACACGGCCTGACCGTTTAGCGGATTGCGCGAATCAAGTCTTGCTTGGAAGGACCTAAAACTTTGCACGCGGTAGCATAGCACAGAACGGATAGCCCAGATAGCTGGCCAATTGCCGCCCGAGCCCGTTGTGACGGGCTTTCGCGGCCCATCTCACGACTCGCAACAGTCTTCTGTGAGAAACGGAGATCAACAGTCAGCCAACCGCCGGCAACCGCTCGAAACACACATCCGACGCCCGGAAATGCAAAAGCCACCCGAGGGTGGCTTTTGCCTGCAACATACCGCACCGATTCGCTACCAGTCTCTGCGAATCGCCGCCAACCGGACGAAGCGCAGACCGGGCTTTGCTTAGTCCACCGCGCCCTTGCGGCTTGCGCTGCGGCGCTCATGTTCCTTCAGGTAGCGCTTGCGCAGACGGATCGATTGCGGCGTGACTTCGACCAGCTCGTCGTCGTCGATGAATTCAACCGCGTATTCCAGCGACAGCTGGACCGGCGGCACGAGGCGCACGGCTTCGTCGGTGCCCGAGGCGCGCACGTTGGTGAGCTGCTTGCCCTTGATCGGATTCACGACGAGGTCGTTGTCGCGGCTGTGAATGCCGATGATCATGCCTTCATACAGCGCCTCGCCCGGCGACACGAACATGCGGCCGCGATCCTGCAGCTTCCACAGTGCATAGGCAACCGCCGCGCCGTCGTCCTGCGAAATCAGCACGCCGTTGCGACGCTCGCCCACCGCGCCTTCCTTGACCGGCTGGTACGAGTCGAACGTGTGGCTCATCAGGCCCGTGCCGCGCGTGAGCGTGAGGAATTCCGACTGGAAGCCGATCAGGCCACGCGCCGAAATACGGTACTCGAGACGCGTGCGGCCGCGGCCGTCCGACGCCATGTCGAGCATTTCGCCCTTGCGGCGACCCAGCTCTTCCATCACGCCACCCTGGTGGGTGTCTTCCATGTCGACGGTCAGGTTTTCATACGGCTCGTGCTTCACGCCGTCGACTTCCTGCATCACCACGCGCGGACGCGACACGGCCAGCTCGTAGCCTTCACGACGCATGTTTTCCACGAGGATGGTCAGGTGCAGTTCGCCGCGGCCCGCCACTTCGAACGTGGTTTCGTCGCCGGTGTCCTTCACGCGCAGCGCCACGTTGTGGTTCAGCTCCTTCATCAGGCGATCGCGAATCTGGCGGCTCGTGACGAACTTGCCTTCGCGGCCGGCCAGCGGCGACGAATTGACGAGGAAGTTCATCGTCAGCGTGGGTTCGTCGACGGTGATCATCGGCAACGCTTCCGGCTGTTCCGGCGCGCAGATGGTCACGCCGATACCGATTTCCTCGATACCGTTGATCAGCACGATGTCGCCGGCTTCAGCCGAGTCGACCAGCACGCGATCAAGGCCCTTGAACGACAGCACCTGGTTGATCTTGCGATTGAGGATCGCGCCGTCCGGACCCGAGCGCACGGCAACCGCCATGCCCGGCTTGATGCGGCCGCGCGTGATACGGCCCACGCCGATGCGGCCGACATACGACGAATAATCGAGCGACGTGATCTGCAGTTGCAGCGGACCGTCCGGATCGGCCGGACGGACCGGCACGTGTTGCAGGATGGCCTCGAACAGCGGACGCATATCGCCTTCGCGCACATCCGCGGCGAGGCCGGCATAACCATTCAGACCCGACGCATAGACGATCGGGAAGTCGAGCTGCTCGTCGGTCGCCCCCAGCTTGTCGAACAGGTCGAACGTCTGGTTGATCACCCAGTCCACCCGCGCGCCCGGGCGGTCCACCTTGTTGATCACGACGATCGGCTTCAGCCCGAGCGCCAGCGCCTTCTTGGTCACGAAGCGCGTTTGCGGCATCGGACCTTCCACCGCGTCGACCAGCAGCAGCACCGAGTCGACCATCGACAGCACGCGCTCCACTTCGCCGCCGAAGTCGGCGTGGCCGGGGGTGTCGACGATGTTGATGTGGGTGCCTTCGTACTCGACCGCGCAGTTTTTCGACAGGATCGTGATGCCACGCTCCTTTTCGATGTCGTTCGAGTCCATCACGCGCTCGGCGATTTGCTGGTTGTCACGGAACGTGGCGGTCTGGCGCAGAAGCTGATCGACGAGCGTGGTTTTGCCGTGGTCGACGTGGGCAATGATGGCGATGTTGCGTAGGGCGCGGGTCATAGGAAACCTGGAGACAGTTGGAGTGCGCCGCTTGCTTACCGCTTGCTTATGCCGGCTGCTTCTGCTGGTTGTTGCAGCCTGGTTGCTGCAGCTTGGTCGCATTACGCCGGTTACGTTACAGATATAAACCACGACAAGCCCAAAGCGCACTTTTGGGAACCCAACATTATAGCACGGCGAAATGAAGCTTTCTGGTATTCCCTGATAGACCGGCCGCGACTGCGCCAGCGGCCCGTGTAACCGCCGATGGTGCGAGGGCAACCAGCAACAGACCGAGCCCTATTTTTTCCCGGAAGGCGAAAAGATCCTTGCCTAAGCTGTAATAACGCTTGCCGTGTCAATCAACCGGTGACTATAATCCTGCCTAGTCAACCATTGCATTCGCATGAGAATCATGACAGAGCGGCCCCCCACCCCCACGCCAAACCTCTGCGAGTATCAGCTAGGCGAAAGCGTCGGCTATCTGATCTCGCGAGTGAAATCGACGTTGTCGAACCTGGTCACCCAGCGCAGCATGGCCGAGTTGGGCATCACCAGCCAGCAGGGCAGCATCCTGTTCATGGTGGCAAGCGGCAAATGTCTGCTGGCGGCAGAACTGGCCCGTGAATACGGCATCGACGCCAGCGCCGTCACGCGTCTGATCGACCGGCTGGAAAAGCGCGGCCTGCTGACACGGGTGCGCAGCAACGAAGACCGGCGCGTCGTCCGTCTCGCGTTGACACCGGAAGGTCAAGCGATCGCAGCGAGAATGCCGGCGATTTTCACCGGCGTGCTGGATAGTCTGCTGGGCGGTTTCACGCCCGAGGAAGTGGGCTTCCTGAAGAGCATGCTGCGCCGGGTGCTCATCAATTCCGGCGAACAAACGGGATTCACCCGTGATGCAGCAAGCAGTATTGATGGCAAAATGTAAGAAATTGCTTGCAGCGTCCACCATTACATTCCACTCAAAGAGTCGAGCAATGAAATCCCTTTCCCTGTCCGCGCCCGCGCTGTCGAGCCGGGCCGCTGTCGCCGCTGCGGTGACGGCGCTCGCCCTTACGGGGTGCGCGAACTACTTCGGTGTGAAAAGCGACAAGCAGATCGCGTCGCCGGCGCAGTACGAGTCCGCGCAGAGTCTGCCGCGCGAAGGCGGCCACTGGCCGTCGCTCGACTGGGCCAACCAGTTCGGCGACCCGCAACTGCCCAGCCTGATCGCGGAAGCGCTCGACGGCAGCCCGTCGATTGCCCAGGCGCAGGCGCGTCTGGCCAAGGCGTCGTCGTATATCGAGAGCTCGCGCGCGGCGCTGTTCCCCAAGGTGGACGCCAAGTATTCATGGACTCGCGAACTGTATTCCGAAAACGCGCTTTTCCCACCTCCGTTTGGCGGCACCTGGTATAGCGAGAACAACGTGCTCGCGAGCGCGTCGTGGGAGCTGGACCTGTGGGGCAAGAACCGCCAGCGCCTGGGCGTGGCCGTGTCGCAGGAAAAGGCCGCTGAAGCCGACATGCAGCAGGCGCGCGTGACGCTCGCCGCGGCGGTGTCGAGCACCTACAACCAGCTCGCGCAGTTGTATGCGTTCCGCGAGATCGCCGTGCGCGAAATCGCCAACCGTCAGGACATCGTCCGCATCACCGACGGCCGCGTGGCGGCGGGCCTCGACACCAACGTCGAAAAGCAAACCGCGGCTGGCAACATCGCGACCAGCCAGTCGAACCTGACGGACCTCGACGGTCAGATCACCGTGGTGCGCTACCAGTTGGGTGCGCTGCTCGGCAAGGGTCCGGATCGCGGTCTGCAGATCGCCGAGCCCAAGCTCACCGTCGGCGATGCGGTGGTGCTGCCGGACAACGTTCCGGCCGACCTCGTCGCCCGTCGCGCGGATATCGTCGCCGCACGCTGGCAGGTGGAAGCCGCGATGCACGATGTGAAGGAAGCGAAAGCCGAGTTCTTCCCGGACGTCAACCTCGCCGCGGGCTTCGGTTTCGACGCGTTCGGTTGGGGCCGCTTCCTCACCGCGTCGAGCCGCCAGATCCAGTTCGGCCCGGCGATTCACCTGCCGATCTTCGACGCCGGCGCCCTGCGCGCGCAGCTCAAGGGCCGCTATGCCGACTTCGAGCTGGACGTGGCGAACTACAACGACACGCTGATCAAGGCACTTCAGGACGTCGCGACCCAGGTGTCGTCGATCCGCTCGATCGACCGGCAATCGGGCGACGCGCAGCGCGCGCTCGACGCGTCGCGCAAGGCGTATCAACTGGCCGTGGTGCGCTATGAGGCTGGCCTGTCGCCTCAGCTGCAGGTGCTGACGGCGGACCAGAACCTGCTTGCCGCCGAACAGACGGTGACCGGCCTGAAGATGCGCCGCCGCGACATGCAGATCGGCCTCATCAAGGCGCTCGGCGGCGGTTTCGACGCCACGCAGACCGGCCTCGTGGTGCCGACCGACGCGCCGGCGTCGGCCACCGCCGCGACCGTATCGGCGAACTGAGCGCGCGGCACGGAGCTTGCCCGCAGACCTGCGCAAACTGACGAACACCCGAATAAACGACGACGTTCAAGAGAACCCGGAGCACATCAATGAGCACCACCCCCCAACAGCCTGCCACCCCGCCGCAGCCGGCGAACAATGGCAAACGCAAGCGCATGATGACGCTGCTCGTCATCGTGATCCTGATCGCCGCGGTTGCCTACGGTCTGTATTACTTCCTCGTCGCGCGCTTCCATGAAGACACCGACGACGCGTACGTGAATGGCAACGTCGTGCAGATCACGCCACAAGTTACTGGCACAGTCGTCGCCGTGAACGCGGACGACACGCAAACCGTCAAGGCCGGTGATCCGCTCGTCGTGCTCGATCCGGCCGACGCCCGGGTCGCGCTCGAACAGGCCGAAGCGAATCTGGCGCAAACGGTGCGCCAGGTGCGCGGTCTGTTCGCCGACGACAACCAGTACCAGGCGCAAGTCGAGTTGCGCCAGTCCGATCTGTCGCGCGCCCAGGACGACCTGAAGCGCCGTCTGACGGTGGCGCAAACCGGCGCGGTGTCGCAGGAAGAAATCTCGCACGCCCGCGACGCCGTGAAGAGCGCGCAGGCCGCCGTCGATGCGGCCCAGCAACAGCTGGCGTCGAACCGCGCGCTGACCGCCAACACCACGATCGCGAACCATCCGAACGTGCAGGCAGCCGCTGCGAAGGTCCGCGACGCCTACCTGAACCACGCGCGTAACAACCTGCCGGCGCCCGTCACCGGCTATGTCGCGAAACGTTCGGTGCAAGTGGGCCAGCGCGTCTCGCCGGGCACCCCACTGATGGCGATCGTGCCGCTCGGCGCCGTGTGGGTCGACGCGAACTTCAAGGAAGTGCAGCTCAAGCACATGCGCATCGGCCAGCCGGTCGAACTGACAGCTGACGTGTACGGTTCGTCGGTGGTGTACCACGGCAAAGTGGTCGGCTTCTCGGCGGGCACGGGTTCGGCGTTCTCACTGTTGCCGGCGCAAAATGCGACCGGCAACTGGATCAAGGTGGTGCAGCGTCTGCCGGTGCGTGTCGCACTCGACCCGCAGGAACTCGAAAAGCACCCGCTGCGCATCGGCCTGTCGATGCAAGCCGACGTCAATATCAAGGACGGCGAAGGCGGCCAGCTCGGCCAGGCGCCAAACACCGTCTACCAGACCAACGTGTTCGACAAGTACGGCGACGAAGCCGACGCGGAAATCGCCCGCATCATCGCAGAGAACGCCGGCCAGAACAGCGGCGCGCAGAAGGCGGCGCAGACCGGCGCCGCGAAGCCCGGCGCGAAGAAGAGCTGAGCCGTCCACGCGACGCTTCATAGAAGGCTTTCTCAATGGCTCAGGCTCAGGCGCAAGTCCCTCATCCGCCGCTCGAGGGCGCGCAACTGGTGATCGGCACCATCGCGGTGTCGCTCGCCGTGTTCATGAACGTGCTCGACACGTCGATCGCGAACGTGTCGATTCCGTCGATCTCGGGCGACCTCGGTGTGTCGTCCGACCAGGGCACCTGGGTGATCACCTCGTTCGCGGTCGCCAACGCGATCTCGGTGCCGCTGACCGGCTGGCTCACCGAGCGCATCGGCCAGGTGCGCCTGTTCATGGCGTCGATCGTGCTGTTCGTGATCTCGTCATGGCTGTGCGGCCTCGCGCCGACCCTGCCCTTTCTGCTGGCGTCGCGCGTGTTGCAAGGCGCGGTGGCCGGCCCGATGATCCCGCTCTCGCAAACGCTGCTGCTCGCCAGCTATCCACGCGCGAAGGCGCCGATGGCGTTATCGATGTGGGCAATGACCACGCTGATTGCGCCGGTGGCCGGGCCGATTCTCGGCGGCTGGATTTCCGACAACATCTCGTGGCCGTGGATCTTCTACGTCAACATTCCGGTCGGTGCGATCGCCGCGGTGGCGACATGGATGATCTTCCGCAATCGCGATTCGGTAATCAGAAAAGCGCCGATCGACGGTGTCGGGCTTGGCCTGCTGATCGTCTGGGTCGGCTCGCTGCAGATCATGCTCGACAAGGGCAAGGACCTCGACTGGTTCGCGTCGACCACCATCGTCGTGCTCGCGCTGGTCGCGGTGATCGCGCTCGCGTTCTTCATCGTGTGGGAATTGACGGCCGATCACCCGGTGGTGGATCTTTCGCTCTTTAGCCGGCGCAATTTTACGGGCGGCACGATCGCGCTGTCGGTCGGCTACGGACTCTACTTCGGCAACCTCGTGCTGCTGCCATTGTGGCTGCAAACCGATATCGGCTATACGGCGACCGAAGCCGGGCTGGTGATGGCGCCGGTCGGCCTGTTCGCGGTGCTGCTGTCGCCGATCACCGGCAAGATCTTGCCGCGCACCGATCCGCGCTATATCGCGACGCTGTCATTCCTCGTGTTCGCGTTGTGCTTCTGGCTGCGCTCGCGTTATACGACCGGTGTCGACACATACTCGCTGCTGCTGCCCACGCTGATTCAGGGGATCGGCATGGCCGGGTTCTTCATCCCGCTCGTATCGATCACGCTGTCGGGCTTGCCGGGCAACCGGATTCCGGCGGCATCGGGCTTGTCGAATTTCGTGCGCATCATGTGCGGCGGTATCGGCACCTCGATTTTCCAGACCGCATGGGATCACCGCACGATCATGCATCACGCGCAGCTGACCGAACAGGCCAATGCATATAACCCGGTGTTCGATCAGTCGATTCGTCAGATGGGCGCGGCGGGCTTCAACCAATCGCAGGCGTACGGTCTGTTCAATACGATGGCGACGCAGCAGGCCGCACAATTGGGCGTAAACGATCTGTTCTTTGTTTCCGCCGGCATCTTCGTGGCACTGATCGCGCTGATCTGGATCACGCGGCCGGAGCGCGCCGGCGGTGATGCGGGTGCGGCAGCTGCCGCGGCGCATTGAGACTGCGCGGCAGGCCTGCAAGATCGGCGATATGAAAAAAGCGGGACCGCTCGAATAGCGGTCCCGCTTTTTTTTTGAACACCGGGCACGCTGTGCCAATGTGGGCACAAGTGCTTCCACCCGCAGCGGCGCGCGAGCGACCTAGCTTTGCGTGGTCACCACCAGCCGCTCCGGTGCCAGCACGCCCTCGCCTTGCTTCGCGACGCCCAGCAGCCGACCATCCGCGGCATACACCCTGACGCGCGGCGCGTTCGCCGCATCGGCGGACAGGGTCAAGCCAGAAAGCTTCAGGCGCTGACCGTGCAGAAAGCGGCGCGTGTCGTCTTCGTTCAACCGTACGAGCGGGAACGTCGACAGCAACGCGTCCACCGGTTGCAGCCAGCTGTCGCGTTCGCTCTCGGTCGCATCGGACAATGCGTCGAGCGTCACCGCATGCTCGAGCGTCAACGCGCCGACGCCAGTGCGGCGCAGCGCGACCAGATGCGCGCCGCACCCCAGCGCTTCGCCGATGTCTTCGGCTAGCGTGCGCACATACGTGCCCTTGCTGCACGTCACGCGAAACGTCACGTCGGGCAACGCGCAAGCGAGCAAGTCGAGCGCGTGAATCGTCACCTGGCGCCCTGCGCGCTCGACCGTCTGACCGGCCCGCGCGTATTCGTACAACGGCTTGCCGTCGCGCTTGAGCGCCGAATACATCGGTGGCACCTGAACGATCTCGCCGACGAACTGGCGCAAAGCCGCCTGCACCGCGGCCTCATCGCACGTTACGTCGCGGGTGTCGAGCGCTTCGCCTTCGGCGTCGCCGGTGGTCGTGCGAATGCCGAGGCGCATGGTGGCCTCGTAGGTCTTGTCGGCTTCGAGCAGGTCCTGCGAAAACTTGGTGGCTTCGCCGAAACACAGCGGCAGCAAGCCGGTCGCCAGCGGATCGAGCGTGCCGGTGTGGCCCGCCTTTTTTGCCAGGTAGAGACGCTTCGCGCGAATCAGCGCGTCGTTGCTCGACAGGCCGAGCGGCTTGTCGAGCAACAGTACGCCGTCGAGCGTGCGACGCGGCACGCGGGGGCGTTGAGATGCGGTCATGTCAGAAAAGCCAGAACGTCGATGAATACGGAAAACAGTACCGGGCGTTGCGCGACTCACGCATTGCAGCGCGCGCCGCGGCTAACGGTGCACTCAGTCCTCTTTCGCACGATTGGCGTTCGCCTCGTCGATCAGACGCGACATTTCGACGGCCCGCTCGATCGTCTTGTCGTAATGGAAATGCAGCGTCGGCACGGTATGGATATGCAGCCGCTTGAACAGCTGATTGTGCAGATGGCCGGCCGCGTGCGTGAGCGCCTCGAGGGTCTGTTGCGGATCGCCGGTCAGCGTCGTGAAATAGACCTTCGCGTGCGCGTAGTCAGGCGTCAGTTCGACGCTCTGGATCGTGACGATGCCGATACGCGGATCCTTGACCTCGCGCAGCAGCTCGGACAGATCGCGCTGGATCTGATCGGCGATCTGCACGTTGCGATTGGGAGAAGTACGTTTTTTAGGCATGGTGTTGTGTGATCCGTGGTGACGGATGCAAAAAAGTTGTTCGCGCGAAACCTGGTGTATTTTTCGCGCGGCGTGGCGACGTGCGGGCGGCGCACTCTAGCCTGGCTTGACCGCACTCGACGAACGGTGGGCGCCAAACCGCGGGCTCAAAGCGGCGGGCCCAAAAACAACGGGCGGAGCGGGCGTCAAGCCCGCTCCGCCCGCTGAGCCGTGCCGCGTGAATTACAGCGTACGCGCGACTTCGGTGACCTCGAAGACCTCAAACTGATCGCCTTCGACGATATCGTTGAAGTTCTTGATCGACATACCGCACTCGAAGCCCTGGCGGACTTCCTTCACGTCGTCCTTGAAGCGCTTGAGCGAATCCAGCTCGCCCGTGAAGATAACGACGTTGTTGCGCAGCACGCGCACCGACGACGTGCGCTTGACGAAACCGTCCGTGACCATACAGCCGGCCACCGCGCCGACCTTCGGCACGCGGAAGACCTGCCGCACTTCGACCGTACCCGTCACGGTTTCGCGCTTCTCCGGCGCCAGCATGCCCGACATCGCCGCCTTCACTTCATCTACTGCGTCATAGATGATGTTGTAGTAGCGGATATCGACGCCGTTGGACTCCGCCAGCTTGCGAGCCTGCGCATCCGCGCGGGTGTTGAAGCCGATGATGACCGCCTTCGATGCAGTTGCCAGATTGACGTCCGACTCGCTGATGCCGCCCACGGCGCCATGCACGATCTGCACGCGCACTTCGTCGGTGGAAAGCTTCTGCAGCGACTGCACCAGCGCTTCCTGCGAACCCTGCACGTCGGCCTTGACGATGAGCGGCATGTACTGCACTTCGCCTTCGCCCATCTGCTCCAGCATGTTCTCGAGCTTCGCTGCCTGCTGCTTGGCCAGCTTGACGTCGCGGAACTTGCCTTGACGGAACAGCGCGACTTCACGCGCCTTGCGCTCGTCCGGCATCACGATAACTTCTTCGCCTGCCTGCGGGACTTCCGACAGACCCTGGATTTCGACCGGGATCGACGGGCCAGCGGACCTGGTCGGCTTGCTGGTTTCGTCGAGCATGGCTCGCACACGACCGTAAGCGCTGCCTGCCAACACCACGTCGCCGCGGTTTAGCGTACCCGACTGGACCAGGATCGTCGCAACCGGACCCTTACCCTTGTCGAGCTTCGCTTCGATGACGAGACCCTTGGCCGGCGCTTCGACCGGTGCCTTCAGCTCCAGCACTTCGGCTTGCAGCAGAACGTTTTCGAGCAGATCGTCGATGCCCGCACCGGTCTTTGCCGACACCGGCACGAATGGCGAATCGCCGCCGTATTCTTCCGGCACGACGCCTTCCGCGACGAGTTCCTGCTTCACACGTTCCGGATTCGCATCCGGCTTGTCGATCTTGTTGATCGCGACGACGAGCGGCACGCCGCCGGCCTTCGCGTGGGCGATCGCTTCCTTCGTCTGCGGCATCACGCCGTCGTCGGCGGCGACCACCAGAATCACGATGTCAGTTGCCTTCGCACCACGGGCACGCATCGCCGTAAAGGCTTCGTGACCCGGCGTGTCGAGGAACGTGATCACGCCACGCGGCGTTTCGACGTGGTATGCGCCGATATGCTGCGTGATACCGCCCGCTTCGCCCGCCGCCACCTTCGCGCGGCGTACATAGTCGAGCAGCGAGGTCTTGCCGTGGTCGACGTGACCCATCACCGTGACGACAGGCGGACGCGGCAGTGCTTCCGCATCGGAAACCTCGCCTTCGACCAGCATTGCTTCCGGATCGTCCAGCTTGGCCGCAACGGCGTGGTGGCCCAGTTCCTCGACGATGATCATCGCCGTTTCCTGGTCCAGCATCTGGTTGATCGTGACCATCTGGCCGAGCTTCATCATCACCTTGATGACTTCCGAAGCCTTCACCGCCATCTTGTGCGCCAGATCAGCGACCGTGATGGTTTCCGGCACGTGCACTTCACGCACGATCGGTTCGGTCGGTGCCTGGAACGTGGTGCTCTGCTCCTGATGCTTGCCGCGACCCTTCGGGCCACCGCGCCAGCCGCGATCGACACCACCGCTCGAGTCGCCACGCGTCTTGATACCGCGGCGCTTGGCTGCGTCGTCCTGCCAGCCGCCCTTGCCGCCGCCCGGCTTCTTCTTGTCGCCGGCGGGCGGCGTGGTCGTGGCAGCCGGAGCCGCCGCAGCCGGCTTCTTCGCAGCCGGACGCGCCGGCGCTTCGCCTGCCGGACGGGCCGGCTTGTGCAGCGTGCCCTTGGCTTCCGCGGCCTTGGCCGGCTCGGCGGGCTTCGGTGCCGGTTCGGGCGCCTTGACCTGCGCCTTGCGCGGCGTGCTCATCATTTCGCGAATTGCGCGCGCTTCGGCTTCTGCCGCTGCACGGCGCCGGGCGATTTCTTCCTGCTCGGCGCGCGCCTTCTCGGCAGCCTGACGCGCTGCATCTTCTGCCTTCTTCGCAGCTTCGCGCTGCGCAGCACGTTCCGCGGCTGCGCGTTCGTCCTGCTCGCTTTCCTTGACAACCGCCGGCTCGGCGATCCGGGCAGCCGCCGGTTCGGCCTTCGCGGCCACCGGCTGCGCGACTTGCGCTGCCTGCAAGGTCTTCTCGCGGGCGGCCGCTTCGGCTGCAGCCGCTGCACGCTTTTTCGCCGCTTCTTCTTCCGCACGACGACGCTCGGCTTCGGCGGCCTGCTCGCGCGCCTGACGCTCGGCTTCTTCGCGTTCGAGTTGTTCCTGACGCGCCTTCAGCTCCTGAGCCTGCTTTTCGAGCAGCTCCGCTTCATGACGCGCTTCCTCTTCACGACGCTGCAGTTCGAGATCGTCGACCTCGACGCCTTCGGCCGCATGATTCGATGCATCCCCGCCCTCAGCCGAGGTTTCGTCGCGGCGGACGAAAGTGCGCTTCTTGCGCACCTCGACCTGAATGGTGCGAGCTTTGCCCGTCGCGTCGGACTGTTTGATCTCCGACGTATGCCGGCGCGTCAGCGTGATCTTGCGCTTGTCGGCATCGTTCGAGCCATGCGACTTACGCAAGTGGTCGAGCAGACGCGCCTTGTCCGCCTCGGACAGGTTGTCGTCTTCGCTCGCTTTCTGGACGCCCGCCGCCTGCAGCTGCTCGAGCAGCACGCCTGCAGGCATTTTCAGTTCCGCGGCAAATTGGGCTACGTTGTTACTCGCCATTCATTCCTCTTAATGCAAGGACCGATTCCTTGCGGTTAGCATCGGGTCATGCGGCCTGACGGCCGCGTTCAATTTAGTGCGCCATGGTCATTTCTCACTGGAACCAGTGTTCACGTGCTTTCATGATCAACGCCTTAGCGGCATCCTCTTCCATTCCGGTCATCTCGACCAACTCATCCACAGCCAGCTCGGCAAGTTCGTCGCGCGTCTGGACCTGGTGTTCGGCCAGCTTCGCGAGCAGGTCGGCGTCCATGCCGTCCAGGCTCTTCAGGTCGAGCGCCACATTTTCGACCTTTTCTTCATTCGCGATCGCCAGCGTCAACAGCGCGTCGCGCGAGCGATTACGCAGTTCGTGAACGGTGTCTTCGTCGAATGCCTCGATTTCGAGCATTTCGTTGAGCGGCACATAAGCGATCTCTTCGAGGCTCGTGAAGCCTTCGTCGATCAGGATGTCGGCGACTTCCTCGTCGACATCGAGACGCGCCATGAACAGGTCGCGCAATACACCGCGTTCCTGATTCTGCTTCTGCGCAGATTCGTCCGGCGTCATGATGTTGATCTGCCAGCCGGTGAGTTCGCTGGCGAGACGCACGTTCTGGCCGCTGCGGCCGATCGCGACCGCCAGCTCGTTTTCGTCGACGACGACGTCCATGGAGTGCTTTTCTTCATCGACGACGATCGACTGGACGGCAGCCGGCGCGAGCGCGCCGATCACGAACTGTGCGGGATCTTCCGACCATAGCACGATGTCGACGTTTTCGCCACCGAGCTCGTTACGCACCGCCTGCACGCGCGAACCGCGAATGCCGACGCAGGTGCCGATCGGGTCGATGCGTTTGTCGTACGCGATCACGCCGATCTTCGCACGCACGCCCGGATCGCGCGCCGCCGCCTTGATTTCCAGCAGGCCCTGTTCGATTTCCGGCACTTCCATCTCGAACAGCTTCATCAGGAATTCCGGCGCCGTACGCGACAGTTCGATCTGCGGACCGCGCGCGGTGCGATCGACCTTCGCAATGTACGCGCGCACGCGGTCGCCCACCCGCAGGTTTTCCTTCGGAATCAGCTGATCGCGCCGCAACAGCGCTTCGACGCGGCCCGATTCGACGATGAAGTTGCCCTTGTCCAGACGCTTCACCGAGCCGGTCATGATGTGCTCGCCGCGCTCGAGGAAGTCGTTCAGGATCTGCTCGCGCTCGGCGTCGCGCACCTTCTGCAGGATCACCTGCTTGGCGGCCTGCGCACCGATACGGCCGAATTCGATCGACGGCACCGGCTCTTCGATGTACTCGTCGAGCTGGATGCTGGGTTGCTGCTCGCGTGCTTCGAACAGCAGGATTTCCTGATCCGGCTCCTGCAGGCCGGCTTCGTCCGGCACCACCTTCCAGCGGCGAAACGTTTCGTGCTCGCCGCTTTCACGGTCGATATGGACGCGGATGTCCGCATCCTCTTCGAAGAGTTTCTTGGAGGCCGAAGCGAGAGCCGCTTCGAGCGCGGCAAATACCACGTCTTTGTCGACATTCTTCTCGCGTGCCAGCGCATCCACCAGCATCAACACTTCGCGACTCATTGTTTGCGGCTCCTAAAGTCAACTTTCGGAACGAGGCGTGCCTTGTCCATGTCCGCGAGCGTGAAATCGAGCATCGCGGCGCCTTCCTTCCCTTCAAATTCCAGACCGATCGTCTCGCCTTGCGGAGCATGCAGGATGCCCCGGTACGATTTCCGTCCGTCCAATGGCTTTTTCAATGTGATGACCGCTTCGCTGCCCGCGAAGCGTTCGAAATCCGCCAGTTTTTTCAGCGGGCGGTCGAGACCCGGCGACGACACTTCAAGCCGCTCGTAATCGATATTTTCGACCGTCAGAACGTGCTGGAGCTGACGCGTGACTTTCTCGCAGTCTTCGATCGCGATGCCGGCCGGCTGGTCGATATAAATGCACAACATACCGCGCCCGGTGCGCTCGAGATCGACGAGCTCGTAGCCGAGTCCCACGACCGTGGTTTCAATCAGTTCCGTCAGTTGCACAGTGCCCTCTTAGATGTTCGCGCAGCGAGCCTGCCGCCTGTTTTGCAAACAACCAATGCGGGCCGCGCGCCAAGCCGGCGCACGTTCGTGCGAACCCGAGATGCCAAACCACGATGAACTGAGCGGCAAAAAAAAATGGGCTAAACGCCCATCATCTTATTACCGGTGGTCGCACCTGAGCCGCACATGAAAAGCCGCACGCCCAGCGACTGCGCGATTGTAGCCATTTTTCAGGACAAACGCAATCCGCAGAACGCCGCGCAAAGCGCATTTCCGCTTGATTTGACGGGAATCTTGCCACTCGTCTGGCGCCGCTGCCGCCTTTTGCAAGGTGGCTTGAGTGGCCTGCGGCCGGCACTGGACAAGCGGTGCAAATTCACCCGCCTCAGCTTCAGCTATCACACGATTTCATGCGGTGCCTGAAACCGCAGCGTTGATCGACCGGGCTGACGGCGGCTTGCGAAAATCGCTAAACGATCAACGCCCAACCGCCGCGTCCCTCCGACTTTGCTGCTTAACGGCCACGCGAGCGGCCGCGCGGCGCGCCGCCGCCGCGATTGGCGCCGCCCGGGTTGGCATTGCCGCCTGCGCGGTTGGCGTTGCCACCACGGTTGCCGCCCGGCGCGCGATTGCCGCCGCTGCCGCCGGCGCGCTTGCCGCCACCGCCCGCGCGATTGCCACCGGCCGACGGCGCGCGATTGCCATCGACATCACGGCCGCCACGCGGGCCAGCCGCACCACCGATACCACCGGCGCCACGCGGGCCAGCCGCACCACCGATACCACCGGCGCCACGATTGCCGTAGCCACCGCCGAAACCACCCCCCGCGCCGCCGAAGCCGCCGCCTGCCGCGCCGCGACGACCTTGGCCACGCGGCTGCTGCTGGTCGAAACGGCTGTGCGACATCAACACCGGTTCGCGGCCGATGAAGCCCATCGAGGTTTGCATTGGATCGGGCTGCTTGCGCTCCGGCGCCGCGTTGCGGCTGCCGCGCTCTTCGGTCGGTGCCTTCAGGCCGACCGACGCCATCAGCGCGCGCACCTGATTGTCTTCGAGCTCTTCCCAGCGGCCACGTTTGAGGCCCCTCGGCAGCGAGATCGGGCCGTGACGCGTGCGGATCAGGCGGCTGACCATCAGGCCGGCCGCTTCGAACATGCGGCGCACCTCGCGGTTGCGCCCTTCGGCGAGCGCGACGTGATACCAGTGATTGGTGCCTTCGCCACCACCGTCGCGGATGCGCAGGAAATTCGCCGGACCGTCTTCCAGTTCGACGCCATGCAGCAGCTTCTGACGCATACCTTCAGCCAGTTCACCGACCACTCGCACCGCGTACTCACGCTCAACGCTATAACGCGGATGCATGAACCGGTTCGCCAGATCGCCCGATGTGGTCAGCATCAGCAGACCTTCGGTGTTGAAGTCGAGGCGGCCCACTGCAAGCCACTTGGCGGTTTTCATCGGCGGCAGCTTGTCGAATACCGAGGGACGGCCTTCCGGGTCGGCGTGGCTGACGATTTCGCCGGTCGGTTTGTGGTACAGCAGCACGCGTGGCGGCTTGCTGGCCAGCTTGCGCTTGACCGGCTTGCCGTTGATGCGAACCTGGTCGGTCGGCATGATGCGCTGGCCGATGTGGGCCGGCTCGCCGTTCACCGAGACGCGCCCGGCGACGATCAGCTCTTCCATGTCGCGGCGCGAGCCCATGCCCGCTTCGGCCAGCACTTTATGCAGCTTCGGTGCGTCGTCGTCCGCCGCCAGCACGCGCTTGGGCGCAGCCGCCTTGCCACGACGCAGCATCGGCGCGCGCACGCCGCCGGTCGCGCTGTTGTCCGCATCGAACGCGGGCGAGGTCACGTATGAAAACAGATCGTCCTGACCGCCTTCCGTAACTGCCGCTGCCGCCGCTTCGCCGCCGCGGCGGTTCTGGCGCTGGCCGCCTTCGCGCGGCTGACGCTCACGCTGACCGCCCTCACGCTTCGCACCGCCCGCATTGGCATTGCGTCGCGCGCCTTGCCCCTTGGCGCCCGCATCCTTGCGCGGTGTGCGCACCTGCGCAACCACCTCGCCGTCCGGCGGCGCCTCGGTGACAACCGGCGCCCCTTGTGCGGGCGCGCCTTCGGCGCCCTTCGCCTTCGCTCCAGCGCGGCGCCGCGCGATCAGGCTGCGTGGTCCGCGACGCAGGCCGCGGCGCGGACGGTCTTCACCCTCAGTTTCCGTGGTCTGCGCCGGGCGCTCGCCCTCGCCTGCCGACGCTTGCGTGGAGCGCGCTTCGTCGGCCCGCGCCGACGGCACGGCGCGCTCGGATTCGGACGAATCGGTGTCGTGGGTATGTGTCAAAACAACCTCAAAATGTCAGGTCGCGCGCCCATTGCGGGCGCGGCAAAAAAATTCGGTTACGTCAGGCGCTGCGCGACTCGGGTTCGTCGTCGGTCAGAATGCCTGCGTCCTGCGCGGCATCGCGACGATCTTCAGGATCGCCATGCGCCGCCGTGGTCGGGTTCGGCTCGGCCGCGTGCTCCCTGCTGCGAAGTACGCCCGAGTCGTGCGCGGGTGCTGCCGGATCGGTCTGGGAGACCGGATCGTGATGCTGTGCGGACCCGGCGATGCCGGTCTGCGGTACTGCGTGTGCCGTTTCGGCTTGTTCCTGTGCGGCCGGTGCGTCCTGTGTTGCTTGTGCGTCGATCGCGTCCGGATGCGGCGTCGGCGCGGGCTCGATCCGCGCGGCCCAATCCACGGCTTCGGCTTCGGCCGCTTCCACGCCAGCGGCTTGCGCCGGCTGCGCCGCTTCCGCCTGCTCCGGCGACGCGTGTTCCTGATCCGAAGCCTGCACCTGCGCAGGCCCGACGTCAGCGAACTCGATCGCATGCTGGCCGAGCAGATCCGCGTTCAACTGCGCCGACGGGTCAGCAAGCGGCGGCAACTCGTCGAGCGCCGTCAGGCGGAGGTCGTCGAGAAACTGTCGCGTCGTTGCGTACAGCGCCGGGCGACCCGGCACGTCACGATGGCCGATCACTTCGATCCAACCGCGATCCTCGAGCTGCTTGACGACCTGCGTGTTCACCGTAACACCGCGAATCTCTTCAATATCGCCGCGCGTCACCGGTTGCCGGTAGGCAATGATCGCGAGCGTTTCGAGTACCGCACGCGAATATTTCGGCGGCTTTTCTGGATGCAAGCGATCCAGATACGAACGCATCGCGGGCTTGCTTTGAAACCGCCAGCCCGACGCCAGCCCGACCAGCTCCACACCGCGCCCAGACCAATCCTGCCTCAGGTCTTCGAGCAAAGTCCGAACGGTGTCTGCCGACACGCCGTCGGCAAAGAGCTTGCGCAATTCGCCAAGCTTTAATGGCTCCTGCGCGCAGATCAAGGCAGTCTCGAGGACGATCTTCGCCTCTTGGGTATTCATGCAGCTAGGTCAGACCCTGTGGTCAAAGAACCGGATCAAACAGACGATATGGAACTGAAGACGCGCTCGCCCGATTCTGATCGGTCATATTGATGGGAGCACGCGCCGGGGGGAGGCGAAACAGACTATCGAGCCAAACCCAGCCGGACGGAGCAGCGATAATCCCGGAAGGAATCGCGTGACTGAGCGCCATATTACGCAAAAACGACCGGTGCGTAAAGACGAAATCCCGCGCGCATTTTCTGGCCGCGCTCCAGCCGACTCGCCCGAGTGGAAAAGCGAACGTAACTTTGCTGAAACGCTGATTTGCAACAAGCTTTTCGGCCGCACTTTTGGGCAGCGCTTTTGGGCAGCGCTTTTGGGCAGCGCTTTTGGGCCGCACTTGTGGGCCGTGCTTTTCAACCGTTTTACCGACCGCTTTCTCCGCCAACGGGCATCAAACCGTTCCGTGCTGCGCCAGAAACCGCTTCAGACGCTCGACACCCGCATCCAGCCGTGCGGTATCGCAGGCATAGCACCAGCGCACGAAACCCTCACCCTGCGGACCGAACGCGCTGCCGGGCGCGAGACCCAGCCCCACTTCGCGCACCATCGCCTTGCATAACTCGAGGCTGCGCGCGGCACCTGGCATCGTAAAGAACAGGTACATCGCACCGGACGGCGCCTTGACATCGACACCCGGCACCGCCGACAACGCGCGCACCAGATGGTCGCGCGACGCCCTCAGATCGCGCACCAGTTCCTGCGTGAAACGCTCGCCCTGCTGGACCGCCACGATGCCCGCCTGCTGGACGAACGACGGCGCGCATGAGGTGTTGTACTCGACCAGCTTGGCCAGATCGTCCATCAACGCGGTGGGCGCCACGATCCAGCCGAGCCGCCAGCCGGTCATCAGCCACGCCTTCGAGAACGAGTTCACGCAGATCACGCGTTCGTCGCGTGCGGCCAGATCGAGAAACGACGGTGCGGTGCGCGCACGCGCGCCGTCCGCCATGACGGCGCCGTCCGCGTAATAGAGACGCTCGTAGACTTCGTCGGCGACGATCCAGATGCCGTGACGCCGGCAATGCTCGAGCACCGTGCGCTGATCGTCGCGGCTCATCACCCAGCCGGTCGGATTGTTCGGCGAGTTGATCATCAGCATTTTCGTGGCGGGCGTTAGCGCCGTCAGCAATTGCTCGACATCGAGCTGCCAGCCGCGTTCGCCATAGCCCAACGCAACCGTTTCGACATGCGCGCCCAGAATCTTCGGAATCTCGACCAGATTCGGCCACAACGGCGTCACCGCGACGACCCGGTCACCGGCGCCCACCACCAGTTGCGCGGCGAGCATCAGCGCATTGACGCCCGCGCTCGTTACCGCGACGTGATCCGGCGAAGTGGCGCCATGCAGTTCGCTGACATAGCTGGCGAGCGCCTCACGCAGCGGGGCGATGCCCAGGTTGTGCGTATAGAACGTCGCCCCGGCGGTCAGTGCGGCGCTGGCGGCGTCGCGGATGAAAGCCGGCGTGACCCGGTCGGACTCGCCGAACCAGAACGGCAGCACGTCGTCGACCCCGAAACCGGCGTTGGCGACTTCGCGGATTTGCGACGGACGCAGCGCGCGCACGGCGTCACGCGCGTTCGGGATGGAGGGCACAGGCAGGTCCGATTCGCTCATCGAGGATTCCAGGCGGATGAAAGAGAGAAGCTGACGCGCAGCGAAGCCGCTAGTTTAGCGCGGCGCCTGTTTTGGGGCCGGCAAACCTGCCGGCTGGCGCGGCCGGTGCGGATGGTGCGGATGGTGCGGATGGTGCGGATGGTGCGGCAGGTGCGGCAGGTGCGGCGCATCAAGCCTGGTTGTTTGCGGCCGCAGCGACAACCCCGGCAGCCCGATGCCGTGCCCGGTGCGGCCGGCAAGGCCGGGGGCGGCGCGTCAAGCCTCGCTGTTTGCGGCCGCAGCGGCAACCTCGGCAGCCCGTTGCGAACCGCGGCGCAGCGATGCATTGTGTCGGCTGGATTCAGCGCGCCTGCGAAACTAGCTCAAGTCCTCCGCCCGCGCCGGCAACTGCCGGATCAAGTCCCACACGGCCTCGGCCGCGGGCGACAGCGAGCGATCGCGCCGCCGCACCAGTTCGACCCTGCGCTCGGCGCGCGGCACGAGTGGCCGCGCCACCAGAGACGCGCCCGCCGGCGGCGGTAAAGCCAGCCACGGCAGCACGCTCACGCCGACACCCGCCTCGACCAGCCCGAAAACGGTCGCCGAGTGCCCCAGCTCCTGCACTACGGTGGCGTTCACGTCGTACTCCTGCATCACGGCGTCGATGATCGGCCGGCTACCCGACGCGTAGTCGAGCATCACGAGTTGCTGCCCGTCGAGATCGGTCCACGCCACCTGTTCGCGCGCCGCCAGCGGGTGGTCATCGCGGGAGACGACGCAGAACGAATCCGTCATCAGCGATTCGCTGAGCAGATCGTCGGCGGAAAACGGGCCGATGATCACACCGAAGTCAACCTCACCTGACTTGACCTTGCGCATCACGTCACTCTGTACGTCGTCGCGCAAACCGAGCGTGATGTACGGAAATTTCCGCACACATGCCGCCACCACGCGCGGCATCAGCCGGCAGGCCACTGTCGGGCTGGCAGCCACGATCACGCGGCCGCGGCGCTGTTCGCCGATTTCACGGATTTCGCGCAGCGCGTCGTCGAGATCCGACAGCAGACGCGACACGCTCGACACCAGGTTGCCGCCGACGTCCGTGAGCTGCACCTCACGCGTGGTGCGATCGATCAGTTTCAGGCCGATTTCGCCCTCGAGCTCGCGCACGCAGCGACTCACCGCAGATTGCGTCAGGCCGATTTCATCGCCGGCCCGGCTGAAACTTTGCAAGCGCGCGACCTCGATGAAAACCCTTAGCTGACGCAGCGTTACGTTCATTTATTTATCTCATTAATAGTCTCATTTGATGCGGGATTGTATGCCAAAAGCGGTCCAGCGGCTGCCGTTGGCGTCTTCGTTGCGATGCAGCAAAAGGGCGCGAACGCACGCCAGCCGGGCCTGATTGCACAGGATTGGTGATTGTCCCGATTTTCCCGATCGGCTTTTTGGATTCTTATACGCCCCTAGCTAGCGCCCGCGCTGGCCCGCCGTCACGGGCTTTCACGCGGTCGGAATCGAATTGGCACACTTTCTGCATTAACGTGCACACAGGGTTGGCGCCATGACTTCTGACTGAATAGCAGACCGTGGCAAGCCCGCCCCCCTTGGCACTCGCCTATCGAGTGCATGGAGAGTGCGCGGCGCGGGGCAGCGCACCGGAGTTAGCTTCGCTGAGGTGAAACATGATGCTGTTCGACGATTTGAGAGACAACGAGTGGGCGCTGGTCGAAGCGTTGTTCTGTGCGGAGCCTGCGCGGAGCGAACGGCGTGGTCGGCCGCGCGTCGAAGCACGCGCGGTGGTCAATGCGGTGCTTTGGGTGCTGTCGACCGGCGAAGGCTGGTCCAAGCTGCCCGGCCGCTATCCGTCACCGCCGACTTGCCGCCGCCGCTTCGACGAGTGGCAAGCCGATGGCACGCTCGCCGAAATAGTGAAGCGACTCGGCACGAGCGGCCGTGAAATTTCGCTGCGCGGGCGCATTGGCGCGACGGCCGCGAAACCGCCGGCACCGCCGAGCCGCGACCGCCTGCGCGGCGCGTTCTGGACTAATCCCGAATCGTGGCGCGCGCCGGTCAAGATGGCCTGACGCGAATTGTTCTGCTTCCGGGCGCCTGCGGGCGCCCGGTCCATATCCGGGCTACCGGGCGGGCTGTCGGCACTCGCTAACCCGTCGTGGGTACCGCTGTCAGGCGCACTCAATGCGCCTGTCTCTTCCCCGGCACGCCGGCCATCGTCTCGCGCCGTGCGTAGACGCCTGAAACAGCGCATTCGTCGCTGGTGAAACATCCATTTACTATTACTTACAGCGTGCTTTCGCGGCTGGGCATACCTTTATGCGTATGCAAACAGGCCTTGAGTCGATTGGCTTGACGGGAGCTCAGCATGAAAGCAATGTCACTGCTTCTGTGCGGCATTGTGATTTCATCCATGGCCGCACCGGCGCTTGCCCAGCAGCGCCAACAGGCGTGGAACTGGCGGCCGGACCGCCCGGCTACCGTCGAAGCCTGGCAGCAAAGCGAACGACGCAATCATGACTTCGCGCCGCCGGCACCTCGAGGTGATTTGCGCGGCGATATCGCGAGCAACGTGCGAGCGCGCCCGGAGGCGCCACGTGAGGACCCGACGCGGCGTCGTTAGTTAGTTAGCGGGTCGTCAGCTGGCAGGTATGGTGAGCGGAATTGCCCGGGACGCATGTGTTTGCGCGTCGCGTCCCAGGCTGGTTGTGCGTCGGTCTGCGGTGGCCGGCTGCGAGCCCCGAGTGGCGGCTACGGTGTAACGAATCATCATTGTCCACGCATGACGGGAACCACCCGGCGCCATACCGGTCTGATTTAACGCCATTAGCACAGCGTGGCAGTAGTAATTCCGGTATGCCCGTATCCTCGCGATACGGGCTTTTTTTTCGCGCGAAGGTGACCGCCGACGCACAGGACGCCGGCCAACTCACCAATAACAGGAGCACAAAATCGACGCCAGCCCGCTACAGCAACCGGCATAACAGCGCCAGCCGCGAGCCCGCCTAAGACCGGACTTCGAGCGCCGCGGTAGTCCGCACGTCGGCTGCGGCAACGACGTAGTCGTTCATTCGCTGTGCGGTCCAACTGAGCAGACGCTCGTCGTGCGCGAGCCGCGCGAACTCGGCTCTGCCTCGTTCGGTGAGCACGGCGATGTCGACAGGTGCATGAAAGCCCGGTGCCGGCGCGACGGTGCGCTGCCGAACGGTGTCCATCAAGCCTAGTGAGCGAAGATATTGGAAAACACCCGGCCTTCTGGCCCATGGGACCTGGCGATATTGCGCTCGCCGCAGCGCTTCAAGTACCGCTTCGTTGGAATACGTGTTCATCTCACTTCTTTCTTAAAGTGCAGCCATGACACATCTATGCCCAACACGTCACCGCGCCACCAGTGACGCGCGAAGCACCCGTCTTTGGCCGGAAGCTCGCTGCATCTGGAACAGCTGAACAGCTGATTTCCGCCAGGTGCTGCCTGGTCTCGATTCCGGAACCCCCGTTTGAACGACATGCTAGCGTTCTGTCTATGGGCCGGCGATGCAACCGCCGTGGCGCGATGGCGGGCCCGTAGATTTGTCCCGAAAGACATACGTTACCCCATTTAAATTGATTCTATTCACTTTATTAGCGCTTTTTTTTGCAGCAATCGTGCTAGGGAAGCGCGCCCGCCGCCCCCTCACCCTGTGCATGGTCGTCCTGTTCTGGCTGCTCTCCGCCGGCTGGCTGACCGCGCCGCTACTGGAGCTCGCGCAGCCGCGCCAGCAGAGTCCGGCACCGGCCGTCTTTGCGCCGCGCACTGCGATCATCCTGCTGGGCGGCGGCACCATCTACAACCACCACCACGAACTCGTGCCGCCGCGTGACGTGCTATCGCGCATAAAAGTGAGTGCGGACAACTACGCCGCATGCAAGCAGACGGCGGCCACCTGCCAGGTGATCGTGAGTGGCGGCAATCCACAGCGGCATCCCGCGACCGAAGCCGAGACCTATCTGCCCTACCTGCTGCGCCAGCGGGTTGCGCGCGCCGACATCGTTCTGGAAGACAGCAGCCGCACGACGTATGAAAACGCGCGCAACGTGTCGGTCATCGTCGGCCAGTCACATTACGACGCTTTGATACTCGTGACCTCCGCGTACCAGATGCCGCGCGCCCTGCTTGACTTCCACCGCTTCGGCATCGAGCCGCAGCCGTTGATTGCGGGCGTGCGACACCCACATCTGGGTGTACTGCCACGCTATGACAATCTGGTGAACGCGGAAATCGCACTGCACGAATTGCTTGGGATTGCGCAATTTCATGTCTATTGCGCGATCGGATGGTTCTGAAAAGTCAGAGCGAAACGCGGCGTGTTTTATTTAGACGTGCGAATTCTTTCAGGCAACCCACGATCAGCGAATAACGACCAGATGTAACAAATGGTTACTGCGGTTACAAAGCGGTCTACTGGAGAGGAAATTGCTGGCTAGAATGGATAGTCTTCCAACTGGACAGGCAATACTCGGGTCCACAACCACTCTACGGAGGTAACGATGAAGAAAGTGTCCCTGGCAATCCTGGTTTCCCTTAGTGCAGTAACGGGCGCGGCGTATGCGCAAGACCAAGGCATTACGATGAGCACCGATCCGGCCAAGGCGGCCGACGTCGAACAGCGTGCGCAGGAATTGCAAAACCGTCAGCAGACGATGGAAAGTGCGCCGGCCATGCAGCCGAAGCACCACAAGATGTCGCCGCACCATCAGAAGAAGCCCGAGGCGTCGAATTCGTAAGCAGAGCTGAGAAGCGCACCCGGCGGCCTGGCCGCAAGGGTCAAAAGCCGAAGCCGGCGATGCCGGCTTCGGCTTTTTTGTTGTCTAATGGAGCGCAAAAAGCGACGTGCAAGAGCACGTGCACAAGACTCGCGACGGTTCACCGCAAGGCGCGCCAAAGGTTCGGCGGCCTCGCGCGCAGCCTGGCGCCCGCGCAGTTCCGGCAGACTGCGCCGAGCCCGCGGCGCGCGGCTTTCGGTATGCTAAAGTCGCGCACCGACCGGCGCCCCGCCGGACTCCCCTAACCTGTGCGCACCCTGGTGCGGAGGACAGCATGAGCAACATCCAGCTAGATATCGAATGGACAGAAGCAGCATCTCGCAAAATTGAAAAACTGATGCCGCGCGGCGGTCAGGAAGCGTTCCTCGCGCTGCCGCCCGTCGAATGCCTGCCGATGGAAGGCGACGTGCTGTTTCTCGGCCCGGACGGCAAGCAGCAACCCTTTATCGTCGCGGAACGCCAGTACCACCACGACGGCGACGCCGACTGGACCATCATCCTGATCCTCGACGTCCCGCAAGCCGCCCACTGACACTGCACTTCAGGATCAACGGCGAGCACCGCAGGGGCCGCATGCGGCCTCACGGCGCTCACCGGCTCGACTCATCAGCTCGACTCACCGGGCGCCGCTTCGGGCGCTAACCCCAGCGCTTACGCGATCTTCGAGACGACGCGAATTTCCGCGTGCTCGACCCAGTCCGCCACGGCTTTCCTGTAAGCGTCGATGTGCGCGGATTTCGCATGCGCCGCCAGCGCTTCCCGACTCTCCCACCGCTCGACAAACACAAACCGGCGCGGCTCCTGCACGTCCCGGTGCAGATCGTACTGAAGCGCGCCCGGTTCCTTGCGCGTCGGCCCGACAATGCCCTCGAGCGCCTGCCGCAGTTGCTCTTCATAGCCCGGCTTCGCCACCGAGATTGCGACCACCGCGATTTCCGCCATGTCTGCTCCCCTTTCACGAAAAGCAGCAGCATACCCGCCGACCGGCAAACCTGCGCGCGAGCGCGGCAAGCCATCGGCTGGCATCGCAACACCGGATTGCGCGGACACGTAATGGCGCTGTGCATGACCATTGTGCAGAACGTCCAGGCACCGTCCTTGGCTGAAGTTTGGCGGGCGGCCGCTTGTCGCCCTGCTACCCTCGCTCATGCAGACAAGTGCTGCGATTGAGCATCGGCTTCAGGCGCGGCGAACCCACGCGAAACCGGCCGGCGCCTGCCGCATTGCGATGCTGGATCGGCGTGAGCAGCCGGTTTGCGTTGTGATCTGCCGGATCCCCGCCCGGTCTGTGATAACCCGCACATTCATGCGAATTGCAAACTGCTAGACTGGTTTTGACCAATTCCGCCGCAGTGCGGCACGGCTGGCATCACCCTGCGCGTTCCCGGGCGTTATCGAATTCGTCCCGGCGATGCCCGGGCTGCTCATCCGTTGCGCGCTGAACCGGTTGGCGCGCCCTGTCACCCGCTTGCCACGATGCCTTCATGTCCGCTCTCATGCCCCACCCAATGCCATCCGTCAGCGAATTGACCCTGAGCGGCCTGCTGCCGCACCTGGTCCGCGGCGAATCCGGCTGGACCGCGACGTGGCGCGCGCTGACACTGCATAGCGTGTTCCAGCCGGTGCTGTCGGTGACGCATCAATGCGTAGTCGGCTACGAGGGATTGCTGCGCGCGTTCGACCCGGTCGGCCTGCCGGTCTCGCCCGATGCCCTGTTCTCGGGCACCCTGTCGGCCGTTGACGCACGCGAGCTCGATCGCATCGCGCGCTGCCTGCATGTGGCGAATTTCATGGAGCAAGGCATCAGCACCGGCTGGCTGTTTCTGAACACGCGGCCGCAGGTGTTCGAAACCGGCTGGCCGCAACGCGCGTTCATTGATGAATTGTCCGCGCACTTCGGTCTGCCGCAGGAGCGCATCGTGATCGAAGTGCTCGAGCAGCCCGCCGACGACGAATCCGCAGTCGCAAGCATGCTCGCCGCCTCGCAGCCACGCGACTTCCTGATCGCGATCGACGACTTCGGCACCGGCTTTTCGAACTTCGATCGCGTCTGGCGCTTTCGCCCCGATATCGTCAAACTCGACCGCTCGCTAGTGGCGCGCGCCGGCAAACGCGAGGGCGACGATTCGATGATCAGCCACCTGATCGCGATGCTTCATCAGTCCGGCACGCTGGTACTCGCCGAAGGCGTCGAAACCGACGAGGAACTGATGATTCTGATGGACGCCGACGTCGATTTCGTCCAGGGTTTCTGGCTCGGCCAGCCGAAGAGTTCGGTGCAGGCGGCCTGCGCGAAGGTGCCGGCGCTGGCCGAATCGATCTGGAGCAAGTTCGCCGACTACGAACGCGCGCACGCCGGTCATCAACGGCTGGGCTTCGAAGGTTTCGCGGACGCGGTGCTGGCCGCGGCCGAGACCTTCAAGGTCACCGGCGACCTGCGCCAGGCGGCGCAAAAAGTGTGGCACCTGTGCGAAGCGCGCCGGGTGTTCATCACCGACGGTCAAGGCGAGCAGACCCTGCCGTCGATCACAGCCGCTTCAGTACCGGCGCCGCCGTTGCGGCTCGCGCCGCTCTACACGCAGACACGCAGCAACTGGTCGCGGCGCGCCTATTTCAAGCATGCGCTCGCCGCGCCCGGACGCGTCGCGATGATGGGCCCGCATTATTCGCTCGCAGATGGTCAGGACTGCTACACCGCTGCGATCGCGTTCGAGCGGGACGGCATGCATGTGCTGTGCGTCGACTTCGTGCCGACTGTCCCCGCTGCGGATACGCGTTCCCGCGCACGCGGCGTCAGGCACTAAGTTTTTGGCACTTGCCCCATGCGCTAATCTTCCACCCGGCCGCGGCCGGCTTTGATCTCGCCGCGCCGGGCCTTGCTGTCGAGCCTGCGCAGGTTCGACGCTCGCGTCGGCCGGGTCCCGACACGCGGCTTGCGCGTGACGCTGACACTTTCGATCAGCTCGTCGAGCCGCGCCAACGCGGCCGCGCGGTTCATCTCCTGGGTCCGATGCTCCTGCGCCTTGATGATCACCACGCCGTCGCGCGTGAGCCGATGATCGGACAGTGCGAGCAGACGCAACTTCAGCACGTCCGGCAGCGACGACGCACGCACGTCGAAACGCAGATGAATCGCGCTCGACACCTTGTTGACGTTCTGACCGCCCGCCCCTTGCGCACGCACGGCGGTCAATTCGATTTCGTTCGACGGGATCGGATAGCGGGATGTCATGAGGCTGGATTGGGCTGGGAGACGTTAGTGTACACAGCGATGTGCGCCGCGCGCAGCCGGTCACCGAGCCCGCACCGACGGCTATCGGCCGCGACGGTCCATGCGAAAAACCATTTGCATCCGGCCCGCCAGTTCGTCGATACTGCGTTTTTCGCTTACAGCGTAAATTAAGATGAAGCTGCGTCCCGGATTCGTGGTCGAACTGGCCGTCAACTTTTTGCTGCCGTGGCTTGCCTATCGGCTCGCGCTGCCACATCTGGGCGAGACCGGCGCGTTGATCGCGTCAGCCGTGCCGCCGATCGTCTGGAGTCTGATCGAACTGGCGCGCTTTCGCCGCGTCGACGCGCTCAGCGTGATGGTGGTGGCCGGCATCGTGCTGTCGGTTGCGGCGATGGCATTGGGGGGCAGCCCCCGTATGTTGCTGTTGCGCGAGTCGCTCGTGTCCGGCGCGGTCGGCGTGGTGTTTCTGCTGTCGCTGCCGATGCGCCGTCCGCTGATCTTCTACCTCGCACGCGCCACCGTTGCACGTGAAATGGCTGGCGGCGCCGCGCACTTCGAAACGCTGTGGCGCGAGCGGCCAAGCCTCGCGATCGCGATGCGAAAGATGACGCTGGTGTGGGGCGCAGGCCTCACCGGCGAAACCGCGCTGCGTGCCTGGATGGCGCTCACGTGGCCGATCGAGCGCTTCCTGGTCGTCTCGCCGTTCGTCGGCTATGGCATCTACGGCGGCCTCGCGCTGTGGACGCTGTGGTATCGGAAGACGCTGCGCAATCGCGCCGACGCACGCACGCAGCCGGACGGAATCGCCAGCTGAGCGGACCTGCGCAACGGCGTGCGCTGCCCGCATCACGCCATTACCTGGCGATTAACCTGCGATTAACCTGCGATTAACCTGCGATTACCCAGAGATTACCCAGCGCGGCGCCACGCCTCTCCAATCCGGGCGGCCAGCCCCGAGTCACGCTGTGTCGGCGTCGCGATGGCCTGCGCCAGCACGGCGCGCGCACCGATCACCTCCACCCGCTCACGCGCACGGGTGATCGCCGTGTACACGAGTTCGCGCGACAACACCCGGCTGAACACCGACGGCAGCATCAACACCGCGTGCTCGAATTCCGAGCCTTGCGACTTGTGAACGGTCAGCGCGAACGCCGTGTCGTGCGGCGGCAGCGCCGCCGGCGATACCGCCCGTAGACTGCCATCGCCGGTGCGGAAGTACACGCGCAATGCGCCGCCTGCACCCGGCAGCGCAATACCGATATCGCCGTTGAAAAGACCGAGCGCATAGTCGTTGCGCGTCACCATCACCGGACGCCCCGCGAACCATTGCGCGCCGACCGCCAATGTCACACCCGCGGCGCGTCGCACCTGGGCCGCCATCGCGACGTTCACCTGATCGACACCGCGCGGCCCGGAGCGAGTCGCGCACAGAATGCGGAAACGGTTCAACGCATCGAAGAGCGGCAGCGGATCTGGCGTGTCGGTGGCAAGCGCTGCAGCGAGCGCATCGGCGTAGGGTGCGAAGCCGGTCGCGAGCCGCGCGACGGTGCGCTCGGTGAGCGTCGCGTGCATGTCTTCGTACAGTGCCGCGGCGCAGGCTTCGGCAGGGTCGACCTGCAGCACCTCGAGCGCCGCACCGGCCGAGCCGTTGCGGATCGCGAGCGACAAGCGGCCGATTGGCGATTCGAGGCCGAACCGATAGTTGCGCTCGAGCCAGACGACACAGTCGGCGAGCGGACTCTGAGCGATCGGCGCCGGCGTCGCCGGATAAGACGCCGGCGCGGATGCAGCCGGTGCGTGCCTGTCCCCTGCCGGCGCGAGGCTGTCAAAGAGATCGGCTACAGGTGGTGTTGGATCAAAGGGATCTGGCTGATCGGCATGCGCGAACAGATCGTCAGCCGGCGCGTCGAGATCGGCCGGCGCAGCGGGCGGTGCGAAATCATCGGCCCGCGCTTCGCCAGCCGCGTCTGCTTCGTCTGCTTCGCCCGCCGCGTCTGCTTCGTCGGCCGCGCCGACTTCATCGGCTTCATCGCGCGACACGTCCGGCAAGGCGCGCGCAAGCCGTGCCGCTTCGATGCCGAGCGCGTCGGCAATCCGTTGCAGCCCGCCGCGCGTGAAGGCCGGCTGCGCGCTGAGTTCGGCGAACACCGCGCCGGCTTCGACGGCGGCAAGCTGATCCTTGTCGCCAAGCATCACGAGACGGGTCCGCGGTGCAATCGCGTCGAGCAGGTGCGCGGCCATCGCGACGTCGATCATCGACGCCTCGTCGATCACGACGACGTCGTACGGCAGCGGATTGTCGCGATGGTGGCGGAAACGTCCGCCTGGCCCAGCGCCGAGCAGACGATGCAAGGTGTACGAAGTCTGCGGCAAACGCGCGGCGAGCTCGGGCGGCAGATCCCCGGCACGGGAGAGCAAGGCTTCCTGCATCCGCTGCGCGGCCTTGCCGGTGGGCGCCGCCAGCACAATCCGCAGATCGGCGCGGGCATCGAGCAGGCAAGCCAGCACGCCGACCACGGTCGTGGTCTTGCCGGTGCCCGGCCCACCGCTGACGATCGTCAGTCGTCCTGACAAAGCCATGACCGCGGCGACGCGTTGCCAGTCGACTTCGTCGTCTTTCGGTAGGCCAAAATAGCGCAGTAGACGCGCGCGCAAGCTGCGTGCGTCGGCGTCGGCGGCGGCGTTGACGTTGACGTCGACGTTGGCGTTGAAGTTGGCGTCAGTGCCGATTTCGCACTGCGCGGCAACAGCATCGCCGCCTGCGCGGACGGCACGCTCACGCTCCTGCGCGTCCCGCGTCCGCCCGTCGCCGCCACTCGCATGCGCGACCAGCGAGCGCGCGAGGCGCCGCTCATAGTCGTAGTAGCGCGCCAGATACAGCCGCCCTGCCGCGTCGATCACCAACGGCCGCAACGCGGCTGCGCTTTGCGCACCATCGCTGGCCATGCCGCTTGCAAGCAACGCCGCGCGCACCTCGGCGCGCGACGCCTCGAACCGTCGCGCCAGCGCCGTGAGCGGCACGCAAACATGGCCTTCAGCGATCGCGCGACTCGCGGCAAACGCGCCACGCGCCGCCCACTTCACCGCGTCGGCCGACGCACCACCGCGTCGTGCCAGCATACCGATGCGGCGCGCAAACCCTTCGGCGAGCGCGAGGCTGAAATCGGCCGGCGCGGGCAGACTCACGCCGATGTCGTCGAGCTCGGGCGGTGTCAACCCGCTCTGTGCGAACGTGCTCATGCGCCACCTCCAATCATCGCCGCGTCGAGCAGCGCCACCAGTTCGAAGGCAGGGCGCCGCATGTGCACGCCAGCGGGACCATCGGCATCGCGCCAATGCGGACGCACGCCGCGCACGAACAGATACAGATATCCGCCGATGTGCGTGTCGTACGAATAATCGCGCAGCCGCGTTTTCAGATAGCGATGCAGCGCGACCGTATAGAGCAGCGCCTGCAGATGATAGGCGTGGCTCGCCATCGCCGCTTCGAGCGGCGCCGCAGCGTAGTCGGCGGCGGTATCGCCGAGATGGTTCGACTTCCAGTCGACGATCCAGAAGCGTCCGTCGTGCTCGACGATCATGTCGATAAATCCTTTCACGAAACCGCGCAACACGCCGGGCTCCAGCGCGACATCGGGATAGCCGTGTTCGATCAGTAGCTCGCGCAACGCGGGGAAATCGAGCGACGGCGCAGCGAACAGAAACTCGAGTTCGTTCAGGCGCCGACGCGGATTGAGCGTCGCGAGCGCCATGCCCGGCACGAGTTCGGTGGCGACGACGTCGGCGAGCAGGCCCTGCATCATCGCCGGCAGGCGGGCCGCGAGTTCGGGCACGGCCGGCGCCGGCCGCTCGCGCAGCGCGCCACGAATCGCATCGGGCCACGTGTGCGCATCGGTGAAGTCCGCAAGTTCGAACATGCGATGCAGACAGTCGCCGGCCGCCGCGCCACGCGGAAACGCGAGGATGTCGTCGCTGGCAAGGGACGGTGGCTGCGGCGCGGGTGCTGGCGCGAAGGCGGGCACGGCGGCGAGCGCGTCGGCGATCTCATCGTGATCCGGCCGCACGTCTTCCAGCGGTGTGGGCGCCGCGTCGGCCTTGCCGCCCGCCGCGATGAGTCCGCTGAAACTCGCCATGCGCCACTGATCGCGCAGCGCCCGGCGATTGGCCCGCGCCTGCCTGAATGCGCCTTGGTCCTGAAGACTTTCAAGCGGCGTGCGGCGCGTCACCTGCGGCAGCGCCTGCAACGTGATCGGGCCGCCGGCGAGCGCCTGCCAGCGCGTGATCAACGTGGCTTCATCGGGCGGCTCGGCGAGCCACTCGTCGAAGCGGTGACCGCTGCCGCCGACCAGCCAGTTCAGCACGCTGCGGCGCGCTTCTCTCGTCGAGCGCGACGACAGATAGGTACCCGCAACCAGATAGCAGCGATACACCGCGCGTGTGAGCGCCACATAGACAAGCCGTGCCCGCTCCGCCGCCTGTTCGCGCGCCGCGTAACGCGACGCGCGCTCGGCCTCCTCGTCGTCGCAACCGTAGTGGAGCACGGCCTCGCCGGCTTCGTCGTGGTACTCGCGCGCATCGGGCAAGCCGGAGGACGGCGGTTCGCGCAGCGCGCCGTCGTTCAGGAACGGACAGAACACCACTGCATATTCGAGCCCCTTCGACTTATGGACGGTGACGATCTGCACGAGGTTGCGGTCCGACTCGAGTCGCAGCTGCGCGTCCTCGCCGCCGCCCTGTTCGCGTTGCGCGGCGAGCCAGCGCAAGGTCGGCGCGATGCCCGGCTGCGTGGCGGCACGCGCCTGCACGAGTTCGGCCAGATGATTCACGTTGGTCAAGCGGCGCTCGCCGTCCGCCCCGGCGACCAGCCGTTGCGCGACGCGCAGCTCACGCATCAGCGTGCGCCACATCACCGCGAAGCCGCGCTCGTGCCATAGCGTCCGGTAGCGCGAAAAGCGTTCGACCCAGCCCATCGCGTCGGCCACGTGCGCGGGGTCGTCGGCGGCTGGGGGCGCGTCGGCGATCTGCTCGAGACGCCATAGCGCGGCGGCGTCGAGACCTAGCCAGTCGGTCGCCAGCGCGGCGCGCAGCCGACGCAGATCGCCTGGCGTATCGACCGCGGCCAGCACGCGTTCGATCTGCTCGGCGTCGAGCGTCGCGAACACCGACGCCTGCGCCAGCTCCACGCTGCCGACGCCCCACGCCGCCAGCACACGTTTGATCAGACTGCCCTGCTTGTGCGTTTGCACCAGCACGGCGATGTTGCCGGGCGCGAGCGGCGTGTCGCCGATCGTCACCGAGCCGTCGCGTGCGCCGCGCAGCAGCCGCACGATCTCGGCGGCACAGGCTTCGCTCGCTGCGCGCTGGGCTTCGCGCTTGGGCAACGCGGCGTCACCTTGCGGCAAGCTCCAGATGCGGAAATCGCCAGCGTTCGTGGCCTGCGCGGCCGGATCGGCGAACGGCGGCCGACGCCGCTCGCCCGCGCGCACCGGCTGATAGTCGAGCCCTTCGAGCACGAATGCCCGCGGATTGGCTTCGAACAGCCGGTTGCAAGCGTTGACGATCGGCGCGGTCGAACGCTGATTGACCGCCAGCGTATAGCGCGCGGATGCCGCCGCCCGCGCCGCCAGATAGGTATGCAGATCCGCCGCGCGAAAACTGTAGATGGCCTGCTTCGGATCGCCGACCAGAAACAGCGGCCCGGCCGGCGCGAAGATACGGCTGAAGATCGCGAACTGCAACGGATCGGTGTCCTGAAATTCGTCGATCAATGCAGCGGGATAACGTGTGCGCAACGCATCGGCGAGCCACGGATGAGCAGCCAGCGCGCGATACAGGTTCGACAGCAGGTCGTCGAACGACACCACGCGGCGGGTGCGCTTGCGTGCCACGAGTTCGGCGGGCGCGTAGTCGAGCCACGTCTGCACGAGTTCGAGCCAGCGCGCGCGCTGCGCGGCCTCGGCCGCGACCACGGCGGCCGCGAGTGCTTCGGCGTGGTCGAAGAACGGATGCGCGGGCGGCTCGAACTTGACCTTGGTGGCCTTCTTCAACGCCGACGCCGTCAGCTTCAACGCGGCGCGCGGCGGTGGCGCATGCCAGTCGCCCTGCGCGAAGTAATCGGTCCATGCGGCGAGCGCTGCGCTCACATGATCGGGCTTATGCGTGGTCTTGCTCAGCCGCTCCTGCGCCTCGCCCAGCAAACTGACGATCGCGTCGCGCTGCGCATGCCAGAGCGCCCTGGCGGCATCGAAGTCGGCCTGCGGGTCAGCGCCGCCACTTGCATCGACCGTACCCCAGCGCAACTGCGCCAAGGGTTTCTTCAGACGCCGCGCGAGCTGTTCGTCGAGTGAAGCGGGACCTGCGCGTTTGGCCACCAGCCACGCGGCAAAAGCGGGATGCGCATGAGCCACCGGCTCGATCTGCTCGCGCCAGAAATCGGCGGCCATTTCGAAGCGCAACGCGGCGGCGTCGGCTTCCATCTCGAACGCGAACGGCATTGCGGCGGCGAACGGCGCCTCCTGCAACGCGCGCTGACAGAACGCGTGGATCGTGTGAATCGCCGCCTGATCGAACGTGCGCAGCGCGCGGCGCACTACCTTCAGCGCCGCCTCGCGCTCGATGCCGCGTTGCGGCGCCAGGGTCGTTTCAAAGAGACGCTGGATGAACGGATCGCCGCCGTCGTCGTCCATCTCGATCGCGCGATGCAGCTCCGCGAGACGGCCGCGAATGCGCTCGTGCAATTCCGCGGTCGCCGCCTTCGTGAACGTGACGACCAGAATCTGATCCGCGTTCAGGTTCTTCTCGAGCAGCAGCCGCACATACAGCGCGCAGATGTTCCACGTCTTGCCAGTCCCCGCCGATGCCTCGATCTGGTTGACGCCGTCGAGCGAACAGCCGAACACGTCGAGTTCCGCGGCGGCCAGCGCTTCGTGCTGCATGGCGCCGCTCATGATGCGCTCCGCAGATGCTGGATGAGCGGCTTGAAAACGATCGACGCGAGGCTGGCGAACGGTTCGTCGAGCTTGAACGACATGCCGCGCAAGGCGATGCGCAAGGCGGGATCGTCCGATTCGCCGCGTACGCGGTCGTTGACCCAGACTCCTTGCGCAGCCGATTCGCTATCGTTCACGCGAGCCCACGCGCTCTTCGGAAAAAAGCGCAGCGGCAGCCTGCGCCCCGCGCGGAACAGCGCGGCGAGCGGCGCCAGTTGATCGAGCGGCGCGGCGACCGGCGTCAGCTCAAAGCTCTCGCCGCTGCCATGCCACACGGTGCGGCGCGGGCCATCGGGTCGCGCGGCGCAGTAGACCAGATGCGCGAGCCACGCGGACAGATAGTCGCGTGCGGTGGCTTTGGCGTAACGAAAAATCACTTGTCCCGTTCCGGTCAACAGGTTCAGCGTGCCGTGCAGTTGCAGCGGCGTGTCGGTCGCCTCGCGAAGCAGCGTATCGTGAGCACCGAACAGTGCGCCGGCGAGCTCTACGTCGTCGGGCCAGCGCGGCGCGATGTCGAGCGCGAACGGCAGGCGCTCGACGCCCGTGGCGACCTCGCGGCGCACGCTCGCGGCGAGCTGGCTCAACGCGCCGAGTTCGCGCGCTCGCCATACCGCGCCGGTCGCGCCGCCGGGCAACTCGGGGCTTGCCGCGGCAACGCGGCGGACGCGCTCGAACATCACGTCGTGTTCGATGTCGGCGTCGAGCAGCACGGGCAACAGACGCTCGGCCAACGCATCACGCCCTGTGTAATCCAGATCGAACGGCTCGGTGTCGAGCAATTCGCCTTGCGCATCCGACAGCACGATGCCAAGGCGATCGCGCAGCAGCGCTCGCGCCGGATGACGCCAGAAGCGCACGAAGTCGTCGAACGCCACCGGCGACGTGTCTTCCGGCGGCAATGGCTGATCGAAGAATGGTGTGGCAGCCGGATGCTGCGGCGCGGCCAGCAGCGTCGCGAGTTCGGCGCGATCGGCGTCATAGGTGAACAAGCCCCGCTGCGGCAAAAAATAGTCCGCCGCAAACGCCTGCAACGGATGATCGACGATGAACGCACGGCGCGCGTGCTCCACCTCGGCGGGACTCGCGCCCTCGCCCGCCGACACCTGGGCGAGATGGTCGAGCAGCTCGTCGACCAGCGCGGCAGGCGGCAGTGGCGCGTTATCACGAATGCTGCGGCCCGTGTACGCAATGAAGAGCCGGTCGCGCGCAGCCAGCAACAGATCGAGGAACAGGTTGCGCTCGTCGTCGCGGCGCTGCCGGTCGCCGGCTTTGCCGAACGCGGCCATCAGATCGAACTCGTCGGCGCGTGCGAGACTGGGCAGCACGCCGTCGTCCATGCCGAGCAGGCAGACGATCCGATACGGCAAGCCGCGCAAGCTGGTGAGCGACGAAAACGTCACGCTGCCCCAGGGCACGCCGCCGCGCGCCGGGTCGTCGAGCGCTTCGGTGAGCGCGCCGCGCACCACCGCGGCGGGCAGCATGACATCGTGCGCGCCGGCTTGCATCGCGTCGCCCATCTTGTCGATGGCATCGCGCACCGCGGCGAGCGTTCCGGCGAACTCGACGCCACCGTCGAAACACTGCGCGAGCGTTTCGAGCAGCAGTTGCGCCCAGGCGGCGGGCGTCTGATCGATCGCGCAGCGCGCCGCGAAGCCGTCGATATCGTCGACGAAGCGCGACAGCCGGCCAAGCAGTTCGGCGTCCGAGCCATCAGCGCCTTCGACCGGCAACCACGCGTCGACCGGTTCGCCGCCGTCCGGCATCGCGTAGCCGAGGTAAAGACGCGTGAGCGCATCCGCGAACGTATGACGGGCGATCGGCACGTGTTCGCCGGTTGGCTCGAGCGGCGCGAGTCCACGCCGCGCGCCGGCTGCCGCGAGCCATTCCTGCGCGGCTTCGAGCGAGATCGCATCGATCCCGTAACGCACGGCAAGCGCGTCGACCCGCAACCATTCGACCAGCTCCGGCGCGCCCACGCTACGCTCGGGCAGCGCCAGCCAGTCAAGCAGCAGACGCGCGACCGGGTTGGCCTGCGACGGCGGCAAGCCGGTGATCCGGTAGGGAATGCGGCGCGTGTCGCCTGCCGGCGTGGTGCCGAACACCGCGTCGATCAATGGACCGGCGGCCGCCAGATCGGAGACGGCGACCAGCACGTCGGACGGCTGCAGATCGTCGAACTCGTCGAACCAGCCAAGCAGGCGATCGTGCAGTACTTCGAGCTGCCGCGACAGGCTATGACAGACATGCACTTCGATGCCGCGCTCGCTCGGCAATTCGTCAGTCTCGGTTTCCGCGCGCAGCTCGAGGATGGCGTTCTGCACGGCGGCGAGCCAGCTCGGCTGCGGGTTGCCGGTGAAGTCGCCGGTTTCGCCGGACGCGGCGCTCTCGGTCAGCTCATGCAGCATGTGCAACTGCGCCTGGGTCTGACGCCCCCATTCGGCGAGCAGCGGATGACCCACCTGCTGGTAGTCGAGTTGGCCGGCGGCGTCGAGCGCCTGCACGCGCGCCTCGCTGACCACGTCGAACCAGAACTCGCGGCACGGGTTCATCACGTACAGACGCACGTCGACCCAGCGTGACAGCGCGCGCAGCAACGCGACGTGCAACGGCGGCATGGTCGGCAACGCGAACACGCTGACCGCTTCGGGCCACTGCGCGTTCGAGATCGCTTCGAGATCGAGTGTGCCGATTTCCTCCAGAAAGCGGTACGCAGGCGGCAACGCGGCAGCCGGCGTATGCACATTTCCCGCGGCTTGCGCCACCTCGGCGAGCACCGCGCGCCACAGCGCCGACTGCCAGCGCTCGTCCTCGCGCGCCGCCTCGCTCGCACCGATCAGACGCGGGCCGCTCTCGTTCGCCGCGCCGCCGGCAAAGATCGAACCGCCCTGCTGCCATTGCAGCAACCATTCGGGACGATAGGTCAGATAGTGGTCGAGCACGGTCGCCACGCGCCGCGCCAGTTCGTAGCGCATCGATGCGTCGGCTGCATCAAGATAGGTGCGCAGACGCGGCGACGCATTCCATGGCAGCGCCGCGTCGGCGTCCGCCAGCAACCGGTAGCAGCGCCACACGAGCCGGTCCGGCGCGAATGGCGAGTGCCGCGGCACCTCGATCACGCCGCCGATCTGCGCCCACAGCCATTGCGCGAGATAAGCAAATTCGACGTTCGCGCAGATGCCCTGGCGGTTCGCGATATCGAGTTCGAGCCGCCGCCGCACAGCGGCGCTCGGGACGATCACGGGCTGCTTGACCCAGGGATCGGAGGGCGCTTGCGCGAGGTCGTCGAGCAGTGCGCCGACCAGCGTTTCATAGCGGTTCGAATAGAAGAGCTGGAGCATGGCTTCCGGGTGAAGCGTGGCGCACGAGCGACGCACGCGAGCCACGGCAGACATTGAAGCGACAGCATAACAAACAGACTCCCTAGATCCTATGAGCAAGAATTTGTC
>NZ_CYGX02000104.1 GCF_900019265.1 Paraburkholderia ribeironis
AAACCCGCAACCAGTTGTTACAAATTACGTAGCGTCCGATACGAATTATCGAAATGATGCGACATGGTCCACGCAATACCTTGCTCATACAGTTTGCGCTGCGCAGGAATACCTCCCTTCCGTGAAACAATTCGGACGCATTGCGCTCAATCGCCAGTCGCATAAGGCTCGTGGCTTATCGAGATTTGCTATAGGAGTGTTTCACGGGGACACTTCATCTCGGCAGCTCAACTCGGGCATTCGCAGCTTTCAGTAAAGGGAAAATGATGCAGCTATCTATTCAGGATTCTTCGTTTCGCCTTCGCGGCCATAGCATGCCTCCGTGGTAGACGATTTGTCGCGCCGCTAGGCCCCTCTCTGCGCGCCCGCGTTGGCTGACGGTTAGTTGCGTTAATTCAGCACTTCCGTTGTTTGCCCGCTATGGATTCGCAGTTGAACTCGCGTTTTGCAGAGAAGGGACGCGCCGCGCTACGCAACTCCATTAGCGCTGCGAAATGGCATCTGGGCGCAGGGCTGACCACACTCGTAGCGCCGGAAAGGCGGAGTACAGATTTGTGGCATTGGTCGATTGCGCAGTAAGTGTTAACGCAAAAGGCGCAGATGCGCACGCCTGACTAGGGCGTTTAAGATCTTCGGGCTTGTAGGTGGCACGGGGCGCGACAGGTACCGGAATGGCATGGGCATAAGGTCTCGCGGTCACATCCCGCCTGCTGCCACTCGCGCGGTGTACCGCATTGGTTGCTGTTTTCCTACTGCCTGCGCCGTCCGCCATGATGACGTGCAATAAATCGGCGACGTTCGTCTCACCCGAATAGCATTCAAGTTCGAAGGCAGTAATTGGCTGTGAAGTTGCCACGAAGTGTGTCTGATTAGACAACGCAGAAAACCTGGCTAAGTCAAGAGGCGGAGCGACGGATGGATCGGTGTATCCCACCGACATCGAGGCTATCGACCACCATCGTCTGCGCTATGGCCACAGCAGCTATGCCTGCAACGAGTTGTCGCTCAAAATCTTCCAGCGAGAGCGGCGATTCGCTTCGGGCATCGACCTTCAGCGCTACCTCAACGGCGGCTCCAAGGAAGGGCTCATCATCGGCTCTGCGGTGTTCCAGCAGATTGCCGACGAATATGCGACCCGTCGCCGGCAGCACCCCAAGATAAAGCTGTCGTGACGAGTGGTGGTGCCCGTCGCCCGTTGGGCTGGATCCCCTTCAAAGCCAGATTGGTGGTCTGGCGTAACGGTCAGGCGCATTTCCACGGATTGCATCTTGCGGTCTGGGACAGTATGGTCTCGCTCGCTACGAGCTCGGCGCGGGATGCATCTCTGGAGGCAGTCGAGGACGTTGGAATCTCAGTGACGGTCAAGGTCAAATGCGCCTAGGCCAACGCCGCAAAGCGAATCTCGGTATCGACCTCGGCCTCAAGGCCTTCGTCGAAGTCTCGGATGAAGCCCTTGGTAACGTCGATGCCCAGCAGCTCTACCGAGATCTCGAGCCCAAGCCGGCGATAGCGCAGCGGGCTCGAAAGAAGGCTCGTGCTAAGGCGATCCACGCAAAGATCGCGAACCGAAGGAAGGACTTTCTGCATCAACTCAGGACCTGACACTCGTCCACGAACACGGTGCGATTTTTGTTGGCGACATGAACGCTCAGGCTCTGGCCCGCGGTCCGCACATCAAGTCGGTGTTGAATGGAGGCTGGGCGGCGCTCCAAACCATGTTGCAGTACGAATGCGCTGACGCAGGCGTATGGCTCGATGAAGTCGATGAAGCGGTTTCCTCCCAAACCTGTTCGTGTCGCGAAAGCCGCTCGGGGTCGAAAGGTGTTGCAGGACGTGGAATAGAAGCGTGGACGTGCAGCCATTGTGGAACGACCCGAGATCGTGACCGCATTGCTGCTCGCAAAATTCTCGCGGCCGGACGTGGCCGTCCCGCAGGAGAAATCCCCGTCCTTTAGGGATCCTTTAGGGCAGGGAGGACGTCAAGAAAAGTCCGATACTCAGACGTCAACCGAGCTTCGGACGGATTCCCAACTCCCTCTAGGAGAATTCCGAAAGCGCGCAGCGAATCTTCTCCCGGTTTTCGGAAGGGCACGTCGTTTTCGGGTTTTGCCGGTACGCGGAATATTCTGTGCCTGAGTGTCTCCATTGGAGCCACTCCTCTCAAGTAACGAAGTTGCAAGGACAGTGTCTCCAATGGAGACACTCAGTCCGCGACGAAGATATCCGTCAGACGGCGATGCCCGCGGGCGCGGAGCAGCGCCAAGATCGCGTGGCCGATTGAATCAGGGAGGGGTCGCAATTTGTACGTGTCTCCATTGGAGACATAAAAAAGCCCGAATTGATCGGGCTTGAACAGATGCTAGTCAGAAGAAACGTCGTCCGAAAATAGCTGCGCGATGAGTGCCCTAATTTGATTTTCCTTATCTGCAGTGAGCAGCCCAGCCTTGATCTTGACGGTAAAACCGACGGCGTCCTTAGTAATCGATCCGGCTTGGCTCTTACCCGCAAAAATCTTCTCGATGCTGCGGTCGCTGACGCTTCCAGTGAATCCGCCGTCGCTCTCAACTTCTTGCTTAATCGTTCTAGCCAGCTTCGTTTGATCCAGATCGCCGGCCACGACTTTTACCCAAAGATTCTGGGCAATCTCGAACGCGCGCGCGTCCTGCTCACGGAGGGCAGACACCACATCTTGCGCAGCGTGCGCGCCAAGCAGGCGCGGCTGGATATCCAAATCCTTGATCACGAAATCGGGCAAATCGCCAAAAGCGAGGTAACGGTAAAGTTCCGAACGCGATATGCCCAATGCTTCTGCCATGCGCTTCCGGTTCGGGAACTCCCTTTCCGTCCTGCGCACAGACCGCGAGATCTCGTAGTCGGACAAATCCTCACGCGCCACGTTTTCCACTAGGGCCAACATCGCCATCTCTTCGTCCGAGAGATCGATGATGACAACCTTGATCGTGTCCTTCCCGATCATCTTATGCGCGCGCCAACGCCTCTCACCGGCAATGATCTGGTAGCCGGCCGCCGCGCGACGAACGACAATCGGTTGAACCAGACCGGCCTCACGGATCGACTCAGCGAGTTGCGTGAGCTTCGCTTCATTAAACAACTGTCGTGGTTGCCACGGGTTTGGAACGATATTCGAGACCAGCACTTCTGACGGCGCCCCTGTCTTCTCCAGTTCAATGATGCGCTGCTGCGCGACCGCCAAGGCTCCCGCCATGCCCGGTGCTGTGCGCGGGCTCGCGGCTTTGTCCTGCTGAGGGTCGAGCTTAATGTCCTTCGCCGCCCGAACCTCCGCGGTCTTGCTCATCATGCGCTCACGCAGACTGCTCATTGCCCGGCCCTCCATTGCGCCACATATTGGTCATCGATCCACTTGCAGTAGTCCATCAACGGTTGCTTCACCCGCGCCAATGTCTTCGCCACAGCATCAGCGCGCGACAGATCGAATACGGTCGAAAATGCTAGGGCGCCATTGCTCATAACGGAACTGGCGGGAACCTCTGTCGCGTGAAGCCAGTCGCCATAGGCACGCTGCGACCAAGAACGCACCACCGGCGCCGATGACGTGTTGCCGTAGTCAACCCTCGACAAGAGGACCGAGATGAAATCGTAGGTCTTATCGAGTTCGTGTTCCACGAAGCCATGCGCGACCTCGGCGAACAGCGACCAAAATGACACCGACGAGATGAAGTCCAGGCTCTCCGGCACCAGTGGCATCACCATTGAGTCCGCCGCCATCAGGCCATTAAGAGTCATGTAGGACAGAGACGGCGCTGTGTCGAGGATGATGTAATCGTATTGCGCCCGAAGCGGTTCGATTCCTTTGCGTAGTACCGACCAGAACTCGAACCCGGGGCTAGTCTGCTGTGCCGTCGGGAGGTGAAACTCCGCGTCGTGCAGGTAATTGTGAGCCGGGATCACATCGAGCCCGTCCCAGTATGTACTCTGCACCTTCGAAGCGAGCCCCCCTTCTATGTTCGGGTCATAAATGAATGGGAGCACAGTGTCTTCCCACGTCACATCCTTCTCGGCATACAACCCACACAGTTCCGACAGAGACGCCTGGGGATCCAGATCGATAACCAATACCTTGCGACCGCGTAGGCTCAAGCCCTGCCCAATGCACATCGTCGTCGTAGTCTTACATGAGCCGCCCTTGAAGTTGGCTGTGATCAATACGCGACCTCGATGCTCACGCGTGCCGGTAACAAGCGGAGTCTGGTAAATGTCAGATACTTGCTGCACCCAGGTTCGCGCGTCTTTCAATGAGAAAATTCGCGCTCTTCCGGTACCATGAGTCTCGCCGGGCGGCAGATCGCCACCTTCCTTAGTCGCCAAATAATTGATCTTCTGACGATCGATCCCGCACATCTCCGACAGTTCACCGATCGTAAAGACGGGCGGCGTCTTCCGCGGTCGCGGCGCTAGGATTTGATCACGCAGTTCGTTCGCCATCACCGACAGGCGCTCTGCGAACTCCCCGAGGTTGGAGAGCTTTACGCTTCGGTCAATCCCAGGCAACTCACTCAAATTCATTGGGACGGTTCCTCATTTTTGGTCGACAGTGAGCTGATTTCTCCACGCTTACCGTCCGTTTACACGGTTTTAGGCTGCATCTATGCCGAACCGTAGAATACTAGCCAGACCGCCGAATAGCTATCGGAATCGTGCGCAAAGCCGCATTCCGATGTTTACCCACAACAAACTCCATAGATTCAAGCATTTGCAACAACTCGGCACCGCATCCACGAGCAAGATCCGGAGAAGCCGACGGACCGATTTCCACGTTTCGAACGTAGACGTAACACAGAACACCTCACCTTACACGCCCGAAAGCCGCGCTCATTGGCAGTTCGTTCTGCCTGTGCACAATTCGCCTCACCTTTCCGTCCGCCCTTGAGAGCTCTATTGCACTGAGCTTCGTGTTCGCGAAAACTGGGGAGGAACGGCCCCGTGCATCTGCCCGCTTGAAAAGCCATCCAGCACCACGGCCGTATGTGGTTAAGCAGCATTCCGCAATTTCTGGCGCGCAGTTGTTAGTGTTTTATTAAAAGCAAAACCAACCAACAACTAACGTAGATTCCGAACTCTATAAAAATCAGCAGGTTAGCGCCGCAAGGTGAGGTGTTCTGTGTCAAAGGTGATGTTGATTGAGAACAAAAGTGAGCTGTTTACCACGGAAAGGTGAGACGAATGGGTTGCCAAGGTGAAGTATTTGGGCGGCAAAGGTGAGGCGAAATGTGAATGACCGGCGCGATGGTGAGACGTTCTGTGTTGACCGACAGGCTAAGGTGAGGTGATCTGTGTTGACAGGGCACCTTGCCGTCGGTACCGTACCGGTCCAAATCATCTTGAACAACGTGCGGGAGGCCAAATGGCGATCGCAGGGCAGGTGGCCACGTCAAGCCAACTGGCACTGGCTTTGTTCGACGACGCGAATGCCGAGGACTTGCCCGTCGAGACCGCTCGCTCCGATATCGGTTTCGCCCGAAAGAATGTCCTGATCCGCATTGTTGATTTGGGCGTGGCGGCTCGACGTCTGATCGACGCGGCGTATTTCATCGTTGCGCAGGAAGAACGGGGTCGTGACCTGTTCGACGTGGAGTTGGACTATTTCAAGTGGCTCATGCGCTATTCGAGCCGCAACAACACGCACCTTGAGCAGGTCATTACCGAGGCGCAAAGGGCTCTGATCCAGGCGACTGCCGCGGCGGATGCCGACGGAGAGAAACCCTTTGGTTCCGTCCAGTTGATCGGTCGTATCTCCTACGCGGGTGGGCGTTTCCAGTTCCGCGTCCCGCCTGATCTTATTGGGATAATACGTGGCCCAGGTAAGTCGCATTGGTTGAGTCTGCGCATCACCTCGCTCTTCACTCTCAATTACGCGCGTGTGATGTACGACCACTTGCTCCCCTACGCCGACGAGGGCGAAACAGACTGGCTTACGCTCGACGAACTGCGCTCATGGCAAGGCGCGATGGGTGCCAAGGCGCAGGAGTTCAAGTACTTCAAACGCGACTGGCTCGCACCGGCCGTGGGGCAGATCAATGAGGTCTCCGACCTGACACTCTCATACGAGACTCGCAATGAGCCCGGGTCTCGCAAGATCGGGCGCCTGAGATTTCGCATTGAGCGCAAAGAGATGGCGGAGCGTGTACTGCATACGCATGAACAAGCCCAGGCGATCTACCAAACCTTAAAGCAGGAGTTTGGCCTCTCCAGCGCACAGCTCAACCAGATTGCGGCGGAGCGCGATACCTACACGGACGAACGCTTGGAACAGGCGATCGAGCGCACACGTTTCAGCCTGAAAATTGGCAAGGTATCAAAGAGCCCGGCCGGATTCTTTATGAAGGCGTTGAAGGAAGGGTGGATCGTTTCCGACGCTGAGCGCAAAATGATTGAGGTTCAGGAAAACCTTGCTCTCACCGAACAACGCGAGGTCGAGGTTAAAGAACACGTTAAGACGCGGATGGCGTTGCGGATCGCCGCCCAAGATGTGGATGCGCATGACCGCAGAGTCGAAGAAATCCAGCGCGGATGGGAAGCTTATGAAGCCGCGGCGCCTCGGCTGCGAGAGGACTGGCGACGGACCTACAAGGTCACCCCGGCAGGCAAACTCACGTTGCGTCGACTGGGCATCGATCCAACGAGCGATTTGGCCGAGCCCACGATCCAAAAGTACCCCGACTTGAAAGACGGATTCGCGGGCTACGTGTTCAGCAAGACCAAATCTGGCAAGACCAAAGATTAATATGTCTGACGGCGCCGAATTGATTTTGGCTCTTCCACACTTCGTGTGCATGGAGCTGTTGTTTGGCAGCTGAGAATGCGGGTGCGAGACTTAAGCTGGCACCGCCGTACTGGAAAAGTGAACTAATGTAGGACCCCGAATTATTGGTCCCATCATTGAGCAACATGCCGCTTGGCACTTTCGCGCAACGTGTGGAAGAACCGGAATTCGATCGGCGTTGACATCACGAAATTAAACACCTTCTCTATTTCGTCGAGACGAGGGAGCAGTTTCGCTATGTCCGGGGAATCGATTCTAATGTACCGACCGTTACGTCCGGGGGAGATACGGAACGATACGGAAGGGTGGTCTGACTGAGCCCCGGCTGCCAGAGCCTTTAGAAGTTGCGCCACCGGAAGGTCTGGCCTTACTCCAATGAGTCCCGCATGCCTACGCAACTTTTCAAATCCATGCCATGTGGTGCTGGATGTGCGGCGAGCCGCTTTGACCCGCCGTGCAAAGCCCGCGCCAAATTTGTCGCACCAGCGTCGAATTGTTTCGTAGCTGACCACGACGCCGCGTTCGAACAGCAGCTCCTCAACGTCGCGCAGGCTCAACTGAAACCGGTAGTACCAGCGCACGGCACAACTGATGACGATCGCGGGGAAGCGATGGCCGCGATAAAGCGATTTGATGTTCTGCATCGCCAGATCTTACCCGACTCAGTCAGCAACGTGACAATTCCAATCGCGGCGCTTATTGCGACGCTGCCTCTTTCATTCTCCACCGTGACAGCGCCGGAACAGGCGATCTCTCAGGGCTGCCGGCACTGACGGCCTTCTCTTTTAATCGGCGCCACAGTTTCTCATCGACCTGGCCCCGGTGGATGGTTGGGTCAGTGTTTCCCAGAGCCCGTTGATACCTCTCCCACTGCTTCCCGAGATTCTTTTGAGTCTTGGTTTTAACGTGAATGGCGTTGAAATCACTCAGTTCTAGTGTCAGGCATCCATCGGCCGTCACCGTGCGACGCGTATGTACGTGAACGAACAAGGGCGCGGCGTTATCGCCGTCAGAAATTGGATGAGGTTGAACGCACAATTCGAATACCGTACCTTGATTGTCTTGGTCGGAACTAGAAGGAAGCTTCTTCGGCATTTGTACCAGAGCGACCTCGTCTAAGTCGAATAGGCGGTGCAGATGTCTGGCTTTAGGGTAGAGATACTGTTTGATCAAATCTGCCTCTTGCTGATTCATGCAAGCCTCGATGTGAGCCAGAAGGCCTTTTCGCTGCGCCACCTTATTGGCACACGCCGCGATCTGGGGACTCTGGGGTAGTGCAGCGAGCATTCTAAGGGCGCGCTCTAGGTCGGTGACACGACCGAACCATGATGCGACCGAATCGCGGATTATGCTAGCAATGTCCAGCGGGTCGCTTTCATTTCGCTTTATGGTGTCGATCGTGCTGGTATCACACCCGGCCCGACGAGCAAGCGCGAGCAAGTCGTTAGCGGAGTAACGTACGACGTCTGGCGGCAATCGTTTGCTCTTGTCTAGGAGAGCTGAAACCTGCTTGAGGATTTCCGAGTGCTCGGCCGTGTCCGCGGAGCGCACCCGCCCGACCTCGTGGCGCTGGGGAGGAGTACGGCGGTGCGATCGACGACGCGGTGGAACCGTTTCAACGCCTGATACTTCTTGTGCATCGGTCGCGCCTTGCAGTCCCGCCGCATGCGACGACTCCCCTGTGTCGTTTTGCGAGCGTTTGACCATTGGCAGAACTATAGCTTGCAGAGGCGACGTAAAATCGCCAAGTCGCTCGGCAAAGCGCAATACTTCATTCCATTTCCCAGAATCTTCCGATCTCCAGTTTTCCGAAGCAGTTTGTGCGAGGTGGTTAGCGGCTATATCCAGAAGCTTAAGTGCGCCGAGTATTTCACATAATATATGTGCTTTCTTTTTTGAGGCTTCTTGTGCGTTATTTTTCGCCTTAGTCTCGTTGTATTTTTCAAATAAGTCGAACACTGCCTTGGATCTTAATGCAATGGTTCCGAGCGATTGTCGGACATCGACTGGCCACGCAAATGTGTGAAGATAGAAGTTGTTTAATGAGACAACCAATCTTGCCACCGGCGCCAACAATTCTAACGCCCCGGAAATGAGCATAGGGTAACCAATTTCGACCTCTTCATACGCTTGGCGGGAAACACCTGATCTAGCAACTTTTGCTACTGAATCCGCGAACAATTCGAGTTGCTGGCGGTTGGCATTCAATTCGTCCAGCGCACTCATAAATTCAGCCAACGAGTGGCGAATCTTTATCAATTCGTCCCCATTCTTCTCGGGAAGGTCCTTTAAAGTTGGGCGCAAACAATTGAGATCATTTCGAAATCTAAATAGTTCCTTCCACATAGAATCTAGGAGCTCCGAAGCCACCTTGAGGCCGTTGATTATCGAGCGGTTTCTTCGTTCTACGTTGACTGATGAAGCGTGAGCAATCGACATTGCATTTTTTGCGTCGCCAAATGCGTCTGCCATAAACCGATATTTTCTTCGAGGTTCATCGGAGAACCGGGGAGCTAGTTCAAGTGCTATTTCAAGTCGGCCGCAAAGCCAGTTCAGGTCATCAGCGGATTTCGCAGTCGGGCGTGCTGCGCGCTGGAAACGACTGGCACGCCGATGCCGGTCCGGATCAGGATATTGCGTCGCCGGTGACGATCTCGAGCCGGTGTCGTGACGCGTCTGCGGTGGAGAGTGGTCGGGAAACAGCGCCGCTTGCAGCGGATCAGCCGGCTGCGACACAGGCGGAGGGTCGGGACGGGACAGTTCGTTGGAGTAAGGTGACGTCGCCATGCTATTATCGATTCGGTTCCGGGACATTTTCAGTTCACGATGATGTTGTCAAGTGTCCAAACGGCTCTGGTGCAAATGGCCGTTCAGGGGAAAGCACTTCACATAGATTGGATACCTTACCAATCGAAAAGGACAGCATTCCATGCGGAAATCCCAACGGTGTCAAGGATTCCGAACGAGCCATTTCGAAGTCGATGCATCGACTCAATGCCAGAAATCGTTATTGCGGTATTTATGAACCATTTAACCCTTTGGGATTAACCGTAACGCGCCGGGCAGGCCGGACTGAAACAATGAGCAGCCCCAGCAGTTGCTGATTCTAATCCTACGCCGGGCCCAGTTGATCGAGATGCTAACAGCCGAACAGATCCGGCTGTTTTCGACAATCTTTCTGCGTTCGAAGGAACTTTGGTGCAAGTAACCCTGCTACGCTTCGTGCCCGACATCGCTGGTCGGCCTTGTCCCGTTAACGTCGATAGCGGGAGCTACCAAGGGCATTGCCATGACAAAGGCGGTCGCCACACCGTGCGTCGCAGTTCAAAGGGCCAATCCCCTGGTCGAAGCGGGTTGTGATGATGATGGCGACGTTTAACAGAGTTTCATTTTACACCGAGCCGTTACCGGCTCCGCATCTCGGGGTAGGGAACGGTTGATGGAAAAACCGGTTTAATCGCAACGGACTGCTCGTTGAGTTAGACAGAAATTCAAGCGGCTTTCAGGTCGCACATGCGCTTTCATCCCGAATTGTCGCGATCGGGACGGGGTCGTCCGGTCTTGCCGGCGGTATAGCTCGGCTCGCTCAGCGAAATCAGCCTCGACCATCGGGCAATGCGCCGCATTTTGCCGAAAAATTCCCGCTTGCGCGTACGCTTCGTCGACAGATCCGGATCAAGACGAAGTTGAGTCATTGGGACTCTCGTGATCCGACGTTCCTACGAGGAATTGTCACGTTGCTGACTGAGTCGGGTAAGATCTGGCGATGCAGAACATCAAATCGCTTTATCGCGGCCATCGCTTCCCCGCGATCGTCATCAGTTGTGCCGTGCGCTGGTACTACCGGTTTCAGTTGAGCCTGCGCGACGTCGAGGAGCTGCTGTTCGAACGCGGCGTCGTGGTCAGTTATGAAACGATCCGACGTTGGTGCGACAAGTTCGACGCGTGCTTTGCACGGCGGGTCAAAGCGGCTCGCCGCACATCCAGCACCACATGGCATCTGGACGAGGGTGCGTCACGAACACAGG
>NZ_CYGX02000105.1 GCF_900019265.1 Paraburkholderia ribeironis
GCCCGTTTACGCGGCCAATTCACCGAGTTCAGCTTCGAGTCGCTTCGTCATCCGGAAAATTCGACGCCCTCTCGGCTGCAACTCGGTCAGTTGGTCCATTAATCAGCGCTTCCCTAATTCAATTCTTCAATAAAAAATTCGCCGCGGCCCTCAAGTTTCGCGAAAACATGCCGAATAGGAGTGGCGTAGTTCTGTCAGGTGGCCTGGCGCCGTGCAAGCTCGCGCTCCGCTTTGGCTCGACACGCGGATCGTGCGAAGCGGTTCGATATCCGGGCGTAGTGCGGGCTGCGGCGCAATAGCCGCCTGGCGGGCAATCCATAGAGAGAGGAGTGTGCTGATGCAGATCACTGGGGCGACGAACGTCGCAGCGTGGCAAACCACCGGCAGTGACTCGGCTTCGTCGGCGTCGTCGACATCGTCCGCGTCGGGTTCCACTGCGACGTCGTCCGACTCGCAGTCCGGCACGACGACCACTGCGTCGGCGTCGTCGGCTGCATCGGGCAGCGGCGGCACCGGTTCGACTACCAGCGCGCAAAAAGCTGGCGGGGGAGGTGGAGGCGGCGGTGGCGGCAGTAGCTCGAGCGGCAGTTCGAGCAGCACCGATGTCGAGATACAACAACTCGAACAGTTGATCAGGACGCTGAAGGCGCAACTCGCGTCTTTACAGGCGCAAGCGTCGCGAGCGCAAGGCTCGCAAGCGGGCGGGAGCGCGGCCTCCGCGGACGTATCGTCTGCGAGCGGCTCGGCTGGCAGCGGCCAGGCTGGTCACGCCGACGCTGCCGCGCAAGCGTCGACCAACGAAGCCTAGGCCAGCGAACAGGCGGCGCGCGCAAGCAGCTTGCAAGGCCAGGTATCGACGATCAACGCGGCAATCGAGACCGCGACTGCAGAACTCGTGCAGTTGATGCTCGCCTCGGGTACGACGACCGGGATGATTAGCACTCAGGCTTGACGCGGAAAGATCGACGCGTCTGATGACTCAGCGCCGATGGCGCGCTTCGATCCGGTTGTTTGGCGCGAGCGGCACGGTGGTTTTCGATAGCCGGCTGACGATCGCAGACCTGCCCGGGGTCGGCGACCTATTCCATCGCCCATTCGACGAGCTTCGCCACCGTGTTCATATTGCGAGCCGTGCCAGTCTTTGCCGCCGGGATCTTCAGCTTCGAGTGAGCCATCCCGTTGCCGTAGTGCACGTAGATTTCCCGCGTTCCGAGTGCCATCTCTTCTTCCTGCTGGCCGCTCGCGTGAGCCAGGGTGTCGGCGGGGGGCGGTTCATCGAGGAAGATGGCGACGGTCCGGTTCGGCGCGGGTGAACGGATTGCCAGCGAGAACCGCGGCCAGCTCCGCTGCGGTGCGGATCAGAACGCCCACTGGTTTGCCCGCATAGGTCGCGAGGCAACGCTCCAGACGAGTCTTCACAGCCGCTTCACCGAGTTTGCTGTCGAAGACGACATTGCCGCTTGCGATATAGGTGCGCACATTCGTGCAGCCAATGGACTCGCACATGCTCCGCAGTTCGGACATGGGGAGTTTGCCGGTGCCGCCGACATTCACGGCGCGCAGGAAAGCGACGTATCGAGTCATCGCGCGATTCTAACCTCATCTGGATGGCGGCGGCTTCGTGATTGACGCTGCTTGATCTGCCAAGGAGTAGTGCTGGTCAAGTTACGTGCGATTCAATCAACTACTGATCGTGTTCCGTCAATCAACTGCGTCGCTGCCCAGAATCGCCATCAGCGTGCGCGCATTGCGTTGCCCCTGATCCTCGAAGCAATTGGTCTATATGCTAAGAACTGTTACCTCCAACCTTGCTTAAGTGTCGTTCTTTTCCGGCTGTTTTATTAGTTCTGTTTGCGTCTCGCGCTGTCTGTGTAGCCGAGATATCCGCCCATAATTGAGGCAATGGCCGTTAATGCAAACCAGAAGATAAAAAACGCGTGTTCTGCCGTGCGGGAAGCATCGAACAAACTTCCTTTGCCATGCAGGACGAAAACACCGCACAGATACAGACCAAGCCACGCGAGGACAGTAGCAGAGACTGCCCCTAACGTGATACCAACGACGACCCTTGTAAGTTTCATTTCACAGGAAAGAACAGAATCGTTTTTGATTTCCGGAAGTCTGACCAGATACCGGGGATCACAATATTCCAGCTCACTCTCAGGCCCGTGCCCATGCCCGTCAATTTCTCGCCGTTCCATAGATCAATGTGACCGCCGCTTATACTGCCGGATGATTCGCCATCGCGTGCCCAATAGCCGTCAAACATGATGATGCCGGTGCGACCTTTGACCCGGGATACCCAGTCAGTCCCAGTCGTATTCTCAGGCTTGCCGATGCCGGCGATAGGCTGTAGCTTCAGCCACTCACCAAGCTCGTTGGCCCGCGTAGCCGTGACTTTCCCGTCGAGAAGGATACGCCCGATGCTCGGCTGGTCCCTTGGTGGCTTGATCAGTTTTGATGAAAACGACTTCATCTCAATGCCGACATGATGGAAGGTCACGCTCATGCGAATCGCACACTGGTCGGGGTAGTCCGGATTGTCATAAGGATCGCGTGATGGGTAGTTTTCCCATAGCTCCTGGAACGTCACGGCACTTAACTGAACCTGCTTGATGGAGTTTGGCGTCGGATTGGTTTTGACTACGGTTTTTCTGTTCGGCACTATTCAAACCCCAAACTCTTTTGCGAGGGCTTCGTCGCCCCAATACACGGTGTACTCGTCGGCGCCCGCTCCGGTAGCAATGCGAGGTAATCTCCCGTTCGCATCGATCCGCCCCGACTCGATGCAGCCGTCTGCGGTTTCAATGTAGTACGGGTAGCCCGCGAGCGTCGCTTCCGCCGCGGCGGCGCATACCTGTTCGTCATACACTGAAACCGTTGTCGATGACGCGCCCGCCGTAGTTGCTGCACTGGTAGATACGCTATCCGGCCGGCCATCGTCGCATTGGAGAAAGATGCCGGGATTGTTGCCGACTATCACGCGATTCCGCTTGCAAGGGCAAAGCACAAGATCGTATTCGACTACGACAACGCGTCTTTTCTCGGACATTCCCTCCCCGGTCCCAAATATCTTGAACGTGCCGTTACAGTTGCCGCAGGTCGCTTCGTCTCCACTCAGTGCAACTTTTTTGCCGTCGTCATGAATCGTCGACGAATAGGCAATCACAAATCCGCCCGTCGTGGTCGGGTCGCCATGTCGTATCACCGCCTTACGCATGTGTGTCACCGTCGCTCATGGCGTCAATCTGTTCAGGCCACCCGTATAAGGGATTCGAAAAGACAGGGAATACCTTTGCGTTCGCGTACCTTGATTCCGAATGTAACGAGTCGATAGTCGCGATCACGTATTCAGTAGTACTGTTTGACATTTAGTTATCCGTCCGTTGCGCCGAGCTTTGACGAGTCAGGCTACACAGGGTGCAGTGTCCTTGAACATCGGATGAATCTGAACGAAGGCGGATTTGACATTGTTTGTCATTGAATATGAGCATTGGCTCAGATGCAAATGGTCTTTCTGCGGCGCGAAATATCGCTCATTGCGAGCGAATGCGTGCAGACGTTCTGGTGTCCGCATCGCCAATGAGGTTTTGATTGTGGCAAGCGCTTCAAGAGGGCGCGTACCTCACTGTGTTTCGATTTCTTTGTGACGAATCAATCCTGCTGGCAGTCGAGCAACAGGCGTTCGTCAAGAACCCGCCCGTACGCTTACGCTGACGCCGGCATGGTCGCCGCGCCGCCCAGCAGACGCATCAGCGTGCGCGCATTGCGTTGCCCCTGATCCTCGAAACAATTATTGAAAATCACATGCGTGCGGCCGGCGCGCGTCGCGATTGCGCGGATTGGGACGGCCAGTTCGCGCAGTTCCGAGTCGTCGTAGTCGAAGCGCTCGGCGGCACCTGCCGCGCCCGTCGGATTCCATGTCTGCGCATTGCGCCCATGCAAACGCACCATCGCGAGTGCGGGATGAGTGGCTTCCCATACGGTGTGCACGCGGTTGGTCACGTTCGACGGGGCGTCGACGATCACGTGTACGAGGCTGCGTTCACGCATGAAATCGAGCGTCCACGCCGCGTGCTGTTCGTCGAACCACGATTGATTGCGAAACTCCGCGGCCATCAGGTAGTCCGCCATCCGAAGCCGGCATTCTTCGACGAGCGCGAGCCCGTCCGGTGCGCGCGTGATCCATGGCGCGAACTGGAACAGCACCGCGCCGAGACGGCCAGTCGCGCGCAGCGGTTCGAGCGTTTCGCGATAGCGCCGCCACAATTCGTCGAGGATGTCGGCTGGCATATCCCGGTAGTACACGTTCTTCTTGCGCGGACCGGTGAGACCGTCAGGCAGTGCCGTCGCGATGTCTTTGGGCAGCGCGTCGGGCGACGTCTGATGCCCCGTGAAAAGGCGAAACGCCTTGAAGTTGAACGTGAAGTCTTCGGGCGTGCGCTCGGTCCATAACTGCGAATTGCTTGCCGACGGAATTGCATAGTAGGCCGAATCAACTTCGACCAGCGGGAACTGCGACGCATAGAAGCGCAGACGGGCTTCGGCGCTGCTGCTGCCGCGCGGGTAAAAGCGCTTGCATGCAATCAGCGTTTTGTCGGTCCAGCCCGCGGTGCCGCATCGAATGTCCATTGGCGTAGTCGTCGGCTTATGTGGCGCCCACCGGCGGGACGCGGCTTGGGTGTGATCGGGCCATTGCGCGAGTTCGCGGTGCAATTGCACGATGTCGACCGGTTTGCCAGGCATTAGCGCTTAACGGATGGGCCACGTACCATCGTGCGCACGCCCCGAAGGAAGTCCCCTTGGGGGACCGCAAAATCACTTCAGGCGGATAGTGAAGCCGCTTCAGGACCTTGGCCAGGTTCGCGGAAAGCGTAGTTCGCCGTGTCTTGGTCCGCTTCATCGGACAGCTCAAAAATTTTGCTGCCCAATTTTAACCCGGCCTCTTCCTGCAACAGAACCGCTCTTTCAGCGAAGGCTGTTAGAAGCTCGCGTTGCCGCCCGCGTGATGAAATGCGATCAAGCGCAGGCGGGCATTCGGCGCATGGGTTTGCAGGCCGATCCAAGGCGAACGCGATGGCCGCGCCGCAACGGGTGCAGGCTCGGGCGAAGCGCTTGTATTCCCACGCTGGCGAGTGGGTTCGTTCAGTATCCGCCCTTGACCTGTGCCGCCACCGTCGTGGTTTTCTTGTACGACGCCGCCAGATCCGCCGCCGCGCGGCTCAGCAAGCCTGTATCCGTGCCGACTGCCACGAAGGCCGCGCCCGCCGCGAGATAGTCGGCGGCAATCGCGGGATCGGGGGCCAGCACGCCCGCCGCTTTGCCCGCGTTGCGCACGGTCGCGATGCCGTGGCGAATCGCTTCGCGCACGCTTGCGTCGCCGGGCTTGCCGAGCAGGCCCATCGACGCACTCAGGTCCGCCGGCCCGAAGAACACGCCGTCGACGCCTTCCACGCCTGCAATCGCCGCGAGATTGTCCATCGCCTGCACGCTTTCCACCTGCACCAGCACGCACAGTTCGTCGGCCGCCGCATTCAGGTAGTCGGGGATCCGGTTCCAGCGCGAAGCGCGCGCCAACGCACTGCCCACACCGCGCACGCCCTGCGGCGGATAACGCGTGGCCGCCACCGCGTCGGCGGCCTGGTCGGCCGTGTCGATCATCGGCAACAGCAGGGTTTGCGCGCCGATGTCGAGCAACTGCTTGATCAACGCGGTGTCGCTGCGCACCGGCCGCACCACCGGATGCGACGCATACGCGGCTACCGCCTGCAATTGCGACAGCGTGCTGCGCACGTCGTTAGGCGCGTGCTCGTTGTCGATCAGCAGCCAATCGAAACCCGCGGTGGCCAGCAACTCGGTCACGTAGGCATCGGCGAGCGCGGCCCACAGGCCGAATTGCGGCGTGCCTTCAGCGAGCGCGCGTTTGAAGGTGTTGTGCGGTACAGACATGTCGATCCACTCAGATGAAGTTCAAACCAATGCCGCCGAGCGGACCATAGTCGACGTGGAACGTGTCGCCTGCGTGCGCCGGGATTGGGCTCGTGAAGGAGCCGCTCAGGATCACGTCGTTCGCGTTGAGCATTTCGTCGTACGGCGCGATCTTGTTGGCGAGCCAGGCCACGCCCGTTGCAGGGTGATTCAACACCGCGGCTGCCAGTCCGCTTTCCTCGACGACGCCGTTCTTGTAGAGCAACGCGCCAACCCAGCGCAGATCGACATCCAGCGGACGCACCGGACGCCCGCCGAGCACGATGCCCGCGTTCGCGGCGAAGTCCGAGATCGTGTCGTAGACCTTGCGCGGCGCTTTGGTCTCGCGGTCGAACTGTTCGATGCGCGCGTCGATGATCTCCACGGCGGGCGTTACGTAAGCGGTGGCGTCCAGTACATCGAACAGCGTGACGCCCGGGCCCTTCAGCGGTTTGCTGAGCACGAACGCCAGCTCCACTTCGACGCGCGGCGCGATAAAGCGGTCCGCGCGAATGTCCTGCCCGTTTTCGATGAACATGCTGTCGAGCAGCGGCGCGTAGTCGGGTTCCTCGATCTGCGACGAGCGCTGCATCGCGCGTGAGGTCAAGCCGATTTTGCGACCCTTGATGACGTGACCTTCGGCGAGCTTGAGCCTGACCCATTCGCGTTGAATCGCGTAACCGTCCTGCACGGTCATCTGCGGATACTGGGCCGAGAAGTGACGCAATGGCGTGCGCGTTTTCTCCGCGCGGTCGAGTTGCGCCGCGAGATCGCGGATAGTCTGTTCGTCTAGCATGATGGATTCTCGATGAGCCGCTGCGGGCTCGGATAGCAGAGGTCGGCCGAGGTGAGCAGAAATCAATCGAGGTCAGCAGATCTCAGCCTTTGAGCCGTGCGTGCAGATTGTTGTGCTTCCATGTGCCGGCTTCGCTGAATTCGTTGATCTCCAGCGACAACGCCAGACCTTGCCGTTCGAATTCAGTCGCGAAGTGTTGCTTGATCAGCGCAAACAGCGCGTCGCCGGTGGCCGTTTTTATGCTGTCGGAGCGGCCCGCGGCGATCTTCAGATTCGCGTGCAGGAACGCGGTGTCGGGGCGGCCGTCGGCGATGCAGTAGTGGTCGCAGCGCAATGCGCGCACGCGGATGCCGCCAAGCGGATAAACCCGTTGCCCGTTCTCGCGTTGCGCGTCGAGGCACTGTGCGAGCGCGATGCATAGTTGGCCGATTTTTTCCTCACCGGCGAGATTGGCGCTGTATTCAAGTGTGAGATGCGGCACGTTGATCTCCTCAAAACTCAGGCAGGCAGCGGCGTCACCGGAAAGATCGCATTGATCTGGCCGGTGCCCGAACTGCCGAAGTACGGCGTGATGACTTCCACCTTGCCGTCGTAGCGATCCCAACCGAGTGCGCCGAGCAGCATCGCGGTGTCGTGCATGCCGCCTTCGCCCCAGCATTTTTCGTTGTACAGCGGCAGCATCTCGCAGAAGGTCGTCCAGTCGCCCGCTTCCCACAACTCGACCACGCTGCGGTCCATGCGTTCGAGAAACGGGCTCCACACCTTGTGCATGAATTGCTCGGCCGTACCGTTGTTGGCGAAGTGATGACTGAGCGAGCCGCTCGCCAGAATCGCGACAGTGCCGTCGTAACGTTCCTCGATCGCCTTGCGTACCGCGAGACCGAAGCGCGCACTGGTTTCGAGCTCGTGCCACATGCACCAGCCCGCCACCGACACTGCCTTGAAATGCTGATCGCTATTCATATAGCGCAGCGGCACCAGCGTGCCGTACTCGAGGCCGAGCGTGGTCTCGCTGTGCGCACGACTTTTCACGCCCATTTCGTTGGCGACTTCCGCGATCAGGTTGCCGAGTCCGACATTGCCCGGAAACGAGTACGGCATGTTCTTGATGAAATGCGGCAGCTCATTGCTCGTGTACACACCTTCGAACTTCGGCGCGCAATTGATGTGGTACTCGCTATTCACGAGCCAATGGACGTCGAACACGACGATCGTATCCACGCCCAGCTCGCGGCAACGCCGGCCGATTTCATGATGGCCGTCGATCGCGGGCTGACGGCAACCTTTATGCGGACCGTCGAGTTCGGACAGATACAACGACGGCACGTGAGTCACTTTTGCTGCCAACGCGAGCTTGCCCATTGCGGCCTCCTCTTCTGTGTATGGCGCGACGCACGCTGCATTCGCGCACACCGTTTCGAAACGTCGCTGCGCGTCAGGCACCCCAGCGCGGGATAGGATGCGAGCCGAGCGACACGCAGACATTCTTGGGTTCGAGGAACACTTCATAGCTCCACGTGCCGCCTTCGCGACCCACGCCAGACGCCTTGGTGCCGCCGAACGGCTGGCGCAGGTCGCGCACGTTCTGACTGTTGACGAAGCACATGCCGGCTTCGACGGCGGCGGCAACGCGATGCGCGCGGCCCGTGTTTTCGGTCCAGATGTAGCTCGACAGGCCGTAGGAGATGTCGTTGGCGAGTCTGATCGCGTCGGCTTCGTCGTCGAACGGAATCAGGCACGCGACCGGGCCGAAGATTTCTTCCTGCGCGATACGCATGCGGTTATCGACGTCGACGAACACCGTCGGCATGACGAAGTTGCCTTTGCGCATGGCGTCGGGCAAATCAGGTGTGTCGAGGCCGCCGCACGCGAGCGTCGCGCCTTCTTTCGGACCCAGCTCGATATAGCTGCGCACCTTCGCCAGATGCCCCTGGCTGATCATCGGGCCGACAATGGTGGTGTCGGCAAGGGGATCGCCCACCGCCAAACGCTTCGCACGCTCGATGAACCGCTCGGCAAAGCGCGCGTAAATCGAACTTTGCACCAGAATGCGCGAACCCGCCGTGCAGCGTTCGCCGTTGTTCGAGAAGATCATGAACACGGCGGCGTCGAGCGCGCGTTCGAAGTCGGCGTCGTCGAAAATCACGAACGGCGACTTGCCGCCGAGCTCCATCGAAAACTTTTTCAGCCCGGCGGTTTGCACGATGCAATTGCCGGTTGCGGTCGACCCCGTAAACGACACCGCATGCACGTCGGGATGCGCGACCAGTGGCTCGCCGGCTTCCTTGCCAAAGCCGTGCACGACGTTCAGTACGCCCGCCGGAATGCCGGCTTCGAGTGCGAGCTGGCCGAGCATCGACGCCGTGAGCGGCGACAGTTCGCTCATCTTCAGCACGGCGGTGTTGCCGAAAGCGAGGCAGGGCGCGACTTTCCACGTGGCGGTCATGAATGGCACGTTCCATGGCGAAATGAGCGCACAGACGCCGACCGGATGAAACAGCGTGTAGTTCAGATGCGTGTCGGTGGGATAGGTATGGCCGTCGACGCGCGTGCACATCTCGGCAAAGTAGCTGAAGTTGTCGGCGGCGCGCGGCACGAGTTGCTTGCGCGTTTGCGAAATCGTCTGGCCGGTGTCTTTTGTTTCGGTTTCCGAAATTTCAGGGACGTTCTTCGCGATCAGCTCGCCGAGCTTGCGGACCAGCTTTGCGCGTTCCGTGGCGGGTTTGGCGGCCCAGGCGGGAAACGCGTCTTTCGCCGCGCGCACGGCGGCGTTGGCTTCCTTCGCACCGCCTCGCGCCACTTCCGCAAGCACCTCCTGGGTGGCCGGATTGACGGTTTCGAAATAGTCTTGCGCGGCGCACGCCTGACCGCCGATCAGATGGTCGATTCGCATTGCGTTGTCCTTTTTCCTTTCACTGTTCGTCAGGCGCGACCGAAGTCCGCGTCGGAGCCAATCGTATTGGCGAGGCGGCCGAGGCCGTCGATTTCGCAGATCACTTCGTCACCCACATTCACGTTGACGATGCCTTCCGGCGTGCCGGTCAGGATCACGTCGCCGGCCGCGAGCGTCATGAAACCGCTCAGATATTCGATCAGCGCGGGGATGTCGGTGACGAGATCGCGCGTGTTGCCGTGCTGCTGGCGCGTGCCGTTCACGAAAGTACGCAACGCCAGTTGCGTGACGTCGGCGATATCGGCGGCGTCGACGAACCACGGGCCGAGCACGGTGCCGCCATCGCGATTCTTGACGCGCAGGTTGGGACGATAGTAATTCTCGAGGTAGTCGCGGATCGCGTAGTCGTTGGCGATCATGTAGCCGGCCACATGCTGCATCGCGTTTTCACGCTTGACGTGCTGCGCAGTCCGACCGATCACGACCGCCAGTTCGCACTCGTAGTGCATGAAGGTGGCGTCGGCGGGGCGGCGCGTGACGCCGCGATGACCGAGCACCGTGCCCGGTCCCTTGAGAAAGACGAGCGGCTCTTCCTGCCTGCTGAACTGCAGTTCTCTGGCGTGCTCGGCGTAGTTCAGGCCGAGCGCGACGATCGTGCCGACTTCGACGGGCGCGAGCCAGACCACCTCATCCTCGCGACGCACGCGGCCGTCGGCGAGGCGCACGCCATCGACGTGCGGATAGGCTTCGTGAATCGCGCCTGCATATGCAACACGGCCGCGCATCATGACGGTTCTCCTGCATGTTCATCCACGCCGACGAACGACACCACGAGCGGTGGCAGATTGCCGATCGATAGCGTGGCGATGTCGCCGATGTGCGCGACGGGCGAACCATGACGCACGCCCAGCGTAATCACGTCGCCCGCGCTGAGCGTCATGAAATCGGTGACGTCGGCGAGCAGTTGCGCCACGTTGCGTACCGACGACGCGGTGCTCGCGGTGAAGGTCGGTTGACCGTTGAGCGCAACCTCGATGTCGAGATTGTCCGGCGTTGCAACATGACGCGCTGCGACCACGGCTGGCCCGATCACACAGAAACCGTCGCGTGCACGCAGGCGCACCGAGGGCCGATATACGCTGGCGTGCGGCACGCTGAGATCGGCGACCAGCGTGTAGCCGGCGATATGATCGGACGCGCGATCCGCGCTGACCCGCGTTGCAGTGCGGCCGATCACGATACCCAGCGATGCGCCGACCTCCACCCCCGCTGTGTCGTCCGGCACGACGACTCGTGCGCGATGTCCGGCGAGCGTATTGCGCGGTTTCAGATAGAGGATCGGTGCTTGCGGCGGCGCCTTATACGGCGCGGCATGCAGTGCATCACCCAACGCGTCCAACGTAGCACGGTCGTTCAGCAGGGTGCCATAAACTGCGCCGCTAACCGGCGCTCGACACGCAATGCCGCGTGCGAGCAGCGCGGACGTGGTGCGAGCGTCAATGTCGCGAGGCAGCGCGTCGCCTTCGGGGTGCAGCAGGTGATCGGCAAGGACAAACATGAGTGAACTGTCTCTCGGGAATATCTTGGATGTCTCGGCGAAAACACTAACATGTTAGTAGTATTGCGCTTGATATGATTCACGGTCAATAGTCTGTGGGTTGATCGCGGGTTTTCCCTTAAGCTTCGACGGCTGCTTTTTATTCCATTCCAACATGTCCGCTGCTTCCACCCGAGTTTTGCATCGCAACCTGCCGATGTTGTTGTTGCGTGCCAGAGAAAAAATGATGGAGCGGTTCCGTCCGTTGATTACCGCGCACGGACTGACCGAACAGCAATGGCGCGTGATTCGCGCGCTTGACGAGCACGGTCCGATGGAGCCGCGTCACATCTCCGATATCTGCACGATCTCGAGCCCGAGCATGGCCGGCGTGCTCGCGCGGATGGAGAGCATGGAACTCGTGACCAAGGAGCGCTTTGCGGAAGATCAGCGCCGCGTGCTGGTGTCGCTGACGGACACGAGCGTGGAGTTGGTGCGCGTGATTTCGAAGGAGCTCGAAGCGCACTATCGCGAACTGGAGCGCAAGGTGGGGCCGGAGATCGTCGAGCGCGTGTATCGCGCCGTCGACGATCTGCTGGCCGGCCTCGCGGAAGACGACGAGTGACCTGACGGCTCAGGGCGCAGTCTGCGTCACCAGCCCTGCAAGCGTCGCCACGCCGCGCTGTTGCCGTCCGGCGCGACCGCGTGATACTCGGGAAACTGCGCGCCGGTCGCGCAAGCGTGATTGGGCAGGATGCGCAGCTTCATGCCGATCGGAAAGCGCTGCGCGATGTCGTCGACGTGCGCGCCGCCTTGCACCGACGACAGAATCCCGTGCTCCTGATTGGCGCCGCTCACCACATAGTCGGGCAGCAAGGTGCCGTTCAGCAGACACGGCTGACCGTAGCCGAAGTCGTGCGATTGCTTCGACGTGCCGCGATCGCGGCTCAGCGCCATCCAGCCCGCGTCGAGAATTGCCCAGCCCTTGTCCGTCTGATGGCCGATCACGGTGGCCAGCACGCTGAGCGCGATATCGTCGAGCGCGCATACGCCGACGTTGTGCATGACCAGATCGAACAGCACGTAGACACCCGCGCGAACTTCAGTGACGCCATCGAGTTGCGCGGCGGCAAGCGCGGTCGGCGTCGAGCCGACGCTGACCGCCGGGCACGCGATGCCGGCTTCGCGTAGCCGTTGCGCCGCGCGTACGCAGCCAGCACGCTCCTGCTCCGCGAGCGCGGCGAGCGCTTGCGGAGTGTCGAGCTCGTAGCTCGACCCCGCATGGGTCATCACGCCGCCCACCTTGACACCGTTCTGATGCAGGATCCGGCCGACTTCGAGCAACGCGTCCTGTTCCGGCGTGATGCCCGAGCGATGCCCGTCGGTGTCCACTTCGATCCACACGTCGAAGGTCTCGCCATGCTGATCGCCGAATGCGGCGATCGCCGATGCAGCGGTCGGGTTGTCCACTACCAGCTTCAGATCGCAGCCCTGACGACGCAACGCCAGCGCTCTTGGCAGCTTGGACGGCGCGATGCTGACGGCGTAAAGAATGTCGTCGATGCCCGCAGCAAAGAAGGCCTCAGCTTCCTTCAGCGTCGACACCGTGATGCCGTGCGCGCCCGCGGCGAGCTGCGCGCTTACCACGTCGATGCATTTGGTGGTCTTCACGTGCGGGCGAAACGCGACGCCCAGCGTGTTCATGTGCGCCTGCATGCGCGCAATGTTCTTCTGCATCCGGGCGATGTCGATCAGCGCGGCAGGGGTTTCGATCTGTTCGAGTTTCATGTTTTCACGGGGCAATCAGATGGTTTGGGGGCGCAGGCCGAAACGGCCGAGCCATGGCAGCAACGAGTCGAGGGTCGGCGCCTCGAACTCGGGCGGCGGCGCACCGGCGACGAGCGGCAGACCGACGTGGTTGTGCCAGTATGTCCGCAAGCCGACGGCAGCGGTGCCGAACATGTCGTAGCTGGACCCCGCCACGAATGCGGCTTCATTGGCTTGCACGCCGAGCTTTTCGAGCGCGAGCCGATAGGGGCGAGCGTTAGGCTTGTAGACGCCGGCTTCCTCGGCGGTCACGATCGCGTCCCAGCGGATCGGAAAAAGGCGCGCGGCCTGGGTGCCGAGGCGAGTGGAGCAATTGGTGACGACCGCCAGCTTGCAGTGCGGTTCGAGCGCTCGCAACGCGTCCAGCGCGCCGCGCCACGGAGTCAGGTTCAGCCAGTCTGCTTCGAGTGAGCGCACGGCGGATTCCGGCAGGCCGACTTCCGCGGCGGCGTCGCGCACCAGTTGTTCGTACGCAATGTATTGGCCGCAGCCATAGGTCAGGCGCAAATAGGCTGCGCGCCATGCACGTCCCGCCTGCTCGGACCCGGCCGCGTGGTTCCATGAGGTCCATGAGTCGAGCAGGGCGGTCAGAAGATCAAACAGAACCGCCCTGGGGAAGGCAGCGGGAACGGAGGCGGAAGTCATGATCTGGCCGGCTGTGGACGGTGAGCCGATTATAAAGTTTCGCTGATGCCCCGGCGTTCAGATAATTCGATTCCTAGATTCAGTTAGACTGAATTTTCGCCTTGGCGCGTCAATTGCTCGTTCATTGCCGCCAGGGTGGCAGCGGCCTGAAGCGACTCTGCAAGTACTGCATGAAATGGCGGGTGCGCGCCGGCAGACCCGCGCGCTGATGCGTGAGCGCAATCACATTCGCATCCGGCGCTTTCCATCCCGGCAGCAAACGCACGAGTCTTCCTTTTGCGAGGTCGTCGGCCACGTCCCACTCGGAGCGCAGGATCACGCCGCGGCCTTCGCAGGCCCATTGACGGATCACGTCGCCGTCGTTGCAACTCAGGTGCGCGGGCACGCGCACGCTGCGGCGCGTGCGACCCTTGCTGAACTGCCAGAGCGAGACGTCTTCGTTGTTCTCGCGCAGCACGATGCACGGCAGCTTACTCAAATCGTCCGGCGACTCCGGCGTGCCCACACGTCTGAGCAGTGCGGGCGCCGCGCAGACGAAGCGCGCGTTCGGCGCAATCGCATAGCCGACCAGATTCGAAAGCGGCAACTCGCCGATATGCACGACGATATCGAAGCGATCCGGCGTCTGCGTCAATGGCCGGTCGGACAGCGTGAGCGAGATGTCGATATCGGGGTTCTGCTGCTGGAAGTCGGCAATCGCCGGCGCGAGGTGGCGCCGACCGAATCCCAGCGGCGCATTGATTCTCAGCGTGCCGACCAGACCGCCGCGGCGCATCTGCAAGTCTTCGAACAGCGCGTCGAACTGCTCGACGAGTTCGGCGCCACGTTCGCACAGCAGCGTGCCTTCGTCGGTGAAATGCAAACGGCGTGCGGTGCGGTTCACGAGTTGCGCGCCCAGCTTCTTCTCGAGTTGCTGCAGGCGCTGCGTGATCGCCGACGGCGACAGCCCGAGCTTGCGCGCCGCCGCGATCAGGCTGCCGCTTTCGCGCAGGGTCAACAGGAAGCGGATATCGGCCGAATCGTTCATGTCAGCGACGTGTGAGTGCGGAAGTCTGGCAGCATAATGCGTTTGGCTGCATCGTTCCATTGCCGCGCGGTGTGTCGCGGTGTTTTGCGGTGTATCGCGGTGTGTCGCCGTGTCTGTGCAGTGCCCGCGTGCATGAACGCAAATCCGCATTGCCGGGTAAAGTGCCGCTGCCGTAACGCAGCCGACAGCTCGACCCGCTAAAGTATCCGTTTTGATCGCGTGATGCGGGCAGCCGTCCGCTTTCCATGGAACCGATGTCGCTTTCTTGAGAAGGGAAGTCCAATGCCGTTGTCACAGGGGCCGTCGAATGGCCCGTCTAGCGCCGCCGACGCGCAGGCCGCCTCGAACGACCCGGCGCGCCGCCCGGGCGACGCCACGCTGAACCGCGCGCTGAAACAGGCGGTATTTCTGCACACTGGCTGGCGCAGCGCGGGGACATGGGTCTGGTCGCGCCTGCGTGAACTCGACGCGGCGACCGGTTTCTATGAACCGCTCAGCAACGTGCTCGCCGAGTTGAGCCTGGCCGATATTTCCGCGTCGCGCCCTACGCTGACCTCGGGGCATCCACCGCTCGCCGCGCCGTACTTCGACGAGTACCGGCCATTCCTTCAGCAGGGTGCGCGAGGTGTCGCCGGGTATAGCAAGCGCTTTAGCATCGATCGGTTCGCGAGCATGCCGGATGCGGAATTTCCCGCGTTACAAGCCTATTTGCGCAATCTGTGCGAGCGCACCGTCGAGCGGGGCAGCGTGCCGGTGTTCAAGTTCTGCCGTTCGTCGGGTCGGCTGCCGTGGCTGAAGCGGGCCTTTGGGCAGGCGATGCACGTCGGCGTGCTGCGCAATCCCGCGTCGCAGTTCGCGTCGGGATGGCTGCTCAGTCAGCAATGGAGTAACCCGTTTTTTGTCGCCGCGCCGTTTCGCGTGCTCGGTCTAAACCAGTCGGACCCGCTGGTCAGGCAGGCACTTGATGCGTGCGGTGTGAGTTTGCCGCCCGCGGCCTCGATGTCTGACGACGCGTATGCGCTTGCGTGCGAGCAGTATGCCCGCACCGCCGAAGGCAATAACGCATATCGCGCGTTCGTCGCGCTGTGGATTCTCAGTGCGCTGCGAGTCGCCCAGGGCGTCGATTTGCTGGTCGACATCGACCGGCTTGGGCAGTCGCGCGACTACGCTGCGGATTTGCGTGCAGGCTTCGAAGCGCAGAGCGGCTTGTCACCCGACTTCAGCAGCGCCCGTGATCTGGTCGAAGAGACGCGGCGCAGCGCGGCGCGCATTGCCGGGATCGACGGACGCTCGATGCGTGCCGTGCATTCCGCCGCGCTGAAATTCCTCAAGGTGCAAGGTGGTATCGACGCGGGTCTGGTCGACGTGGTCCGCGAGAAGCTGGTATTGGCTAATGAACTGACCGAGCAATGGCGCTGAGCGTGCCGTTTTGCGCGGGGTCGTGCCTGCCGATCATATTGTTGGTGACGGTATGCGGCATCACAAACGTTTTAATTATGGATTCCTGAAGAGTTAGTCTGCGTACCGTGCCGTTTGAGTATTTTTTAGTGGGCCGCGGCGACGGCGGGCGTCGTGTCGACGATCGATCCCGCGCTCGCGGCTTCGGCGATCGCCTCGGTAATGCGCAGATTCTGCAAGCCGTCGCGAGCGCTGACCAGCGGCTCGGCGGTGCCGCGAATGACGCGCTCGAAATGGGCGAGCTGAAGCTTGAGCGGATCGTCGCGTGTCAGCGCGGCGATACTCAGGTCGAACGGTTTCCACCACGATCGGTCCTCGGTTTTGCCATACGTTTTTAGACGCATGGTCGGCACGGAAAGCGAGCCGAACGTGCCGGCGATTACGTAGCAATCTTCGTCGGGGTACGACGGGTAGGCCTTGTTTTCCTGCGAGGTCTGCTCCCAGCTGCGCGCGCACGCCGCGGTGTCGGACAGCATGAAGCTGCCGAGCGCGCCGCTCGCGAAACGCAGATTGATCGCCACTGTGTCTTCGACCGGAAAGCCGCGCGTCGCATGCGACGACATCGCCTGCACGGCGACGATGTCGCCACACAGCATGCGCAGGTTGTGCACTTCGTGAATCATGTTCAGCAGAATGGGACCGCCGCCCGGTTTGCGTCGCCATTCGGCGTCGGAGAAGTACTGGTCCGGCTTGAAAAATACCGCGCTGCCCATCACCGCGACGAGTTTGCCGAGCCGCCCTTCGTCGATCAGTTGGCGCGCCCGCGCCATGATCGGGCTGTGCGCGCGGTGATGGCCGATCAGCAACGGCACGCCACTGCGCTCCACTTCGCCGACCAGCATTTCGGCCTGCCCGACGGTCGGCGCGATCGGCTTTTCGAGCAGTGTCGGCACACCGGCCGCGACGCAGGTCAACGCATGTTCCACATGCAACTGGTTCGGCGTCGCGAGAATCACGCCGTCCGGACGATCACGTTCGAGCAATTCGTCGAGGGTGCGATAAAGCGGCACGCGGGCCTCGGCCGCGAGCGCCGCCGCGGCCGGCGACGGGTCCACGATCGCCGACAGCATGCACGTTTCGCTGTGCTGCGCGACAGCCATGTGAGCGCGGCCGATGTAGCCCGCGCCGGCCACGGCGATCCGGATTCTGTTCATGAAACGGGTCCTTTGAAGTCGCGGCGAGATGAGGCGATGCTCAGGCAATGGCCTTTTTCGTTTCGGCCATCGTCGCGGCGCGCATCGCGTCGTAGCTGTGTTTGTCGATTGGTACCGCGTTCGGCTCGCCCAGGTCGCTCAGCTTGATGCGGAAGTTCTCACGCGCACTCCATGCAGTGACCGCCGCGATGATGGTGATGCCGAAGGTGATCGCACCGATGGTGAGCGGAATGTTGTTCGATCCGGGCGGCGCGACATACGCGAACAATGCCGGTAGCAGCGCCGTGATGGTGGTACCGATGTTCTGGCCGATCGCCATCGCGGAGACTCGCGAGCGGGTGGGGAACAGCTCCGGGTAGAAACTCGGGAAGATGGCGTTATAGCCTTGATAGATGATGCCCCACATGAGGATCGACATGACTATCGCGAACGGCACGTTGTGAATGCTGATCGCGTAGAGGTACCCGAACGACAGCAGACCCGCGCCGAGCGCGCCGACGATGATCGGCAGGCGCCGGCCGATCCGGTCGGACAGATTGCCCACGTATGGAATCACCAGGACGGCGACGATATTGCCGACCACCGGAATCCACAGATAGACGCTCTTCGAAAAGCCGATGCCGTACGACACCTGCACCGCGTACGCTGCGCCGAAGATGGTGGCGACCACGGGAATCACGTTCATCAGCGAGCAGCCGACCACGCGCAGCATATCCGCCCAGTTGTAGCGGAAGGCTTCGACGATCGGCGAGCGCGGCACCTCACGCGCTTGCGTCTTCCTTTTCGAAGGCGGGCGTTTCCTCAACCTCGCGGCGAATGATATAGCCGGCGACCAGCACGAACGCGCTGAGCAGGAACGGAATCCGCCAGCCCCATGAGTTGAACGAGTTATCGTCCATGTAGTAGGCGAGCGGCAGGAACACGGCTGCGGCGAGAATCTGGCCGGCCTGCACGCCTTGCAGCGTGAAGCTCGCGTAATAGCCGCGGCGCCCGAATGGCGCGTGTTCGAGAATCATCGAGCTCGCACCCGAGATTTCACCCGCCACCGCGAAGCCCTGGATCAGACGCAGCACTACCAGCAGCGCGGGCGCGAGTATGCCGATGTGGTGGTAGGTGGGCAGCAGGCCGACCGCCATGGTGGAGAGGCCCATCAGGAACATGCACAGCAGCAGCACGTTCTTGCGGCCGTGGGTGTCGCCCCAGTGCCCGAGCACGAGTGCGCCGATCGGCCGCGCGACGTAGCCGACGCCATAGGTTGCGAGCGACGCGACGATCGCGATCTTCGGATTGCCTGATGGAAAGAACAGCTGAGGGAAGATGAGGGCTGCCGCCTGAGCGTAGATGAAGAAATCGTAGTACTCGAGCGCCGAGCCGATCCAGCCGCTGGCCGTTGCTTTGCGAGTCTGCGAGCGACGTGCGGGCGTGTTTGCCGATGCGTTCGTTTCCATGTTGTCTCCCATGCAACGCGGTCGACCTGAGTTAGCGCCTCAGCTGTCGACCTGAGTTGGCGCTTCAGCGCTTACTCTGGTCCCATGCAAAGTACTTACTCTGGTCCCATGCAAAGCACTTACTCTGGTCCCATGCAACGTCGTTGCGAAATAGAAATATCTTCCATCAGCTCTACGGCTGACTCATTGGCGTCCTGAAACCCAAACTATGCAAGCCAGGACTTTCCGCGACGCGCTGCCGGGGCTCCGTTGCGGCGATGCCGCATCGAATGGCGGCGGCGGATCGATACCACAGGGTTAACCATTGACTGGGTCTACGGAGCATCGCGAACCGACCGCCCTCGCTTGCACGATCAATTCGCTGCGGCTAGGTTAATGTGCTTCTGCACCGACACAATGCGACCAGATGGAAAAGCAGAATGCGCTCATAGCCAGCAATGAGTCTTTTCTGCGCGATCTGCAGCTGTTCTGCAACATCGCGCGGCGGGGCAGCTTTGTCGCGGCATCGACGGAAAGGGGTCTGTCGCCTTCGCATGTGAGCAAGCGGATCGCGATGCTGGAGGCCAGTCTCGGCGTCAAGCTGTTTCAGCGCACCACGCGTCGGCTTAGCGTGACGAGCGATGGTGAGGCCGCTTTGCAGTGGGCGCAGAAAATACTCGACGATGTGCAGGGCATGGCCGACGCCTTCGCCGATCGCCGTACGCAGTTGCGCGGTCTGTTGCGAATCAGCACGAGCTTGCGGCTTGGCCGCAAACACGTGTCGCCGATTCTGACGATGCTGCGCGAGCGTCATCCGCATCTCGAGATCTGGTTGGAGCTGCTGGACCGGCGCGCGGATGTGGTCGGCGAGAACTTCGACATCGACGTTCGCGTGGGTGAAGTGCAGGAGCCGCATCTGATCGCGCACAAGATGGTGGAGAGCGTGCGGATTCTCTGCGCATCGCCGGCTTATCTCCAACGGCGCGGCGTGCCGGTCGCGCCGGACGATCTGATCCAGCACGACTGTCTGCTGTTTCGCGGCCGCGACGATCGCTTCGGCGTCTGGCGGCTGACTGGGCCAAACGGTGAAAAGAGTGTGAAGGTGACGGGCACAGTCGCGTCGAATCTCAGCGATATCGTCGTGCAGTGGGCCAAAGATGGCTACGGTATCGTGATGGTATCGATCTGGGATGTCGCCGAGAGCCTGCGTGCCGGCGAACTGGTGCGCGTGTTGCCGGACTATCAGCAGCCGGCCGATGTGTGGGCGGTGACGGCCGAGCGCCTGTCGTCGTCGGCGAGGATCCAGGTGTGCATCGGGTTCCTCAGGGAGCAGTTGACGAGTGGACCATATGCACTGGTTACGCGAGGCGTGGGCGGCTTTTGAGGCAGGCGTTTTGCGTTGCCGATGCGCGGGCCATTGTCGACGCCGTTGAATCTACAGCCGCTGGATCCACGGCCGCTGAACCTAAACCGCTGAACCTAAACCGCTGAACCTAAACCGCTGAACCCAAAACCGCTGAACCCAAAACCGCTGAACCCAAAGCCGTCTCCACTGCCACGCGCCAATACAGTTGCGAAACCAAAAACAATACAGTGAGGCGCGGTTCTACTGCGCTGTATCGGGAGTCGGAGCAACTCCGTCGATACAGTTGGCGGGTCTTGACGAAGCCAGCCGACGAGCGGCGCTCCGCTCGCGCGCTGTGTGATGTCGCTGATTTTTTTTGCCCGGCCCGGTGGCGATCCACCGCGGCCTCTCCCGTACATGAGGTAAGCACATGAATGCAGTGAACGAGCAGGCGAAGCTGTCGGTGCAGCAGTTGGGCCACTACATCGGCGGTGCGCCCGCTGCGCCGACGAGCGGCCGCTTCAAGGACGTGTTCAATCCGGCGACCGGCCAGGTGACCAGCCAGGTCGCGCTGGCATCGGTCGAAGAAGTGGATGCCGCGGTCCAGGCGGCGAAGGCCGCGTTTGCCGCGTGGAGCGAGACCGCGCCGATCAAGCGCGCGCGCATTCTGTTCAGATTCAAGGAACTGCTGAACCAGCATCACGACGAACTCGCCATGCTGATCACGCGCGAACACGGCAAGGTGTTCACGGACGCGCAAGGCGAAGTGGTGCGCGGCATTGAAGTGGTCGAGTTCGCGTGCGGCATTCCGAACCTGTTGAAGACCGATTTCACCGACCAGATCGGCGGCGGCATCGACAACTGGAATTTGCGTCAGCCGCTGGGCGTGGTCGCTGGCATCACGCCGTTCAACTTCCCGGTGATGGTGCCGATGTGGATGTTCCCGGTCGCGCTCGCATGTGGCAACACGTTCGTGCTGAAGCCGTCAGAGCGCGATCCGTCGGCGTCGCTGCGGATCGCCGAGTTGCTCAAGGAAGCCGGGTTGCCGGATGGCGTGTTCAACGTCGTGAACGGCGACAAGGTGGCCGTGGACGCACTGATCGAACACCCGGACGTCGCCGCATTGTCGTTCGTGGGCTCCACGCCGATCGCCGAATACATTCATGCGGCCGCGTCGAAGCACGGCAAGCGGGTGCAGGCGCTGGGCGGCGCGAAGAATCATCTGGTGGTGATGCCGGACGCCAACCTGGATCAGGCTGTCGATGCATTGATCGGCGCGGCCTACGGTTCGGCGGGCGAGCGCTGCATGGCGATCTCGGTGGCGGTGGCGGTCGGCAATGTGGCCGATCAACTGATCGACAGGCTGGTGCCGCGCGTCCAATCGCTCGTCATCAAGAACGGCGAACAACTCGACGCGGAGATGGGGCCGTTGGTTACCGCCGAACATAAGGCCAAGGTCGCCGCGTATATCGCGTCGGGCGAGGCGGAAGGCGCGCAACTGATCGTCGATGGCCGCGCGCATCCGGTGGCGCGCGAAGCGGGGTTCTTCATCGGCGGCACCTTGTTCGATCATGTCGGCACGCAGATGAAGATCTATCAGGAAGAGATCTTTGGCCCGGTGCTGGCGGTGGTGCGGGTGCCCGATTTCGCGAGCGCCGTCGAGCTGATCAACGCGCACGAATTCGGCAACGGCGTGTCGCTGTTCACTTCCGATGGCGGCGTCGCGCGTGCATTCGGCCGGCAGATTCAGGTGGGCATGGTCGGTATCAACGTGCCGATTCCGGTGCCGATGGCGTGGCATTCGTTCGGCGGCTGGAAGCGCTCGCTGTTCGGCGATCACCATGCTTACGGCGAAGAGGGCGTGCGCTTTTATACGCGCTACAAGAGCATCATGCAGCGCTGGCCGGACAGCATCGCGAAGGGCGCGGAATTCACGATGCCGGTGGCAAAGTAAGCCGTCGCGAAGCACCGCTGCATGCGCAGAGCCGCGCCGATTCGCTTGATTCGGACGCGGCTTTTTTCATTGGGCCGGCGGCGGCGCTCAAACACTCGGGCGTTCAGGCGGCCAGACGCTCAGACGCCCGAAGACGTGTCTTCTTCCGCTTCGCTCAATACGGCGTCCTGCACGGCGGCTACGGCGCTGACTGCAGAAGCCTAGGAGGCCGCCGCCGGGCGAGGATCCTCGATGCTGTAGCGCACCCTGGCACCTTCGACATACACGCGCAGCTGGCGGTACTTCACCAGATACAGCAAGCCGACCACCGCTGCCGCGAAGCCCGATGCGGCGCCTACGCCGAGCGCCCAACGCGGGCCGAAACGATCCGCAACCCAGCCCACCACCGGCGCGCCGAGTGGCGTGCCGCCCAGCGCGATTGCCAGCAGGATCGCGATCACCCGGCCGCGCATGGCGGGCTCGGTGGAGAGTTGCACGAGACTATTGGTGGACGTGGTGAAGGTCTGTGTCGATACCCCGATCACGACGAGCACGATGCCGAACAGTACGTAGTTCGGCATCATGGCGGCGAGCGTGCAGCCCGCGCCGAACACCGCGGCCGCGCCGAGCAGCAGGGCCATGCGCGGTCGTGCGCGGCGTGCGGCGAGCAGCGCGCCCGTGACCGAGCCGATCGCCATGGTCGAGCTTAGTACTCCATATTGACTCGCGCCCGCATGAAACGCGGTGACCGACATCGTCGAGATGAAGATCGGGAAATTCAGTCCGAACGTGCCAATCAGAAACAGCATCAACAGGGCCGCCTTCAGATCGGGACGCGTCCATACATACTTGAAGCCTTCCAGGAAGCTGCCGCGCGAGCGCACCGCACGGGGCTTCAGATGCAATTCGTGCAGATGCAGCATGCGCAGCGACCCAAGCACGGCGACGAAAGAGAGCGCGTTGATCAGGAATACCCAACCCGTGCCCACCGATGCGATCAAAAGCCCCGCCACCGCTGGCCCTAACATGCGTGCCGCGTTGAACGACGTCGAGTTCAGCGCGACCGCATTGGCCAGATCGTGTTCGCCGACGAGATCCGATACGAAGGTCTGGCGCGCCGGGGAATCGAAAGCGGTGACGCAGCCGAGCAGTCCCGCGAACAGATAGACCTGCCACAGCTGGACGAGCCCGGTGACCGTGAGAATACCGAGGGCCAGCGCGAGCGAGCCCATCGACGCCTGCGTGGCGAACAGCAGCTTGCGGCGGTCGAAGTGATCGGCCGCATAGCCGGTGAGCGGCAACAGCAACATTTGCGGCCCGAACTGCAACGACATCACGATCCCCACGGCCGTCGCATTGTGATGCGTGAGTTCCGTGAGGACGAGCCAGTCCTGCGCCGTACGCTGCATCCATGTACCGACGTTGGAGACGATCGCGCCACTCGCCCAGACGCGGTAGTTGAATGTGCGCAGCGAACGGAACGTGCCTCTCACTGGAGCATTCCTCGTGGCACATAGCGGGCGGTGCGCGGGCGGCAGCACGCGCTCAGGCGGGCGCTCATGTGCGGGTTCGTTCGAGCAGATCGAGGACTTCCTGCGTCGTGCCGGTTTCGCCAAGGCGCGGGAAGATGCGCGTGAGGCTGTTGACGTGCGCGTCCGCATGCAGGTCGGTCATCGCATCGACGACCAGCGTGACGTTCAGGCCGAGTTCGCTCGCGTAACGCGCGGTGGATTCGACGCCGATGCTGGTCGCCACGCCTACGAGGACGACTTGTGTGACGCCTTGCTTGCGCAAATACGCTTCGAGGTCCGTGTTCGTGAACGCGCCCCAGGTGCGCTTGGTCACCAGGTGATCCGACGGTTGCTGCTTCAATTCGGGCACCAGATCCGCGAAGCCGGCCGGGAAGTCGCCAATGTGGCGCCCCTGGTCCGTGCGGCCCGGTGCGCCGCCTGCGGCGTTGACGAGCACCACCGGCAGACCGTGGCGACGAAACGCGTCAAGCAGGGCAACCGAGCGTTGCACGATTTCACTGGTGGGATGGGCGGTGGGCAGTGCGAGGACGCCACGCTGCAAATCGATGACGATGAGCGCGGTTCTGGCGTCGAGCGTGGTGAGTGCCATGGTGGGCTCCTGCGAATTACGAGTTGATCAGGCGTTTGAGCAAGTCGACGCCGATTGCGAGTTGTTGCTGTTCGGCGGCCGAGAAGCACGTCTGGATGGTGCGATAGAGCCAGTCTTCGCGAGCCGCCCGGCTTGCCTTGATTTTCTTGCGGAAAGCCGGGGTGAGGGAGAGAAGCGTTTGCCGGCCGTCGTCAGGATCGGGGGCGCCGCTGACGAGCCCTGCGGCTTTCAGAACCGCAAGCGTCTCGCCCATCGATTGCGGCCGCACGCCCAGAGAGCGCGCGAGCGCCGTGACCGTGGCGGGACCTTCGCGTTCGAGCAGACTGAGAACCTGCACTTGCGAAGGCGTGAAGTCGCCCACATGGGCCTCCTCGCGCAAGCGGCGGCGCAGCTTGCCGGCCAGCACGCGCAGATCTTCCGCGAGTGTGTGCAGGTCGTCGGGAGCAACTGGGGCGGCATTTTTGCTGGTGCTCATGCGCCTGGAGATATGAAGGTTACCTGTGAAGGTTACCTTCATATCTTGATCGGGTCAACTGGAGGGCTGGCGGGGCAATTGCTGCTAGCCGTTGGCCAGCACCCTCTGCGCGAGCGAATGGCCTCGCAGGGGCGTGGGCGGGCAGGCCACGAAGATCGGCTGCTACCTCGCGAGCCGCGGCGGGAGCGCTGCGCCTTTCAGTGAGCCCGCAGGCGGCGCACGGAGCGCCACACCGCGCCGGCGAGCAATATACCGCCGCCGAGCAGGATGCCCAGCAATACGATAGCGCTCATATGGTCGCGCACCACTGGCACATTGCCGAACAGGTAGCCGGCCGCCATCAGCGAGACCACCCACAGCGCCGCGCCGGCGCTGACGAACGATACGTAGCGTGAGAACGTCATGCGCGAAACGCCCGCGGCGAACGGCGCGAAAGTGCGCACGACGGCGATGTACGGCGACAGCAGAAAGGTCAGGCGCCCGCGTGCTTCGCTGAACGCATGTGCCTTGCGCAGTGCGCTCTTGTTGAGCCAGCGATAGTCGGCGGTATAGACCTTTTCGCCGACCGCGCGGCCCAGCGCATAACCGACGATGCTGCCGGTCACCGTCGCCACGAATAGCACGGGAGCCACGATCCACGGATTCAGCACGCCGGTCGCCGCGAGTGCGCCGCAAATGAAAATCAGCGGATCGCCGGGCAGAAAGAACAGCGGCAGGAAGCCGTACTCGACGAACACGACGACAAACAGCAGCCCGTACACGACGGCGCCGAATTGCGCGCTCAGCGCACTCAGGTGCTGGTCGAAGTGCAGGGCGACCTGCAACAGATTCAGGAGGTCCATGTTGGGGCCGATGGCAGTCAGATGTCAGGAGTGTAGCCCTGTGGCAGCGGCCGCACTTGTCTATTCGTCGGACGGGATGTCAATATCGGATCGTGTCCATGTAGATGACGGCTGCCCAAAACTGGCGCGCACGTCGAAACGCCATGCAATTTGCCCCTGCAGTCACCTTCCGTTTTGCCGCGTCGCACGATGCCAGCGCGATCCGTACGATCGAATTCGAAGCGGCGCAGCGCTTCGCCAGCGTCGGCATGGTGGGGATCGCCGATGCTCCGCCGATGGAACTCGCGCTCGTCGGGCGCAAGATCGCCGCGGGCGAGATCATCGTCGCCGTGGCGGCCGAGGCGACATGCGCCGGTTTCATCATGTTCGAGCCGCAGCCCACGCGTATCTACATTCAGGAACTGGACGTGCTGACTTCCTACGCCGGGCAGCGCATCGGCGCGGCGCTGATCGAACAGGTTGCGCAGCTCGCGCGCAAGCGGCAACTGACGCAACTGATCCTGTCGACGTATCGCGATGTGCCGTGGAATGCGCCGTACTATCGGCGGCTCGGGTTTCGCGATATCGGAGCGACTGAACTCGACGCGGCCTTGATCGCGCGGCGTAACGCGCATATCGCGCGAGGACTCGACGAGTCCAGGCGCGTGTTCATGCGGCGTGAGGTTGAATGACTCGTGGGGTTGTAGTGTGCCTGTCCGGTGTGTTGCGCTCGTGCGGGGCGGGCGCGCACCGCCGGAACGGGCAGTGAAAAAAACGCGGCGGGTGTGACGGAAAACATCGTTCCTTCACACCCGCCGTGCGGTTTTCATTCGTACTGCGATTGATGTGCCGCTTCAATGCAGCAGCTCGCGTTCCGCTAGCCAGGCAGTGCATCGTGCTGCGTTGCCCAGCCTGCGTACTTGCTCATTTCACTGCTTATTGCACGGCCTATTGCACGGCCTATTGCACCGCTTATTCCACCGCTTCCAGCGCCGGATAATCCACGTAGCCGGTTGCGCCGCGTGCATAGTAAGTCGCCGGGTTCGGCTTGTTCAACGGCGCATCAGTCTCGAAGCGGCGCACCAGATCCGGATTGGCGATGAACAGTTGACCCCATGCCACCGCGTCGGCTTCACCCGCGTCGAGTACCTGCTGCGCGGTTTCCTTGGTGAACTTTTCGTTCGCGATGTATGGGCCGCCGAATGCTTTCTTCAGTTGCGGGCCGAGGCGGTCGTCGCCGAGCGATTCGCGTGCCGCGATGAAAGCGATCCTGCGCTTGCCGAGTTCGCGAGCCACATAACCGAACGTGCCGGCCGGGTCCGAATCGCCCATCGCGTGCGCGTCGCGGCGCGGTGCGAGATGCACGCCAACCCGGTTCGCACCCCAGACGTCGATACATGCGTCGGTGATTTCGAGCAGCAGGCGCGCGCGGTTTTCGATCGGACCGCCATACGCGTCGGTACGCGCGTTGGTGCTGTCCTGCAGGAACTGGTCTAGCAGATAGCCGTTCGCGCCGTGCACTTCGACGCCGTCGAAACCGGCGGCCTTTGCGTTCTCCGCGCCTTTGCGGAAGGCTTCGACCACGCCGGCGATCTCATCGAGTTCCAGAGCGCGCGGTGTCACGTACGGACGCTCCGGACGCACCAGACTCACGTGACCTTGCGCCGCGATCGCGCTCGGCGCGACCGGCAATTCGCCGTTCAGGAACAGTGGATCCGAAATACGGCCGACGTGCCACAACTGCAGGAAGATCTTGCCGCCGGCGGCATGCACGGCGTTCGTCACGAGCTTCCAGCCTTCGACCTGTTCCTGCGACCAGATGCCCGGCGTTTCGGCATAGCCCACACCTTGCGGCGTGACCGAGGTGGCTTCGCTGATGATCAGGCCAGCGCTCGCGCGTTCCGCGTAGTACCGCGCCATCAGCGCGTTCGGTACGCGGATTTCTTCGGCGCGTTGGCGCGTGAGCGGCGCCATGATGATGCGGTTCGGCAGCGTGATATCGCCAATTTGCAGCGGATCGAAAAGAGTCGGCATAAGAGTTCACCTTTGGCGGCGGGCGGGGGCCCGGGCCTAAAAAAACGACGTGATGAAAGAAGCGCGGCGACGCGGACGAAGCGCTCAGAGCCGGGTGTTCATATGTTCGAGGAACGCCTGGATGACGGGTTCGTTGCGTTTGAAAAATACCCATTGGCCGACCCGCTTCGACGTGACGAGACCGGCACGCTGCAAGGCCGCGAGGTGCGCCGACACGGTGGACTGCGACAGACCGCAGCGCGCGTCGATCTTGCCTGCGCACACGCCGTGATCGAGCGGCAGTTCCTGATCGGCGAAATGCGCATACGGCTCCCGCAGCCAGGCGAGAATCTCCCGGCGGATCGGGTTGGCAAGCGCTTTGTGGATCGCGTCGATATCGGGCGTCATCTGGGTTCGTTTCAAGGTATTCAACAACTGGCAGGCGGGGCGCCGGTTGGCGTCGACGCAACTGCATCGCTACAGGACGAATTGTATATCGTAATTTTGCGATATGCGAGGAGACACTACTGGGAATGGGGGTGATAGCTGTCGACATACAAAAAAGTCCGCAGCTTCCTGCAGCCGCTAACTCACACTTTCGACCCTAAAGAGACATTCGCCTCCTCGACCGGCTGCCGTCCGTTCCCATGGAATTGAGCGGCCACGCGGGAAGTCCGTATCAAGCTTGTACCTCGACCCTCGCCGACGCTCGATCGCCGAGCGCGCACCCTCGCACACGCGCGCCTCGCCGATATCCACATTCGATGAATGAACGACGACTGTATGGTTGCTCGCCTAATCTTTAGTCGGGTGATCGCGAAAAGCTAAACGCGAGTCAGCCGGAGTAACTAACCAGGAGGTGGGCCATTATGAAGACGTTAGTCCACACAGTTTGCGCGGTCGCCGTCATTGCTGTGCCAATTGCGTCGTTGGCGCAATCGGACGGGGCGCTGACGCGCGCGCAAGTGCAGGCAGAGATCGCTCAGCTTCAGCAAGCCGGCTTCAATCCGGCCAATGCGAATACCGTCGACTTTCCTGCCAATTGGCAGGCCAAAGACACCAGTGCCGCAGGCCAGAGCAGCGGCTACGGCCCTGCGACCAACGGTACGTCGCAGATGGGCCATCCGGCTAGCACGAGTGGGATGAAGCCGGTGTTCTTTGGCGGGTCATAAGCTTTTTCGTCTGACCAGGTCGGGCGATGGACAGCATGACGACATCGCCTTTCGGCGGCCAGGCAATCTCTGCGGGCGTTGCATGAGGGTCGGCCGGTAATCGTGACTATGCCCTGCAGAGGAAAATCACGAACCTCGTTGAATGCCGTTTCGCCGTGTAGCGCTGATGACAGCAAAGGCCGCCGAATAGCCGTTAGCCCCTTTTTAATCGAATGGCCGGTTGCCCGGTGGCGGTATTCATCACTTCACCGAAACGGCGTTGGAGAATTTGGGGCTAAGGTGACGGGTTTCCATCCGCCGCACTCTGTAGCACATGTTATGGAGAACTTACCGAATTCTTGAGCGTTCGTGGAAAGGGGGCTGCGGCCTAAGCTAACGTTCAATGCGCACATCGACCGCGTCGTGCGAATCTCGATGCGCAGTGCCGCCCATTCTCAGATAATTTTGGACGCAGCCGACCGAAGCACCATATTGCATGGCGCCTGCTAAATTGCTAGCCCTCTTTCACTGAGCGCTTGGGAGCGGACTCCTCATCAGTGTCTCGTAACGTTGACGGCCACGATTTCGTATCCGGGGTCGGCGTTCTCGTTCGCGACCTTATTCGCTTCCTCATACGAGAGAAAGGACGTGGCTTCTTTAATCTCCGGTGCCAAGCCGATATCGCCGTCCTCTGCGGTGCAGAGGAACTTCTCGCCGGTCTTCACGACGTAGACGGTCGTCATGTCTCCCTCCTTGGCTTGCAGGGGAACTTCCAGTCTAGCAGGCCGGAAGGGTTGCATACGGTTCGCTGAGTCGTTTCCATAACATCCTCGCGGGAGGCGTTCCGCCCTCTGATTTTCTGTGCGTCAACGTAAAGGGCAGCGGCTGCCGACTCGCCCGAGGGTTTTCCCGGTGCTATCCAATTTTAACGACGAGAGTAAATTTAAATTAACCGACCGGCCGGTTAATTTATACTGCGTCAACTTGTCACCCTCTTTGAATAGGTGCCTATGTACACCCAATCTCTTGACATCCCCGGCAACGTCGCCCCGCTGGACGCGGACGCAAATGCGCCCGAACAGGCGCAATT
>NZ_CYGX02000177.1 GCF_900019265.1 Paraburkholderia ribeironis
AATGAGCTTCTTACATCAACGCTTTCGCTATCGGCTGCGATGACTTCAGTGCGAGTATTTCCGCGGCCTGTTAACGCCGATGCCGATATCAGCCACAATAAAATGCAGCTCATTTACCTTTTCATACCATGTGAACTGGAGGACTCCGGGCGTAGGAAAACGTCGACCCTTCCAAGTAAAATCTGATTTTCCATGCTCAAGCAGATTGTAAAGGAGCTCAGATAAGACATATCGCAACGTCTTTTGATATTCAACACCGAAACTCGACGTGAACTCATCTGCAGTCGCCAAAGCAGATTTGAAATCATCGAAATTCCTGATGGCGAATAAAGGCTTATGTTCATTGCTTTTGAAGTTGACTTTAGCGTCAGTAGTCACCGCAAACAAACCATGGGCACCCATCATATGCCAGACGCGGCTTCCATTTTGCTCGCCGTTGTGGTCTAACTTGAATGATATTGAGCAGCCCCGTTGCTTGAGCTTCCAGCAATAAAGTACAAGCAAAGAAACTGCTTGGTAATTTGCGCTATCGCACTCAGTAAAATCAATTTCGACCTGAACGTCTTTTATTGTCCAATCAAGAACGGAAAGTACCTGGTCGAAATATTTAACCCCGCCGCGATTGAACGTGAATTCAGACGGAATTTTAATAAGGCGCTTAGACGCGTGCTTAACCTTCTTGCGGACCCCGTACAACTGATCTTTTATTGAAGCCGACATATCATTGCTCTAGCGATAACGGTTGTGTTTAGTGTCGTAGCCTTGTAACTATACGGAACGTTTCGACGTTTGTCCGTTTCGTGGCATCTTCGTGACGCTCACGACCGGCAAGCGCGGACGTCGGCTTGGGGTCGCAGGACTAAACCGCTCGCG
>NZ_CYGX02000176.1 GCF_900019265.1 Paraburkholderia ribeironis
ATTCTTGCTCATAGAAGGGTCTGTTTACATTCGATGAAATGTGTTTACATCTTGTCTTTTGCGCGAGCAGGCCAAGATGATTCGAACGTTATTGAGCGATGAAGTATGGGCACGAATCGAATCCGTCTTGCCGGGCAAGGAAGGCGATCCAGGGCGCACGGCGACCGACAATCGTTGGTTTGTCGAAGCTGTCCTCTGGATCGGCCGGACCGGATGCCCCTGGCGCGATTTGCCGAAAGAGTTCGGCCGATGGCATACGGTGTACATGCGCTTCTCTCGGTGGCGTCGCAAAGGCGTGTGGGAACGCGTGGCGCACGCCGTGTCCGACGAGACGGAGATCAAGCGTGTGCTGATCGACTCGACCATCGTGCGGGCGCACCAGCATTCGGCAGGCGCTCGAAAAAAAGCGGCCCGCAAGCGCTCGGCCGCTCGCGCGGGGGACTGACGACCAAGCTGCATCTGGCCGTCGACGAAGCCGGGCGGCCTCTGCGAATGATCGTCACCGAAGGACAGGTCTCGGACATTTCGTGTGCGCACGAATTGGTCGAGCATCTGCGCACGGGTGCTGTGATTGCTCACAAAGGCTACGACTCGGATGCCTTCGTGAACACCATCCGCGCGACGCGTGCGAAGGCCGTTATCCCGCCGCGCTCGAATCGAAAGACCAAGCATCGGTACAGCCGCGCGCTGTATCGAACTCGGAACATCGTCGAACGCTTCTTCAATCGCATCAAACATTTTCGTCGCGTCTCCACTCGTTACGACAAGCTCGCCGGCAACTATTTCGCCTTCGCGGTGCTTGCCTGCGCCTTTGGGCCGCTGGTGAGAATGTGAACAGGACCTAGGACATCGAATCATTAAAGCGAGGGTGCTATATGCGCAATCCCACATTCACACCGGCCCCCCCTCAGTTAGCCGGCGTCAGCATCGCAAAACGATTGCGCAAGGCGGTAGACTGAATAGCTGCCGGTAGCACCAAATTCATCGAGAAGCCGTTCGCGTAACGGATCCTGGGAGGGGAGCAAAGCGGCTAAGCTGATGGGTGGGAAATCAACGTTCCAGAATTCCCCTGAGTCGTGTAGTTGGAACTTGGCTACGAGTCGCCGTATCAGCGACGAGTTTTGGGCAGCTTCGTGGTCCGGTTCATAAAGCGGGAATCGTCCAACGAGAAATCCGTCCTGATAGTGCGGGCGCTTGGCAATGGGCGGACACGCACTCTGCAGCCTTGCCAGAACGACCTGCTGGTCGATGTCATAGGAGATCGATCCAGTCGAATATGGCATCCCTGAGACATAAAGATAGCCCGTCTTGGGGTTTGAGCGGGTTGCTGAGGCAAAGCTCATCGCAAAGCTAGCGGCAACACGAAGATTGCTAGTTAGATCGAGCAAGGGCGTGGGCCAGATGCCGTAATGTTGAACAACCGCCCACTGCACTTCGCGAATACCTTTGAGTCCTCGCCATCGCGGCAAGCCAAGCTGAGGTTCATTGCAAATTTCGAAAACACGTCGTCCTATATCGAAGAGGGCGTCCCAATATTTCTTGCATATCGTGGAATTTATTTCGAAGTGTTTATCGGTATCAAAGGCGCACCATGAATTTCTGAAGAGCGCGGGTAATGGGGCCACGTCACGACTCTGCCCTCTGTAGAATAAGGCGAGACGCTTGTTCATAGAACCGAGGAAGGCGACTGCTTCAACTAGCTGTTGAAATGAGCTAACTGACCAGGTATGCGCGTTAGCGTAATCTGGGCTGGTTTGTTTGTCGCTCAGGTCGGGTGGCTTGTTCTCGTCCCAGGCGTAGAAGGCCTCCTGGCCGTATGAGCGCTCAAGCGGGTACATGTTCGATCCTCGCATGGCCGCACAGCCGTCAAAGGAGCGATCCTTAAAGCCAAGTTATGGCGAGAAAGTGACGGCTTTTTGCGGTAATAGTTGGCAGCACTGCGCCAGCGTGGTCGCATTGCCATTCAACAACAGTTTAGGTGATGGCAAACGGCCCGTGTGAGCTGCCTACTGATTGCAGGTTTT
>NZ_CYGX02000022.1 GCF_900019265.1 Paraburkholderia ribeironis
GTCAGATGTGTATAAGAGACAGACCACAAGCAAATCAAGGAAAGGCCCACACCACAAAACAACCCAAAGAAAGACCAACACCACAAGCAACTCAAGAAAAGGCCCACACCACAAGGCACACAACCAAAAAAGCCACAGAGCGAGGCAAAAAGAGAGCAACAAACAAAAACCAACAACACCGCAGAAGAAGGAATCCCCACGGCCAGCAAAACCATATCCAATCAAAAGCCCGCGCCGCAGGCGCAAAAAAAAGCCGCTGCGCGGGCAAAAAAACCACTACTTCCTTAAGGAATCCATATCAACCACAAACCGATACTTCACATCACTCTTGAGCATCCGCTCATAAGCAACATTAATCCCCTGCATCGGAATAACCTCAATATCAGAAGTAATCCCATGTTCGCCGCAGAAATCCAGCATTTCCTGCGTCTCCGCAATCCCGCCAATCAGCGACCCCGCCAGGCGGCGACGCTTCATGATCAGATTGAATACCTGCGGCGACGGATGATCGTGCTCCGGCGCGCCGACCAGCGTCATCGTGCCATCGCGCTTGAGCAGACTAAGAAACGGATTCAGATCGTGCTGCGCGGCAACGGTATTCAGAATGAAATCGAAGCTGTTCAGATGCGCTTCCAGCTCTTGCGGATGCTTCGAAATCACCACCTCGTGCGCGCCAAGCCGCTTCGCGTCTTCGATCTTCGACGGCGACGTGGTGAACAGCACGACATGCGCCCCCATCGCGCGCGCAAGCTTCACCCCCATGTGGCCGAGGCCACCGAGGCCAACGATCCCGACCTTCTTGCCGGGGCCAGCACCCCACGTGCGTAGCGGCGAATACGTCGTGATGCCCGCGCACAGCAATGGCGCGGCGCCGGCCGGGTCGAGATGGTCCGGTATGCGCAGCGTGAATGCCTCGTCCACGACGAGTTGCGTGGAATAGCCGCCATACGTGATCTGACCGTCGACACGGTCAACACCGTTATACGTGCCGACAAAACCGTTTTCGCAATACTGCTCGAGACCTTCCTCGCAACTCGCGCACGTGCGGCACGAATCGACCAGGCAGCCGACACCAACCAGATCGCCAGCCTTGTACTTCGTCACGTCCGGACCCACCGCGCTCACGCGGCCGACGATCTCGTGGCCCGGCACCACCGGAAACACCGTGTTCTTCCATTCATTGCGGGCCTGATGCAAATCGGAATGACACACGCCGCAAAACAGGACTTCCATCTGCACGTCATGAGCGCGCAGTTCGCGACGCTGGATTTCGAACGGGGCGAGCGGCGCGGTTGCGGCGGTCGCTGCATAGGCATAAGTCGTGCTCATGGATAGCTCCAGCAAAGAGGGTGATGGTGCAAGGCGTCTGCGATGGGCAACCGGTGTTGCCGATGCGACCAACCCTGCCATGAACCGGGATCATCGAGCCGGGCCGTGGCTGACGGATTCGTCGACGCAGTGAATCGATAATCGGGTCGGCAACTGAATCGATAATTGAATCGACCCCGTGGGGCAACTGGCTCGGCGCAGCGTGGGAAAGGTGATCCGGCAGGGTTCCCATGATAGGAGCGGGTCAACTCTCCGGGAATACCTGAATGTCTTGAAGATTTGCCTAAAACTCCTGGCGGGAAGCGCGATAGGCTGTTTGGTGCTAAATTTCAGGCATTATTCTCTTGCCTGTCACTATATCGTCATGTCCGTCCACGCCGCTGAATCCGTCACGATCGATCCCGCGCAGCAGCGCTTGCTCGACCTGTTCGACGCGCTTGCACCCAATTCCGGCATGACCCGCACGAACCTGGAAGGCGTCAGCCTGATGCGCGCAAACAGTCCGATGCCGCGCATGCCGGTCATGTACGAGCCAAGCATCGTGATCGTCTGCCAGGGCCGCAAGCGCGCTATCTCGGCGATCAGGTGTTCCAGTACGATGCGCAGCAGTACCTGGTATTGTCGGTGCCGTTGCCGTTCGAGTGCGAGACCGAGGCGAGTGAGCAGGAGCCGTTTCTCGCGATCTCCGTGCGCGTTGATCTGACCATGGTGGCCGAATTGCTGATGGCGCTCAACGAAACGCAGGGCGCCACGCAGCACGAACCGGCCGGCATCTATTCGACGCTGCTCGACCCGGCGCTGAGCAATGCCGTGCAGCGTCTGATGGAAGCGTTGGCGTCGCCGCTCGACGCGCGCATTCTCGCGCCCGGCGTGGTGCGAGAAATCTGTTATCGCGTGTTGACCGGCGAGCAGGGCGATGCGATTCGCGCGGCGCTTACGCACCAGAATCATTTCGGCCGGATCGCGAAAGCACTGCGGCGCATCCATGCCGACTATCACGGGCAGCTCGACGTCGATACGCTCGCCGCCGAGGCAGGCATGAGCCTCGCGGTGTTTCATGCGCAGTTCAAAGCGGTGACGGCGACCTCGCCGATGCAATATGTAAAGACCACCCGCTTGCATCATGCACGTTTGCTGATGGTGCAGGATGGCTTGAATGCGGGCGCGGCCGCGGCGCGCGTCGGCTACGAGAGTGCGTCGCAATTCAGCCGCGAGTTCAAGCGGCTGTTCGGCCTGAGTCCGGTCGACGAGGTCAAGCGCATGCGCACGGTGTATGACGCGCCGCCGCCACGCGTGTCGAAGCCGGTGGCGCGCTACGTGACCGCGGTGTAGGCGTATCGCAAGCGCGGTGTGACGAACCGAATCTCGATGAGCTGAACCGCTTGAGCCATATCGCGGAGAAGATTCTGCTTCTGTCCTGTGCGGAGCATGCGGCGTTGTGCGTCGAACGCGAGCCGGTCGATTTGCGCGAATAACTCGTCAGGATAGCTGATTATTTCGAAGCCGCGCCGACAAATGCGGGACGCGCTTCGAATTGCGCTTTGCGCTCGCCTAGTCGCTGCCTTGCGCCACGGCAGGCATTGCCGGGGTTTCGGGCTTGTGACAAACGACGCATAGCTTGTTGCCGTCGGGGTCGCGAAAGTAGGCGCCGTAATAGTTCGCGTGATACTGCGGACGCAAACCTGGCGGACCCTCGCAAGCGCCACCGTGAGCGAGCGCAGCGGCATGCGCCCGATCGACCGTCGCGCGGTCGGCAGCGAGCAGGGCGATCATCTGGCCATTGCCGGCTGCGGCGGGGCGGCCGTCGTAGGGCTTGCCGATCAGGAACAATGGACGCGGCGCATTGGCCGCCATCCAGCCGGCCCAGCCCGGGTCGTCCTCGCGGAACTTGAGTTGCAGGCCCAGCGTGTCCATCAGCGGCTGATAAAAATCGAAAGCACGCTCGAATTGGTTGATGCCGACAAATAGATGAGAAAACATCGGTGTCGCTCCTCGTTGGCGCTGCCCCGGGCTTGGCTCGTTCGATCAGACCTTCTTCAGATACGCCGCCTTCAACATGAAGTTGCCAGCGTCCATTTTGCAGTCCACTTCATGATCGCCGCCGACGAGGCGAATGCTCTTCACCTTGGTGCCCATTTTCAGCGTGATCGACGAGCCTTTCACCTTCAGATCCTTGATCAGCACCACGGCGTCGCCGTCGGCCAGCGGGTTGCCGTTGGCGTCCTTGATCACGCGCTCGCTGGTCTCGTCGGCGGAGGCGGGGGCGTTGATCGGCCATTCGTGCGCGCAATCCGGGCACACGTAATTTTCACCGTCCGGGTAAGTGTTGTCCATCGAGCATTGGGGGCAGGCGGGAATTGTCGACATGATTTGCTTTCCAGGCCGCAACGGGCGGCCGATGACTCCAGGGCGTGCAATTGTAGCGGACGCGCGCCGGCCGCATGCATGCGGCACCGGATGCCACGGCAGCCCAAACCGGTCGCGCTACCGGCCGCGCCTGCCGTTTTAGCGCCGCGGCCTATACTCGTCAGATAGCAAAACGATCCCGCGTGTTTCCTCGCGCTTTGTGAAGGCTCGCAAAGCGGTTCCACTGTCTGCGCCTCATATCAGGAGTCGTGTCATGGTCAAACTCGCGCTGTACGTTCATCTCGAAGCCAAGCCCGGCAAGGAACAGGAGGTCGAGGCGTTTCTGCTCGGCGGCTTGCCGCTCGTCGAACAGGAGCCGGCCACCACTGCGTGGTTCGCTTTGAAGCTGGGGCCGTCCAGCTTCGGCATTTTCGACGCCTTTCCCGACGAAGCCGGCCGCGACGCGCATCTGAACGGCAAGGTGGCGGCTGCATTGATGGCGAAGGCCGGCGAGTTGCTGGCGTCGCCGCCGAGCATCAACAAGGTGGACGTGCTGGCTGCGAAGCTGCCGGGTTGAGCGCGCGGTCGATTGCGGTGGCGGTTGCACTGACGAGGAGCCCGCGCCTCGCTGCGGGTCCGCTCGTGGCAGTCTCGGGCCGCGGGTTGCATGGCAGCCGGGTGCACACGCTCGCCGCCGGCAGCGCGCCTTTTTGCGCCTAGTTTTTTGAGCCTTGTTACACTCGACGGCCACGGATTTCCTTTTGCTACGCTGCCGACCGCCACGCCGTCATGAAGCCATCCCTGCTGGTTCTGATTCACCTCGACGATACTAGTCGCGCTCGCATCGAGGGGGCGTTCGACGTCATCTATGCACCCGACGCCGCGCAGCGCGACGCCGCGATTTCCGCGCACGGCGCGACGATCCGCACCGTGCTGACCAACGGCACGACCGGGCTGAGCGCCGCGGAAATCGACCAGATGCCGCAGCTCGAACTGATCAGCGCGCTAGGCGCCGGCTACGAAAACCTTGCCGTCGACCACGCCCGTTCGCGCGCTATCGCGCTCGCCAACGGCGCGGGCACCAACGACCACTGCGTGGCCGATCATGCGTTCGCATTGCTGCTTGCGATCGTGCGCGACGTGCCGCAACTCGATCAGGCCACGCGCGCAGGCGTGTGGCGCGACGCGTTGCCGTTGCAGCCGAACGTGTCGAACAAGCGCCTGGGGATCGTCGGGCTTGGCAATATCGGCGAGAAGGTGGCGCGTCGCGGCGCCGGCTTCGACATGGAGATCGGCTATCACAATCGCAAGCCGCGTGAAGACTCGCCGTTGCGTTATTTCGACAGCATGCAAGGGCTCGCACAGTGGTGTGATTTTCTGGTGGTGACGACGCCGGGTGGGGCAGGCACGCGGCATCTGATCGGTGAGACGGTGCTCGCGGCGCTGGGTGCGCAAGGGTTCGTCGTCAATGTGTCGCGCGGCAGCGTGGTGGACACCGCAGCGCTGGCGCGGGCGCTTTGCTCCGGGACGATTGCCGGCGCGGCGCTCGATGTCTATGAAGGCGAACCGCAGCCGCCCGAGGCGTTGCTCGCGCTGCGCAACGTGGTACTGACGCCGCATGTGGGCGGCCGCTCGCCGGAGGCGATCACGGCCTCGGTCGACAACTTCCTGCGCAACGCGACGCGGCACTTTGCGGGCGAGCCGGTGTTGACGCCGATCTGACGGCGTCATTCCAGGCAGGAACCCGCCATATCGAAGTCAGATCGAAATCAGGCCGCCCCATGCTGTCGACGCGCCGCGTCGGGCGCGAGTCATGCGGCCGGTTCGCAATGCGGCGCCCGTCCCCACACGCATGCGGCAGCGGACATCACTTCACCGTGAAAGCGTAGTGACCTTGCGTGCGATGCCCATCGTTGGCGACGGCGACCCACGTGACGACGTACGTGCCGGACGCGAGCGGCGACAGCGCGACTTTCATCAACTTGTGGTTGCCGGCATCGACGGCCGATTTGCCTTCGGCCACGGACTTGCCCTGGCTGTCGGCGACGGTGATCGAACTGAACGCAGGCTCGAGGGCCTCGTCGAACTCGATCGACACCGCGTGCGGCGCGGTCGTGAGCGTGGCGCCTGCTGCCGGCTGCTGCACTTTCGGAAACGCATGGGCTTGCGCGACCTGCACAATGACGAATACGAGCGCCGCTAACGCGCCGCGAATGCAATGGATGGTTTTCATGGGTGAATGAGCGGCTTGCCGATAGAGTTGGGGAAGATGTCGTCCAGATACAGGTGCGCTTGCAAGAGTACGCCCGTGTGGCGGCCCGACGCGCGGTTGACGGGTATCTGCGCCTCGACGCCGAACTGGCCCCAGCGGGTCAGCCAGAGCAGACCGGGGTTGATCGTGCCGGTCGTCTGTCCCGAGCAGGGGCCACTGGTGCAAGTGTTCATCGGGAACTCGACGATCGGCACGAGGTTGCTGAACGGCTGGCCGAGGCCGAGGTCCTTCACGGACGACTGCAGGTACGGAATGCTGTACTGAAGCGTGAGGCCCCAGTCCAGCGAATCCGGCGCGGACGCATTCGTCGTGTAGTTCGGCGAAACCGCGCCGGTGAGCGCCAGCGGACGCAGATACCTGAGTGCGTCCGGCAGGTCGCCGAAGCCCTTGCCGAAGAACACGGCCGGCGAGATCGTCGAGAAGGAATCGCTGACCGACCGGGCGCCGGTGCCGCCGAGCGACGCCTTCACGCCGACCGATACCATGAACTCGTGTTTCGGATTGACGTACGCCAGATATTTCAGGCCGACCTCGAGGTTGTCGAACCCCTTCGCCGATCCGCCCTCAGGCGCGTTCTGATTGATATACGTGCTGCCGATGCTGAACGCGAGGTTTGACGTGATCAGCTTGTCCCATTCGAATGACGCGGCGTTGACGTTGACGTTGACGTCGTTGCCGTCGTCGTTCGTGTTCTTGATATGGCCAAACTGAAAATTCATCTCGTCGCCGACGCCCGGATCGTCGACGGCCATCGTGGCCGGGAACACACGATCGCCCGCGATCGCGTGCGCGTGGACGGCGGCGGGAAAGGCGAGCGCGCAGACGAGCGCGCAGACGAGCGCGGCAGGCACGGCCAGGCGTGCGCGCGGCACAGGACCGAGCAGCAATGGAGGCGCATGATCATCCTTCACGACGTTCATGATGCATGCGCCACCGTTTGCGCGGCGCATGCAGATTACGTGACGGGTTTCTCCATCACGAACTATGACGATGAATCAGGATGCGAAAGGCGGTGCTCTGGGCTTTGCTGCCGTGAGCGGCAATGCGCGACGCAGGCTCTCGAAGCGGGTCGCCTCGCGGTGCTGAATGACGCGAACGGTTGCGACGAATGTTGCTTCAGCCGTCGGAAGTGCTGGAGTATGGGACAGCAGGCTGCAGTAGCCGCATGCCTCCAGATGCGAGATCGAATCGTGTGAAGCCTGGCCGCGCGAATCCTCAAGGGTCTTGGATTGAGCGGTGCAGTAGCTCGTCAGAAGCGCGTCGACGTGATCTTGCGCGGCCAATGCCTGCGAGATCGCCGGCGCGAGCGACGTCATCAGGATTGCGAGCAATCCTGGAAGACTGCCGATCTTCCGGAAACGACGGCGCAGCATACGGGACGCAATGACATGCCGAATGGGATGGTGCGAGATTATGCCACGCGCCCTCCCGGCTGGGTATGACGGCACCCGCATGATGACGCAGCACTGCAGCGCCCTCCGGCCACGGACTGCCATCGGTCGCCGCGGCTATACCGCTTCGCATGCAGCAGTCGGCGCTTTCGTTCGGGCAACTCACACAAGCGCCCGCCGGCCCGCTCGCTGGCATTTACCCACACGCCCCAACTTCACCGCACGCGGTACAGAAATCACATCCGTCCTTGCGGATCACCGCATTCGCTCCGCAAGACCCGCATTTGCGGCCTTGCATCGTATGCAGTCCCAGCATGCCGCCGGTCTGCGTCAACGCGGCATCATCGGCATCAGCGGGAGGCGGACGGATGCCGAAGTCCGCCGACAACGCCAGCTCCGCCTTCATCTGTCCGCGCGGCAAACGCGTGAGCATGCGCGACGGAACCTGATTGCCCTCGGCGTCGAGGAAGCCACGCCGATGCAGAATCTGCTGGATCGCAAACGCGAGCGCGGCCACTTCCGAATCGTGCCAGCGTGGCGAGCGATGTCCGTCGAGACGTTGCACTTCGCCGAGCCGGACCTGTCCGCGATCCCACGAGACCTTGCGCATGTCCTGCAGGTTGCGCGCGACGAACCCGCCTCGGGCGGCAAGCGACAGCGAGCGCATCGTCGCCGTGATCCATTGCTGCGATTCGTCGCGCTGGCCGGTGGGAATGAAGAATTCGATCGGCCGTTCGATGGTCACGTCCTCGCCTGCGAGACGCCCGGTCACCTCGATGAACGACACCGCCACGTAGAGCGACTTCTTGCCGGCCTGCGTCAGATATTCGACCTTCTCGATGATCGCCGGCAATTCGCCTCTGGGCCGATGATCGATCGCGATACGCAGCGGGTCGAGGTCGCTTTCGGCGAGCACGTCGTCCGCTTGCGACGGACTCACGCTGAGCACGGCGCCGAGCGTTTCGTTCGGACGATAGGTGGCGAGACCCTTCAGGCCGCTTTTCCACGCATCGAAGTAGAGGCTTTCGAAGGCCTCGAACGGGTAGTCGGCCGGCACGTTCACAGTCTTCGAGATCGACGTGTCCACATAAGGCTGGACGGCCGCCATCATGTCGAGGTGGTCGCGCGCCGACATTTGCAGCGCGCTGATGAAATAGTCCGGCAGCTTGCCGATGTCGCCGCCGAGCTCGCGATAGAGCCGGTACGCGTAGTCTTCCACGTCGAATAATTCGCGCCCGCCGTCGGCCATCATCTTCATGCGCGTGTAGGTCCACGAGAAGGCCGGCTCGATACCGTTCGACGCGTTGTCCGCGAACGCCAGGCTCACGGTGCCGGTGGGCGCGATCGACAGCAGGTGGCTGTTGCGGATGCCGTCGCGGCGGATCGCCTGCTGAATGTCGTCGGGCAGACGCGACGCGAACGTGCCGGGCTCCAGATAGCGCTCGGCGTCGAACAGCGCAAACGCGCCGCGCTCCTTCGCCAGTTCCACCGACGCGCGATACGCCTCGTCGCGCATCAGTCGCGCGATGCGCACCGCAAAGTCGCGGCCTTCCTGCGAGTTGTAGCGCAGGCCGAGCATCACCAGCGTGTCGCCGAGGCCGGTGAAGCCCACACCGATGCGCCGTTTGGCGCGCGACTCGTCGTATTGCTGCGGCAGCGGCCACAGCGTGACGTCGAGTACGTTGTCGAGAAAGCGCACCTGCGTGCGCGTGCGTTGCGCGAGGCCGTCCCAGTCGAACGAAGGCTGGCGGCCTTGCATCTGCACGAACGGGTCCACCACGAAGCGCGTGAGGTTCAACGGCCCGAGATTGCAGCAGCCATATGCGGGCAGCGGTTGCTCGCCGCACGGGTTGGTGGCCCGAATGGTCTCGACGGCGCGCAGATTGTTGTCCTCGTTCATCCGCGAGATGAACACGATGCCGGGCTCGGCGACGTCATACGTGGAGCGCATGATGCGCTCCCAGATCGCGCGGGCCGGCCGCTCGCTGTAGACCCACAGGCCGTCCTCGCGTTGCCGCACGTCGCCGGCCGCGCGCAGTGCCGGCGACGGCTCGGCGCGATGCACCAGTTGCCAGGGCTGGTCTTCTTCGACGGCGCACATGAACTCATCGGTCACGCCGACCGACACGTTGAAGTTGTTCCAGCGGCCCTTCGAATGTTTGGCTTCGATGAATTCGAGCAGGTCGGGGTGATTGCAGTCGAGCACGGCCATCTGCGCGCCGCGCCGCGAGCCGGCGCTTTCGACGGTGCGGCAGGAGGCGTCGAACACATCCATGTAGCTGCACGGTCCCGATGCCGACGAACTGGTGGTGTGAACGCGCGCCCCCTTGGGTCGGATCGCCGAGAAGTTGTAGCCGACGCCACCGCCGCGGCGCATGGTTTCGGCGGCCTGCAGCAACGCGACGTAGATGCCGGGCAGGCCTTGTTCGTCGACGCCCTGGATCGCGTCGCCGACCGGTTGCACGAAGCAGTTGATCAGCGTGGCGCCAATGCCGGTGCCCGCCGCGCTCATGATGCGGCCGGCGCCTAGCGCGCCGTGGCGCAGATTGTCGACGAACAGCGCCTCCACCGATTCGCGCAGTTCCGGCGGTTCGGCCTGGGCGACGCCGCGGGCGACGCGTTTGAAGACGTCGTCGGCCGATTGCTCGCCGCCCTTGGCGTATTTCTCGACCAGTACGTCGACGGAGAACTGTTGCGGTGCGACGGGTGGAGCCGACGGCGCGGTGGCCATTCGGGTTGCCTGCGTGTCTTCTGCCATGGTGGGCCCTCAAACGGCGCCGCAACGGGCGCGGCGCGGTGGGTGGAAAGGCGGGTCACGATAGCGCGGCGCGTGGAGCCGACGGCTGACCTGACGCAATGAAGTCCACCTTAACGCACGTGGCGCAGGGCCGCAATCAGATGGGGCGAGCCGCTGGGGCGACTTGCTGGGGGGCGACCCGCGGCGCGACGCCGGTGGCGCGGTGCGGGTCGTGCGAAAGGCGGGTGGGAGGCGGGGGAGAGGGGCGAGACGGGCGAGATGGGCGAGGCGGGCGAGAGGTCGGCGGGGTCTGGCGGCGCTATGCGCTCAATGCCGGCAAATATGCCACTCAAGGCCGCAGCAGGGCGGGAGCGGACTCGAGCAGCGTGAAGCGACAGACTGAAGTCGACCGCGCGATCGGACGATCGGGCTATCGGGCTATCGGGCTATTGGGCGGTCAGGCCGCCTCTGCCAGCGCGCCAAGGATCTCCGCACAGATCATCGCGGACGCGTTCGACGGCGCCGGCCGTTCCGCCGGCTTGAACACCGCGTCGCCGCGGCGAATCTTGCGGCGCGACACGGCGCAAGTGCCGGACGTATGCGCGGACCGGCGGCGCCAGCGCTGCTCGCCGTAATGACAACGCCCCGGCTCTACCCAGCGGATCACCAGCGTCGTGTCGGAGCGCTCGAGAATTTCGATGCGTACGCCATTGGTACCGTCAAGGGGGATGGACTCTAAGGTCATTGTCATCGGCTCCGTATTGTGCTGTGCGGAATGTAGTCCCGCGCGCACCGGATAGCCATTCTGCCCGGGTTGAAACACTGTTCTTCAAATAGCAATAATGCCGCTTGATCGTGAAGATCGCTCGAGATGACTGGCCTTCGAGGCCGGTATGAGGCGAATTTTTAATAGCGAGGATTTTTGCAACGCTGTGTTGTCCGCAGCGCGACGACAGTGCCGCCCCGCAAAGGGCGCCGGCGCTTCCTTTAAGATGTGGGCTGTCGATTGGCGAGCGCAAGTGTAGCGGGTTTGCGAATTTCCGGTCGGCTCGCGCACATCTCCCGACAAACAAGAGTTCACATGATTTCACGCCCACCCAATACCCTTCCCGACCAGCCGACTACGCCGGAACGCCTGAAAAAGCAGAAGGCGGCGTCGCTCGTGCTGTATATCGGGCTGGTGTTGCTGGCGTTGTGGGTGGTGCGCGATTTCATCGTGGTGGTCGCATGGGCGGGCGTGCTCGCGATCGCGCTGTGGCCGCTGCTGCGCATGGTCGAGGGCCACCGCTGGTTCAGCGGCCGCACCACGCTGATCGCCGCGCTGCTCACACTGGCCATCGCGTTGCTGGTGGTGCTGCCGGTCGGCATTGGCATCGCCCAGGCGCTGCGCGAAGCGCATGACCTGAACGACTGGTTCAAGGGCGTGCAGGAAACCGGTATCGCGATGCCGGATTTCATCGAGCGTCTGCCGTTCGGCGTGCAGCAGATTTCGGCGTGGTGGCAGGCCAATCTCGGCCAGCCTTTGCGCGATTCGGCCGCAATGAAAGGGCTGCACAGCACCACGGTCATGACGCTTGGCCGCCATTTCGGCGCACGTGCGGTGCATGCGGTGATGGTGTTCGGATTCATGCTGATCACGCTGTTCGTGGTTTTCCAGGCGGGGCCCCGGCTGTCCGGTTCGCTGATCAAGGCGGCGCGGCGCGGCTTCGGCGACGATGGCGCCGCGCTCGTGCAACGCATGGCCGCGGCGGTGCGCGGCACGGTGTCGGGGCTGGTGGTGGTCGGACTCGGGGAGGGCGCGCTGCTGGGCGTCGGCTATTTCGTGACCGGCTTGCCGCACGTCGCGTTGCTCGCGTTCATCACGGCGATTGCCGCGATGCTGCCGTTCTGCGCGCCGATTGTGTTTGGCCTCGCGGCGTTGTGGCTGCTGACGCAAGGCTCGGTGGTCGCGGCCATCGGATTGGCCGTGTTCGGCTCGATCGTCGTCTTTGTCGCCGAGCATTTCGTGCGGCCGGTGCTGATCGGCAACTCGACGCGGCTGCCGTTCCTGCTCGTGCTGTTCGGCATTCTCGGCGGGGCGCAGACGTTTGGCCTGCTGGGCATCTTCATCGGCCCCGCGCTGATGACGGTGCTGATGGTCATGTGGACCGATCTGGTGCGTTAGGCGCGCGGTTTTTTTGCGTATTTCAGGCGTGGCTCGCGTGCCTCTCGCGTGCCACTCATAAGCCTCTCATAAGCCTCTCATAAGCCTCTCATAAGCCTCTCATGAGCCCCTCATGAGCCCCTCATGAGCCCCTCATGAGCCCCTCATGAGCCCTTTAAGGGTGTGCCTTCAAGGCGCTTTGCGCGAGGCCTTTCGCACGCACTTCGCGCCTGTTTCGCCGGTCGATCGAAGCCGTCACGGCCGCTGGTTCGACGGATGCTCCAGCGCCGGCGGCTTCACGCAGCCGAGCGTGTATTTCAGCGCGGCGGGCAACAGCGCGCTCCAGACATCCCAGGTGTGGCCGCCGTCGATGATGCGCAGCGTCGCCGGATTGCCCGCCAGCCTCAGATGCGTGTACAACGACGACGCATCGGCCTGGATCGCGAGGTCGTCGTCGCCCGAGCCGATGAATATCGGCAGACGGTACGGCTGGCTCATGTAGTGATCCCACTGCGCCGGATAGTTGAGCTCATGCCAGATGCGCGCATCGAACTGCCGGTCGCCGAACACGCCGACGCGGCGCGCGGCCGACGTGCGCGGCGGCTCGTTCGGGTAGATCGCCGGACTCAGCAGCAGCACGCCGCAGAACAGTTCCGGTCGCGTCAGCGCGTAGCGCAACGCGCCGAAGCCGCCCATCGACACGCCGCCGACCATTCGTGCGCCACGTTGCGTCGCTACCGCATAGCGTGCTTCGATCTCGGGCAGCAGATCGTCGAAGAACGCGCTCTCCATCTTCTCCTTGCGATCGACGTACCAGTCCGTGCCCCCTTGCGGCATCACGATCGCGACCGGCGGCATCTCCTTGCGCTCGATCAGCGTGTCGGCGGCGCTTTGCAGGCGGCCCTGGGTGAGCCAGTCGTTGGCGTCGCCGTTGTTGCCATGCAGGAGATAGAGCACCGGAATGCGCGCTGCGTCCGGGCGATAGCCGCTCGGCAGGTAGATCGTGTAGCTCCAGTCGCGGCCGAGCGTATCCGAATGGAAGCTGCGGCTGATCACGGTGCTGGCGAACGCCGGCAGGCCGGCGGCGAAGAGCAAAACCAGTGCGAGATGGCGGAGTGGACGCATGTCGGGATAGAAAGCTGACGCGGAGTTCGCGCGGTCGTCATGCTATCAGCATCGGCGTCGGATTTGAGACTGCGGTGGTGAGCGCACGTGTTGCGCTCAGCGTCCAGCTCAAAGCCCAAAGCTCAAGGCCAGGTCCGCAGGCGCGTGCCCACGAAGCGTCCGACCCAGCGCTTGAGCGGCTCTGCGCCGAGCGCGACGGCGCACAGCGCACCGACCGCGATCGCGTCCGCGAGCAGGCCGAGCGGATAGTTCAGATAGCCGTCGGTGGCCGCATACAGTACCGAGTCGACCACCAGCGAGATCACGGCGCCAGCGATGAAGCACAGCAGCCCTTTGCGCCCGATCAGGCCGACCCACGGCAGCCATTGCGCGAGCTTCCTCGCCCAGCCGAGCTCGATCAGATTCGCGACGAGCCACGCAATCGCGAGGAAGTTGACCGCTCGCAAATAGGACAGGTTCTGCTTGAGGCTGCTCGCGAGCGGTTCGTGTTCGACAAGGAGCTTGTAGTAAGCCGCGCTGGCCACCACGGCGAACGCCAGTACGCTGACGACCCAGCCGAGACGGTGCGCGCTGATCCGCTGATAGACCGGCTGGCAGCGCGCGAGCACGCCCAGCACGAACAGCAGTTGCCACGCGAACGGGTTGAAATCCCAGTGCATGTCCGGCGCGGCGGGCAGATACGCGTCGATCGCCGGTGCGCCGGCCCACAGCGCGACACTGCCGGCCAGCAGCAGCCACGGTTTGCTGCGCGCGAGCGGCAGGACCATCGGCACCAGCAGCGCGAAGAACGCGTACATCGGCAGCACCGCGGCGAGATAGGGCTGGCGGCGCAGCAGCAGGATGTCGCGCAGCGCGGCGACCGGAGTGTCGATCAGATCGTCGAGATCGGTGGTGGCGAGATTCGGCCCGTCGATGCTGAACGCGCTCAGCACGAAGCTGACGAGCAGCATCAGTGCGGCGGTGACGAGGAACGCGCGATAGATTTCCAGCGAGCGCCGCAGAAAGCGGCTGCGCGCGATCGTCTCGTTGCGCCGTTCGGCGAGCGCGGCATAGGCGGTGGCGGTCGCGAAGCCGCCGAGGAACACGAAGACTTCGGCGGCATCGCACAACGCATAGGCGTGCAGCGTGACGCGCGACAGGATACTGCCGCCGATGTGATCGACGACGATGATCAGCAGGACCAGTCCGCGAAAAAAGTCCAGCTCGATCAGACGGGAGGGTGACTGTTGCATTGTTTGCGTAAAAAGCAGCCCCGTGCGACGGCGCGCTGATCCAGCGCGGCAGGCGTCTCACAAGGCTTTATAGAAATTGGATTGGGTGCTGCGGCGCTCGCGTGACCCACGTCGCCGCATTCGACCGGCCTCGCAAGGCACGGTGTCAGGAGGCAGAAAAATGACCCTTGGGGCGGCGCGGAGTTCCGCTGCGTCGCCGGCGAAAGGTGTCGATTATATTTCTTTCCATGACTGACGCGCTGTGCGCCCGGCAACGCGGCGGCGGGGCAGACAGCCGCTGGGCGCCGCACGGGCGACGCGTGACGCGCTTACCTGAAGTCGCGTCGCATAAAAAGAGGTGATCTCACGCAGTGGAGATTTAGCAACATTTCAAAAGATCGACGCGCGCCCCCAATGGACGGCCAGCCAATGGCGTGTGAGGATTTCTTTAAAGCGCAGCGGGTCGAGTGCAGCACGGTCGGCGTGCCGGCAAGCGCAAGGAATCAAGAAGAAAGTGGCGGCTCGAGTTGTCCCCGTCACTCGAGTGCAGGGAGATCTTCATGAACAAGCAAGTGTTCGCGCTGGCTGTCTCTGCCGCTGTGTCCGCCGCCGTGCTTGCCACCGTGCTTGCCGCCGTGTTTGTCATATCCGCCGCGCCAGCCCAGGCACAGACCAGTGTCACGCTGTATGGCGTGCTTGATGAAGGCATCAACTACACCAACAATGTCGGCCGCGGACATGTCTATGAACTGGCGAGCGGTTTTGCGCAAGGCAGCCGCTGGGGCCTGAAAGGGGCCGAGGAACTCGGCGGCGGTCTGAAAGCGATCTTCCTGCTCGAAAATGGTTTCGATCTGAGTTCCGGGCGGCTCAACCAGGGCGGCCGGATGTTCGGCCGTCAGGCGTTCGTCGGCTTGAGCTCGGAATACTACGGCAGCCTGACGTTCGGCCGGCAGTACGATTCGCTGGTCGACTATCTGGCGCCGACCACGGCCAACGGCAGTTGGGCCGGTCTGCTGTTCTCGCATCCGCTCGACAACGACAACACCAACAACACCTTTCGCCTGAACAACACGGTCAAGTACGCCAGCCCGTCGATCTCCGGCTTCCAGTTCGGCGGCGCCTACAGCTTCAGCAACGCCACCGGGTTCGCGAACAATCGCGCGTACAGCATAGGCGGCCAATACGCCTACGGCGGCTTGCTGGTGGCCGCGGCGTATCTGCAGGCCAACAATCCCGGCAGCGGCCCGAATGGCGCGATCAGTGCGAACGACGCGGGGTTCATCGCGGCCCGCATGCGCGTGTTCGGCGGCGGCATTACCTACACGTTCGGCCCGGCGATGGCCGGCTTCGTCTATACCAATTCGAACTATCTGGCCCCGACCGGCAACGGCTATCTCGGCGATACGCCGCTCGTGCCGCCGGGCGTGCTGCTGAACTCGCTGAAGTATCAGAACTTCGAGGTGAACGGCAAATACCAGATTTCGCCGATGCTGTTCGTCGGCATGCAGTACGTGTACACGATGGAAACCTACGATGCGTCGAACGGCGGCGTGAAGCCGCGCATTCACACGTTCGGCCTGATGGCGGACTACAACCTGTCCAAGCGCACCGACGTCTATCTGCAAGGCGAATATCAGCAGATCACCGGCGACCCGACCTTTTCGATTCTCGACAACGCGTTCATACCCGGCACGCAGTCGCCGTCGTCGACGTCCAGGCAGGTCGTCGTGCGCGCGGCGATCCGGCATAAGTTCTAGGCGCTTCACGGCGGCACGCGGTTGCGTTTGGTCGCGCGCCAGGTTACCGGGGCGGCGCGGCGCAGTTGACCGATGCGCTTGCCGCTGAAGCCCTGACGCCGAGCGCCGATGACCTCGCGCGCATCGAAGCGGCGATTCCCCCCGATGCCGTGGCCGGCACGCGCTACGACGACATGCAGATGGCGCATCTGGACAGCGGGCATTGATCGAAGCAATGAACTCGCGTGCGATGGCTCGCTCAAACGGTATCGCGCCGCCGCCAGGCGGCGCGCGTCACGTTCGCTGCAGACCAGCTGCTTCCTTTCACGGAGACTTCATGAGCAATCGCGCGACACAGATCCTTCCGCATCATCGCTACGTTCATTCGCTGGGCGCACCGCTCGCTTGCGTGCAAGGCACCATCAGCAAGGTATTCGACAGCCCGGAAAATCACCACGGCGCCAATCACCAGCACTTCGTGATCCACATCGACAAGGTGCTGAAGTTCGAGGGCGGGACGCAGAACCTGGTGGGCACCGACGTTTTCGTCGCCGTGCGTTTCGGCGACAACGAAGGACTGCCGCAGGAAATCCCCGGCCTTCAGGCCGGCCAGCCGATCGAGGCGCAAGGCGAATATATCCCCGAAGCCAGCGCCTATCCGACCGAGGACAATACCAATCCCGTCTTGCCGGTGCTGCACTTCACACATCATCCGGTGGGCTACGTGAAGTACGAAGGGCAGTACTACAGCTAGCTAGCTCGCCCGCGCTTGGCCCTCGCGTTGTCGAACCGGACCGGCGTCGGTCCGGCCGCGCGCCGATGCACTCTTTCCTGCGCTTGCCGCCTTGATGGGTGGCGATTCAAGTTTTCGTGGCGTGCTGCCGTTAATGCAGGCGCTATCGCGCCAACGCGCGGGCGTCGTCGATTGCCGAACCCGCTGATGCAACGGTTGCAGCCTTGCGATGTTTGCGCACGCGGAAGCCCGGACCTCGGGAGTCGCTTTGCGAATCGCACTGCGCGACCCAGATGCGGTGCGGTTGCGCGCATGCGTGTGTGAGCCGCCGCCGGCAACCCTCGACGACCGCCATCACGGCCTTGCCGCATCAGCCGTGGCGCGCATCGCGGGGCGGTCGTTGCGGGTGCAACGGACGTCGGCAATACGGTGCGTAATGTTTGTATCAGAGTGTGTGGGGCGGGGCGATTTTATTAAAACCCACTTTACAATTCGGCTGGAATTTTAATCGGCAATCCGATTTTTTCGCGGTGGATCGGCTATTCGAAATGCTGGACACACGGCGTTCCGATAGCAGCGAGAAGTTGGCGAGACTGGATTGCCCCGCTGGACACAACGCGAGCGCTGCGCGAGGCGGCCTCGCCGTGTCACGAATCAGGCCGCGTGACGCAAGACCGCGCACCTCGCGTGCGACGGGGCGGCATCCGGCGCGCCCAAGAATAGAGCAGGAGTCGAACAAGATGGGAAAGCGTTTCGACAGAACGATGATGGCCGGTCTGGCCGGCGCGTGGATTGCGCTAGCGGTGAGCGGCTGCGCGAACCTGGGGCCGCAAGGCGGGCAGAGCGACGTGGCGTCGGCTTCGGCCGCTGCGTCCGGCGCGGCGGCGACGAATCCGGCGGCAGGACAGGACGCCAATGCCGCTTCGGCTGCTACGCCGACCACGACCGGCGCCGACGGGGGCACGTCGCTCAAAAAGTCACCGCCGCTCGTTTATCGCGTCAAGCGTGGCGATACGTTGGCACGCATCGCGCAGCGTCATCATTGCAGCGTCAAACAGTTGCAGTCGTGGAACGGCCTGAAGGCATCGTCGCGTTTGAAGTTGGGGCAGGTGCTGCATGTCGCATCGCCCGACACGGTGCGGGCAGTCAATGCGGCCAATGCGGCGGCGGCCGCCAGGGCGGCCAATGCGGCCAATGCGGCGGCGGCCGCCAGGGCGGCAAATTCCGCGTCGGCGGCGCAGCAAGCGTCTACAACGACGCAGCAAGCGTCTACAACGACACAGCAAGGGGCGGCCTCGGCGCAATCCGCGTCGCCGGCACTTTCCGCCGAACAGGCGCGTGAAGTCACGCAGCAGACCGAGCGGCACGCGAAGGGCGTAGCGCTGGCCTGGCCCGCAGGCGGCCGCGTGGTCGAAGCATTCCAGCCGGGCGAAACGCGCGGCATCGAAATCGGCGGCAAGCCGGGCGATCCGGTGCGCGCCGCGGCCGACGGTAGAGTGATGTATGCCGGCACCGGTTTGAACAGCTATGGCAGTCTGATCATCGTCCAGCACAACAAGGACTTTTTGACCGCCTACTCGCACAACCGCAAGCTGCTGGTCAAAACCGGCGACATCGTTCGGCAGGGCCAGCAGATCGCGGAGATGGGCGACGAAAACAACTCGCGCGTGTCCGTGGGCTTCGAGTTGCGCCGCGACGGCAAGCCGATCGATCCGCTGCCGTATTTGCCACAAGGGCGCGGCTAGTCACGCGCCGTCGTTCGAGCCATTGCGTCACGACGGCGAATCACCGCGGAACCACCGCAGCGCCGCGGCGACAATTGCTTCCGGCGCGTCTTCCTGCATCAGGTGGCCGGCACGCGGCACGGCCTGAAAGTGCGCCGCCGGTATCGCGCGGGCCAGTTGACGACCGCGTTCGAGCGGGATCCACTGGTCCTGTTCGCCCCACAGAATCTGCACCGGGCAGCGCAACTGCGCGTAACGCGCCTCGACTTCATCGGTGTAGCGCTGATCCATCTGCGCGATCTGTCGGTAGAACGCGGCTTGTCCGGTGGCGCCGAGCCACGGCATCACGTAAGGCGCGAGTTCCTCGTCCGGAATCGCGCGGGCGATCGCGCCGCGCAGATATGCCTTCACTACCGCTTCGTGGATGTATGGTGGCAGTCCGGTGAACGCATCGCTGTATTGGCGCACATGCTGCACGAACGGCGAACCCCACGGTGCGACCGCGACCGGATCGATCAGCGTGAGACTGCGGTACTCGCACTGATCGAGCAGATGCGCACGTAACGACGTCGCACCGCCGAAATCATGCGCGATGACGTCCGGACTGCGCAGCTTCCAATGCGCGAGCAGTTCCGCCAGCAACACATTCTGTATGCCGAGCGACACGTCCTGGCCATCGCATTGCGTCGAGCGACCGTAGCCGAGCAGGTCGTAGTAATAGACCGTGCGCGTGTGCGCCAGATGCGGGGCGATGCGATGCCACACATACGATGAGAACGGTGTGCCGTGAACCAGCACCAGCGGCGGGCCATTGCCGGTGACGTGATAGCGCACGGTTTGATCGCGGAACGTATAGCTTTCGGGGAGCGGCCAGTTTTGCATAGCGGTGAGCATCGCGAGAGAGTGCGCTTACCTTAGCAGGGGAACGCGCGGCGTGCTGGGCGGCTTTTCGTAGGTGGCTTTGCATGTCTCCCGCAGAAGCTCACCTTTGTTTTATTCAGCAAAGCCAGGCATTTTGCCAGGCGGGCGACATGCGGGACCGTTTGAATGACTCGCTCGCGGCGTCGGAAACTCGCATGCTGACGAATCGAGCATGAATGAGCCTGAAACAAGGGGATTTTGTGTGGGCGGAAGCCGGAACACCGGGTCATTCGTCTGCCGTGAGCGAGTGCCGCATTCGGGCGGCCCCTACTTCGGTGGTCGCCAGCCGACGTTTCAATGGTGAGGAAATTCGGGAGCAGGCGGCGCGATCGCTGTTGCGATGCGTCGCTGCGCCCGGTGTGTGCGGCGTATCGTTCGCCGTGCGAGTGCGAGTGCGAGTGCGAGTGCGAGTGCAGGTGCAGGTGCAAGTGCAAGTGCAAGAACACTCGCACCATGCCGATCGGACTCAGGCGACCGAGCCGGCGCGCTCCAGCCTACTTCGCCTGAGCCCCGCGCAGCAGTTGCGACACTTCGCCATGGTGATGCAGGATCGCCGGATCGGCCTGCAACAACGGCAGGTAGCGCGGCAGAAACAGATTGTCCGGCAGATCGGGCGAGAACAGACCGGTGACGGCTTCGGCCGCGGCGAGCCGGTCGGCGGCGTCGGCTTCCTTGTCGTCGAGGATTTCATCGACGCTTGCAATGACCGTTGAAAGCGGCGTGAGCCAGCGAAACCCGGAACCGTTGATGAGCACTTGCAGAAACGCCGCGGGTGTCACCGGGCCGAATTCCTTTTCATACACGACGCGTTCGTGATCGAGTATGGCCTTATGCAGCGCCAGTAGCGGTCTGCGAATGTCCGAGAGGAATTGAGTGCATTGCTGGTCGTTCATCGTGCTGCTCCTTCGGATAGTCTGGCTGGATCGAGCCGGGCAATCGGCTCATGTATCCGGGTCACACAGTCGGATCGATCCGGCCGCTTGTGTCTTCAGCTTACACATTCAGGTCATGCTAACAAACTCGCCCGCCATTGATTGAACAAGGCATCGCGTATTCGCGCGAAGCGCGCCGCCTCGCGCCGATGCACGGATACGCCGATACGCCGATACGCCGATACGCCGATGCGTCGATGGTAACCCAATGATCCGACTGCCGTTTCAACCTCGCGCGAGGCGTCCGCAAGATCTCTCACGCCGGCCGGCCGCGTTCACGTACAAAGCGAATTTCCTTTTCCATGGCTACAATTTGCCGTTCTGTTCCGGCGCGTGTTGCAACCGTAAGCCAATCGCGCCGCATATTAGTTCGGTTTGCTGAATGAAAACAGCAAGTCTTCAAGTTTTGGTTCGATGTCCCTGTCTAAACAGCCTCACCAACAATAAGTCCCACCCGGAGCCGCTCATGACAACGTTCAATATCAACGGTCAGATCCACACCGTCGACGCGCCACCCGACATGCCCCTGTTATGGGTCTTACGCGATCTCGTCGGCCTGACCGGCACCAAGTTCGGTTGCGGCATCGCCCAATGCGGTGCATGCACCGTGCATCTCGATGGCGTCGCGGTGCGTTCGTGCGTGCTGCCGGCGGCGGCAGTCGGCAACAGGAAAATCACGACGATCGAAGCAGTCGGCACCACGCCCGCGGGGCAGAAGGTGCAGCAGGCATGGCGTCAACTGGACGTCGTGCAATGCGGCTACTGTCAGTCGGGACAGGTGATGTCGGCGGCGTCGCTGCTCACGAGCAACCCCAATCCCACCGACGCGGATATCGACGCCGCGATGGCCGGCAACATCTGCCGCTGTGGGACGTACAACCGCATCCGCGCGGCGATCAAGCAAGCCGCGAAGGGGGTTTGACATGTCCCAGGGATTGCTCGATGCACAGAACGGCGCGCAGTCATCGAAAGGTCGCGCAGGCGGTGTCTCGCGCCGCGCCTTTCTGACGTTCGGCGTGACGGTGGGCGCGGCGGCTGGCGGCGGCCTGCTGCTCGGCTTCAGCATGCCGGCCGCGAGCCAGGATCAGAAGGCTGGCAAATCGGTGATCGGCGGCGATGCGATCGAAGCGCCGCAAGGCGGCGTGTTCGCGCCGAACGCGTTCATCCAGATCGACACCGCGGGCAAGGTCACGCTGGTGATTCCGAAGGTCGAAATGGGCCAGGGCGTTTATACATCGATTCCGATGCTGATTGCCGAAGAACTCGAAGTGCCGCTCGACGCGGTCACGGTCGATCACGCGCCGCCCAACGAAAAGCTCTTCAAGGACCCGCTGCTCGGCGGCCAACTCACCGGCGGATCGACATCGATCCGCTTTGCGTGGGAGCCAATGCGCCGCGCCGGCGCCACCGCGCGCATCCTGTTGATCAACGCGGCCGCGCAGCAATGGCAGGTCGATCCGGCGAGCTGTCACGCGCAGGCCGGGCAGGTGATACACGCGGCCAGCAATCGCAGCATCGGCTATGGTCAACTTGCGCAGGCCGCGGCCACGCTGCCCGCGCCGCAGAACGTGCCGTTGAAAGACGCGAAAGATTTCAGGCTGATCGGCACGCCGGTGAAGCGCCTCGACTCGCCGGAGAAGGTGGATGGCACCGCGCTGTTCGGGCTGGACGTGCGGGTGCCCGGCATGGTCTACGCGGCGATCGCGAACTGCCCGGTGTTCGGCGGGACGCTGGCGAGCGTCGACGATACCAACGCGAAGAAGATTCCCGGCGTGCGCCAGGTCGTCAAGCTCGACAACGCGGTCGCGGTGATCGGCGAGCATACGTGGGCCGCAAAGCGTGGCGTGCAAGCGCTCGATATCAAGTGGAACGAAGGCGCGGGCGCGAACCTTTCGATGAAGCAGATCGTCGACGATCTCGCCCATGCTTCACAGCGCAACGGCGCGGTTGCGCGTAAAGACGGCGATGTCGGCAAGGCATTTTCAAATGCGAAGTCGCGCGTCGACGCGGTGTATCAGCAGCCGTTCCTCGCACACGCGACGATGGAGCCCGTCAATTGCACGGTGCACGTGCGCGCCGACGGCTGCGAAATCTGGCTCGGCTCGCAAGTGCCGACGCGGGTGGTGGACGCCGCGGTGGCGGTCACCGGGCTGCCCGCGGACAAGATCGTCGTGCACAACCATCTGATCGGCGGCGGCTTCGGCCGGCGGCTCGAGTTCGACATGGTCACGCAGGCGGTCAAGATCGGCAAGCAGGTATCGACGCCGGTGAAGGTGCTGTGGACGCGCGAAGAAGATATTCAGCACGACATGTACCGGCCGTACTACTACGACAAAATTTCGGCCGGGCTCGACGCGAACGGCAAGCCGATCGCGTGGCAGCATCGGATCGTCGGTTCGTCGATCCTCGCGCGTTTCGCGCCGCCCGCGTTCAGGAACGGCCTCGACCCCGACGCCGTGGAAGTCGCCGCGGACCTGCCTTACGACTTTCCGAACCAGCTGATCGACTATGTGCGCCAGGAACCGCACGCGATACCCACCGCGTTCTGGCGCGGCGTGGGGCCGACGCGCGGCACCTTCGTGGTGGAGAGCTTCATCGACGAACTCGCCGCGCAGGCGAAGATCGATCCGGTCAAATACCGTCAGGACTTGCTGGGCAAAACACCACGCGCGCTCAATGTGCTCAACGAAGCCGCGCAGGCGGCGGGTTGGGGCAGTGCGTTGCCGAAAAGGCAAGGGCGGGGCGTGTCGGTGATGCACGCGTTCGGCAGCTTCTTTGCGATCGTCGTCGATGTCGCGGTCGACCAGGGCGAGGTCGCGGTCAAGCGGGTCGTGTGCGCGGTCGATTGCGGCATGGCGGTCAATCCGAACACGATCGAAGCGCAGGTGCAGGGCGGCATCATTTTCGGCATCACGGCGGCGCTGTATGGCGAGATCACGATCAAGGACGGCCGCGTCGAGCAGAACAATTTCACGGACTACAGGATGCTGCGCATCGATCAGACGCCGCCGATCGACGTGCATCTCGTGAAGAGCAGCGAGGCGCCAGGCGGGATCGGCGAACCTGGCACGGCGGCGCTCGCGCCCGCTTTGACCAACGCGATTTACGCGGCCACCGGCAAGCGGCTGCGGCAATTGCCGGTCGGCCGCCAATTGCAAACCGCCTGACGGGAGCCCGGTCATGAAAAACACACTGAAGGGTTTCGGCGCAGCGTTATGCATAGCGCTGCCGTTCTTCGCACAGGCGCCGGTTCATGCGGCCGCTGCGCAGATGGACCCGGCGCCGGTGCAACGCGGTGCCTATCTGGCGAAGCTCGGCGATTGCGTCGCCTGTCATACCGCGTCGAAAGGCAAGCCGTTCGCGGGCGGCCTGCCGATGAGCACGCCGATGGGCCAGATCTACACCACCAACATCACGCCCGACCCGCAGACCGGCATCGGCAACTATACGGAAGAGGACTTTGCCCGGGCGATGCGCGAGGGCGTCGCGAAAGATGGCCACAACCTGTACCCGGCGATGCCGTATCCGTCCTACGCGAAGGTCAACGACGACGACATGAAGGCGCTATACGCGTTCTTCATGAGTGACGTGGCGCCGGTGCGGCAAGCGAACCGCGAGCCGGACATCGGATGGCCGTTGAACATGCGCTGGCCGCTGAAGCTCTGGAACATCGCGTTTCTGCAGAAGGGCGCCTATCAGGACAAGCCGGGCAAGGATGGCGCATGGAATCGCGGCGCCTACCTCGTTCAGGGGCTCGGGCACTGCGGTTCGTGTCATACGCCGCGCGGCATCGCGTTCCAGGAGCAGGCGCTCGATGAGAGCGGCAGTGCGTTCCTGACCGGCGCCGCGCTCGACGGCTGGTTCGCGGCGAACCTGACGGGCGAGCACAACGTCGGGCTGGGTCGCTGGAACGATCATGATTTGCAGATGTTCCTGAAGACCGGCGCGAATCGGCACGCGTCGTCATTCGGTTCGATGACCAGCGTCATCAACAACAGCACGCAAGCCATGACCGACGCCGACGTCGCGGCGATGACGACGTATCTGAAGTCATTGCCGCCGGCGGGCGGCAGCGGTGCGCCGCCTTACACGTACGATCGCGCAAGCGACCAGAGTGTCGTTGAACCGTCCCGCGAGCGATGCCGGCGCGCGTGTCTATACGGCGTATTGCATGCACTGTCATGGCGTCGACGGACGCGGCTTCGCGCCGATGCTGGCGCCGTTGGCTGGCAATCCGAACGTGCTGGAGAAGGACCCGTCGTCGTTGATCAACGTCACCTTGAACGGCACTGGCGAGCTGGTGATCGGCGGTGTTCCGGCGGCGTTTCCGATGCCCAGGTTCGCGCCGGTGCTCGATGACCAGCAGATCGCCGACGTGCTCAGCTTCATGCGGGCCGGCTGGAACAACGGTGCGCCAGCGGTGACTGCGGCCGAGGTGGCGAAACTGCGCAAGTCGACGCAAGCGGCTCGCTAGGCGTCAACGATGCTGCCCGATCTTCTGGCGCTTTTCGAGCACGCGCGCATACCACGTCAACGGGAAGCACATCGCGAAGTAAATCATCGCGACCATGCCGTAGATCGGAAACGGGCGGAACGCGGCGTTGGTGATCATGGTGCCGGTCTTGGTCAATTCGGTGAAGCCGATGATCGACGCGAGCGCGGTGCTTTTCACCACCTGCACGAGAAAACCGACCGTTGGCGCGACGCCGATCTTCAACGCCTGCGGCCACACGATATAGCGCAACTGCTGGCTGAACGTCATGCCGAGACTCGCGCCCGCGGCCCACTGGCCGCGCGGCACGGCTTCCACGCAACCGCGCCAGATATCGACCAGATATGCGCTGGTATAAAGCGTCAACGTGACGGTGGCCGCGACCCACGGCGATACGTCGACGCCAAGCAAAGGCAGACCGAAGAACGCGAGAAACAGCTGCATCAGCAGCGGCGTGCCCTGAAACACTTCCACATACAGGACGACGATGCGGCGCAGCCACGCGATCGGCGAGACGCGCATCGCGAGCAGCAACAGGCCGACCAGGCCGCCGCCGACGAACGCGATCAACGACAGCAGCACCGTCCAGCGCGCGGCAAGCAACAGATTGCGGGCGATGTCCCACAGCGTGAATTCGACCATGATCAACGCTCCGTCGGCAGGGTGCGGGCGCCGCGCCACGTGAGGCGGGTGCGCCAGCGGGACGGCGCGCTGTCGGCGCCGCGTGCGAGCCGGCCCGCGAACAGGCGGCGTCCGAACCGGTTGAGGATCTGCCGCAATACGATCGACATCAGCAGATAGGTCGCGGTGATGATCACGTAGCTCTCGAACGAGCGGAAGTTGCGCGACTGGATGAAGTTGGCCGCATAGGTCAGATCGGGCACCGAGATCTGCGACACCACCGCCGAGCCGAGCATCACGATCAGCACCTGGCTGAGCAGCGCGGGGAACACATTGGCGAGCGCCTGCGGCAGCACGACATAACGAAACACCTGCCGTCCGTGCAGGCCGAGCGCGTGCGCCGCCTGGACCTGGCCGCGCGGAATCGAATCGATGCCGGCGCGCACGATCTCGATCGCGTATGCACCGAGATTGACGGTCATCGCCAGAATCGCCGCCTGGATTTCGTCGATATGGATGCCGAGGCTCGGCAAGCCGAAGAACACGAAAAACAGCTGCACGATGAACGGCGTATTGCGGATCAGCTCCACGTAACTCGCCACCACCCAGCGCGCCCATTTCGGCCCGGCCACCGCGATGCTCGCGCCGCCAATCCCGACCAGCCCGCCAAGCACGGTGGAGACGGCGGTGAGCCCGAGGGTCACGGCGACGCCGCGCGCCAGCATCCCCGCATAGAGGCCGAAGCCGCTGAAATCGAACGCATAAGTCATGGTGTGGCGCTCATGTATGTTCAGACTCCGCCGCGAACGCCCCACTGGAAGCCTCGCAGGAGCGCCCCGGGGATGTCCCCCTGGGGGCGCCCCGAAGCAAGCCCCTTTGGAGACCCGCGTGGCGATTCGCGCAAAAAAAGGTTTAGAGGTCGGCCGGCAGCGGCGCACGCAGCCACTTCTGCGAGATCGCGTTCATCGTGCCGTCCGTGCGAGCCTTGGCAATCGTCTCGTCGACTTTCTGCTTCAGGCGCGGTTCGTTCTTGTTCAGGCCGACGTGATCCGGCGAACTGAACAGCGAAAACTTCTGCTCCGGATCGTTGGCCGGATGACGCGCGAGAATCGTGGCACCGACGTCGTTGCCGACTACCATCAACTGTACCTGACCAGAAAGAAACGCCGAAATTGCGCCGTTCGGATCGTCGAAACGTTTGATGTTGGCGCTCGGCGGCGCGATCTTGGTGACGCTCAGATCTTCCAGCGTGCCACGCGCGACCGAGATCGACTTGCCGGCCAGGTCGGCGGCGTTTTTCACGGGCAGCGATTTCGGGCCGAACACCGCGAGGTAGTAAGGCGCGTACGGCTGCGAGAAGTCGATCACCTTTTCGCGCTCCGGCGTCTGGCCGACGGACAGCAGCATGTCGGCCTTATGGTCCGCGAGGTAGGCCATGCGGTTGTCGCCCGTAACCGGCACGAGTTCGACCTTGGCGTTGAGCGCCTTGCCGAGCAGATTGGCGACATCGATGTCGTAGCCCATCGGCTTCATGTCCGGACCGATCGAGCCGAACGGCGGGTAGTCCTCGAACACGCCGATGCGTACCGTGCCCGACTTCGCGATGCTGTCGAGCGCATCGGCATGGGCGGGCGTCGGCAATGCGCAGAGCGCGCCGAGGCCGGTGAACGCGAGCGTCGCGGCGAGCGTGGCAAACATGCGGCGAGTGGAAGAGCGGGTAGCGGGGCGCTGATTCATGATGGGTCCTCTGTCGAAAACGTCGGTATTGGAATGGGTTGCGATAAGCGGCTTCAGTGCGAGTGGTTCAATGCGTGGTTCAGTGCGCGGTCCAATGGGCGGTTCAGTGCGTGGTTCAATGCGTGGTTCAGTGCGCGGCGCGTGCGGCGATCAGCTTGCATGCGTGCGGCGGCAATTCCGCCAGCACCGGCATGCCGGGCATGAGCCCGGGCGTTTCGCGCGGCGTGGTCGCGGCGGTCAGCGTGAAGCCCGTGCAATCGATGGTGGCTTCGAGCGACGCGCCGACGTCGCGAATAAACGTGACCGTGCCGGCCAGCTGGTTCGGGCCGGCGGTATCGGACGCCGCCTTCACGCAGATGTCTTCCGGCCGGATCAGCAAGCGGATGTCGGTACTGAGTTCCGGCACGCGCGCACTCTGCGCGACGGCGATGCGCCGGCCGCCCGGCAGATTCACGCCGCCAGCGCCATCGCAGGTGACCGGCAGGATATTGCCGAGCCCGATGAAGTCGGCGACGAACTCGCTGACCGGATCGCGATAGATATCGAGCGGCTTGCCGACCTGGGCGATGCGTCCTTTCTCCATCACGACGATTTCATCGGCCATCGTCATCGCTTCGCGCTGGTCGTGCGTGACCATGATCGTCGTGATGCCGAGGCGTTGCTGCAGCAGGCGGATTTCCACCTGCATCGCTTCGCGCAGCTTGGCGTCGAGCGCGGACAGCGGTTCGTCGAGCAGGAGCAGTTGCGGCTGCGATGCGATCGCACGCGCGATCGCGACACGCTGGCGCTGGCCGCCCGATAGCTGCGTGACCGGCCGGTTCGCCATGTGCGGCAGCTGGATCAGCTCCAGCAGTTCGGCGACGCGGCGCGTCTGCTGGTCCTTCGCAACCTTGCGCAGCTTCAGCGGATAGGCGACGTTCTGTGCGACCGTCATGTGCGGAAACAGCGCGAGCGACTGGAACACCATGCCGAAGTCGCGCTGATTGGCGGGCAGTCGCGTGATGTCGCGGCCGGCGAAGTGGATGCTGCCCGAACTCGGCGTCTCGAGCCCGGCGATCATCCGCAGCAGCGTGGTCTTGCCGCAGCCGGACGGGCCGAGAAAGCAGACCAGCTTGCCGTCGGGCACGTTCAGATCGACGCTGTCGACGGCATGGATCGCGCCGAAGCGGCGGGTTACGGCCTGCAACGTTAGATGGGTCATCGGATGCTCCAGCAATGTGTCGTCGTGAGTGCGCGTGCAGTGGGCGCGCTCAAAGCGCGACCCCTTCGTCGCCGATCAGCTTTTCGAGCAGCCAGATCAGCGCGAAGTCGATCGCCACGATGACGACGGCGAAACAGAACACGGTCGGATCGAGCGATGACACCGTGCGGCTGTACAGCCACACCGGCAGCGTCATCGTATCGATGCTGTACAGGAAGAAGGTCACCGTGAACTCGTTGAACGACACGATGAACGCGAACAGCATGCCGGCCAGAATGCCGGGGCGCATCAACGGCAAGACCACGTCGACGAGCGCGCGGCCGGGGCTCGCGCCCATCACACAGGCGGCTTCCTCGAACTCCGGGCCGATCGACGCGACCGACGCCGCGCAGTTCTTCACCGTGAACGGCAGCGCCAGAATCACGTGCGCGATGATCAGGCGGCCTACGCCGAGTTCGACCGGCAGCACGTTGAACACGAGCAACAGGGACAGGCCGAGCATCACCAGCGGATAGACGAGCGGCAACGCGACCAGCTGCTCGACCACGGGCTTGCCGCGAAAGCGGTAGCGCGAGAGCGCATAGGCGGCGGGCACCGAGACGAGCGTAGCGATCAGCATCGTCGAGAGCGCGACGACGAGGCTCGTGGTCAGCGCGGCGCCCATCGACAGCGTGTCGCTCGCGTCCGGCGACACGAAGCTGTGCCACGCCGCGCGATACCAGTGCAGGCCGTATGCGTGCGGCGGAAATTCCAGCGTGTCGGCCGCGCTGAACGACATTGCGATCATCGTGAGGATCGGCAGCGCGGCGAGGAACAGCACGATCGCGGCGGCGAGCGCGGTGACCTTGCCGAGCTGGCCGGGCATCGTGCTCGATAGACGCGGCAGGAGTGACGAACGTGGCGAACGCGCTGGACCTGAACCTGGACCTGAACCTGGACCTGAACCTGGACCTGAACCTGGACCTGGACCTGAACCTGGACCTGAACCTGGACCTGGACCTGGACCTTGCGGCAGGCCCGGGGTGCGAAGTGGCGTGCTCATGCGTGAGGCCCTCCGGCGAGTCGCTCGGTACGGCGCACGAGCCGCTGCGAAAGCGCCATCACCGTGAGTGTGGCGACCATCAGCACGACGCCCGATGCGGAAGCCGCCGGCCAGTTGAGCAGTGGCGCGACCTGGTCGTGAACCAGCACGGCGAGCATCGGCACGCGGCGTCCGCCAAGCAGCAACGGCACGGCGAACGCACTCGCGTTGTACGCGAACACCAGCAGCGCACCGGATACGAGGCCGGGCATCGCGAGCGGCAGCAGCACGTGACGCAGCGTTTGCCAGCGCGTCGCGCCTAGCGTCGCGGCGGCTTCTTCATAGGCGGTCGAGACCGCGCGCAACGCACTCGACAGCGGCAGCACGGCGAGCGGAAACGCCGTCTGGATCAGTCCGAGCAGCACGCCATGCTCGCGATACAACCACATCACCGGACGCTGCACGAGGCCGCTCGCGAGCAGCGCATGATTGAGCAAGCCGGCCGGCCCGAGAATGATCAGCCAGCCGTAGCCTTGCAGCAGCAGATTGACGAGCAGCGGCAGCAGTACGCCGGCGAGCAGCAGCCGTCGCGCGAGCCGCGACTGGGTGCGCGCCATCGCCAAGGCGACGGGAATCGCCAGCAGCACCGCGCAGATCATGCTTTGAAACGCGAGTCTCAACGTGAGCCACAACGACTTGATGAAGTAGCCATCGAGCAGGTCGGCATAGTTTTGCAGCGTGAAGCCACGCCATTCGTTGCCTTGCGTGCCGAAGCTCATGCGCAGCACGACGAGCGCGGCCGCGCCGAGGACGGCGAGAAACAGCAGGATCGGCGTGAGCAACAACCACGGCCGCGCTTTCGCGCCGGCCGTGGCCGCGCGTTGGTCCGATGCGCCACAGGCTACACCGGGCGTCGGTCCGGAGCCCGGTACCAACGCCGCAGCCGACGTTGCAGCCGACGTTGCAGCCGACGCTGCAGCCGACGCTGCATCCGACGCCACGTCCGCAGCCGCATCCGCAGACGCATCCGACGCCGATGAGCCACGCCGCGAAAAGCGCGCGAGCATCATCGTCATGCCGCGAAGATTTCGGTGTAGCGCTTGATCCATGCCGGCTGCACGGCCGCGAGTGCCTTGTCGTCATGCAGCACGGCTTTCTCGGCGATCTGCTGTGGGCTCGGCACGAACGCGCGGCTCGCGGCGGGAATTGTCGCTTTCGAATTGACCGGGCCATTCAGCACGTCGGCGGCCATGCGGCCTTGCACGCCCGCGTCGAGTGAGTGATTGATGAAGGCGTGGATCAGATCGCTGTCGCCCGGATGCGACTTGGGGATCACCGTGAACATCAATTGCGTGGCGAAGCCTTCCTTCATGCCGTAGGTCACGCCCATCTTGTACTCGGGCTTGCGGATCTGATCGGGGAAGAACGCCGGCGAATAGATGCCGCCGATATCGAGCGAACCGGTGCGGAACAGATCGGCCACCTGGTTCGGATTCTCGCCGAGCGTCATCACGTGGTCTTTCAGTTGCATCAGCTTTTTGAAGCCCGGCTCGATGTTCTGTTGCGAGCCGCCGTTCATCTTCGCGGCGATGATCGCGAGGTCGACCGCTTCGGCCCATTCGGGCGGCGGCAGGAACACGCGGCCGGCGTACTTCGGATCCCACAGTGCTTCATACGAGGTCGGTGCGCTTTTGACCGTCGCCGTGTTGTAGATCAAGCCGTCCGACCACAACAGATAGCCGATGCCGAAGCCGTTCGCGCCGGTGCGATACTGCGGCGCGACTTCCTTCAGGTTCGGCAGCCTGTCGAGATCGGGCTTCATCAGCAGGCCGGCGTCGCCGAGGCCCGCCGCGCCGACGCCGGCCAGCGTGATGACGTCGTACGTGGGGCGCTCGCCCGCGGCCTTGACCTTGGCGACCATGCCGGAGGTGCCGTCGGCGCGATCGGCGATCACCTTCGCGCCGGTCTTCGCCGTGAAGGTGGCGGCGATATTGCGTAGCGCGGCCGCGCCGGTATCGTCCGACCAGGTCAGCAAACGCAAGGTCTTGCCGCTGAAGTTCTGTTCCGCCGCTCTCAGGTTGATGAACGGCATCGGCAACGTGGATGCCGCGAGCGCCGCACCGATCGTCTTGATGGCCTGCCTTCTACCGCGTTTGATCTCTTGCATGGCGGTCTCCTTGTGTTGAACGCCTGTTGCCTCGTGATATTCGCCGTGACCGCTGTCGCCGCATCGCCGATCTGCGTTGCGCGTTTGCCCACCGCCCGCCACACGTCGATTGCCGGATGCCTCGTGTGTGGATGCACTGTAGGTTTGCCAAAATCCAGCGCCAAACGAAATATCCGCATGGGCGGCATGACGTAAGCTCATGCTCGGGCTCTCGCGCGAGCGTTCGTGGCGGATCGCGGCCAACTGTCGGGAACGCCGGGGCAGTGGCGCATGCGGGTTAACGTCCAGGCATCGTCGGGGCGTCGTGGTCCACGCCCAGGTATGAGCAAAGCTCGGTTCTGGTGCGTTCGCGCCGGCGTTGCGCGCCGCCGGGGTGCGGGCCGCGGCGCGCCGCCCGCTCGCCGGACGACCGCATGAGCCGGATGCATGCGCGGCGGCCCGCAGGCATCTCGTGCGGCCAATTCGGATCGCGTATCCTGTGGGCTTCACGGGCGTGTCCGGCGATCTTCGCCGGGCCGTCCGCGCAATGATTTTTTCTGATTCTGGATAACCCGATGCGACGTCTTCCGCCGCTCAACGCGCTGCAGATTTTCGAAACCGTCGCGCGCCATCGCAGCTTCACGCGCGCCGCCGACCATCTGTGCCTGACGCAAGGCGCGGTCAGCCGGCAGATCATCGCGCTCGAGGACTACTACAAGTTCCCGCTCTTCAAGCGTCACGCGAAAGGTTTGACGCTGACCGCCGAAGGCGAAATGCTGCTGCCGGCCGTCAAGGAGAGCTTCGCGCGCATCGAGGAGATTTCGCTGCGGCTCACGCGGCAGCGCACCGACCTCGCGCTGAAAGTGCCGACCTGCGTGATGCGCTGGATGCTGCCGAAGATCATGCGCTTCCAGGGCGAATACCCGGATCTGCATGTGCAGATCACCACGACCTGGCAACACGATGTCGATTTCCAGAGCGAGCCGTTCGACGCGGCGATCATCTACGGATCGTCACCGGGTGCGGACGTGCAGGCGGTGCCGTTGTTCGAGGAGCGTCTGACGCCGGTTTGCGCGCCCGATCTGCTGAAGGACAAGCCGCTCGCTCACGTGAGCGATCTGGCGCGCCACACGCTGCTCCATCCGACGCGCGATCATCGCGACTGGAAGACGTGGCTCGCCAGGGTGACCGAGCTGGATGCGGCGAATGCTGGAGCGGTCGACGCCGAACTCGGCCCGAGCTTCGACACGCTCGACATGGCGACCAACGCCGCATTGCAAGGCTTCGGCGTCGCCATCAGCGATCTCGCGCTGATCGACGAGGACGTCGCGGCGAAGCGGCTGGTGCGGCCGTTCGATACGGTGCTCAAGACTGGCTGGCGCTATTACTTCGTCTATCCGGAGTCAGTCGCGCATCAGCAGAAGCTGAATCTGTTCCGCGACTGGATCGCCGCGCATTGGCAAGAGTAGGCCGGCGCAGCGTAGTGGGCGCATGGCCTCACGCCACGCCACGTCACGTCACGTCACGTCACGTCACATCACGCCACGTCACGTCACGCCACGCCACGCCACGCCACCTCACGGCGCGAACGACAGAAACAGATACGCTGCGAACAGCGACAGATGCACCGCGCCTTGCAGAATCGTCGTGCGTCCGGTGCTGAGCGTGAGCGTGGCGACCACCAGCGTGAGCGCGAGCAACACGGTTTCCTTGCCGTTGATGCCGAGCACGAGCGGCTGACCGGTGGCGAGAAACACGCCGGCGACGGTCGGAATAGTCAGGCCGATACTGGCCAGCGCCGAACCGAGCGCGAGATTCAGGCTGTTCTGCAGGCGATCGGCGCGCGCCGCGCGCACCGCGGCCAGCCCTTCGGGCAACAGCACCAGCGAGGCGATCACGATACCGACCACCGCCGGCGGCGCGCCCGCTTTCTGGACCGCGACTTCCACGACCGGCGACAGCACCTTCGCGAGCAGCACCACCGCGACGAGGCAGACCAGCAGCAACACGCTGGCTAGCAGTGCGAGGCTGGCGCCCGGCGGCGCGGCATGGACATCTTCGTCGGGCACGTCGGCAAGGAAGTAATCGCGATGGCGCACGGTCTGCACGAATACGAACACGCCATACAGCACCAGCGACGAAACCCCGGCGAACGCCAGTTGCGAAGGCGACAGGATCGGCCCGACACTGGTGATCGTGTAGTTCGGCATGACGAGCGTCAGCACCGACAACGACGCGAGCACCGCCAGCGCGGCCGCCGCGCCGCGGCTCTGAAAGTCCTGCTCCAGATGCCGGATGCCGCCCACCGTCACGCAAATGCCGACGATCCCGTTACACACGATCATCACCGCGGCGAACACCGTGTCGCGCGCCAGCCCGGCCTTTTCAGGGCCGGAGGTCAGCATCACCGAGACGATCAACGCCACCTCGATCACGGTGACAGCTACCGCCAGCACCAGCGTGCCGAACGGCTCGCCGATGCGATGCGCGACCACTTCCGCGTGGTGCACCGCTGCGAAGACGGCCGCACACAACGCCACGCCGACCAGCACGAGCAACAGTACGTTGTCCGGCATCGCATACGCGGCGCCGAGCACGATCCACGCGATGAACGGCACAGCCAGGGTCCAGCGGGGCAGAACGGTCGTGGGGGCGGTCATTCGGGCTTCCTATTGATGCTTGTTCGCCGACTGGGGCACACGGACGCCACCCGAGTTTGAAGCGGGCGCGGCGCCAGATCAATGGGGCGACGCGGCACGCTGAAGATGGGGGCTGCGACTTGCATCGCGGTGGTTATTCTTGCGAGACCTGCGTGTAAGACCCGCTTGCAAGACCTTCTTGCAGGACCGGTTGCACGCGATGGCGCGCTTCGGGCGTTGCAGTGTGGGGCGGTTCCGGTGGCCTGCGCGGACGTACCGGATGGATCGCGATGCGCAGCGGCGAACCGGAAACCGGTTCAAACTGACTGCGGGCGCTCATGTCATTCGTTCGGACATGGGCGCCCGCATGTTTCTCTACAGCCGATCTACCTAGGTTACTGGCCGCCCTCTGCACGAATCGTCAGCGCGTTCTTGACCGACTTCACGCCAGCCACGCCTTGCGCAGCTTGCGTCGCGGCGTCGATCTGCGACTGCTCAGGCACCGAGCCGGCCAGCGTCACGTCACCGCTGTGCGCGCGCACCGTGATGTGCGCCACACTCACGCCCTTCGTCTTCGCCAGCGCGCTGCGGACCTTTTTCGACAGAGCGCGGTCCGCTGCATGAGCCTCCTTGGTAACCTGCTTGGCGCTCGGCGCCATCGCTTCGGCCGGGCTGGCAGCATCTTGTGCGTAGGCATTGATGGACGCCAGAACGATCAGCGCGCCGCCGATCATCTTGATTGCCGGGAATGCTTTCATTCAATTTTCTCCTGTTGTCTTAAGGACTAATTCCCCGGATGGGGACGGTGTGCTGCACCTACGAATACATCGGATCAGTACTGAATGGAACGGATACGGCCAGCCGTGCGAATTCGTTCATGCGTCGCAAGGCCGTGCTGCAGGCCGAAGCACACGATACCTCAATTGGTGCCATGTTGATGCAACGTGGCACGGAAGTGAGGTTTTGGTACAACGAATCGGCCGATCGAGGCAGGTTGATGGCGCTGTCTCGCGGTATCGTCTGATGCGAAACTGATCAGTTGACGGCCGGCGGGACGCAGAGGTTGCGCGCTTGTTGCCCGTTTGTTCCGCACTTGTTCCGCATTTGTTCCGCGCTAGTTGCGCGTTTTGTCCGGGCTTTGCCGCGTTCCTCCGTGCCATTCTTCACGTCTCGCGTAGTGCGCTTCCAGAATCAGGGCCGACCGCATGCGAAATCAGCGACTTCCCATCCTGCCATTGCATCGTGACGATTTGCCGGTCGATACGATCGAACTGGCGCGTTTCATGATCGGCAAATACCTCGTGCACGATCTGCCTGAAGGGCGCATCAGTGGCCGGGTCGTCGAGACCGAGGCATATCCGGTCGGCGATTCGACCAGCCATGCGTTTATGGGCCGCCGTCCCCATAACGGCTCGATGTTTCTCGCGCCCGGCCACGCTTATGTGCGGCTGACCTACGGACTTTCGTACATGCTCAACATGTCCGCGGAAGCCGAGCAGACGGGCGCCGGCATCCTGTTTCGCGCGATCGAGCCGCTCGAAGGGCTCGCATTCATGGAGGCGCGCCGTCCGGGCGCGCCGCTGCGCGATCTCGCCCGCGGGCCCGGTCGGCTGACGATGGCGCGCGGCATCGGCCCATCGTTCGACGGCCACGATCTGTGCACGGGGCGTGGCCTGTGGATCGGCGTGATCGAGCAGGGCGAGGCGTCGGTCGGCGTGACGACGCGCATCGGTTTGTCGCGCGAGATGCATCGACCGCTGCGCTTTTTCGAACCAGGCAGCGCGTTCGTCAGCGGGCCGCGCAAGCTGTTGCTGACGCCGCATTCCAGGGCGTGAACACGTGCGCAGAACTGGTTGCCGGCGCGGTGCGTGCTGGCAAAAGCCACTCACATCGGATGTATTTGCGAAACGTCAGACGCAAAGGGTGGCGGCGCCGACAACTATTACCGCGAATCGGCTGTTTCGATCGCATGTCTGGGCGAGTCATAAAGCATTCTTCTGGACGAGGCAATTATGTATCGCGAAATCTAGGGTTTTCCCTCTTCGTTCTGCTGACTAGACTGAAGTCACTCGCTTCTCACGCAGCGTGGAGAGCGACGTCAAGTAGAACAGTTCTGGAGGTAAATCATCATGAAATCGCTCATCAAGGCAGTCGCCATTGCAGCCGTGCTGGCGGCCCCGGTCGCTTCGTTCGCCCAGTCGAGCCAGCAACCGGTGAGCCGTGCGGATGTTCGCAACGAACTGATTCGGCTTCAACAGGCAGGCTACAACCCGGCCGCGTCCAACGACGTCAGCTATCCCGCCGATATCCAGGCAGCCGAGCGCCGCATTGACGCACAGAATCCCGCGATGGCGCAGACCGAGCCGGTCGCCAATACAAGCGGTTATGGCGCGCCGATGAGCGGTTCCTCGGAAGCGGGTCACATGACCCAACCAATGACCGGTCCGCAAGCTGTGTATTTCGGTGGTCAATGACCGATCCGCGGGGTGTGTATTCCGGTGGTAACCGATGATGTGCGGCGCATACGTCGTACTGGGCGTCACATCGCAACGCAGTCAGCAACTTGAAGTGATGGATGGAGTGAAAGCAATGGCGTGTGCGCCGTGATGGTCGATGGCGCACATGCCAGTTCTCGCCGCATCGTGAAGTCGAAGTGAAGTGACCTGACCAGCGCGATGCGCACGCTGCGCCGCACGCACGAACATCCCGCCGCGCGATGCGGCCCGCACCTCGCACCTCGCGCTTGCCAGTGCAAGGAACCTCCGCTGCCGCAAGGTAGCTTCGCCCAACCTTCCAGAAGATTGGGCTTTTTTTGGGTGCTCTGGCGCATTGGCGCAGAAGGTCGCGCGGCGTTCAGCGTGGCGTGCGCGTCACAGCCGCTCGCCGTGAATATAAAACTCGAGTTGCTGAATGGTGAACTGCTGTTCGGCGATGATGTTCTTCACCAGGTCGCCAATCGACACCATGCCGACCAGCCGTTCGTTCTCGATCACCGGAAGATGGCGCATGCGGCGCTCGGTCATGAGGGCCATGCAGTCCTCGATGCTCTGGTCGGGGCGCACGAAGCGCACGGCCTTGGTCATGATGTCGCGCACCGGCGTGGCCTTCGACGAACGGTCCATCAGCACGATCTTGCGTGCATAGTCGCGCTCGGTGACGATGCCGGCGATGCTGTCGCCGTCCGTCACGACCAGCGCGCCGATACCTTTTTCGGCCATCAACCGGATCGCCTCGTAGACGGAATCGTCGGCGCCGATCGTGTAGACAATGGTGTGGGTCGGTTTCGTTTTAAGAAGCTGGGCAACACTTGTCATGGAGCGGCTCCGTTTCGCAGTGCAGCACGCCAACGCGGCGCGCTGTCGTGAGGGACAGGCCATTCCAGTATAGGCGCGTCGCGCGGGCGCAGTACACCGGGAAATAGCGCGTGGCGCGTCGCGCATTCGAGTGGCATGGCGGCGCACCAGCGGGCAGCGCGCCGTGCGCCATGCAAGGGCATACAGGTATGCCGCGCGGATTAGCGGTAAACTCCCAGTCCATACCTTAATCCCGGTTTGATCGGGTTCATGTCAGCACCTTTGTCCAACGCCATGCTCACGTCTCACGATCCATCGCCAGTAGCAGACGGCGCCATCAACGGCGAATGCGTCGTTCTCGATGCCACTGCCACGCTTCCCACGCGCTACGGCACGTTCACTTCCTATGTGTTTCGCGTGATCGAAAGCGGCGCCGAACATCTCGCGCTCGTGATGGGCGATGTCGCCAACCAGTCATCCGTGTTGACGCGGCTGCACTCCGAATGCCTCACGGGCGACGTGCTCGGCTCGTACCGTTGCGACTGCGGCGAGCAGCTCGACCTCGCCTTGCGCTATATCGCGGCCGAAGGCTGCGGCGTGCTGCTCTATCTGCGCGGCCATGAAGGGCGCGGCATCGGTCTGTCGAACAAGATTCGCGCCTATGCGCTGCAGGAGCAGGGGCGCGATACCGTCGAGGCCAATCTCGATCTCGGCCTGCCCGACGATTCGCGCGAATACGACTCGGCCGCGGGCATCCTGCGCACGCTGAAGGTCACCTCGGTGCGGCTGATGAGCAACAATCCGGAGAAGTTCGACACGCTGTCGAGGCACGGCATTCCGGTGTGCGAGCGGGTCGCGCTGGCGATCCCGATGCGCGAGGAGAACGAGCGCTATATCCGCACCAAGCAGCTCAAGTTCGGTCACTACTTCGACGAAAACGAATAGCCGGGCCGGCGCGCCTGCTCAGAACAGACTGAAATCGTCATTGCTGTCGGGGATCGCGCTGAGCAGATCGTGCAGCGCGCGCCAACCCGTCCATTCGGAGAGCGTTGCCGATATCGCGAGCCAACGGCGTGCGCGGGCCTTCACGCGCGTTGGCGCGCGGCGCTGAGCCGCGTTGTTCCGCGATCCGTTTCTGGGCGATGTGCGCAGCAAGGGGCAGGTCTGCATGGATCTTCTCCCGTCGCGATTGCCGTTCACCGGACCGCAGGCACATGCGCGGCCTGGGTCACGCGCGGCATCATGGCCGCAAACTCCTGCGCCAGTGTGGTGGCGCCAAAGCGCCGTTCGCTGACATGAGCTTCAACATCGATGCGTCCCGCGTTGTGCGCATCGCACAGCTCGATGATCAGGCGCGCGTGTCGCTCGCCGAGCCCGGCGCGATGAAGCACCGCGGCCCATTCGCTACGCGGCACTTCTCGCGCCGCAATCGGTCGGCCCGACACACGCGCAAGCGTGCGCGCCACGTCCAGCGCGGTCACGCGCTCTTGACTTTCGATGCTCACGACGCGCGGCGCCATTCGTGGAGGCCTTGCGTCGAGCAGCAGCTCGGCCGCGAGCAAGCCCACATCTTGCGCGGCGACGGTCGGAAACCGCTTGTCCAGCGGATGATGCAGGCTTGGCAGCACGCCGTGCTCGAGCGCCGCCGGCATCACGCGAGCCCAGTTGTCCATGTGCTCGGCGGAGCGCAGAAACGTCAGTTGCGAATCGACCGTTCGCAGTTGCGTTTCGAGGTAGTGGAAGAGCGTCGTGATGCCCGTGCCGTCCGGATGTTCGGCGCCGTAGTCGGACAGTGCGAGTACGTGTCGCGGCGGCGCGGCGCGCAATGCCGCGACTCCGGACTCGATCATGTGCCGCATCGCCGCGGCGGGATCGGCGTGCGCACGCGGCACCGGACACAGCATCTGCACTGCGTGCGCTCCGTCGATTGCGCGCGCAACCGACGCTGCGTCGTTCAGATCGGCGACGGCCAACTCGCAGCCGATCGCCGCGAGCGGTGCGCTTTGCTTCTCATCGCGCACGACCGCGCGCACCGCATGGCCCGCGCGACGCAATGCCGTCGCACTCATCCGGCCCACATGGCCGGCTGCTCCAAGAATCACGAACACGTTGCGCTCCTTTGATGATCGACGCGTATGGCGTCACATGGCGTCATGTTAGGGACGCGGCGATCGGCACGCGCGCAGGCAAGGATGAATTCACGCAGATCCGGATGATCGTTTTTTCCGGCGACGCGGCGTTGCGCGTGCAATCTCGTAGCGCCAGGCATGTCAGCGAAAAAAACCGCACAATGCACGTACGTTGTGCCGCCAATCACGAGGGAAGCCATGAACGTCGCGACACCCATGACGCAATCGCAGCCAGAACCGCACCGCGGTTCACGCATCGCGGTGTACTCCAGCAAGATGCTCGGCTGGCAGGGCTTCGGCGCGGAGCTGGTCAAGGTGTCGGCGGGGCTGCACCGGATGCCGGCGTCCATCCATCATCGGGTGGGCGTGCATGTCGGCGCGCCGGTCAACGCGCACTGTATTTGCGACGAACGCCGCCATACGCGGATTCAGGCGCACGGCGACGTCGACGTGATTCCGGCCGGACTCGCCGGGCAATGGAGCGATGACGCCAACTGCACGATTTTCAGCGTCTGGTTCGGCGAAGATTTCGCGCAACGCACGGTCGAGCAACTGGCGCTGAAGTCAGGCGACGCGCAACTTCGCCCGCGCTTGCAGATGCGCGACCCGCGCTTTCAGCATCTTGCCTGGGCGCTACGCGCCGAACTCGAAGCGGACGATGCGTCCGATCCGCTTTACGCCGAGAGTCTATGCACGGCGATGGTGGTGCGCCTGATCGGCGGTGCGGCGGCGCTCGAAGACAGACGGCGCACGCTCGCGCCGAAGACGGCCGCGCGGGTGATCGAGTTCATCGAAGCGCATCTGGACCAGCGGCTCACGTTGAGCGACCTCGCTGCGCAGGCCGGCTTGAGCGTGCCGCATTTCAAGGTGCTGTTTCGCGCCACGCTTGGCATGCCCGTGCATCGGTACGTGGTGCAGCGCAGAGTGGAGCGCGCGACAACGCTGCTGCGCGAGGGCAAGCTCAACGCGAGTCAGATCGCGCTCGACACCGGCTTTGCGCATCAGAGCCACATGGCGCACTGGATGGGACGATTGCTGGGTATCACGCCGCGTGAGCTGTTGCGCGCCGGGCCGGCCGTTGCGTCATCGGATCGTCGCGTCGATGCGGGACGCCAGTAGCGGACCAAGGCAAAGCAAGGTAAAGCAAGGTAGAGCAAGGCAAGGCAAAGCGGTATCAACCCGGCGCGGCACCGGTCAACTGTGCGTAGACGTCATGCGCGAGCTGCAATAGCTGCTTGCGATCGATCCCACCCGACACCGCATAACCAAAGTCACCGTCGACCCAGTAGAACACATTCACCGGGCCATCCTGATACAGCTTGAACGCGGTCGTGTTCGCGTTCGCCTGCCGGTGCGAGATGCAAAGCGTGACGCGCTCTCCATTCGGCCCGCGATACATGAACTGCGCGGTCGGTCCATCCGCGCCGGGTAACAGGCGTCCGCCCGACAGACTGAACCCGCTCTTCGATAGCATCGGCGGATGCACGTTGGTGCCAAGGCGGTTAGCGAGCCACTGCACGAAATCCTGTTCGCGATCGGCGTTCATGTCGGCCGGCCGGTCGATGGCCGGCATATAGACCACGTGCGCCAAAGCCGCCTGCCGCGCAAACGTCTCGCTGCCATTCGCGCTCACCGGGCGCGTCTCCGAACGGTCCGCGCCGACCGGCGCGACGGCCTCCTGTCCGATACGCGTGCCGAATCCGAGACCCACCCCGAGCAGCAGCGCCGCCGCCATGCCGGCGAACTGCGCGGCGAACTGCGGCCAGTTGGCGGCAATCCGCCAGCGGCGCCGCGCGCTCGCCCGCAAGCGCTTCGGCACCGGTTCGCCGAGCACGCGGTCATAGCGTTGATGGAACAGGTTGTTGAGCGAAAAATAATCGCTGACGCGGGCGGCCAATTCAGGGTTCTGTTCGAGCGCACGCTCCACGTCGACCCGACGCTCATCACTGAGTGTGCCGTCCACATATGCGTGCAGGTCTTCTTCGCCGATCGGCATCTGTTGCTCGCTCATCGCACCACCTGTAATTTCGCACCGGGCTGTGTGCCCGCCATCAATGCCCGAAGCCGCTCACGTCCACGTGAAAGCCGCGACATCACTGTGCCGATCGGGATGTTCAGCGCGAGCGCCACGTCGGCGTAGCTCATTTCCTCGAGTCCCACCAGCAGCACGACTTCGCGCTGCTCGAGCGGCAAACGCTGCAACGCGTAGTCGAGGTCGCGCATTTCCAGCGAGCGGGTCTGGCTTGACGGCACCGCAAATTCGCTTTCGGCAATGCTGCCGTCGTCGACGGTCACGTGGACCGCGTGCGCCGATGCCTTGCGCGCCTGATTGGCGAACACGTTGTGCATGATCGTGAACAGCCACGCGCGCAGGTCGGTGCCAGGCCGGAACATATCGGTGCGGCCGAGCGCGCGTTCGAGCGTGTCCTGCACGAGGTCGTCGGCGAGATCGCGATTGTTGATCAGCGCTCGTGCGTAGCGCCGCAAACGCGGCACATGCTCCATCAACTCGTCACGGACATCCATTTTTCATTCCGGTTGTGGGGCTGGTTGCAGTCATAGCTCGTGCAGACATAGGGCCGGCGACTGGCGCCTCGGCTGGCAGGCATTCGGGTTGCAAACACGGCTGAGCACATTTTATTCCGCTGGTCTGGTTGAGCGCGTGACGGGTCGTTGATGCTCTGCGCGCTGTCAGTGCATCGTCAGCGCATCGGCGGCGCGCATCAGGCCGTGGGTGCGGGCGTCACCGGCCACCACGAAGCGCTGGCCGTGCGCCGTCCACGTCAGGAGCCGGATCGCACCGATGCGGCGTGCGGACCATTGCGGCTGCGCCGTCGCGAACAGCGTCAGCGTCGACATCAACACGATCGGCTGGGTGTCGCCATTCAGATAGATGAATTCGTTGACGCGCTGAAAGGGACCCTGCGGCACTACCCGTTGCTCGACGAGCCGCAGGCCGATTGCGCTGAGATCGGGCGCGGCAGCAGCGGTACGAGTCGGCGTCGCCGTGGAAAACGGCCGCGCAGCGGTTTCCGCCAGCGCCATCACCGCGGCGTTGTCGAGCGCCTGCGCGGATACCTGGGTGGCGGCGAGCCAGCCGCTTGCGGCGGCCAGTGTCAAGACCAGCACGACTACTGTGATGAGCGGTCCGCGTCGGCGTCCGGTCGGGTTCATGCGCAGCAACGTGCGATGCGATCCGTCGACCCGACGCGTCGCCGGGGGTTCGTCGGCGCTCTGGAAGGCTTGCTGGATCTGCGTGTTCAGCCTGTCGTAAAACGCTACCCGGCGCGCTTCGCCTGGGTCCTTGCCGAGATAGTCGCGCAGAAATGCCGCGCGTTCCGGCTTCAGCGTGCCGTCGGCGTAGGCCTGAATGTCGGCTTCGGTGAGTGGCGAGCCGGGAGGGACATCGGTGGAGGTCATGGTGTCGGCAGTCGTCGGGTTACAGCTATCGAAGGGCGAACACAAGCAGGCGCGGGTTTATTCCACGCGTTCTGCAGGTTATTCGCAACGCTGCGATCGATGCGGCGGCATCACTGCCGCGCTGTCCTGGCGAGGCCAACGGATCGCGAGCAAACCCATGCACAGGTTCTTTTATTCCGCTTTCGGAATATGTTTTTTCGGTGTCGTCGATGCAGGAATAAAAGCCGCAACGCCCTGGTTTTCCCTGATGCAAACCTGCACAACCCTCACCGGAGTTCATCATGAAGAAGATTGCAATTGCCACTTTGTCTGTTGTCGTTCTGGTCGCTTCGTCGAGCGCTTTTGCCGAGGGCAAGACACGTGCTCAGGTGTACCAGGAATTGATCGAGGCGCAGCAGAACGGTCTGGATTACATCACGGACACATCGTACCCGGATGTCAACCCGATCTTCGCGCAACAGGTTAAGCAGCACAAGGAAGCGCTCGCCGCGCAAGCGGCGGCCGCCGGCCGCGTCGCGAGCGGTAGCGCGGCGGCAAGTGGCGCCAATTGAAGTATCGGCAGCCGGCGCGTGAATGGAGCGGGCGCGCCGGCGTCGAGTGGAATAGATCGCTGTCTCCTGGGTTGGCCGGTCAGTGCATCTATCCCACAAGGAGGCTTTGTGACACAACCGCCCATTCCCGACGCCGAACCCGTCTGCGTGCCATGCCGACTCGCAGCGATCGGCGCGCTCGTGCTGGCACTGGCCGGCGGCTTTGCGTACACGGCAGGCTGGCTCACGCCCGCACGTCGGAGCGCCGCACGTTTCCTCAACACCCGCCGATATGCCAGCGTCGCACCGCATCGCGGCCAAGGTTTCGCACGTCGTGCTGTATGCGCCGATGATCGCGATGCCGGTGATCGGCTGGGCGATGCTGTCCGCGGCGGGCCATCCGATCACGCTCTATGGCCCGTTGCATTTGCCGCCGATCGCGCCGCATGACGTCGTGCTGTTCGCGGTGCTGCGCGCGTTGCACACATGGCTCGCGTTCGCGTTGTTCGCGACCTTGCTGCTGCATCTCGCGGCGGCGCTGTTTCATGGCTTGATCCGCCGCGACGGCGTATTTTCGAGCGTGGCTCGCGCAGGCCATCAGGAATCGCTAACAATCGACCCGTTCCGAGCGCGCATCGTAAGACGTCTGCACATGCAGGGTGGCCGGCAGCCGCGCATACAGCGGCGCGCGGCGGGCCGTGCGCTGTCGAGTGGGGCTCCCATCCGGAACCCGCGCCACTGCCATTGCGTGCCAACGCGTAAAATGGCCGGTTATCACAGGCAATTGGTGCCGCACAGAATCTCGCCGACAGCCGCGACGCCGCCGCGCGTCCGGCCAGCCGCTGGGTCCGCGCACGATTGCCTTCGCCGGTTGACTAGGAGGAATGGGACGCTGATGTCGTCAATTTTCTTTGATCGGGAACGGATTGCGGAATGGCTCGGTGATCACACCGTCGCCAAGGCGCGCTCGGTCGGCGCCGTCACCCACGTCAAATGGCAAGGCGCGACGCTGAGCGGCGACGTGCAGGGCACGCAACCATTGCCGTACCGGACCCGGGTGCGATTCGGTATGGATGGCCGTTCGCCCTGGGCACAGAGCGACTGCACATGCCCGGTCGGCCGCGATTGCAAGCACGTCGCCGCGCTGCTGCTCGCCGAACTCGAATATCACGACGAAATGGACCACATCACCCGCGTCGAACAGAACGCGGGCGACGACAAGCTGAATGGCAGGGTGGACGTCAACCGCGAGACCACGCGCGGTTCATGGTCCTCGCTCGTGAACCAGGGCGACCAACCCGGTCAGGTCGGCACGCCGGTCGGAGTCCGTCCCGAACTGGTGAGCTGGCTCGAACGTTTCCGCGCCCGCGCCGAGGCCGCCGATGCGGTCGCGGACGCCGGCGCCGCGCGCACCCTGACGCTTGCCTACCGGCTCAACTGGTCTGACTTCCACATGCGTCACGAGGTCGTGCTGTATCGCGCGCGCTGCCACCCGGACGGCGCGATCACCGAAGTCGGCGAACCCTGGGGCAACGTGGAAGCGGCGCTCGTCAAACAACCGAAATTCGTGTCCGACGAAGACCTGTCGATCCTGCGCGGCTTGTGGCTCGGCCGCGCACGCGAGGATTTCGGCCAGTTCGTCCTGCGCGGCACGAGCGGCGCGGAGATGCTGCAGAAGCTGATCGCGACCGGGCGGCTGTTCTTCGCGTTCAAGCCCGAGCCGGGTCACCACGGACCGACCCCGCTCGCCCGCGCCGCCGACCGGCCTGGCCGGATCGAATGGGAACCGCTTGCAGACCAGCGTCTGCGGCCCGTGCTGTGCACCGAGCCGCGTGCGACGATGGTGCTGCCGACCGAGCCGGTCTGGTATGTGGACGGCGTCGCGAACGAAGCGGGCATCGTCCAGTCGTCGCTGCCGTTCAAGCAGTTACCTGATTACCTCGCGATGCCGCCGATTTCGCTGGCCGAGGCGCCGCTGGTTGCGTCGGTGCTGCGCGAGATCGCGCCCGGGCTGCCGCTGCCGCCCACGCACGACGCGTCCGCGATTCGCGTGATCGACGTCGAGCCGGTGCCGGTGCTTGCGCTCAACAGCCACGCGCCGTCGTCCACGGGGAAAACGGGGCAGCGCAAGTCCGAGGCGGTCGAACTGGCCGCCGTGAGCTTCGACTACGACGGCGTCAGCATCAACGTCGACAGTAGTGTCACGCTCGTGCCGATGCCGGGCGGCGACGTGATCCATATCCGCCGACGCTACGAGGCCGAGAAAAAGCGCCTGCTCGAACTGCGCAAGACCGGCCTGCAGAAAGTCCCGACCAGCCGGGTCTTCGGGTCGCGGCTGCTGCCCGACACGCTGCTCGGGCTGCCCGATGCCGACGCGTGGTCGGCGTTCGTCAACGATGCTGTGCCGGAGCTCGTGAGCAAAGGCTGGCGCATAACGATGGCGCCCGCGTTCCGCTACAACGTGATCGAGATCGACGCGATCGACGGTAGCGCGCATCAGGCCGGCGACGGCTGGTTCGATCTGGAGATGGGGATTCGCATCGGCGAGCGCAACGTGCGGCTCGAGCCGCTGCTCGCCGACCTGTTCCGGCGCGACCGGCGCTGGTTGAGCGGTGCGCTCGAAAGCATCGCCGACGACGAGCCGATCGAACTGAAGACCGAGGAAAACAAGCGTCTGCGCCTGCGCGCCGATCGTCTGAAGCCGGTGGTGCGCGTGCTGGTCGATCTGTTCGACGCGCTCGGCGGCACGCTCGCCGAAGGGGCGCCGCTGCGCGTGCCCGCCGTCGATGCCGGCCGGCTCGACGCGCTGAACAGCACGGGCCGCTGGCAATTCCGCGGCGACGATTCGATCCGCCAGCTCGCGCAGCGTCTGCAAGCCGGACCGGGCCTGCGCGAAGTGCCGGTGCCGCGCGGCCTGAAGGCGGAACTGCGCGCCTATCAGCAGCAGGGCCTGAACTGGATGCAGTTTCTGCGCGAACAGGATCTGGCCGGCGTGCTGGCCGACGACATGGGGCTCGGCAAAACCGTGCAGACGCTCGCGCACATTCTCGCGGAGAAGGAAGCGGGACGACTCACCCAGCCGGCGCTGATCGTCGTGCCGACCACGCTCGTGCACAACTGGCGCGACGAAGCGCGCCGCTTCGCTCCCGAGCTCAAAGTGCTGGTGCTCAACGGTCCGCAGCGCAGGGAGCGCTTCGAGCGGATCGGCGAACACGAACTGATCCTGACGACTTACGCGTTGCTGTGGCGCGATCAGAAGGTTCTCGCGCAGCACGACTATCATCTGCTGATTCTCGACGAGGCGCAGTACGTGAAGAACGCCAGCACCAAGGCGGCGCAGGCGATCCGCGGCTTGCGTGCGCGGCATCGGCTGTGCCTGACCGGCACGCCACTGGAGAATCATCTCGGCGAGCTGTGGTCGCAGTTCGATTTTCTGCTGCCGGGTTTTCTCGGCAGCCAGAAGGACTTCACCCGGCGTTGGCGCAATCCGATCGAAAAAGCCGGCGATGGCGTGCGCCGCGCACTGCTGGCGCGCCGGATCCGGCCGTTCATGCTGCGCCGTCGTAAGGACGAGGTTGCCAGGGAGTTGCCGGCCAAGACCACCATCGTGTGCTCGGTCGATCTGGAAGGCGCGCAGCGCGATCTCTATGAAACCGTGCGCACGGCGATGCAGGAGAAGGTACGCGCCGCGGTCAGCGCGCAGGGACTCGCGCGCAGCCACATCATCGTGCTCGACGCGCTGTTGAAGTTGCGCCAGGTGTGCTGCGATCCGCGTCTCGTCAGGATGCTCAAGGCCGGGCGCGTAGATGAAGCGGTGGATGAAGCGGCGGCTGACGATATGGCTGTCAGTGCGACTGCGAAGCGCGAGAAACCGGAAAAGGAAAAAGGCGACAAAGGCGTGCGCGCGATGCGCTCGGCCAAGCTCGATCTGCTGTTGTCGATGCTGCCGGAATTGATCGAGGAAGGACGGCGCGTGCTGTTGTTCTCCCAGTTCACGGGCATGCTGTCGCTGATCGCCGAAGCGCTCGACGAAGCCGCGATTCCGTACGTTGTCCTGACTGGCGACACGGCCGATCGCGTCACGCCGGTCGAGCGTTTCCAGCAGGGCGACGTGCCGCTGTTCCTGATCAGCCTCAAGGCGGGCGGGGTCGGTCTGAACCTGACCGCGGCCGATACCGTGATTCACTACGACCCGTGGTGGAACCCGGCTGCCGAAAATCAGGCGACGGACCGTGCGCATCGGTTGGGGCAGGACAAGCCGGTGTTCGTCTACAAGCTGATCGCGGCGGGCAGTATCGAGGAAAAAATCGTCGAATTACAGGAGCAGAAGGCGGGGCTTGCCGACAGCATTCTGTCCGAAGACGCGGCGCTCGCCGCCAAGTTTTCCGACGACGACCTCGACGCACTGTTCGCACCGATGCCGGGGATTGAAGGCGACAGATAGCGGGCATATTCGCGAGAGGCCAGCAGCGGGACCAGCAGCAAGGCCAGTAAGTGGCGTCGCTGCTGGGCCGCAGAGCAAACGTCAGACACCTGGCCGCGACCCGCGCCCGACTGTAACAAAAAGTCTGCGTATGTAAATTCCCCTTTTTCTGCGCTTCGATTCATACGAATTTCAAGGCCCGCCGAGCGGGGCTTGCGCGTTGCCATCGGGTACGTCGCGCGTAATAACTACCCGCCGGCGGTTACAAGTGCACTTCTTTCGTCTTGAGCTTGCTTTTTTTAGCGATTAGTTTTGATTTACTCGTGCGGTTAGACCCCGCGAGCGTGTAGTGTTTGAGCGGCGTTGGCCTCGGTCGAGGTAACGCCGTTTTTTTCTGATGTATGGTCGAGAGAGCTCGAATCTGGCGATCGGCTCATTCGCCAGCCATCCATCCAGACGCGTTTGCTTTAAGCGTTGAATGCAAGCTTGCGAGTGAGCCGGCGCACCCCAGAGATATTGCCCGCACGCTGCGCAAAATCCCACATTGGACCTTCGCAAAGGACTTATGAAGGCCACTCGAATTTAACGATTCTTAAACGATTTAATTTGAGATTATTCTTATACTGACTTGCAAATTGTAAAATCAATAACCGCAGAAGCGGAACGATTTGACATGATATAGGCAGACGGGCGAATTACCGTGCGAGCGAGAGCAGCCGACCCGAACGACCGCCTTTGAAGGCCGATACCGTAGCCGGTGGACCTTGATAGACCTTGAAGAATGCGCGGAATGTGGCTTCCAATTCGGATGCCGCGATGGATGGCTGTTGACTGCCATCCGGAAATAGAGCGGGGGTTTTCGATATGATGGCTTGTCCTAATAATCAGTGCGATAAGGTTGATATATCCATTGATTGAGTGGCGCGAATGCAGTCATGCAGTGTGCCAGACAAGGGACAACCAGTCGAAAAGTGTGCAGCCAAAGAGCGAATTGCACGCCGGATCGTCGGCCTGACGCCGTCATCCCGGCCATTTGCTGGTTAGCCGGCCACCGGTGACGAAGGACGACGTCGCGTAGCGGGGTTTTATGAGAATTGCAGTTCTGGATGACGATTCGGCTCAGGCCGATCTGGTTTGCCAAACGCTGACAGCTGCCGGTCATATCTGTCACACGTACACCGCCGGGCGCGAACTGGTGCGGCAGTTGCGGCGCCAGACCTTCGATCTGCTCGTGCTCGACTGGAACGTCCCTGACATGTCTGGCGAAGAGGTGCTGCACTGGGTGCGCGAATGCCTCTCCGAGCGCTTGCCGGTGCTGTTCATGACGAACCGCGGCCGCGAAAGTGACATCACGTCGATACTGAACACCGGCGCCGATGACTACATGGTCAAGCCGGTGTCGTCGGCAGTGTTGCTGGCGCGAGTTGGCTCGCTGCTGCGTCGCGCCTATTCCCTGAAACCGCCGGCCACGAAAGAAGTGTTCGGTGAGTTCGAGTTCGATCTGGGTGCCAAACACGTGGTGGTGCGGGGCGCTACGGTGTCCGTCACGCAGAAGGAGTTCGAGCTCGCACTGCTGCTGTTCCAGCACCTGAGCCGGCCGCTGTCGCGCGCGCATATTCTCGACGTGATCTGGAAGCAGGCGACCGACATCCCGTCGCGCACGATGGACACGCACGTGTCGATGCTGCGCAGCAAGCTCGGGCTGCGGCCGGAGCACGGCTATCGTCTGACGCCGATCTACGGCTATGGCTACCGGCTCGAGCGGATCGAAGCCGGCACGCCGCCCGCCGCGGCCGGTGAAGCGCGCGAAGCGGGGGATGCGTGACGCTGTCCCTGGATATCGCGGTAGGCGGCAACGCAGCAATGCCGAGCCGCCGCGCCGCCGCGTGGCTGGCGATGGCCGGCCTGCTCGCAATCAGCTGGTGCGGTTCGGCGTTGGCGCAATCGCCGGTATCCCGCGCTTTGAAACCGCGCTCCATTGCCGTGGTACCCGTCTATGTCTCGTACACGACGCGCGAAGGCGACTCGCTCTACGACATTGCCGAGCGCTATCTGAGCAGCCCGGCCGACTGGGCGTTGTTGAGCCGCCTCAACCATGTGCCCGCGCCACGCCGCATGCCGGCCGGTCTCGCGTTGCGTCTGCCGGCCGACAAACTCAGGCAGGACCATGAAACGGCCCGTGTGATTGCGACCAGCGGGACGGCCGAGCACAAGTTCGGCAGGAGCCCCTACGTGCCGCTCACGACAGCCATGACCCTCGCCGAAGGCGATCACGTGCGCACCGGGCCGAACGGCTTTGTCACGCTGGAGTTGACGGACGGCTCGTACGTCACGGTTGCGCCAGACGGTGAACTGGATATCGGGACGCTGCGGCACACCCGGTTGACTGGCGCTGGCGACCGCGTGCTCGAACTGCAGCACGGCGAAGTCGAGAGCCAGGTCACTCACGCGACAAAGCAGGACGATCGCTTCCAGATCCGGTCGCCGTCGGTGGTGGCGGGCGTGCGCGGCACGCGTTTCAAGGTGGCCTACGACAGCGACGCACAGACCACCGCGGTGGCGGTGCTCGACGGCGCGGTCGGCGTCGATCCGGCGGGTCAGCACGCCGCACCGCGGCCCGGCGTGCCGTTGCAGGCCTCCGAGCAACTCGTCAAGGCGCGCTTTGGCAACGTGACGCGTGCGGGCGCTGCGGTCGGCGAGCCGGTCGAACTGCTGCCGGCGCCGACACTGGCCCAGCCTGCCAAGGTTCAGGACGGTGAGACGGTCGCGTTCGATCTCGTGCCGGCCGGGCACGCTGTCGGTTATCGCGTGCAGATCGCGCACGACGCCGACCAGTTGGACCTGATCCGCGACCTGCGCGTTAGCGAGCCGCATGCGGATTTCGGCAATTTGCCCGACGGCACCTACTTTGTCCGGATCGCCGCGACCGCCGCCAACGGACTCGATGGCCTGCCGCAAGTGTACGGGTTCGAACGACGCCGGTTCAGGCTGGACGTATCGGCGGCGCAGCACGCCGGGAGCCGCGACTACGAATTCCGCTGGTTCGTCAGCCGCGCCGACGTCGATACGCGCTTCCGTTTTGTGCTGGCCGCGTCACCCGATTTGCGTCATCCTCTCGTCGACCGTACCGATCTGTCGGGCGGTCTGCTGGTTATCAGCGATTTGCCGGCCGGTGTCTATTATTGGACGATAGTCGCCGAGCAATTCGAAAACGGCCGCTTCTACGAGAAGAGCAGCGCGGTCCGCTCGTTTACGCTGGCACAGTGACGCTGGCAGATTCACAGGGCCGGCGCACCAGCCAGCCGGCCCACTTACTGGCCCCGGACCCCGCATCCTCTTGTTGACCACCCCTACGCGTCTGAGCCTTGATCCGCGTGCCCGTCTCGGCCGGCGCGCCGGCTGGCGTTTCCTGTTCGAATGGTTGAGCGTCGGCTGCTTCGGCATCGTGGTGATTCTGCTCTGCTCGCTCGGCCGGCTGAGTGCGGGCGTCGATCAACTGGTGTACGACCGTTTTCTGAGTCTGCGGACGCAGCCTTTGCTGACCGACATCGTCATGATCGAAATCGACAATGCGAGCATCGCGCAACTCGGCCGCTGGCCGTGGCCGCGCAGCGTCCATGCGAAGCTGCTCGAAGAGATCGCCAAGGCTGGGCCCGCCGCCGTGATTTTCGACGTGCTGTTCACCGAGGCCAATCCCGAAGATGAACAGCTCGCGCATGCGATCGCGCTGAGCCCGACCTATCTGCCGGTGCTGCTCACCGCGCCCGACGCCAGCGGGCGCCGCGTCGCGATTGAACCGGCGGCGCCGCTCGCGCAGGCGGCGGCAGGGCTCGGCCATATCAACCTCGAGGTGGACAGCGACGGCATCGTGCGCAGCGTCGCGCAGTACGAGGGCGACGCCGGCTCACGCTGGCCGCAACTGATGGTGCCGGTCGCCGACGCGGTCGAGCGTGGCACGCTGCGCCTGAACCCTGCGCCGCGCCGGCCGGCGCAGCTCGAAGCGGCGAGCCGCAGCAGACGCGACGACGGCGACGAAGGGCGCTTCCTGATCCCGTTCGGGCTGAACGCGGAAAACTACACCAAGCTGAGTTTCGCCAGCGTGCTCGCCGGCGACGTGCAGGCAGACAAGTTGCGCGGGCGCATCGTGGTGATCGGCGTGACCGCGTCTGGCCTGTACGACAGGTTCGCGACGCCGGTGTCCGGCGATCTGGGCCCGCTGCCCGGCGTGTATATCCATGCGGACGTGCTCGATACGCTGCTCACTGGCCGTGAGATCGAACCTGCCGGGCGCTGGGTGGTGCTGGCGGCGTCGCTGCTGCCGCTCGCCGCGTTGCTGGCCGGCTTTCTGGTGTTGTCGCCGCTTCGTTCGTTGCTGCTGACTGTCGGGCTGGGCGTGCTCGCGACGGCCGGCAGCGCCGCATTGCTGCACGGCGCGCGGCTCTGGCTGTCGCCGATGCCGGCGATCATCGGCATGGTGATCGTGTATCCGATCTGGAACTGGCGGCGCCTTGAAATGACGCTGGCCTACCTGCGCGAAGAACTGCAACGTCTCGCCGACGAACCCCATCTGCTGCCGGAAACACCGCAGCGCCGCCGCGAGTTTAGCGGCGACGTGCTGGCGCAACATATGGCGCTGATGGCGCAGGCCGCGCAGCGGGTGCAGGACATGAAGCGCTTCGTGTGGGACAGCCTCGACAGCATGCCCGAGCCGATTCTGGTCAGCGACCTGCGAGGTGTCGTGTTGATCGCGAACCACGCGGCCAAGGCGCATTTCGCGCGCCTGGGCGCGCCGCTGCCGGAGGGCCGGCCGATGCAGGCGGTGCTGGGCGGCCTGACGTTGGTGAAGACCATCGACAACGGCGCGGCGTCGGACGCGGAACACAATCGGTTCGCGCATGCTCACTGGCCCGAGCTTCTCGATCCAACGCGCGACGAATTCGCCGCCTTGATGGCACAGGGCGTCGAGGTGCGCGACGCCAACCAGCGCGACCATCTGCTGCGCTTTGCGACCTGCACCAATGCGCAAGGCGAGACGACCGGCTGGATCGCGGGTCTGGTCGACGTGTCGGCGCTGCACGCGGCTGAGCGTCAGCGCGAAGACGCGCTACGGCTGCTGTCGCACGATATGCGTTCGCCGCAAGCGTCGATTCTCGCGCTGGTCGAGATCGAGCGCCGCCGGGCCGAATCGGCGGTGGCGCGCGGCCTGCTGGAGCACATCGAACGCTATGCGCGACGCGCGCTCACGCTTGCCGACGACTTCGTGCAGTTGGCGCGCGCCGAGTCGCAAGCGTACGTGCTCGAAGCAGTGAGCTTCGCCGAGCTGATCATCAACGCGAGCGATGAAGTCTGGCCTCAGGCGCACGCGAAGCACATCACACTGCATACTGAAGCCCACGTCGACGCCGGCTCCGACGACGGCTACTGGATCTGCGTCGACCGCTCGCTGATGACGCGCGCGCTCGTCAACATTCTGAACAACGCAATCAAGTACAGTCCGCCTGAGACGCGCATCGTCTGCAGTCTCGAGGGCCGGACGGCGACGGCAGTGCCCGGTGCGCCGCGGCGCGTGTCATGCACGATCCGTGACCAGGGCTACGGCATCCCGAAGGAGCAGCAGGCGCGGTTGTTCGAGCGCTTCCGGCGCTTTCATGCAAAGGAGCGGCCGGAGGTCGGCGGCGCGGGGCTCGGCATGGCGTTCGTGAAGACCGTCGTGACGCGCCATGGCGGCGACGTCGTGGTGGTCAGCGCGCCCGGCGAAGGCACGGCCTTCACCATTTGCCTGCCGGCGCTCGACGACGCGCAGTCCGGTGCGTCCGTCGCGCCGCACTCCTAAGGTATCAACATGCACTTTATCTAAGCTCGAAGATGATAAAAGTCACCCTGATCTGTGCCGCGCTGGCCGCGGCGAGTCTTGCCGGTTGCGCGGGTCCGAATGCCGACGTGCATACCGCCAGAACCGCTGGCGCCGCCAGCGCCACGCGTGCGCTGCAAGGCGAACCGAGCTACGCGTTCGCGCGCATGCCCTCGGAGGACGACAGCGCGAATCGTCAGCGAGTCGAGGCGCTGCTACGCGATGCGTTGGCGCAGCATGGCTTCGTCAATGCGGCGGACAAGTCGGCGCATTACCTGCTGTCGGCTGCGTACGACACGCGGCCGGCCACGATCAGCGTCGGCGGGAAGGAGTGTGCGGCCGGCGAATGCGAGCGCCGCGCCGAAGCGCCGTTCGCGCTGTTCGGTGGACGTGCGTACCGGCATTCGCTGACGCTGCGGTTTTTCGACCGCATGGGCGGCGAGGAGCGTTACAAGGTTAGTGCGGTCATCGCCGATCGCAACGCGGACCCGCTGCAGGCGATGCCGCTGCTCGTGAAAAGCGCGCTGGCGAAGCTGCCGTTCGACGAGCCGTCCGACTGGCGGGTGAAACTCCAGATGGGCGAAGCGGGCGGTGCGCCGAATGTGATTTCGGTCGAGCCGCTGCCAACGGTAGATCCGTGAAGTCGCGTAAAGAAGATATCAGGCGCGAGGTATCAAGCGGGCGCATCAAGCCGCCTGAAGACGTGTGTAGTCGCTTGTAGCCGCTTGTAGCCGCGTACGCTTATAGCCGCTAGAACGCGGCCACTATTCGGGCGTTGCGCCGCTATCCGGCCAGCGGTTCTCGAACACGCAATCGGCGAGTGGCAGGCGGCTTGCCCAGCGTTCGGTTTCGAGCATCGGCTCGCTGTAGAACCGGTCGACGTGGCCCAGACACAGAATCGCCACAGGCCGCGCGCCCGCTGGCATATGCAGCAGCGTGCGGACCGCGTCGACATCGAACAGCGACACCCAGCCCATGCCGAGACCTTCGGCGCGTGCGGCCAGCCACATGTTCTGGATCGCGCACGCCACCGACGCGAGGTCCATCTCCGGCAACGTGCGGCGGCCGAAGATATGCCGCTCGCGTCCATCCATCAGCGCGATCACCAGCAGTTCGCCGCACTCCAGCATGCCTTCCACTTTCAGCTTCATGAATTCGTCGCGGCGTTTGCCGAGCGCATCGGCGGTGGCGAGCCGTTCGCTTTCGACTGTGGCGTGCAAAGCGGTGCGCAACGCCGCATCGGTGATGCGCATGATCCGCCACGGCTGCATGAAGCCGACGCTCGGCGCGTGATGCGCCGCGTCGAGCAGGCGTTGCAGCACGACGGGATCGACCGGATCGCGCACGAAGTGGCGCATGTCGCGGCGTTCGTAAATCGCGCGGTAGACGGCGTCGCGCTCCGAGTCGTTAAAAGGCTTCGCCATGGAACAGGGCGGCTGTGAAGGCCGGGTTGGAGGGCCAGTAAGCGTGCATATAGGTCGCCACGATCGAGCCCGCGCGATACACGGCCTCGCCCGGCGGCTCGCCGTTCGGCCGGGTGGCTGAGCGCAACGGTGTGAGTGAGGTGCTCAGCGTCGAGTAGTGAAACGTGTGGCCGGTCAGCGGGCCGTGCGGACTGTCGAGCTGTTGCATGCCGAGCGCGGTGAAGCGCGCTTGCATCGTTGCATGGCCAGGCAGGAGGCCGAGCATTGGCGTGCTGGTGCCGCGCGTGTCGGTCAATCGTTCGAGCAGATAGAGCATGCCGCCGCATTCGGCGACCACCGGCTTGCCGGCTGCCGCATGCGCGCGGATCGAGGCGGCGCTGCGCATGCTGCCGGCGAGCGTCGCGGCGTGCAGTTCGGGATAGCCGCCTGGCAGATAGAGCGCATGCGTTTGCTCAGGCAACGCTTCGTCCGCGAGCGGCGAGAAGTAGTCGATCCGCGCGCCGAGTGCTTCCAGCAGCGTGACGTTGGCCGGATAGATGAATGAGAACGCGGCATCGCGGGCGATCGCGATGCGCTTGCCTTCCAGCAGGCGCGGCAATGCTTGCGGCGCAGCGGCGCCGAAGTCGACCGGCGGCGGCAATGCGGTGAGCGCGGTGTGCGCGAGCGTATCGGCCGCGTGGTCCTGCCGCGCGTCGAGATCGTCGATCTCCGCCGCCTGGTGCAAGCCGAGGTGGCGGTCGGGCAGCGCGATTTCATCGCTGGCCGCGATGTGTCCGCACCAGCGCACGCCGGGCGGCAACGCCACTTCGAGCATCTGCGCGTGCCGCGCGGAGCCGACGCGATTGGCGAGTACGCCATGAAACGGCACCTGCGGCCTGAAGCGCGCGAGGCCGAACGCGACCGCGCCGAAAGTCTGCGCCATCGCCTTCGCCGAAATCACCGCGAGCACCGGCACGCCGAAGGTGGTCGCGAGATCCGCGCTGCTCGGCGTGCCGTCGAATAGCCCCATCACACCTTCGATCAGGATCAGATCGGCTTCGGACGCCGCCTGCGCGAGCAGGGTGCGGCACGCCGCTTCACCGACCATCCATAGATCGAGCGATAGCACCGGCGCGCCGCTCGCTCGCGCGAGAATCATCGGATCGAGAAAATCCGGCCCGGTCTTGAAGACGCGCACGCGCCGCCCCAGCCGCCGGTGATAACGCGCGAGACCCGCGGTGATCGTGGTCTTGCCTTGCCCCGAAGCGGGCGCGCTAATGAACAGGGCCGGGCAGGCGGACATGGCTCAGAACTCCACGCCGCGCTGTGCTTTCACACCTTGCTCGCGATATGGATGCTTGACGATGCGCATCTCGGTGACGAGGTCGGCGGCTTCGATCAATGCGTCCGGCGCGTGACGGCCGGTCACCACCACGTGCAGCATCGCGGGGCGCGCGTTCAGCACGGACAGCACTTCGTCGAGCGGCAGGTATTCGTATTTCAGCACCGTGTTCAGCTCGTCGAGGATCACCATCTGGTAGTCGCCGCTTTCGATCATCCGGCGCGCTTCGTTCCAGCCTTTGCGCGCGGTCGCGATGTCGGCGTCGCGGTTCTGGGTGTTCCACGTGTAGCCATCGCCCATCGTGACGAAATCGCAATTGGCGATCGCGCCGAGGAAGTCGCGCTCCGACGTATGCAGCGCGCCCTTGATGAACTGCACGACGCCAAGGCGCATGCCGTGTCCGAGCACCCGCACGGCCATGCCGAACGCGGCCGTAGTCTTGCCTTTGCCGGTGCCGGTGTTGACGATCAGCAGCCCCTTCTCGATGGTGGCGGCGGCCTGCTTCTTTTCATGGCCTTCGCGCCGGCGCTCGGTCATGCGTTGATGCGATTCGGGATCGGTCTTCATCGGAGGTCCTGTTCGTGAGGGGCGTTGAGGGTCGGTGCGGCGCCGGTGTCGGTGTCGGTCGAGGCGATGGCCACGGTGACGCCGGCGTGCACGGTCTTGGGTACGACGAGGCGCGCATGCAGCGCGGCGTTCGGGGCAGGTTGGTCCAACTTGGCCGATGCGTTCATCGCAGTCATCGCGTTCATCGCGGCAAGCAGCGCGCACGGTTCGCAGACGCCGTCCACGCCAAGATGTTCTTGCACCGCCGCCGACCCGTTCGCGATAAGTGTCGCGGCAATTTGCTCACGGCTGAACAGTTGCAGCGGCAGCCCGTGGCGCGCGCAGAATTCGAGCAGGCCCGCTTCGTCGGCTTTGATGTCGATCGAGGCCACCGTGCGAATCTGCGTGAGTGCATACGGGCCGAGCGCGGTGCGCACGGCCGCTTCGATGTGCGCGGCCGAACTGTGCCGGCGGCAGCCAATGCCGACGCTGAGCGTTTTCATTGGTCGTCCGCCTGGTGGGAGGGAGTGCCGCTTTGTCCGGCATCTGTCGTACTGGGGTCGACGACTGCGCGCGCTAGCGCGAGCGAGGCGACCCCGCCGATCACCACGATCGCCGGCGAACCGAGGCCGGCGCGTGCGACGGCCCCGGCAAACTCATCGAGACGCGCGAGCACATGGCGTTGCCCGGGCCGCGTCGCCGACTCGATGGCCGCGCACGGCGTGTCGGCGCGCATGCCGGCCGCGAGCAACGCGCCGACGATCTCGTTCAACCGTCGCATGCCCATATAGATGACCAGCGTCATGCGCGTGGCGACGAGTGCGGCCCAGTCCGGCTCGCCGCTGCCGGCGCCGTGGCCGGTGACGAACACCACGCCCTGCGCGAAATCGCGGTGCGTGACCGGAATGCCGATCGCCGCGGGCGCGGCGATGCCCGCCGTGATGCCGCTGATGATCTCCACGTCGATGCCCGCCGCCTGCAGCGCCTGCTGTTCTTCGCCGCCACGGCCGAACACGAACGGATCGCCGCCTTTCAGACGCGCGACGCTGCGCCCGGCTCGCGCATGCGCGAGCATCTGCGCGACAATGCCGGCCTGCGGCGTGGACGGATGTCCGCCGCGCTTGCCGACATACACGACCAGCGCGTCGGCACGCGCGAATTGCAGCACATCGGGATTCACCAGATCGTCGACCAGCACCACGTCGGCTTGCGCGAGCGCGCGGGTCGCCTTCAGCGTCATCAATTCGATGTCGCCCGGACCTGCGCCGATCAACCACGCGCGGCTCATCGCAGCGCGCATGACGCGCGCCATGCGGTGACTGGCGGGAGCGGGCAGGACGCGAAGCCGCGTCGGCGGACAGACATTGAGGTCATGCAGTGCTACGGATTCGTGCACGACGCAAGCGCGGGCTGTAACGCCTTCTTCCATCGGGGAAACGTCGACGGATGCGCTTCGTCATGCTTGAGCGCCTTCACATCCGTCCCTCGCGGATTCCGGCGGCCAGCGGCGTGACGTCATGAACGCACGGCCGCCTCCGCGTCTGGCCGGTATCCGGGCTGGCGGCCTCACGCGCTTTGCCTTCCCGTCCGGATCGATCGGACAGTGGCATAGAAAACGCATGCGCGGCGCCACAGAACGGAGTCTGGCGTCGCAGGTCGCTTACCGTTGCGGGGACAGCACAGGTTGAGCGCATCGGGCGCGGCCTGTTTCCCGTTTAACTGCACACGCGAATGCATGTGCGAGCACCAAACGCGCGCATACGATAGCACATGGCGCCTTGGCCCGATAAGCGTGCCTGGCTCGTGTTCGCTTGACCGGGTGGGGCCGCGGGCCTACACTCGCACGCACTTTGGTGCTCGTATGCGCGTTCGTGCGCATGCAGTTAAACGGGAAACAGGGTGCCCGCCTGCTTCGGACCGGGTCAACCTGTGCTGCCCCCGCAACGGTAAGCGAAAAGCGGCGCTGGCTCGATGGCTGGGCGCCGCAAAGCAGGCTTCGATGTCCACGCGCAAGGCCGCGTCGACATATCACCACTGGGCGAGAAATCACTCGCCCGGGAAGGGGAAGCGGCGCTTTCGCCAGCCCGGATACCGGCCAGAATACGCAGGACGAACCTCGCGGGGATGCGACGGTGCGCCCATGACCTCATTTCGCTTTCTGCTGTTTCGTTGTTGCGGCAACGCCGTCCTTCGTCCCCGTGTGCTGTGATTGCGCTGGCTTGCCGGACGTGCCCCCGCGTACGATCCACTGGCCGGCCCATGCAGACAGACGCGCGGACACCCGGTGTGCCCGTGCAACCCCTAAGGATGGACCTCACGATGCAAACCCAGATGCGCAAGATCCCCGTCACCATCGTCACGGGCTTTCTCGGCAGCGGCAAGACCACGCTGCTGCGGCACATTCTTCAGCACGCCGGCGGCAAACGGATCGCCGTGATCGTCAACGAGTTCGGCGAACTCGGCATCGACGGCGAGATTCTCAAGGGTTGCGGAATCGGTTGCGATGAGAACGGCGTCGAAACCGAAGGGCAACTGTATGAACTCGCGAACGGTTGCCTGTGCTGCACCGTGCAGGAAGAATTCTTCCCGGTAATGGAACGGCTCGTGGAGCGCCGCGAGCAGATCGATCACGTGCTGATCGAAACTTCCGGTCTCGCGTTGCCCAAGCCGCTCGTGCAGGCGTTCAACTGGCCGCTGATCAGGAACAGCTTCACCGTCGATGCAGTGGTGACGGTGGTGGACGGCCCGGCCGCCGCGAGCGGCCAGTTCGCCGACAATCCAGTGGCCGTGGACGCGCAGCGCAAGGCCGATCCGAATCTCGACCACGAGTCGCCGCTGCACGAGTTGTTCGAAGATCAGCTGTGCGCGGCCGATCTGGTGATTCTGAACAAGACCGATCTGCTCGACGACGCGCAGCAACTCGCGGTCGAAGCCGTTATCCGTGAGGAGATTCCGCCGCAGGTGAAGATCGTGCGTGCGCACATGGGTCAGCTCGATCTGCATACGTTGCTGGGGCTCGAAGCGGCATCGGAAGAAACGATCCACTTGCGCCACGATCATCACGGCTCGGCCGACGACCCCGATCATCACCATGACGAATTCGATTCGGTGGTCGTAGAGGCGAACGCGCTGTCGCGCGAAGCGGTGATCGCCGCGCTGCAAGGGCTCGTCGAAACGCACACGATCTACCGCGTCAAGGGTTTCGCGGCACTGCCGGGCGCGGCGATGCGTTTGGTGATCCAGGGTGTGGGCCGGCGCTTCGACAGCTACTTCGATCGACGCTGGCAGGCCGGCGAAGGCGGTGACGGCTACCCGAGCCGCTTCGTGCTGATCGGCGAAGACCTCGATCAGGCCACGCTGCAACGCGCGTTCGAAGCGGCACTCGGCGCGCCGTCGGACCTCGAAGCACGCGAGGCGTAAGCGCTCATGCATCTGCTGCGCACGACGCCGGGCGGTTTCGTCGACGATACGCAGGGCGTGATCCGCATCGATCAGCAGCCCGCCGATATCGTGATACTCAGTTCCGCCGACACGACTCTGTCGCTGCTCGCGAGCGCGGTGCCGCGACTCGGCGACGGCTTTCCCAGCGTGCGGCTCGCGAACGTCACGTATCTGCGGCAACCGGCGTCGGTCGATTTTTACGTCGACGACGTGTTGCAGCATGCGCGCGTGGTGGTGGTCGACCACCTTGGCGGCGAGGCCTATTGGCCGTATGGCATCGAGCAGGTGGTCGCGCTGGCGGAGCGCAAACAGCAAACGCTCGCGATGTTTTCCGGCGACTTGCAGGAGGATCCGAACCTGCTCGCGCGCAGCACGGCCGACGCCGATCTGTGTCATCAGCTGTGGCGTTATCTGCGCGAAGGCGGGCCGCTCAATGCCGAAGCGTTTCTGCGTTGCATCGCGCACCGCGCGCTCGGCTGGGGGCGCGAGCCGGCGCCGCCGCGTGCGTTGCCGGCCGCGTCGCTCTACCATCCCGAACGCGACACGCCGACCCTTGCCGACTGGCAGGCGCGCTGGCAACCGGACGCGCCGGTCGTGGCGATCCTCTTCTATAAGGCGCATCTGCAAGCGGCCAATACGGCGGTGTTCGACGCGCTGATCGATGCGCTCGCGGCGCAAGGGCTGAATGCGCTGCCGATCGCGATCACGTCGCTGAAAGACGTGATGAGCCGCGACGTCGTGCAATCGCTGTGCGCGCAGCACGAGGTCGCGCTGGTGTTGAATACGACCGCGTTCGCCGCGTCCGCGATCGACGACCCCGAGCCGCTCGCGCTCGCCGGCGATGCGCCGGTGCTGCAGGTGATTCTGAGCGGCGGCAATCGCGAGGACTGGCTCAAGGACAATCACGGCCTCAACTCGCGCGACATCGCGATGCATGTCGCGCTGCCGGAAGTGGACGGCCGCATCATCACGCGAGCCATCAGCTTCAAGGGGCTCGCATACCGTTGTCCGCACACCCAGGTCGATGTGGTCCGTTATCGGCCGGATCTCGAGCGCGTGAGCTTTCTCGCCGAATTGAGCCGCCGCTGGTGTCGTCTGCGTTCGCTCGATAACGCCGACAAGAAACTCGCGCTGATTCTCGCTAACTATCCGATGAGCGAAGGACGCATCGGCAATGGTGTGGGGCTGGACACGCCGGCGTCGGTGGTCGGCATTCTGGCGATGCTGCGCGACGAGGGCTATCGCGTCGCCGACTTGCCCGCCGATAGCGACGCACTGTTGAAGCAGCTCACCGAAGGCGTGACCAACGACCCGGTCGTGCGCGACCTGCGCCCCGCGTTGCAGAGCCTCGCGCTCGACGACTACCTCTCGTACTTCAACGCATTGTCCGCCGCGACACGCCATGCGTTGAACGCACGCTGGGGCGCGCCCGAGCAGGACCCGACGCTGCGGCGCGGCCGCTTCATGATCGCGGGCTGGCGCTGCGGGCAGGTGTTCGTCGGCATCCAGCCTTCGCGTTCGCGCGAGCAGGGCGATTACGCGAGCTATCACGACGCCGAGCTGGTGCCGCCGCATGCGTATCTGGCGTTTTACTTCTGGCTGCGTCACCAGTTCGGTATCGATGCGGTCGTCCATGTCGGCAAGCACGGCAATCTCGAGTGGCTGCCCGGCAAAAGCGTCGCGTTGAGCGACGCGTGCTGGCCCGATCTGATTCTCGGGCCGATGCCGCATCTGTACCCGTTCATCGTCAACGATCCGGGTGAGGGCAGCCAGGCCAAACGCCGCGCGCAGGCCGTCATCATCGATCATCTGATGCCGCCGCTCACGCGCGCCGAAAGCTATGGACCATTGCAGGACCTCGAACGCCAGGTCGACGAGTACTATGAAGCGCTGATGGTCGATCCGCGCCGCGCGAAGCTGTTGCGGCAGACGATTCTCGCGACCATCGTCGAGCACAGGCTGCACGAGGAGCTGAGTCTCGCACAGCCGAACGGGCAGGACGATGAAGACGCGCTGCTCACGCGCGTCGATGCGTGGCTGTGCGAGCTGAAGGAAGCGCAGATTCGCGATGGCTTGCACACGTTCGGGCAATCGCCCGGTGGCGTGCAGCGGCGCGATACGCTGCTGGCCCTGGGACGCTTTCCGGTCGGCGATGGGCAACGCGGCAACGCGGGACTGATCGACGCGTTGGCGCGCGATCTGCGGATCGACCATCTGTTCGATCCGTTGTCGGTGGATTGGTCGGCGGCGTGGGACGGTCCACGTCCCGACGTGTTGCAGCAGGTGAGCGATGCGCCGTGGCGGCATTGCGGCGATACGCGCGAACGTCTGGAGTTGCTGGGCGCCGAACTGCTGCGCGACTTGTGTGGCGATCGAACGCATATCCGGGCGATGCCTTGGGCCGGGACGCTGCCACAAACGGAGCAGGTCATCGAGCGTTTGCGCGACGACGTGCTGCCGCGGCTCGACGCGTGCGGTCCACAGGAAACGGCACAGCTCAGGCGCGGTCTCGAAGGGCGCTTCGTGCCGCCTGGGCCGAGCGGTTCGCCGTCGCGCGGACGGCCCGATGTGTTGCCCACTGGTCGCAACTTCTATTCGGTCGATACGCGTGCGGTGCCGACCCAGGCCGCGTGGTCGCTCGGCTTGAAGTCGGCGCAGCAATTGATCGAGCGGCATCTGCAGGACAAGGGCGATTATCCGCGCGCAGTCGGGCTCTCGGTATGGGGCACCGCGACGATGCGCACCGGCGGCGACGATATCGCCCAGGCGCTCGCGTTGCTGGGCGTGCGGCCGAAGTGGGCGCCGGGCAGTCATCGCGTGACTGACTTCGAGATCATGCCGATCGACGCGTTTGGCCGTCCGCGCATCGATGTCACGTTGCGTGTGTCCGGTTTTTTCCGCGACGCCTTCGCGAACGTCATGCATCTGTTCGATGCGGCCGTGCAGGCCGTCGCCGAACTCGACGAACCTGAGGATCTGAATCCGGTTCGCGCACGTGTGCTGCGTGAGCGCGACGCGCTGATTGCGCGTGGCATGGATCCCGCCGAAGCGCGCAAGCGCGCCGGCTGGCGTGTGTTCAGCGCCAGGCCCGGCGCGTATGGCGCGGGCTTGCAGGACATGATCGACTCGCAACGCTGGCAGACCGACGCCGATCTGGCGAGCGCGTATCAGGCGTGGGGCGGCTACGCATACGCGCAAAAGAGCGTGGGCGAAGAGGCGCGTCATGCATTCGGCGAGCGTCTTGCCACCATGGACGTGGTGTTGCAGAACCAGGACAACCGCGAACACGATCTGCTCGATTCGAATGACTACTACCAGTTCCAGGGCGGCATGGTCGCGGCGGTGCGTCATCTGGCCGGCAACCAGCCGAGTGTGTATCACGCGGATCACAGCAATCCGGCCGCGCCGCGCGTGCGTACGCTGCATGAGGAGATCGCACGCGTGATTCGCTCGCGCGTGGTCAATCCGAAATGGCTCGATGGCGTGAAGCGTCACGGTTATAAGGGCGCGGCCGAAATCGCTGCGACTGTCGACTATCTGTATGGGTACGATGCGACCGCACGGGTGATCACGGATCATCAATATGCGCTCGTCACCGACGCGTATCTGAACGATGCCGGTACCCTCGAGTTTTTGCAGCGACACAACCCACATGCGTTGCATTCGATTTGCGAGCGTCTGCTCGAAGCGATGCAGCGCGGTTTGTGGCAGATGCCAGGCGACTATCGCGCGCAGGTCGAGCAGCATCTGCTCGCGAGCGAGCAGCAGATCGAAGGAATGCAACCATGAGTGCAACAAAGCCAGACGGGAACGAGCAGGCGAGCCAACCGACCGTCCAGCGGCCCGCGTTTCCGTTTGCCGCATTGATCGGCCAAACGCCTTTGCAGCATGCGCTGCTGCTGACCGCGATCGACCCTGGGCTGGGTGGCGTGCTGGTCAGCGGGCCGCGCGGCACAGCCAAGTCGACCGCGGCTCGCGCGCTCGCCGAACTGTTGCCGCAAGGGCAGCTGGTGAATCTGCCGCTCGGTGCGAGTGAAGATCGCCTGATCGGCACGCTCGATATCGAAACCGTGCTGCGCGACGGCTCGGTGCGATTTTCGCCGGGCCTGCTTGCGAAAGCACATCACGGCGTGCTGTATGTCGACGAGGTCAACCTGCTGCCCGATACGCTCGTCGATGCATTGCTCGACGTCGCGGCGAGCGGTGTGAATACTGTCGAACGCGATGGCGTTTCGCACAGCCACGACGCGAGCTTCGTGCTGATCGGCACGATGAATCCGGAAGAGGGCGAGTTGCGGCCGCAATTGATCGACCGCTTCGGCTTGATGGTCGAGCTGCAGAACTGTTTCGAGCCGCACGTGCGTCAGGCGATCGTGAAGGCGCGGCTCGCGTTCGATTTCGATCCGGCGGGTTTTCGTGCGGGCTATGCGCAGCAACAGGCGGCGTACGTGCAGCGAATTCGCGCGGCGCGCGAAGCGCTGCCGCAGCTCGCGTTCAACGACGCCGTGCATGCGCGTGTCAGTGCGTTGTGCATCGACGCGGCCGTCGACGGTCTGCGCGCCGATCTCGTGATGCTGCGCGCGGCGCGTGCGCTGGCCGCGCTGGAGCAGGCGGCCGCGGTGACGGCGGAACATGTCGATCGGGTTGCCGAGGCGGTGTTGATTCATCGGCGGCATCGGGATCGTCAGTATTCCCGGCGTGACGGTCAGCAGGATGGCGACACGCGTGAGAGCGGGACGCAGCAGCAAGCGAATTCGGGCGGCGGCGCAGACCGTTCGCATGCGCCTGAACCCGCGCTGGATGCCGCACCGTCGCTGCCTACCGCCGGCAATCACGACTGGGGCTATCTGCCGCCGCAACCGGCGGGTACCACACAGGTCAAGGGCGTCATCCCGCTTGGCGTAAAAAAACGCTGAGCCATCGGAAGGGCGCCGCCGCTGACTCGCGCAGCGGCTTTCGATGGCGACGACGCACAGGCGCAAGTTCGCGCAGTCATTTGCAAGGCGAACCGGGCAAGCGCATCGCGTGGCCACAGACGCTGGCCGCGATGCGCGAGGACGTGCTGCGCGCTGAGCATCTGCGCTTCGTGCGCGAAGCGCCACACGGCGGCGTGCTGCATTGCTTCGTACTCGATTGCTCCGGTTCGATGCTGGCCGGGCAGCGTCTCGCGCTCGCGAAGGGCTTGCTGGTTGCGTTGTTCGACCGCGTGAGCGCCGCGCGTGACGAGGCTGCGCTGGTCTGTTTCGGCGGTGCTGGCGCGGACGTGCGGTTCGGTCCGGCGGTGCCGCGCTGGTGGAACGAGCGGTGGCTCAGGCCAGTGGGCGGTGGTGGCGGCACGCCGCTTGGCTCGGGCGTGCAGCGGGCGGCGCGGTTGCTTGAGCGCTGCGCGAGCGCGAAGCCCGCGCAGCAGCGCTGGCTGTGGATTCTGTCCGACGGACGTACGCGTGATGAACCCGCGCGTCCGCTCGATGCGGATGAAGTCGTGTTCATCGATTTCGAGCGCGGCACGATACGGCTAGGCCGTTGCGAAGCACTCGCCGATGCGTGGGGGGCGCGGCTCGTTACGCCGGAACAGTTGATTGGCTGAGCGGTGCGTGCTCTGTGCGGCGCGCCGCGCGCCCTGTTCACCCTTTGTACCCTTTGCACCCTGCGCCGCGCCATGCCGCTCGCCTGCGAACGCCTAGTTCACGCCATTCGACCAATAGAGCACATCGTCCTGGCGATCGAAGACGAACACTTTCATCGCCATCTGCTGGGCGGTGTCGAGTCGATCCAGTTCGAGTCCGTGATTCGACGGCTCGCCCGGGCCGGCCCCTTTCTGCACGTTGCGGATGATCGCGGTGGTCTCGATCTGCGTGTCGAATTCCGCCGACTTCAAGTGGAAGGCGAGCCGCAGCCGTTCGCCGACCACGCCGAGCGTCCACGAGGTCATCAACGACATGCCGAGCGCGCTGATGCCCTTGGCAAGTCCCAGCCCTTCATAGGATCCGCCTGTTTCGCCGATGCCGAACCGTACCGCGAGGTGCGTGTGCACGCGGATCGACTTGCGCTCGCGCAGGCGGCGGATCGCGCCGGGTTTGGACAGCACGACGTAGTCGAATGGCGAACGGCAGATCGCCTCGACCGTGCAGACGAAACGGAACACGGCCTGGCTGGCGATCGCGACGAGCTCGATGTTTTCGCCGGGCGCGAGTGGCGCCATGCGGCCTTGCTGCAACGGTGGCGTGATGAAAAGCGCGTGATTGGGCGCGAAGCCGATGATGCGGCACGGGTGCATCGGCGCGCCGCTGGCGAGCTGCGAGCGCACGCCGATCAATGCACCTATTTCCAGGTGCATGTCCTTGATCGTCAGTTCACTTGCGGCGTCGGCCGGCTGCGTGGAGATGGGCGGCAGTTTGGTGTCCGTGTCGAGCAGATCGCCGCGCTGCGGCTGAAAGTGTGCGAACAGAAAGTTGCGCTCGTCGGTGGTCGCGAGGATGGTACCGGCCGCGAACAGCAGCGTGCCGTCGGCGCCGACGATCGGCCAGGCGAGCGGTGTGCCGACCGGCACTGCATCGGGGCTGAGCGCCGGCGACCGGGCGTCGGATGAGGTTTCCGCGACGTGGTCCTCGACGAGATTGTTCATGGGCAAAATTTTATTTGAATGACGGGATATCCCGGTTGACGGCGTCAGAGGGGGAAACTTTAGTTACAAGAGTTGGGTGGCAGATCTCCTGCCGTTTGGGTCAGTGTGGGTCGAGTTAGATCGGATAACTAACTAATTTGAGAGGTATTGCCGACGGTGCGGCTTATGCGCTGTTTAAAAGAAATTTCACAAATGGGCTTGACGGCCTGACATCGGCTCTCCATAATTCCGCTTCTCTGCTGCTGATGCAGCGACGCAGACCGAAGCGGTGCCAGGTGGTGGTTGAACCGGGTGCGGTCGGGTAGGCGGATCGATCTTTAAAAACTAACAGCCGATAAGTGTGGGCGCTTGATGCGGAATGCGACGGCGGATTCTTTGGGGAGTCTGCGGTCAGGCAAAA
>NZ_CYGX02000116.1 GCF_900019265.1 Paraburkholderia ribeironis
CGTAAGCTGTCTTCTATAACGTCCTCGGCTGCGTCAGCGATGACCGCCGAGATTCATTAATCAGCGTTTCCCTAAGGCGCCGCTCGGCGCACGTAAAAAAATAGGCAAGGCAACACGCAAAAAAATGGCCGGGATTACGATCCCGGCCATTTTTTTATCTCGCCCGTGGCTCAGCAAGATGCTCAGCCACAGCCTCCGTCATGCACTCAACCGCGGCACTCAACCCCGGCACTCAACCGCAGTCCTCAACCGCGCGTGATTTCGCCATCACGACGACGCCACAGGTCGAGCGGGTTGCTGTCGGCCAGCGCTGTGGGCACCAGATCGGCCGGGAAGTCCTGGTAGCACACCGGACGCAGGAAGCGCTCGATCGAGGTCGTGCCAACCGACGTCGCGCGGCTATCCGAGGTGGCCGGGAACGGGCCGCCGTGCACCATCGCGTGCGACACCTCGACGCCCGTCGGGAAACCGTTGACCAGAATCCGTCCGGCCTTGCGCTCGAGAATCGGCACGAGCTTTTTCGCCGTGGCCAGATCGGCGCTGTCCATCTGCAGCGTGGCAGTCAGCTGGCCGGCAAAGTGCTCGGCCACCTTGAGCAATTCCTGCTCGTCCTTGCAACGCACGATCGTCGAGACCGGTCCGAACACTTCGTCTTCCAGCACCGGGTTCGCGAGGAAAGTCTGCGCATCGGTCACGAACAGCGCTGCGCGCGCCTGCGTCGGGCCGGTCGCGTCGACGCCGCGCGCCACTGCCTCGACGCCCCGGGTCGCCGTCAGCTTGTTCTCGCCGTCCTGATACGCGGCGTGAATGCCAGCGGTCAGCATGGTCTGAGCCGGCTTGCCGCTCAGCGCAGCCGACGCGGCGGCGACGAATTGCTTCAGCGCATCGCTGTCGACGGCAATCGCGAGGCCCGGGTTGGTGCAGAACTGACCGGCGCCGAGCACCAGCGAATCGACGAAGCCACGCGCGATGCTGTCGCCGCGTTGCGTCAGCGCGTTCGGCAGCAGGAACACCGGGTTGATGCTGCTCATCTCGGCGTAAACCGGAATCGGCTCGGCACGCGCCGCCGCGACGCGCATCAGCGACGTGCCGCCCGCACGCGAACCGGTGAAGCCAACCGCCTTGATCGCCGGATGCGACACCAGCGCTTCGCCGACCAGATTGCCCGCGCCGACGATCATCGAGAACACGCCTTCAGGCAGCTCCATTTCCTGCGCGACGCGCTGGATCACACGCCCGACCATCTCCGAGGTGCCGAGGTGCGCGCGGTGCGCCTTCACCACGACCGGGCAACCGGCCGCAAGCGCCGCAGCCGTGTCGCCGCCCGCCACCGAAAACGCCAGCGGGAAGTTGCTGGCGCCGAACACCGCGACCGGGCCAAGCGGAATCTTTTGCATGCGCAGATCTGAGCGCGGCAGCGGCTTGCGTTCCGGCAGCGGCGAATCGAGTGTCGCGGCGAGCCATTGGCCCGCGCGCACAACCTGCGCGAACAGCTTGAGCTGGCCGGTGGTGCGGCCGCGCTCGCCTTCCAGACGCGCCTTCGGCAGACCCGATTCCTGGTGCGCGCGCTCTATCAGCGCGTCGCCCAGCGCGGTGATGCCGTCAGCGATGCGTTCGAGAAACTCGGCGCGCACCGTGAGCGGCAGTTGCCGGTACGGGTCGAACGCCTGCTGCGCCAGTTCACACGCGCGCTCGACCTGCGCGACGCCGCCGCTGCCGAAAACCGGCTCGGCGATCTCCGCGCCCGTGGCAGGATTGACCGCGTGCAATGGTTGTTCCTCGCCACGCACCGCCTGGCGGCCAATCAGCATTTCGCCGGTAATGGACATTTTTTCGCTTTCCTTGGATAAAGGCTTTAGATATAAGTCATCCTACAACATTGCGAGGGCTGCGCGCAACCGGAAACGCTTATCTACTGGGGAATTCGGGTTTACGTGACCGTTACATATCAAGGGGTCAGTGCTAATCTTGTCTTAGACATACGACGACTTATAACATCGCGCATAGTCATCCACATAGTCATCATCAGCGCTCACCCGATCCATTGCCGTTCGAGGAGACACCCATGCCCGCTGTCCCGCCCTACCAGACCCTGCCCAACCGGTTCCGTCGCGCGGTCTGCGGCGGCGAGACCCAGATCGGCTGTTGGTCATCGCTCGCCAGCCCGATCGTCACGGAACTGCTGGGCACCATCGGTTTCGACTGGATGCTGCTGGACGCCGAGCACGCGCCGAACGATGTGCTCACGCTGATCCCGCAGCTGATGTCGCTCAAGGACAGCGCCAGCGCACCGGTCGTGCGGCCGCCGGCCAACGACAGCGTGTTCATCAAGCGGCTCCTCGATAGCGGCTTCACGAATTTTCTGGTGCCGTTCGTCGACAACGCCGCTGACGCGGCCCGCGCGGTCGCCGCGACGCGCTATCCGCCGCAGGGCATCCGCGGCGTGTCGGTGAGCCACCGTGGCAACCGCTTTGCGAACGTGGCCGATTACTTCGAAATCGCCAACGACAACGTCTGCGTGATCGCGCAGATCGAAAGCCGCAAGGCGGTCGAGGCGATCGACGAAATCGTCGCCGTGGACGGCATCGATGCGGTGTTCATCGGCCCCTCGGATCTGGCGGCCTCGTACGGTCATCTTGGCAATCCTAACCATCCCGACGTGCAACAGGCAATTGCGCGCGTGTTCGAACGCGCGCAAGCCGCCGGCAAGGCAAGCGGCATTCTCGCCCCGGCGCAGGCCGACGCCGAACGTTATCTGTCGATGGGCTGCCGCGTCATCGCGGTCTGCGCGGACATGGGGCTGCTCAAAGCCGCCGCGCAGTCCGTGCAGAAACACTTCATGCAGAACCAGGCAGGCCAGGCGTAAAGCCAACCTTAGGGCAGGCATATATGCAGGCATAAGCACGGCCGCCACGACACCTTCGGAGCATTCCATGCAAAAAGCAGGCTTTATCGGACTCGGCATCATGGGCAGGCCCATGGCCGCCAACCTTCTCAAGAACGGCGTCGCGCTGGCCGCGTTCACGCGCAGCGGTGTGCCCGACGATCTGATCCAGGCCGGCGCACTCGCGTGCGACAGCCCGGCCGCGGTGGCCGCGCAGGCCGACGTGATCTTCATCATGGTGCCGGATACGCCGGACGTCGAGCGCGTGCTGTTTGGCGAACAGGGCCTCGCGAACGCGTTGCGCGCGGGCCAAACGGTGGTCGACATGAGTTCGATCTCGCCGATGGCCACCCGCGAGTTCGCGGCGCGCGTGCGCGAGCACGGCGCGGACTACCTGGACGCGCCGGTATCGGGCGGCGAAGTGGGCGCCAAGGCAGCTTCGCTGACCATCATGGTAGGCGGCGAAAGCGCGACCTTCGACAGCATCAAGCCGCTGTTCGACATGATGGGCAAGAACGTCACGCTGATCGGCGCGGTCGGCGCCGGACAGGTGTGCAAGGTGGCCAACCAGGTGATCGTCGCTGCGACGATCGAGGCGGTCGGCGAAGCGCTGCTGCTCGCGTCGAAGGCCGGTGTCGATCCGGCGCGCGTGCGTGAGGCGCTGATGGGCGGCTTCGCGTCGTCGCGCATTCTCGAAGTGCACGGCGAGCGGATGACCAAACGCAGCTTCGATCCGGGCTTTCGCATCGAACTGCACCAGAAGGATCTGAACCTCGCGCTGTCGACCGCACAGGCGCTCGGCGTGTCGCTGCCGAACACCGCCACTTGCCAGGCGCTGTTCAACGCCTGCGTCGCGCACGGCGGCAAGGCGTGGGACCACTCCGCGATGGTGCGTGCGCTCGAGGTGCTCGCCAATCACGAAATCGGTCAGTCAAACGCCTGAGGCCGCGCGCCCTTTCACGGCGCGCCGTCGCGTCCGCTCCATGTGCATGAGGCGGGCGCAACGGCGCGCGCTGGCATGCGCGGATCGGGCAAACGTCTGAAGACGAGGTTGTACCGCTGTAACCGATCGCATCTTACAAATATTAAGGATCACTGATCATTACAAGACAATGGCGTCGGCAGACGGCCGCCGCAATACCAAGGATTACCGACAACGCCCGCCATGGGCAAGGAGACATTCGTGACAACCCTGAATAAGAACAACGACAAGCGGACTGCATCGAGAACCCCGGACCCGACTGAACCGCACTCGCCCGGCCGCCGCGCGTTCATGGTGCTGGCGGGCACCTCCGCCGGCGCAACGCTGCTTGGCGGCCTGGCCGCCTGCGGCGGTTCGATCAACCAGCCGGCGTCCGCGTCGAGCACACCAACGGCCGCGCAGGACCCGATCTGGGGCTCCTCGGGCGCCGCAACCAGATCATCGCTTCGTTGCAAGGCATCACCCAGTCGATGTTCCCGGCGCGCGACTTTCTGGTCACCTCGTACGGTGCGCAGCCCTGCCCCGTCGTCGCGGCGACCAATCCGTACACGGGCGCGTCGTCGCTTGCGAGTCCCGGCTCGGAGCAAACCAACGGCGCCGGCTCGATCGATTCACGGCCCGCGTTTCTCGCCGCGATAGCGGCCTGCAATGCGGCCGGCGGCGGCCGCGTGGTCGTGCCGTCCGGCACGTGGTATTGCGCCGGACCGATCGTGCTGCTGAGCAACGTGAACTTCCACCTCAGCGCGAACTGCACGATCTATTTCAGCCCGAACCCAAGCGACTACGCGAAGGACGGCCCGGTCAACTGCGGCGCGAACGGCAATCTGTTCTATAGCCGCTGGCAGGCAAACGACTGCCTCAATTTCGGCTCGCCGGTCTACGCGCGCAACCAGACCAATATCGCCCTGACGGGCGTTGACGCCACCTCGGTGCTCAACGGCCAGGCGATGACGCCGTTCGCCGGCACGGGCAATACCGCGTCGTGCTGGTGGACCTTCAAGGGATCGAATGGCGCATATGGCTGCGTGAGTTCGAAGACGCCGTCACAGGTGTACCTCAACCCGAACAACGTCGATCTGAAGAGCGCCGCGCCGGGCATTTCCGACGCGCTCTATGCGCTGCTGACCAGCCCCACGACGCCGTGGCAAGAGGATCAGAACTACCTGCCCGCGCTGTCCGAGGCCGGCGTGCCGGTCGCGCAGCGAATCTTCGGCCTCGGGCATTACCTGCGTCCGTGCATGGTCGAGTTCATCGGTTGCACCAACGTGCTGATGGAGAACTACTGCACCAACAACACACCGTTCTGGCAGCACCATCCGACCGATTGCAGGAACGTCGTGATCCGCGGCGTGACGACCAACAGCATCGGCCCGAACAACGACGGCTTCGATCCGGACGCGTGCGATAACGTGCTGTGCGACGGCGTGACCTTCAACACCGGCGACGATTGCATCGCGATCAAGTCGGGCAAGGATCTCGATACCCAGTACGGCCCCGCGCAGAATCACGTAATCCAGAACTGCACGATGAACAGTGGCCACGGCGGCATCACGCTCGGCAGCGAAATGGGCGGCGGCGTGCAGAACATCTACGCGCGCAATCTGCAGATGCTCAACCAGAACTGGGCGACCAATCCGCTGAACATCGCGATTCGCATCAAGACGAACATGAATCGCGGCGGCTTCGTGAAGAACTTCTATGTCGACAAGGTCACGCTGCCCAACGGCGTCAGCCTGAAAGGCTCCGGCTACGGCAGCGCGTTGCTGGCCGGCAGTCCGATCAACGCCTCCGTGCCGCTCGGCGTGGTGACGGCGACGGCGGGCAATCCGTCGGCGGCACAGGGCGGGCTGATCACGTTCGACTGCGATTATCAACCGGCCAACGACGCGATTCGAACCCGTCCGGCGACGGTGCAAAACGTGAATATCTCGAACGTGGAGGCGAGCAACGTAACCGTCAGCGGCGTAACGGGCTCGTGCTTTCAGGCGATCGTCGCCCAGGGTCCGGTCGCCTTCGACTACAACGGCGCCGCGCCCGCACCAACGGTTCCGCCGATCACCGGCGTGACGATCTCGAACTGCAATCTGGGCACCGCGGTCTGCGCCGGCCCGGCCAGCGCAAGCACGCCCGGCCCGATCTACGCGTACAACGTCAACGGCATTACGTTGAACAACGTGGTGATCGGCGCGACGACGTACAACACCACGGTCGTCGATCAGCGGTAAGCGTGAAGCCGGTGGGGCGAAGATGATCTTTGCTTCGTCTCGCCAGGCACGACGACTGTCGCTCACACGTTCACTGCAAATCAGGCCGCAAGGCCGAGGTGAATCGGCACTGTGAACCGGCAGCCGGACAGCCAGGCGATCCCTGTGAGCAGGCAAAAAAAAGCGACGCCAAGGCGCCGCTTCAGACTGCTGACGAACCCCACGTTTTTCGGAGCGTGGGGTTTTGTTTTTTCAGGCGATGCGAGAACGGCCGTGAAGCGTGCGAC
>NZ_CYGX02000110.1 GCF_900019265.1 Paraburkholderia ribeironis
CTTACTGCAACAGAACCCGCGGAAGCCGAACGCTTCGCGCCCGGCCTGCGCGTGCTGGTCGCCCATCCCTCCGTCACGCCTGCCGATGCCCTGCGCGAACTCGATGACGTCCGGCTCGCTCACACGGATCTTGTCATCACCAGTTTCGGCGCGCTGCTTCGTCAACCCGCGCTGGAGACGATCCACTGGCGTCTGGCAATCGTCGACGAAGCGCAGGCAATCAAGAACCCCGGGGCGAGGCAAACCCGGCAGGTCAAGAAGCTTCAGGCCAGGGCGCGTATCGCCCTGACGGGCACGCCGGTCGAAAACCGCCTCTCGGACCTGTGGTCCATCTTCGATTTCACGCATCCGGGCCTGCTGGGCTCGATGAAGGATTTTGCCGGATTGAGCAAGCGCATGGAGAAAGCCGGCCACTTTGGTCCGCTTCGCTCGCTCGTGCGACCGTACATCCTGCGCCGCCTGAAGACGGACAGGAACGTCATTGCCGATCTCCCGGAAAAAACCGAGCTCAAGGCCTGGTGTCACCTGAGTCCCGTCCAGGCCGCACTGTACGAGCGCACGGTCAAGGACCTGGCCGCCGCGCTCGACGGTGCAGACGGTATTGAGCGCAAGGGGATCGTGTTGAGCTACCTGATGCGTTTGAAGCAGATATGCAACCATCCGTCCCAGTGGCTCGGCGACGCGGCCTGGAAACCTGAGGCCAGCGGAAAATTTGCGCGCCTGCGCGAGCTGGTCGACGTCATTGCCGCGAAGCAGGAAAAGGTACTCATATTCACGCAGTTCCGGGAAACCACTGAACCCCTGGCGGCGTTTCTCGGATCGCTGTTTGGCCGCGAGGGTTTGATCTTGCATGGCGCGACCCCGGTTGGCAGGCGTCGCGCGCTGGTGAAACAGTTCCAGGAAGACGAATTGACGCCATTCTTCGTGCTGTCGCTCAAGGCAGGCGGAGCGGGACTGAACCTGACAGCGGCTTCCCACGTGATTCATTTCGATCGCTGGTGGAATCCGGCCGTGGAGAATCAGGCGACGGACCGGGCCTTTCGCATCGGGCAGCGCCGGAACGTGCTGGTGCACAAGTTCGTCTGCCGCGGTACGGTCGAGGACCGGATCGACCAGCTGATCGAAGCGAAGCAGCAACTGGTGAACGATGTGCTCGAAGGGGGCGAGGAGCTGCGGCTCACGGAGATGAGCGATCGGGAGTTGCTCGATCTCGTCAGGCTCGATATACATTGTGCGCAGGAAAACTGATCAGGAAAGGGAACTGGAACGCGATGGGGTTACTACGGTGGATGGAAACCTTATGTGCCGGTGGCCGAGCGCCGGAGAAAAGCCGAGCAGCAGGTGGCGAAAGCGATCAAGGCCGGCAAAACGCTGTCGCCCATCCCGGCGTATCGCGGCGCCATCGCAAAAACCTTCTGGGGCAAGGCGTGGTGCGATAACCTGGAGCGCTACAGCGACTATGGCAGCCGCCTGCCACGCGGGCGCACCTACGTCCGTAACGGTTCGGTGATCGATCTGCAGGTCGCGGCGGGCAAAATACACGCCCAGGTCATGGGATCGAGCCTCTACACGGTCAAGATCGACGTCAGTGCGTCTGCCACTCAACACTGGCGAACGTTGGTCACCGACTGCGCGTCATCGATCGATTCCATGGTCGAGCTGCTGCAGGGCAAGCTGTCGGGCGCCGTGATGGAACGGATCGGCAAGCCGGTTACGGGACTCTTTCCCTCACCTAAGGATATCCGGTTCAGTTGCAGCTGTCCGGACTGGGCGTCGATGTGCAAGCATGTGGTCGCAGTGCTGTACGGTGTCGGCGCCCGGTTCGACCAGCAGCCCGAACTGCTCTTCACGCTCCGGGGTGTGGACGCATCCGATCTCGTCGGCAGCACGGGGGCCGGATTGTCCGTCTCCGCGACGGTGCCGGCGTCGGGCAAGGTCCTCGACAACGCTGCCCTAGGCGACGTATTCGGTATCGAGATCGACACCGGCAGTGAGCCGCCCACCGCACCACCTGTTGCCCGCAAACGGGCAGGAAGGCAATCAGCACCGCGAACGAGCTGGGGCGCCACGGCATCCACCCCACCGAAGCCTGCGGCGGACGCGAAATCGACCACGAAAGGCAAGGCGGCGGCACCCACAACGGTGGTCAAACCCGCCGCGGCCAAAAAACCCGCTCGCAAGGTGCGCGCGGATGCGCCAAAGGCACCCCGTTCAGCGAGCGCGAAATCAACCTCGAAAGGCAAAACGGTGGCGCCCAAAGCGGTGGTCAAACCCGTCGCTGCTGCAAAACCCGCTGGCAAGGCGAGCGCGGCCACGCCAAATGCACCCCGTTCAGCGAGCGCAAAATCGACCTCGAAAGGTAAAGCGGCGGTGCCCAAAGCGGTGGTCAAACCCGCCGTTGCCGCAAAACCTGCTGGCAAGGCGGGCGCGGATGTGCCAAAGGCGCGCCGATCAACCGCCACGCAAAAATCACCCACACGTTCGCTGGCGACACCACGAACCCTGCAGAAAGCAAATACCTCCAGATGAGGTCACCGTCATGGTCGCCGTCAAATTGGATGATCTTTCCTCGGCCTTCGACTTCGTCAGCTACACAGCGCCGATGGAACACCAGGCGTATATCTCGCTCGATACGGGAAAAATCTACTGGATTTCCGATGCCATCGCCACGATCGAGGAGGAGATTCCCGAGGATCTCGACGACCCGGATTGCTACCTCGTGATACCGCACAAGAACGAGCTTGATCTCGGAAGCAGTCTCGCCCTGCGCTTTGCCGCCCAGCAACTGCCTGCGCGTTATGGCCAGGTTGAAGGGTTTTTCCAGCGGCGAGGAGCCTATGCGCGCTTCAAGGATTTACTCGGGCGCGAAGGCGTCCTGGATCGCTGGTATGCATTTGAAGCCGAATCTGCCGAAAAGGCACTGAGGCAATGGTGTGCTGAAAAGGGGCTCAATATTGCTGACTGAGACACCAACATGAATCAGAGAACAGCCGGACCGTCGCCCGACGATGGCCTGTTCAGGGTGGCTCGAACCGACTCGTCCTGGACCTGGGTGCATACATGTCCGACGCCGCGATGCGCGTGCCGCAGCGCGCTGGTGCTGGCAACGCACGAGGGGCGAGAAACGCTCGAGGCGCGCCCGTCTGGCAGGCATGGATGGCCAAGGACGGAGATTATCGCGGGGTGGCCCGCACATGCGCCGATCTCATCGTCTTTGATCTGGATATCGATACCGCGCAAGCGTTGCTGCAGCCGCATGGCGACGAGCCACTGGATCTGGCGCAGAATCCCGAGGTCGCCGACATTGTCGCCCATATCGACGGCGAACTGCACTGCGCAGAGGTGAATCTGCACTTCGAGCCGCTCCTCCCGGGGGGAAACGTCCTCGCCGGGGCACGTCACTGTTCATCTGGCCGGCAAGATCCGGGTTGAACCTGAAACGAATCGTGATCGCGCACGTCTCGAACAACTTTGGGCCGCGTTCTGTCAGCGGCATCCCCGATACCTTGAGCGTCTTAAGCATCGCGACACGCTCATCAAGGCGATGGGCAAACGCCTCGTTACGCCCGCCAGGGCCGAACCGAAGGTGGGCCGAAACGATCCATGCCCATGCGGATCGGGAAAAAAATACAAGAAGTGCTGCGGCTCGTGACCGGCGAATCCCGAGTGCGCTCGTTGAGCCATCCGAAGAGTTGCATTTTTACTTCAATCGACCGGAAACCGTTGCCACATAAGGCTCATTCACCCGGTTTTCGTAGCTTGACCACGAAAGTCTCAACTTTAGTAGATTTTCGTATCAACTTTTCTTCGTTTGACACATATGGCCCCCGTTTTCTGACTCGACAAGTCTGCACGACGTCGAGGCAGCGGTCGGCGTCACAAAGGCAATACTTGCCACCAAATCATTCGTATGTTCAATGTAGGCGGTATTCGTTGCCGAAGCCAGAACGAATTGGCCGATCGCAAGAGAAAAATTGCAGAACACGAAAATCCAGATTAAGCAGGTGAAGGCGCTACCCGCGATGATCAGCAACAAGCGCCCCGTTGGTGGCGCCTCCTGGACGTCTTCCCTTGGCCGACCCATGCCGCGGGCCCACTAGGATTCAAGTTCGCGTAATCGAGCCAGCGCATGGGCGGCGAGCAGAGGCCAGCGGTAGCCGGCACAAGCGCAATTCGAGCTTTCCCAGTCGGTACGCCGGTCATTTGAACGGAGCGCCTTCAGAGCCAGATCAAATTAACCGGCTATCTAGGCCGCAGGTGTTCAGGGGCTAAACGTGCTTTATTTTCCGTTTCCTGAAGCGCCCCCTTTTCAGCTTGTGGTCATAGGCGCTTTTCACCGCGTCCGCAGGGAGCAGCAGGATCTCGCCGCGCCGCAGCCCCTGATGCAACATCAGCACAAATGCGACGTAGACACGCCAGCGCGTTTTCATGCGTAGAAACGGATTTTTGGGACATTCTGGATCGAGCAGCGCGTACAGCGCTTCGACGGTACTCGCTGGAAGCGATCGGACCGCCTCCACGGCAGCGCTCCTGCGAACGTGCAACTGGCTGTAAAGCGAAGATAGCCGGTGCAATCGCTCCTCAATGTGCCTGAGCCGATCATCGGCGCTCCGGGCGCTCGAAAGCCAGGTGATGACGTCTGTTACAAACCCGAGGCCAGTCTGCCAGCGATTTTCGTCGGCGCTGGTCACTGCGGGCTGATTGCGGATCGAGATAAACCAGGATTCGAGGATTGCCGCCAGTGCTTCGTCGTCAAATCCACTCAGGGCATCATCAAGCGCGTTGGCGCCCAACAGATTGTCCGCATGCTGATACAGGTTTTCAACGTACCGAAGCTTCTGCGTGAGCGTTGAACTGGCGAGCTGTGCTATCGACGTCGCTGACCAGATCGCAGACCAATAGCGCGGTATGCCGGTTTTGTCGACCAATACCGGGCCACGAAGTGCTGCAGGAACAAGGCTGCCGTAGAGCTGACGAAACACGGGCCGCTCGCGACGAATACGCAACGACCAAATTTACCATTCGCTGTGTGTCAGGTTGCTGACGCGGTGCGCTTTCATGCAACACATTCAAACTGACCACTAGTGTCAAAGCCATTCTGAAATGTCCGCTTACTGACCAGATAGAAATGTCCGGGTTTAAGGGGTTCTGGTTTGCTTCTCACGGGTTAAAGATCACGCAGTGTCGAAGACACCGTTCTGAATGGGCA
>NZ_CYGX02000115.1 GCF_900019265.1 Paraburkholderia ribeironis
CCCGCCCCGCACAGGGGCAACGCTAATAGACCACAAGCAAATCAAGGAAAGGCCAACACCACAAAACAACTCAAAGAAAGACCAACACCACAAGCAAATCAAGGAAAGGCCAACACCACAAAACAACTCAAAGAAAGACCAACACCACAAGCAAATCAAGGAAAGGCCAACACCCAAGGCACACAACCAGAAAGCCACAGAGCGCTGCAAAAAACAAAACCAACTCTTAACCCTGCCGCAAACAATACTCCGCAACTGCATCCAGCACCGCTTCATCCTCTCCAACCGCTACCGCGCACTTGATCTCGACAGTCGGATGCAACGCGCGACAGCGGTCAATCAATTCAGGCAAATCCTTCCTGACATGCCCACCTTGCCCGAAAAACACGGGCACAACGGTGACCACATCACAGCCGTCTGCAACCAGCCGCTCCACCGCCGTAGGCAAATCCGGCTCCATCAACTCAAGAAAAGCCAACACCACAGCCGGCGCATCGCCGCTCGCCACGCGAGCCGCCCTGAGCTTCTCCGCGAGCCGCTCGAACGGCTCGCGCCAGCGCCCATCCCGCGCGCCATGCCCAAACAGAACCAGCCCGTGCGTAGCCACGACATCAGTTCCTAATGGCGGTCGACCCATCTCAGCCCGATCAACCCGAGCGCCAGGTACACCAGCCCCGGCGTCGCCGCGGTCAACGGCGCGGGCCACGTATTCAACGTGCCGATATGCGAGAACAATGTATTGAACAGCTGGAAGCTCATGCCCAGCATGATCCCGCCAAACACCTTCATGCCGACCACCCCAGCCCGCGTATGCAGATACGCGAACGGCAGTGACAGCACCAGCATCACGAACACGGCGAACGGATACAGCAACTTGCGCCACAGCGCAATTTCATAGCGCTGCGTGTCCTGATGATTCTCGGTCAAATGCTGGATATAGCGGAACAGATTGAACATCGACATCCGGTCCGGCGACACCAGCAGCACCGAGAGAATCTGCGGCGTCAGCTCCGAGCGCAGCAAATACTCCGGCAACGACACCTGCTTCGCGCGATACACCGGGTTCAACGCGTCGGCCGGCGTGCCCGAAGGAGGGGCGACGTCGATCAGTTGCGTGTCGGTCACGCCGGTCAGTTGCCAATGCCCCGGCGGCTGAAAGCGGCCGCTCTGTGCGGTCCGCACGTTCGACAGACGGAACTTCGAATCGAACTCGTAAATCCGCACGTTGCTTATCGTCGCGTCGGGCTTCAGTTCGCCGACATTCACGAAACGTGTCACCTGCTCGCCGTCCGCGCGCTCGGTGAGCGTGTCCTTCACCCACACGCCCGACTGGAAGTTGCTCGATACCGACGACCCCAGCGCTTCGAGCCGCACGCGCTCCGACAACTGGTCCGTGTACGGGCCGACCACTTCGCCAATCAGATAGGTCAGGAACACGAGCGGAATGCCGATCTTCAGCAGCGAGCGCAACGACCGATTGGTGGCGAGACCGGACACGCGGAAGATCGTGTACTCGGAGTTCGCCGCCATCTGCGCGAACACATAGATCGCGCTGATCAACGCGGCGACCGGAATGATTTCGTAAAAACGCGAAGGCGTTTGCAACGCGACGCGCAGCACCGCGTACTGGAATTTATAGTTGCCGTGGCCGACCGAATTCAGTTCGTTGATCAGGTCGAAGAAGAAGAACAGACCCGAAAACGCAAACAGAATAAAGACGAACGTGAGATAGATCTGACGCGCGAAATACCGTTCATAGATGCGCATCGGTCAGGCTCCCTGCGAACGGCTGAAATTGGCCCGCGTGAATAGCGGCCGGTTGCGCACGCGCAGCCAGAAAATGAACGCGACGATCGCCGCCACGATGACGTGCAGGATCACCAGACCCAGCCCGAATGACATCTTGCCCTGCTCGATCCACGACTGCACGACGTTCAGCAGATTCGAGTACGTCAGATAGATCAGCACGGCCATCACCAGATTGATGGTGCGGCTGCGCCGCGGGTTCTGATGCGCGAGCGGAATGGCCAGCAGCATCAGGTTGATCGCGATCAGCGGCAGCCCCGCGCGCCACGCGAATTCGGCAAGGTTTTCGTTGCTCGGGTTGCGCAGCAGCGTGAGCGTCGGGGTGCCGGTGGTGGTCGGCGTATTGACGACCGGCTGGCTTTGGATCTTCACGCCATAGCGCTCGAATTCCATGATGCGAAAGTCGGGGTGCCCCGGCTCGCCGTCATAGCGGCGGCCGTTCTCCAGCACGACGAAGCGGTCGCCGTTCTTGTGCGTCTCGATATGGCCGAATTTCGACACCACCACGTTGACCTTGCCGCCCTCTGTGCTGGTCACGAACACGTTTTCGACCTGCCCCTGGTCGGGCGACATCTTCTCGATGAAGAACACCCGGTGAGTGGCGGGCGACTCGCGGAACTGGCCCGGCGCGAGCAACGAGACTTCGTCGCGCTGCTGGAAACGCGCACGGATCAGCTTGCTCTGCTGGTTCGACCACGGCCAGCCGACGAACACGAAAAACATGATGAGGATGATGATCGGCGTGGCGAAAATACCGATCGGCTTGATGAAGCGCGTCAAGCTGACACCCGAGGACAGCCATACGACCATCTCGGAGTCTTTGTACCACCGCGTCAGGACGAACAGGATCGACACGAACAGGGTCGCGACGAGCATGATCGCCAGATAGCCGATCACGGTCAGGCCGATCAGGACCAGCACGTCGCGCGGGTCGATCTCACCCGAGGCCGCGAAGCCGACGATGCGGATCATCATCGTCGTCAGCACGAGCGTGAGCAGAACCATGAACACGGCACCAGCCGTATACGCGAGTTCGCGCTGGAGGGAGCGTTCGAAGATCATTGTTGATGATGAGAGGGGGCGCTCTCGGCGACGTGCGGGTTGCTTCCCGTCACGCCCCCGGTGCAGCCGCCGCGGGAAAAATAGCGGATAATTGCGGCTTTCATCCTAAGCCCAGACTTTATCCGAGGACAAGCGCGATGGACTTTAGCATAAAAGCCTGTGATTGGACCAAAGGCTCGACAAACGGTTTCCTGACCGGGAAATCCGATTGCATCGCGATCGGTGTGTTCGAGTCGCAAACGCTCTCGGGCGCCGCGCTTGAGATCGACGCGGCCACCAAGGGGCTGCTGACGCGCATCATCAAGGCTGGCGACATGGACGGCAAGGCCGGCACCACGCTGTTTCTGCACGAAGTGCAGGGCATCGGCGCGTCGCGCGTGCTGCTGGTCGGTCTCGGCAAGCAGGACGCCTTCAGCCAGAAAGCCTACGGCGACGCCGTGCGGGCCGCCTGGCGCGCGCTGCTCGGCACCAAAATCGTCCAGGTCACGTTCACGCTGGCCCAACTGCCGGTGCTCGAGCGCTCGGCCGATTGGGCCGTGCGCGCCGCGATCGTGGCGCTGCGCGAGGTGACCTACAAGTTCACGCAGATGAAGAGCAAGCCGGACAACGCGGCGCGCGCATTGAAGCGCATCGTCTTCAGCGTCAACAGCGGCGACGAGAAGGCCGCGAGACTGGCCGCCAAGCAGGGCGCCGCGCTCGCCAACGGCATGGACCTCACGCGCGACCTCGGCAACCTGCCGAGCAACGTCTGCACGCCGAGCTACCTCGCGACCATCGCGAAGAAGCTCGCCAAAGACTGGAAACTGAAGATCGAAGTGCTGGGCGAGAAACAGTGCGAGGCGCTCAAGATGGGCTCGTTCCTGTCGGTCACGGCGGGCTCGGTCGAACCGGCGCAGTTCATCGTGCTGCAATACCAGGGCGGCGCCGCGAAGGCCGCGCCGGTGGTGCTGGTCGGCAAGGGCGTCACGTTCGACACGGGTGGCATCTCGCTGAAGCCGGGCGAGGGCATGGACGAGATGAAGTACGACATGTGCGGCGCCGGTTCGGTGCTGGGCACGTTGCGCGCGGTCGCGGAAATGGGCCTGAAGATCAACGTGGTCGGCATCATTCCGGCGGTCGAAAACGTGCCATCGGCGACTGCCACCAAGCCGGGCGACATCGTCACCAGCATGAAGGGTCTGACGATCGAAGTGCTGAATACGGATGCCGAAGGCCGGCTGATCCTGTGCGATGCGCTGACCTACGCCGAGCGCTTCAAGCCGGCCGCGGTGATCGACGTCGCCACGCTGACGGGCGCGTGCATCATCGCGCTCGGCCATCACAACAGCGGTCTGTTCTCGAAAGACGACGCGCTGGCGGGCGAGCTGCTCGACGCATCGCGTGAAGCGTCCGACCCGGCGTGGCGCCTGCCGCTCGACGACGAGTATCAGGAACAGCTGAAGTCGAACTTCGCTGATCTCGCGAACATCGGCGGCCGTCCGGCGGGCAGCGTGACGGCGGCGTGCTTCCTGTCGCGCTTTGCCGACGCGTATCCATGGGCGCACCTGGACATCGCCGGCACCGCGTGGAAGAGCGGCGCGGCGAAGGGCGCCACCGGCCGGCCGGTGCCGTTGCTCGCGCAATTCCTGATCGACCGCGCCACACAATGACGTATTGCAGTCAGCCTGCGGGCGTCGCGGCGAAAATCGCGCGGAGTCGCTGATGACGAGAATCGATTTTCACTCGAACGTCGGCGACTCGCTGTCGTATGCATGTCGCCTCGTTCGCAAGGCGTATCTTGCGGGCCAGCCGACCATCGTGCTGGCCGAGCCCGCGCGCCTGCGGGCCTTCGACGAGCAGCTGTGGACGTTCTCGCCGCTCGACTTCATACCGCATTGCATGGCGGGCACGCCGCTCGCCGCGCAAACCCCGATCGTGCTGGCCACGAATCTCGATGACGTACCGCATCATCAGGTGCTGCTCAATCTGGGCGCAACGGTGCCGGCGCAATTCGCGCGCTTCGAAAGATTGCTGGAAGTGGTCGGTAACGCACACGACGAGCTAGCTGCGGGCCGCGAACGCTATCGCTTCTATCGCGATCGCGGCTATGCTTTGAACAACTACAAGCAAGGCGACTAGGTTTCGTCCCGCCCACGTTGCGGTCCATTCGCTGGGTCCGTGCTGCATGAACGGTGGGTCGGGCATGCGGCCTGCTTCGGCTTCGGCTTCGGCTTCGGCTTCGACTTCGACTTCGACTTCGACTTCGACTCAAACTTCGCCTTCGACTCACACACGGAGAGTGCACGTGTCCGATCCCAACGACAATTCGATCCCGGTTCTGCACGAGATTCTCGTACCGGGCCATGACGCCCAGGCGCGTCAGGCAGAGGGCGACGCGCCAGCGACCGGGCCCGCGCCCGAAGCCGGCACGCCGCAGGAACCGGGTTTCAGGCGCGAGCCCACGCTGGCGCCGCAATCGACACATCCGGACGAACCCACGTTGTCGCCGGAACCTGTGCTTGCATCACAGCCGGTACTGACGCCGGAGCAGACGCGCTCGCCGCAGCCTGCGCTTGCGCCGGAGCCTGCGTTCGCGCCGCAAGCCGCTGATGCGGCGGAAGCCACGCTCGCGTCCGAGTCGCTACACGCGACCGAACATGCTCATCCGAAGCGGCGCTCGCGACTGCACCACGGCGCTGCGGCACGGCATGCGCACGATGATGCGCTTGCGGCGTCGGCAGGTTTCTTCGACCGCGCCGAGCCGGTCGCGCCGCTCGAAGCCGGCACGATCGTGCCGCCGGATATCGCTCAGGAAACCGGCGCGCCGTCGCAGCCGGATCTCGACGCGGACGCGATCGCCGAACGTCTGCACGGCCGCTTCGCTGGTTTTCTGTCAGGCGAGGGGCGCGGCGTCGTCGAGGCGCGCTGCCGCGACGCGTTGCAGGAGCACGCCAGCTCGCTGGTCAGCCAGATCACACGCGAAGTGGCAATGACGCTGGAAGCCGAAATGACCGGCTGGGTACGCGAAGCGGTTGAAGAAGAGATCGCCCGGCGCTCGGGCCGTGGCTGATGGTGTCGTGAAGCGGCGTCTGAACGCACGCATGACCGGGCGCCTCTCGCGGCGCCCGTTTCATTTGAGCGTCAGCACCCAGGCCGCCAGCGTGGCGGCCTGATCGGGCGTGAGCTGCGTATTCGCGGGCATCGGCACCCGACCCCACACCCCCGTGCTGCCATCCAGAATCTTGTGCTTCAGGTAGTTGGCGGCGTCTTCGCGTCCCGCATATTTCACCGCGACCTCGCGCAGCGCCGGGCCCATGAACGGGCGCGTGACCGAATGGCAACTCATGCAGTTCTGTTGCTGGGCCAATGCGAGGCCGGCGGCCTCCGCGTGCGCCGCCTGACTGCCGGCGCCCAGCATGGCGCTTAGCGTCACGGCTGCTGCAACCGCTCCATACGACATGGATTTCATTGTGGTCTCCGTCGGTGCAGGTGCCCGACTCGTGGTCCGGGCATTATAAAAGGAAAGGGGCGCACGGTTTCCCGTGCGCCCCTTATCGCTTTCACGTAGCGTGGGCAGGCCACTGCCTGCGCACGCTGCCGTTCACTGCGGGCTGAACACGTCCCGGCAACCGGGGCGCGTCGGCGGCACGTGTGCTGCGCGCTCAGCCGGTCACCGCGCCCTTGTTGGCCGGCAGCGCCAGCGCGGAGTACTTGGCCAGCACGCCACGCGTGTAACGCGGCTTCGGCTGCTGCCATGCGGCACGGCGGCGCTGCAGTTCGGCGTCGTCGATGTTCAGTTGCAGCAGCAGCCGGTGCGCGTCGATCGTGATCGAGTCGCCTTCCTGCACGAACGCGATCGTGCCGCCCACGAACGCTTCCGGCGCGACGTGACCGACCACCATGCCCCACGTGCCGCCTGAGAAGCGGCCGTCGGTGATCAGGCCGACCGACTCGCCGAGCCCCTTGCCGATGATCGCCGACGTCGGCGCGAGCATTTCCGGCATGCCGGGGCCGCCTTTCGGCCCGAGGTAACGCAGCACCACCACGTCGCCGGCGACGATCCTGTCGGCCAGAATCGCTTCCAGCGCGCTTTGCTCGTCGTCGAACACACGGGCCGGGCCGGTGATGACCGGGTTCTTCAGGCCGGTGATCTTGGCGACCGCGCCGTCTTCGGCCAGGTTGCCCTTCAGGATCGCCAGATGGCCTTCGCTGTACAGCGCTTTGGCCAGCGGGAAAATCACCTGCTGATCGGCGCGCGGCTTGCCCGGCACGTCCTTCAGCTCTTCGGCGAGCGTCTTGCCGGTGATGGTCATGCAATCGCCGTGCAAGAGGCCCGCGTCGAGCAGGATCTTCATGACCTGCGGAATGCCGCCCGCCTTGTGCAGATCGGTGGCCACGTACTGGCCCGACGGCTTCAGGTTGCAGATCACCGGCACTTTCTTGCGCATGCGCTCGAAGTCTTCGATCCTCCACGCTACTTCGGCCGCGTGCGCGATCGCCAGATAGTGCAGCACGGCGTTGGTCGAGCCGCCAGTCGCCATGATCAGCGCCACGGCGTTTTCGATCGACTTCTTCGTGATGATGTCGCGCGGCTTCAGGTCCTTCTTGACCGCTTCGACCAGCACGCGCGCCGATTCGGCGGCCGAGTCGACCTTTTCCTGATCCGGATTGGCCATCGTCGACGAATACAGCAGCGACATGCCGAGCGCCTCGAACGACGAGCTCATCGTGTTGGCGGTGTACATGCCGCCGCACGAACCCGTGGACGGGCACGCGTTCCTTTCGATCCCTTCGAAGTCTTCCTGCGACATGCGGCCCGCCGTGAATTCGCCGACCGCTTCGAACGACGACACGATGGTCAAGTCCGTGCCCTTCCAGTTGCCCGGACGGATCGTGCCGCCGTACACGTAGATGCTCGGCACGTTCATCCGCGCGAGGCCGATCATGCCGCCCGGCATGTTCTTGTCGCAGCCGCCGATCACGACCACGCCGTCCATCCACTGGCCTTGCACGCAGGTCTCGATGCAGTCGGCGATCACTTCGCGCGACACGAGCGAGTACTTCATGCCCTCGGTGCCCATCGACATGCCGTCCGAGATCGTCGGCGTGCCGAAGATCTGCGGGTTCGCGTCGGCGCGCCTGATCGCGACCACGGCCGCGTCGGCCAGACGCTGCAGGCCGGCGTTGCACGGTGTGATGGTCGAGTGCCCGTTGGCGATGCCGATCATCGGCTTGTCGAAATCCTCTTTCTGATAGCCGAGCGCGTAGTACATCGAGCGATTCGGCGAACGCGCCACGCCTTGCGTGATGTTCTTCGAACGACGGTTGTATGCCATGGAGACCTCCGATGATCTGTGTTGTTTTGCACTTGCTGCGTAATGGCCAGCGTCGTGGCCGGCGCTAGCCGCGCTGGCGACGCCGCAGCGGCTGCGCCGGGGGCGCCGGGGGCGCCAATGGGTGTGGCCGGCGGGGATGGGCCGGCGCGTCAGTTCAGTGTAGGTCCGACGCATCGCGCCAAGGATGCGGTTTTGCGATACACGTGTCCAATATATTATTGAGCCACGATTAGGTCGTAAAATGTATTAATCATGCTGCCTGCTATTCCCGACCTGCGCCAGTTGCGCTATTTCGTGGCCGTCGCCGAAGAGAAGCACTTCGGGCGGGCCGCCGCGCGTCTGTCGATGACGCAGCCGCCGTTGTCGCAAGCAATCCGCGCGCTCGAAGAGACGCTCGGCGTCGAGCTGTTCGCGCGCACCAAACGTTCGGTCGAGCTGACACCGGTAGGCGCCGATCTGCTGCCCGAGGTGCAGCGCCTGCTGGCGAACGCCGAGGGACTGCGGCCACTCGCGCAGAGCCTCGCACGAGGTGAGGCGGGGGTGTTGTCGCTGGCTTTCGTTTCCACCGCGGACTACGGCTTGCTGCCGCTCCTGCTGCGCGATTTCGGCACGCGCCATCCGCGCGTGCGGCTCGAATTGACGGAGGCCACCAGCGACGTCCAGGCGGACGAACTGTTGGCCGGGCGCATCGACGCCGGGCTCGTGATCGCGCCGCTGCCGTCGCGCCACGCCGCGCGACTGTCGTGGCTGCCGATCGTGCGAGAGCCGCTGATCATTGCGATGTCGACCGACACCGCGGCGCGTGTGAGCAGCACCGCCGGCGCCGACCCGCACGCCGAATGGCTGGATACGCCGATCAGTCTGCGCGATGTGGCCGACGCGCCGCTTGTGATTTTCCCAAGACGTTTGGCGCCAGGCTTTTATGACATCATTATGGATTGCTACGGCGTGGCGGGCGTTGCGCCCCGGGTCGGCCAGGAGGCGATCCAGATGCAGACGATCGTCAGCCTCGTGTCGGCCGGGATGGGCGTCGCACTGGTGCCGCAATCGTTGCGTAATCTGCGCCGCACGGGCGTCGTGTACCGGCCGCTGTGCGAGTCGGTGCCCGCGATCGAGACGGGGCTGGTGTGGCGCACGGGCGAGGTGAGCCCGGTGCTGGCCGGGTTCATCGAGATTGCGCGGGCCCATGCCGCCATCGACGCGTGATCCGCCGCGCCGCGCATTTAGCGGCGGCGCAGCGAACGCATTGCCGAGCGCACCGTCCAATGCATGCGCTGGATGATGTGCGAGCCGCTCGCCGCCGCCGCAAAATCGATTGATTGGAAAACCCGCTTCTGAACCTGAACTGCCCATAACAACACGATGCTCATTCACCCGAATTTCGACCCCGTTGCCATTCATCTGGGGCCGCTCGCCGTGCGCTGGTATGGACTGATGTACCTCGTCGCGTTCGTCGCGGCGATCGTCGTCGGCCGGCTGCGGCTGCGCTTGCCGTACGTCGCCGCGCAAGGCTGGACCGCCAAGGATATCGACGACATGCTGTTCTTCGGCGTGCTCGGCACGATCCTCGGCGGCCGGCTCGGCTACGTGCTGTTCTACAAGGCGAGCTTTTATTTCGCGCATCCGCTCGACATCTTCAAGGTGTGGGAGGGCGGCATGTCGTTTCACGGCGGCTTCCTCGGCGTGACGCTGGCGATGATGTTGTTCGCGTATCAGCGCAAGCGCTCGTGGCTGCAGGTCACCGACTTCGTCGCGCCGATGGTGCCCACGGGGCTCGCGGCGGGGCGCCTGGGCAACTTCATCAACGGCGAGCTGTGGGGGCGCGTGACCGATCCGTCCGCGCCGTGGGCGATGCTGTTTCCCGGCGCCGCCCAGGAAGACGCCGCCTGGCTCGCCGCGCATCCCCAACTGGCCGCGCAATGGCATCTGAACGACGTGTTCGCGCAATATCACATGCTGCCGCGGCATCCGTCGGAGCTGTATGAGATCGCGCTCGAAGGCGTCGCGTTGTTCTTCGTGCTGTTCTTCTTCTCGCGCAAACCGAAGCCGATGGGCGCGATTTCCGCCATGTTCCTGATCGGCTACGGCCTCGCGCGCTTCACAGTCGAATTCGCGCGTGAACCGGACGACTTCCTCGGGCTGCTCGCGATGGATCTGTCGATGGGCCAATGGCTGTCGCTGCCGATGATCCTGGCGGGCATCGGCATGCTGGTGTGGGCGTATCGACGTGCGCGGCGCGAACCGGCGCAGGCGGCCAGCGCGAGCTGATCGCTACGGTTTATCGTCACGCGCGTTCAATGAAAAAAGCCACGGCATGCCGCTAGCCGCTCTGTTAAAGAGTTGCTAGCGTTTGGCGGGGAGCCTCAAGGCCTCGACAGTTGTCAAGGCCTTTTTTATTCTTCGGCGGCATTATCGGGCTGTTACCCCTGGTTGAGGCGACTGCCCTTTTTCATCATGGACGTTTGCGGGCCGACGTTCGAAGCAGCCTGCCTCGCGATTGCTGGCTCACAGTGCAGCAAATCAAATACATTTGCTGCCGCGCAATGAAGCAATTTCATGAAATTTGATGCCATATAGTGAAGCATCCTCATATTTTATGCTTGCTTGTGAGGAAGCGAATTCTTCGATTCTGTATCACTATACCGACGCAAAAGACAGTTATCAGCTTCATTTTAGTGAAGCAAAAACTTTACGGTCACTTCACTATAGGCTATCATTTGTTCAATTTTTGATAGCCTATAGGCCAGCAAAATGGATTCCAGAATGAGGCAGCTCCGGCTTGAGCAGGTGCAGGCGTCGGTCGCAGCGTACTCGGATTTGACGAACCGTCGGACCCCGCCGCGTGGATGGCTGAAGGTCATCCGAGAGTCGTTAGGGCTCACCGAGCGACAGCAAGCCGACCGGTTAGGCATTACCGGTTCGACCCTGCACAAGTCGGAGTCGGCGGAAGCTGAGGAGCGAATCACGCTCGGACAACTGCGCAAGTTGGCTGACGGGCTGGACTGCGAGCTGGTCTATGCTCTGGTGCCCAGAAAGCCACTGACGCAAGTGGTCGAAGACCGGGCGCGCTCAATCGCCCTGCAGGAAGTGGGTGGAGTCGCGCACACCATGAGTCTGGAAGACCAACGTCCGGCAACCGACCGACTTCGCAAACAGGTTGAGCAGAGAACGGCGGAACTACTCCGGGGCCGCTGGTCCGACCTATGGCGATAGATTTAGCCGAACAGGACGGCCAGACACAGCTCGACCCTGAGGAGCTTGCAGGGCTGATACCGATGCACCTGGCCACCAAGGGCGACCTGAATGATTGGGAGCAGGAAAACATTCTGCAAGCCGTGCAATGGGCTCGCCGTCAACGCAAGGTCGACGTCCTCAGTGAAGAGTTCTGTCGCAACCTTCACAAGAAAATGTTCGACCAGACCTGGTCGTGGGCAGGCACGTTCCGCAAGTCCGACAAGAATATCGGATGTGACTGGACGCAGGTCAGCGTCAAGTTGAGAAACCTTTTCGATAACACGCGGTGGTGGGTCGACAACGGCACATTCCCGCCCGATGAGATTGCCGCGCGATTTCACCGCGAGCTGGTGTGGATTCATCCTTTTCCAAACGGCAATGGCCGACACTCACGAATGATGGCTGATGCGCTCTTGCGCAGCATGAAACAGGAACCGTTTTCGTGGGGTGGAGGCGGGACATTGGTTAAAGCGGATAACGCCCGGTCGGATTACTTAACCGCCTTGCGTGCGGCGGATAAAGATGACTACAGTTTGCTCTTAGCCTTCGTGCGAAGTACAGCTTAGCCGTCGCACGGACAAGGAGGACGTCAAGCCTGTGACAGCGGGTGGCTCGTCCACGCAAGCACTTCTTCAGAACTGAGCATCTTCCCCTTGCCTTTGAACGTGTCCTTGAACTTTCGGTTGTCGACCTTCGCGTCACGGCCGAGCATGACCAGAATAACCTCGTCTCCTATCGCTGCAGCTTTCTTGATACTCTTTGCAGCCAGGGCTATCTCATGGGTGGTCCGTGGATTTGCCCGAGTGAGCTAGTTTTTGCGGCCAGTCTATGGGCGCTTAGACCAGCTTCCGACAACGATTGACCTGCATCCCCGCCACGGCAGGCGGTGCTCGCGGCAACTTGGTGCCGCCAGCAGGGACTTCGCCTGAAGAAGATTTTTCCGTGGACAAAGAAACGCCCCAGTCATTGACTGAGGCGTGAGTGTGGCCCGCTTACTTCAACCTGGCAACTCTTTAACAGAACGGCTAGCGGCAAGCCGTGGCGTTTTCGCTTTGCAGCGATGCGCGGCAAGCAGCCGCCGCTGCGTCACTTCATCTGCACCGAGCCCGACACGTTGACCGTCACGGTCGACATGCCGCCCTCGAGCGGCATCGGCGGCATGCTCTTGGCGTCGGCGCTCATGGCGCGGGCGCTCATCATCATCACCGGACGCGGCATGATACCGCCGTGATTGACGTTGACCTCGCGAATCGAATAGCCGCTAAAGCCAAAGGCCTCCGCGGACGACGCAGCCTGATCGCGGAACGACCGGATCGCTTCTCCAGTGAGCTTCTGCTCCGCAGCCCGCTGCGCCTGCGGCGATAGCGAGAACTGTACGTTGCCCACCTGCATGATCGATGCCATCTGGGCGGCAAGCTTCGACGCCGCGGCGAAGTCGTGCGATTCGAGCGCGACTTCGGTGCGGCCGCGCCACGCAGAAATGCGCCCGTCGCGATCGGTGGACGGAACGATCGAGAATGAACCCGTGCGCGCGGTCACGCCGCTCACGCCTCTGGCTTTCTGCATCGCCGCGTCGGCGCGCTCGTTCAGCGTTGCCGTGAGCGACGACGGATCGCTCGCTTCCTGCTCGTAGAACAGCGTGATATCGACGACGTCCTGCGGGACTTCCGCGCTAGCCTGGGCGTTCAGCGACAGGACGCCCGACGGTTGAGACTGCATCACGGCTTGCGCGCGGGCCATCATTGGAGTCAGCGCGAGCGCGGTGCATACGAGAGCGAGTGCGAGCGCCCGTGCGTTTTTTTTCATCATGGCTGGATTCCTTGCTTGAACAGGGTTGTGCTCGATTGGCGCGATCGTCGTGCAGTGGCACGACGTTTGCCGGTCCGCGCGTGTTCGTCAGTGTGCCTCGCAGTGCGCTTCGCAGTGCGCTTCGCAGTGCGCCTATTAGGCGCTGCTGACGCGAGCCTGGTTCCCTGATTTTGCGTTGCCTGCACGCTGCTTGCGTATGGGCATGCGTTATGCTCGCGCCCAATCCGACTCACCGGCAACGGCTCGGGTCGGCTCGCTCGTGCCGCGTCTTCAACGTGGTCAAGCGTCGAACTTCAAACGTCAAACGAGCCGTTGCGTGATGAAGCGCCATTCGGCCTCGGTCACGGGTGTGATCGACAGGCGGTTGCCCTTGGCGAGCACACGCATGTTCTGCAATTCCTCATGCTCGCGCAACGTGGCGAGCGCAATGAGTGGGATCTTCTTCTTGAACACCACGTCGACGAGCAACCAGCGCGGTGTCTCGTGCGATGACTTCGCGTCGTAGTACGGACTTTTTTTGTCGAACTGGGTCGGGTCAGGGTAAGCGGTGGACGATACTTCGGCGAGCCCTGCGATGCCCGGTTCCGGACAGCTCGAATGGTAGAACAGCACACCGTCGCCGATCTGCATCACGTCGCGCATGAAGTTGCGCGCCTGATAGTTGCGCACGCCCGTCCATGGCAGCGTGTGGCGCGGCGCGTTGGCGAGATGGTCGATGCTTGCTTCGTCCGGTTCAGACTTCATTAGCCAGTAGCGCATGAATCAGATAGAACGTTAGGGGTTGGACGACACAGACGCGGTTGGACGGTACGAAAGAAAAATCGCGACCCAAAGAAAAACGGCACCGAACCGAAGTCCGATGCCGTTCTAGATAAGGTCCCCGCCTTAGCCGCTAGGCCGGCATCCTGAACCGGGGGTTCAGAATTGGTCGCAGTTAGCAACACTTCGGGTACATCAGACAGAGTGACGCGCACACCCGTGCTACAAATTTCCGCAACCGTGCACATGGCATTGGTTCAAGGAATATATGACCTTGGCGAACCAGGCAGGGAAGCTAAACCGATAAAGCTTAAACGATTGAACTCAAACGTTTGCGCAGACTTGCTCGCGCATTTGCTTTGAATTCGCTTCGTTTGAATCCGCAGCCGATCTCGGGACCGGCCAGCAGAGACTTACTGCATGCTGTACTGCTGAATCACAGTACCCAGTTGTTCGTTCATTTGCTGCATTGTACGCCGGATTTCTTCAGCGGGAAATGCTTCACCGTGCCGCACACTGCTTTGCAGCTTAAGCAGTTCCGATGCCAGCGACAGCGCAGCCATGACGGCAATGCGATCGTTGCCGCGCACGTTGCTGTGATTGCGGATCTTCGACATTTCGGCGTCGACGCGTGCGACCGCTTCGAGCAGCGCTCCTTCCGTTTCCGGCGAGCACGCGAGGCGATAGGGCACGTCGAGAATCGATACTTCGATCTGCTTGGTGGTCATGCGTTTTCTCCGTGGCGGCTAACGTCGCGCTCCGCTTCGTCGTGCGACGCGGGCTCGAGCAGATCGAGCTGGTTATCCGGCTCGCTGTTCGCGCGGGCTCGCGGCAGTTTTTCGAGAATCGCATTCAGGCGCACCTGGGCGTCGTCGATCTTGGCGGACAGTGCGTCGCGTTCCGCTTGCAGCGCATTGCGCTCCTCGCGCAGCAGCGCGAGTTCCGTGCGCGTGGCTTCCGCTTCCGCACGCGCTTGCGCAAGCTGCTCTTCGAGCGCGAGCCGCGCTTCATGGTGGCGCTGGCTGATCGCAATCAGCTTGCCGATATTCTGTGAGAGTGTTTCGAGTTCGGTGAGCATGTGCTGCGTCCTCTAAAGACATCGCATTTTAGCGCGGAATATTGGTGTTTCCGACAATTGTCTCGTTTCGAGACGTAACAACATCGCTTTGTGCCGGCTTTTCTCGACCAGATGATGAAAAAGTACTCACTCGCCGGACAATAACCTGCATCCAGCAGAACAGCTTGCGCGAGGAGCGGCCTTTCTTGACGCACTGCGAGCCCGCTCCTAAACTGCCCGCACTCTGGTGCCCGTGCGCTCTTTCACAGTGCGCACAGTTAAACGGGAAGCAGGGCGCGCCGTTCATCAGAACGCGCGAACCTGCGCTGCCCCCGCAACGGTAAGCGACCGCATTCGTCATGCAGGTCGATCCTGAAACGCATGTCCGAAGTTCAACATGCGAGTGTGCCACTGCGCGTCACGCGTGGGAAGGCGGGATCGATGTGTCGCCAGCCCGGATACCGGCCAGAGGGAGAGGTACGTCCCCCGCATAAACGTTAAACATGGGGCGCCTCGTTACGCATCGGCCTGCGGGGAAGCGGGCCGTGCACGCTATCCACAGGAATGTCATCCCATGCTGTCCCCCATCGCCCGCGCGACGCTGCTCGCTTTTGCGGGCCTGCCGCTCGTCGTGCACGCTCAGGCTGAGGGTTCTGCGGCGGCGTCTTCATCAGCGGCTGCATCGGCCGACGATGCGAATGCCACCGCGACGAACGCATCGCCCATCGTGTTGTCGCCGGTTGTCGTGACCGCGCGGCGCGGGCCGCAAGCGCTCGCGGACACGATCCCGCAGACCTCTCTATTCGATCGGCAGGATCTCGCCGATACCACCGCGACCGATTTGCCCGGCTTGCTGCAACTCGCGCCGGGTGCGCAAATCTCGCGTACAGGCGGCCCTGGTTCGACCGCGAGCCTCTTTCTGCGCGGCGCGTCGTCGACGCAATCGCTGTTGCTGATCGACGGCGTGCGGGTCGATTCGGTGAGTCTGGGTGCGCCGCAACTCGCGCAGATTCCACTCGACCAGATCGATCACGTCGAAGTGGTGAACGGCAATGTATCGGCGTTATACGGCTCGGGCGCGATCGGCGGCGTGGTGCAGGTATTCAGGAAGGAGGGCGGTGATCATCCGCCGCGTTTCAATTTTTCGGTGGGCTACGGCAGTTATCACACGCAGACGCAGCAGGCTGGCGTGAACGGCGCACTGGATCAGGACGGCCGCACGACCTTCAGCATTTCGCTCGCGCGCTCGAAGGACGACGGCTTTTCATCGCTCAATCCGAAAGAGGCGCCCAATGCCAATCCGAATGCGAACGGCTATCTGAACGAGAGCGTCTCGGCTTCGCTGCGCCATCAGTTCAACGAGAGATGGGACGCCGGCGTCAGCTATTTCCAGTCGAACGGCAACAACAGCTATGACAACGCGTATGGCGTGCCGACCGATCTGAACAACCTGTATAGCAAGGTGCGCCAGGTGTCGGCGTTTGCGAACGGCAAGCTGACCGACTGGTGGACTACGCATCTGATCGTCTCCGAGGGCGACGACCGCAGCGTGTCGAAGACCAACGGCGTATACGGCGACCGCTTCGATACCGACAATCGCCAGTACACATGGCAGAACGATTTCGCGCTTGGCGCGCAGCAGAAGCTGCAGGTCGGCTACGAGCATCTCGATCAGCGCCTCGACTCGGGTACGTTCGCGGCGCCGGACCGTCATGTGGATTCGGGCTTCGCCGGTTACACGGCGCGCTTCGGACGCAGTCAGATTCAGGCCAACGTGCGGCGCGACCAGTATTCCGACTTCGGTGGAGCAAACAGTTACTATCTCGGCTACGGTTTCGACATCACGACGCACTGGAAGGCAACCGCAAGCTATTCGAGTTCATTTCGCGCGCCGAGCTTCGACGATCTGTACTATCCGATCAGCGGCAATCCTGCGATCCAGCCGGAGCGCAGTCATTCGATCGAAGCCGCGTTGCAGTACGCGTCGACGGCGCTTGGCGTGATGCGCGTGAGCGCATTCCAGACCCGCTATTCGAATCTGATCGACTACGCGCAGGTGACACCCGGCATCTATCTGGCCGAGAACGTCGGCCATGCGAAGGTGCAGGGGCTGGAAGGATCGTGGAGCGGGCATGTCGGCAAGACGGATGTGCGCGCGTCGGTGACGCTGCAAAACCCCGTCGACCTCGACAACGATGTCGACCTCGTGCGGCGCGCACGGCGCTTCGGTGCGCTCGCGGTGAATCGCAGCATCGACCGCTGGCGCGTGGGTGGCGAGTGGATCGTGGGCGGCCCGCGCGACGATAGCAGCGGCAAGCTGGGCGGCTACGGCGTCGTGAATCTGTCGGCACGCTATAACGTCACGAAAGCATGGTACGTGGTGGCGCAAATCCAGAACCTGTTGAACAAGGACTATGAAACGGCCTACTCGTATAACTCGCCGGGACGCGGTGCGTATGCCACGCTCGGCTGGCAGCAGCAGTGACGGATACGCTGCATTAAGTGCGTGCAAATGAGGAGCATGCGAATGAGCCGTCATCCGGCTTCACTGCCCGCCGCTCGCGTGCGGACCATGAACGCGAAGCGCGCAGCCGCGATCTGGCTGGTGCTCGCGGCCGTTGCGCTGGCGGTGCTGATGGCGTCGCTCGCGCTCGGCAGTGTGTCGCTTGCGCCCGGCCGCGTGCTGGCCGCGCTGCTGCCGGCGCATGCGTGGCATGCGGCGCCGGGCGTGCCCGCGCCGTCGCTCGGATCGGCTGACGTGGCAGGCGAGATCGTCCGCACGCTGCGGCTGCCGCGCGCATTGGCGGGCTTCGCGTGCGGCGCATTGCTCGCGTTGGCCGGTGCGCTGCTGCAAGTGCTGTTGCGCAATCCGCTCGCCGAACCCTATGTGCTGGGCGTGTCGGGCGGCGCGGCGACGTTCGCGCTGGTGGCGATGATCGGCGGCTGCGCGTGGTGGATCGTCGACGCCAGCGCGTTCGCCGGCGCATTCGTGTCGATCCTGCTGGTGCTCGGGCTCGCGCGCCGCGAGTTGTGGCGCGGCGAGCCGCAGGACACGTCGCCGCGTTTGCTGCTGACCGGCGCGGTGATCGCGGCGGGCTGGGGCGCGCTCATCACGCTGCTGCTCAACATCGCGCCCGACAGCCGTCTGCGCGGCATGCTGTTCTGGCTGACCGGCGATCTCAACGGCGGCGCGCTGCCGTGGACGGCGCTCGCCGCGCTGCTGGTCGTGCTGGTGGCGATCGTGCCGGTGGCGCCGCGCCTGAACGTGCTGCTGCGCGGCGACGCGGCCGCGCAGGCATTGGGCGTCGCCGTGATGCCGCTGCGCTTGCGCGTGTATCTGGTGGCGTCGCTCGCGGCCGCCGCCGCGGTCACGACGGCGGGCACCATCGGCTTTGTCGGCCTGGTGGTGCCACATGTGTTGCGCCTCGCGTTTGGCAACGATCAGCGCATGCTGCTGCCGGCCGCCGCGCTCGGCGGCGGCGTCGCGGTGATGGGTGCGGACCTGATTGCACGCATCGTGATCGCGCCAGCGCAATTGCCGGTCGGCGTGATCACGTCGCTCGTCGGCGTGCCGGTGTTCCTCTGGATGCTGTTGCGCCGAGCTCGATGATGCAAGCCCACCACAACGCGTCCGCTCCCGCTCTCAGCGCGCAAAGTCTGACCTTGCGTGCGGGCACGCGCACGCTGCTCGACGGCTTCACGCACAGCTTTCACGCCGGCGAGATCTGGTGCGTCGCCGGCCCGAACGGCGCGGGCAAGACCACGCTGCTGTCCACGCTCGCGGGCTTGTTGCAGCCAGAGGCGGGTCATGTCGAGCTGGATGGCGTACGCGTGACCGACTGGCGGCCGCTACCGCTCGCGCAGCGCCGCGCGTTGATGCCGCAAAGCGCACCCGATGCGTTCAGCGCAAGCGTGCTCGAAATCGTCATGCTGAACCGCTTTCCGCATCTGAGCGGCTGGGGCTGGGAGCGCGCGGCCGATCGCGCCGCCGCGCATGCGGCGCTGGACCGGTTGGGCCTCGCCGCGTTCGCGACGCGCGACGTGCTGTCGCTATCGGGCGGTGAGCGTCAACGCGTCGCGCTGGCGGCGGTGCTGTGCCAGGAGGCGCCGCTTCTGCTGCTTGACGAACCGTTGTCGCATCTCGATCTGCATCATCAGATTGACTGCCTTGAGGCGCTCACCGAGTGGACGCGCGAGCCGCGCCATACCGTAATGTTCTCGTGCCACGACCTGAATCTGGCGCGCCGTTTTGCGACGCATGCGCTGCTGCTTGATGGCGCGGGTGGCGCGTGCGCCGGACCGGTGCACGACGTGCTGACGCCTGCGCTCGCGAGCCGCGCGTTCGGCTACCCGTTGATTCTGATTCGCGACGGCGAACACGAGGCGTTGATTCCCGCGCCGCGCGCACGTCATGAATCGCTTGCCGGCGATGATACGTCGGCAGGATGACTGTTCTATTCAAACATTCTCTTTCAGACAATGCCCATGACTTCTTCGCCACGTCCGACCGGTTTGCCCGAAGTCGCACCACTCGACCAAACGCTGCGCGCCGAGTTGCAGCACATCATCGATACCCGCACCAAGCCGCCCGGCAGTCTTGGCCGGCTTGAAACGCTCGCGCGGCAGATGGGCCTGATCCAGCGCAGCACGCATCCCACGGTGCAGCGTCCGGCCATGATCGTCTTTGCCGGCGACCACGGCATTGCTGCGGAAGGCGTGAGTCCGTATCCGCAAGCGGTGACCGCGCAGATGGTCGCCAACTTCCTCGCGGGCGGCGCGGCGATCAATGCGTTGAGCCGGGTTGCCGGGCTCGAACTCGAAGTGGTCAACGCGGGCATCGCGACGCCGCTGCCGTCGACCGATGGACTTGTCGACATGCCGATTGCGCCCGGCACGCGCAACTTCGCGCATGAACCCGCGATGACGCATGCCGAAGCGCTCGCCGCGATGCAGGCGGGCGCGGCTCGCGTGCGCCATCACGCGGCGCTCGGCACCAACGTGATCGGCTTCGGCGAAATGGGGATCGCGAACACTTCGGCGGCCGCCTGTTTGATGAGCCGCTTGTGTGGGGTGCCGATCGACGAGTGCGTCGGTCGCGGCACCGGTCTGGACAACGCGGGGCTGGCGAAAAAGCGCAACGTGCTCGCGGCGGCTCTCGCGCATCACCCACTGGTCACCACGCCGCTCGAGGTGCTCGCCACCTTCGGCGGCTTCGAGATCGCGATGATGGCCGGCGCGTATCTCGCGGCCGCCGAAGCACGGATGACGATCCTGGTCGATGGCTTCATCGCCACATCGGCGCTGCTGATCGCCGATGCATTCGCGCCTGACGTGCGCGAGTACTGCGTGTTCGCGCATGCGTCGAACGAGGCGGGGCATCGGCGCATGCTCGACCATTTCGGCGCGCAGCCGTTGTTGTCGCTCGATATGCGCCTCGGCGAAGGCACTGGCGCGGCGCTCGCCGTGCCGCTGCTACGCGCGGCGGTGGCGTTCGTCAACGAAATGGCGAGCTTCGAATCGGCCGGCGTCGCGGATCGCGACGCGTGACGCGGTTCCTGCAAGCCAGCATGCACCCGGCCCACTCATGAACCCACCCGTGAACCCGCTCATGGAACTGCGCTACTTCTTCACGGCGCTCGGCTACTTCACGCGCGTGCCCGTGCCGCGCTGGGTCGGCTACGAGCCGCATTATCTGAACGCGGCGGCACGCTATTTTCCATTGGTCGGCGTCCTGATCGGCGCGTCGAGCGCGCTGGTCTACCTCGCCGCGCTGCGCGTGTTTCCAGCGGGCGTCGCGGTGCTGTTGTCGATGACTGCGTCGTTGCTGGTGACGGGAGCGTTTCACGAAGACGGCCTGGCCGATTGCGTCGATGCGTTCGGTGGCGCCTATACGCGCGATGACGTGTTGCGGATCATGCATGATTCGCGCATCGGAGCATTTGGCGCTATCGCGCTGGTGCTCGCCTTGGCGTTGAAGTGGCAAACGCTCGCGGCCTTGCCACCGTTGCGCGCCGCCAGCCTGATGATTGCCGCGCATGCGGCGAGCCGTGCCTGTGCGATCAGCTATCTGGCCACGCATGACTATGTACGTGCTGAAGGCAAAGCCAAGCCGGTCGCCCAGCGTTTGAGCGGCCCCGCGTTGCTGTGCGCCGCGCTGTTCGGTTTGCCGTGGCTGCTGTGGCCGAATGGGCCCGGTGCGCCGGATTGGCGTTTCGCGGCCGTGATGTTGGCAGTCCTGACGATATCTCGCTTTGCGATGGGCCGTTATTTCGTTCGACGCATTGGCGGTTACACCGGCGACTGCCTTGGCTTCGCTCAGCAGATTTTCGAATTGAGCATCTACCTGGTGGGGCTCGCATGGATATCATCCTGATTCGTCATCCTGCCGTCGCACTCGATGCCGGTGTGTGTTATGGCCAGAGCGACGTCGCGCTGGCGGAAGACGCCGGGGTATCGTCGAGTGCGCTTGCGCTGAAGCTCGCCACGTTACAGGTGCCGGCGCCGCGCGTGTTGATGTCGAGTCCGCTCACGCGCTGCTCGGCGCTTGCAGCCGAGATGGCCAACGACTTCGGCTGCGCGCTCAGCCACGACGAGCGCCTGAAGGAAATGAATTTCGGCGATTGGGAGACGCAGCGCTGGGACGCGATCGACCGCGTGCTGCTCGACGACTGGGCGGCCAATTTCGAGCACGCGCGTGCGCATGGCGGTGAAAGCGTCGCGCAATTCGTCGAGCGGGTGCGTGCATGGCTCGACGCGTTCGCGCAGACGCGTGAGCTGTCGCCGGCGTATGTGGTCACGCACGCCGGCGTGATGCGGGTGATTGCGTCGCTGGCGCTGGAAGTGCCGCTCGAGCACAGTCTGCGCTGGTCGCTCGAGATGGCGGGGATCGTCTGGTTGCGCAGGGACGACGAGACGCAGCAGTGGGCGCTGGTTCGATGGAATGCGTGACGGCGAAGAAGTGATCACGCGTACCTGATCATGTGACGCTCGCCATCGTGCAGGCCGCCGCGCGCAAGTGTGGTCGCGGGTCGCTGGTCACAGCACAGCACGCGTTACGGCGCATCACTTCCTGCGCGATCGCGCCGTCTCCAGATCTTCACATAGCTGCTGCGCGCCCTGTGCGATGCGGGGTGCCGGCCGATTGATCAGATCGCCGTCGATCACGAAGAGGTTGTGGTTCGCCACCGCGCTCAAGCCCGGCCACGCCCGCCATAGGTCGAGTTGAGGCAATGCGGTGTCGGGCCGGGTCGCACCGGGCGCGGCCGTGACGATCGCCTCCGGGTTCGCGGCGAGCACCGCTTCGGTTGAGACGGTCGGCACCAGCGGCTGGAGTCCCGCGAACACATTGCGGCCGCCGCACAGCGCGATGACGTCGCTGACCATATGCTCGCCGTTGAGCGTCATCAACGGCCTGTCCCACACCTGATAGAACACGCTGACGGGCGGCCGGCTCGCATACTGCGCACGCAAGCTCGCGATGTCCTGACGATACGCGGCCGCCGCGGCATCCGCGGTCGACGACGTGCCGAGCAATTGCCCAAGCCTCATCAGCGACACGGCCACGTCGTCGAGATGACGCGGCTCGCTGAAGAACAGGGGAACGTGCAGCTCGCGCAGCCGTTCGAGTTGGCGCTGCGCATTGCCATGCCGCCACACCACGATCAGATCCGGCTTCAACGCGACGATGCGCTCGAGATCGAGCGCCTTGTTGTCGCCGACGCGCGGCAACTGCCTCGCTGCAGGCGGATAGTCGCTGTATGACACGGCGCCGACCATTTTCGCGCCGCCGCCCGCAGCATAGAGCAGCTCGGTGACGTGCGGCGCAAGGCTGATCACGCGCTGCGCGGGGGCCGGCAGCGTGACGGTCGCGCCGGAGTCGTCGGTGACGGTGATTGCGGCGTGCACGCCTGGCGCGGCGGCGTAGAGTGAGGCGGCGGTGACGAGCTGCGCGAGGCGGATGAGGCGAGTGAGTCGGATGGGGCGGATCATCGGGCGAGGAGGTTGAAGGCGCGTTGAACGTGTGACCTGCGGGATGAGCATGAGGGAACGCAGCGGGCTCGTGTGTGCTTCGCTACATCAACCGGTTCGCGCGGCATCGAGCGCTCGAACCGCCGCGCGCAAACTTTCTTCGAAGCGGGCCCATTGCGCGTCGTTCGCGGGCAGGCCGACACGCACGCTGCCCGACGCCGTGAACAGTCGCGTCCACACGCCGCCCCGCGCCAGCGCTTCATGCAAACCGGCGGCGCGTGCATCGTCGGTCCATGCGAATAGGGGCGTGCTGCGCGTCGCGAAACCGTGGTCATGCAACAGCGCGACCAGTCGCGCGCTTTCGCTGGCGAGGCGCGTGCGCATTTGCCGTTGCCATGCCTCGTCGGCGAACGCGGCGCTGACGGCATGACGCGCCGGACCGCTGACCGTCCACGCGCCCAGCGTGCGACGCAACGAGTCGAGCAGCGCGGGCGCGGCGAGTACGAACCCCGCGCGCACGCCCGCGAGACCGAAAAATTTGCCCGGCGAGCGCAACACGATCAGGCCGTCGAGATGCGTGCTTGCCGCGAGCGACGCCGCGGGCATCGTATCGGCGAACGCTTCGTCGACCAGCAACGTGCCGCCGCGTGCGCGCAACTGCGCATGCCAGTGCAGCAGCTGGTCCACGCCCAGATGCTCGGCGGTCGGATTGTTAGGATTCACGACGATTGCGTGAGTGAGCGCATCGGGCAAGCGCTGCCAGCGCACATCCAGCGGCGCGACGTGATGCCCGGCACGGGCGAACGCGGGTGCATATTCGCTATACGTGAGCGGCGCGATGCCGACCGTCGCACGCGGCAGCAGGGCGGGCAGCGCGCGAATCGCTGCCTGGCTTCCGGCGACGGGCAGCACGTGCGCCGCATCGGGCGCGCGGTAGTAGCGTGCGGCGCAGGCGGCGAAGCCATCGCCTTCGTCAGGCAGGCGGCGCCAGGCATCGGCGGGAACCGGCGGCACCGGATAGCCGTGCGGATTGATTCCCGTCGACAGGTCGAGCCACTGCGCGTACGGAATGCCGTAGCGCTCGGCTGCTTCGTGCAGGTTGCCGCCGTGCGCGACCGTATCGGGCGTGGCGCTGGCGTGGGCGCGGCGCATCGGGTCTGACATTGGATCGGTCATCCGCTCAGTCATCCGCTCAGTCATTCGCTCAGTCATCCGCTCAGTCATTCACTCAGTCATTCGATCAGCCATGCAACGGCACGCTCAGCAAGGCCAGCACGATCAGCATCGCCAGCCACAGAATCACCGTTCGCTCGACCAGCATCAGCGCGGCAGTCACGTGACTGGCCCGCGCGGGGTGTCCGAAGCCGAGCGTCGGCCGATGTTCGAGCACGCCGTGATACACCGCCGGCCCGCCGACCAGCACGTTCAGACTGCCCGCGCCGGCGGCCATCACCGGCCCGGCGTTCGGGCTGTCCCAGCGCGGCGCCTGCTCGCGCCAACACCGCCACGCGGTGTGCGTGTCGCCGAGCAGCGCATAGCTGGTGGCGGTCAGTCGTGCGGGAATCCAGTTGAGCACGTCGTCGAGGCGCGCCGCGGCCCAGCCGAAGCGCAAATAACGCGGCGTTCGATAACCCCACATTGCGTCGAGCGTGTTGGCCAGCCGAAACCCGAGCGCGCCTGGACCGCCCGCGATCGCGAACCAGAACAGCGCGCCGAAGATCGCATCGTTGCCGTTTTCGAGTGCCGATTCGACGGCGGCACGCGAGAGCGCGGCTTCGTCGGCCTGGGCGGTTTCGCGCGACACGATCCGCGCGGTCAGCAAGCGCGCCTGCGCGAGATCGCGTTGGGTGAGCGCGTGCGCAATTGGCGCGATGTGATCGTGCAGACTGCGCGCGCCGAGCGCGAACCACAACAACGCGACATGCACGCCGCAGGCCGCATAAAACGGCAGCGCGGCAACCAGCAACCACGCGATCAGCACCGGCGGCAGCACCGCCAGCGACCATGCGAGCAAGCCCTTGAGCCGCAAACGCCGGCCCGCGTTGTAGCGCTTCTCCAGGCGCATCGCCCAGTTGCCGAATCCCACCAGCGGATGAGCCCTGCCGGGTTCGCCGAACCAACGGTCGACGGCCACGCCCGCGGTCGCCAGCGTCGCGATGAGAGGCAACGACAGCATCACGCGCGGCCCGCGCTTTTCAGCGCCAGCGGCAGGCCCGCGACCATCATCGTGGCGGTGCTGCTCACTGCGGCGATGCGCTGATTGAGTCGGCCGAGCTCGTCGACGTAAAGACGCGTGGCCGCGCCGAGCGGCACTACGCCCAGGCCGATTTCATTGCTGACCACGATCACCTTGCCTTGTGCATTGCGCAGGGCCGCTTCGAGCGCGGCGACGTGCGCATGGTACCGATCGATCGGCAGCGCTTCGCCTTCGGCCGGACAGAGCAGGTTGACGAGCCACAGCGTCAGGCAGTCGATCAGCGTGCAATGGCCGGTCGCGTCGCTTTGCGTGAGCGCGCCGGCCAGATCGACGCCCGCTTCGAGCAGTTGCCAATGCCCAGGACGTCGTGCGCGATGGTGCGCGATGCGCGCGCTGAATTCGGCGTCGTCGGCCACGCGGGCGGTGGCGATGTAGGTGACGGGGAGGGCGCTGTCGCTGGCAAGCTGTTCGGCGTGCACGCTCTTGCCCGAGCGGGCGCCGCCGAGAACGAAGGTGAGGTCGCGGGGAGTCATCGCATGATTGTACCGGCGTGCAGCGCAGGCCGGCGCGATGGGATAATGCTGCGTGCCGTGCGCGGCGTTGCTGAACGAGGGCTTCGTTGCTGCATGAACGATGCGCGAATGCCGGCCGGGTTTTGCCAGCGGTTTCCGGACGTTTTGCCCGGACTTCCGCCTCCTGACCGCGACCCGAACACCGCCGGACTGCCGTCCCTTTTCATTGTCATTGTCTTCATTGTCATTGTCTTAACGCCGCCGAGCCCGACACCCCGTGACCACCGCATCGATTCCGACTCCGACTTCGCAGGACGCCCCAGCCGTGCCGCGCGGCACACTGATGATTCAGGGCACCACGTCCGACGCCGGCAAGAGCACGCTGGTGGCTGGTTTGTGCCGACTCGCGCGGCGCGCCGGGGTGCGCGTGGCGCCGTTCAAGCCGCAGAACATGGCGCTCAACAGCGCGGTGACGGTCGACGGCGGCGAGATCGGCCGCGCCCAGGCGTTGCAGGCGGTGGCCGCGGGGATAGCCGCGCACACCGATCTGAATCCGGTGCTGCTCAAGCCGACCAGCGATCGCGGCGCGCAGGTGATCATCCACGGCAAGGCGCGCATGAATCTGGACGCACGCGCGTATCACGACTACAAACCCATCGCGTTCGACGCGGTGCTGCAATCGTATGCACGCCTGCAGGCGGCGTACGACACGATCTTTGTCGAAGGTGCGGGCAGTCCTGCCGAGGTCAATCTGCGCGAACGCGACATCGCCAACATGGGTTTCGCGGAAGCCGTCGATTGCCCGGTCGTGCTGGTCGCCGACATCGATCGCGGCGGCGTGTTCGCGCATCTGACCGGCACGCTCGCGTGCTTGTCGGCGAGCGAGCAGGCGCGGGTGCGTGGCTTCATCATCAACCGCTTTCGCGGCGACGTCAGTTTGCTCGAGCCCGGCCTGGACTGGCTGGAAGCGAAGACCGGCAAGCCGGTGCTCGGCGTCGTCCCGTATCTGCACGGTCTGACGCTCGACGCCGAAGACATGCTGCCGCCCGAGCTACGCGCGGCGCATAGCGGCGACGCGGGACAAATGCTGCGGGTGGTCGTGCCCGTGCTGCCGCATATCAGCAATCACACCGATTTCGACGCGCTGCGCGCGCACCGCCAGGTCGATTTTCACTACGTGCGGAGCGGCACAGCGCCGCCGCCGGCCGATCTGATCATCCTGCCGGGCTCGAAGAACGTGCGCGGTGATCTGGCGTTTTTGCGCACACAGGGCTGGGACGCGGTGCTGCAAAGACATCTGCGCTACGGCGGACGGGTGATCGGCATTTGCGGCGGCATGCAGATGCTGGGCCGCGAAGTGGCCGATCCGCACGGCGTGGAGGGTGCGCCGGGGACGTCGGCGGGGCTGGGCTGGCTCGATTATTCGACGCTCCTCACGCGCGACAAGACACTGAAGAACGTGACCGGGCACCTTGCGCTGCCGGGTTCGCCCGCAGTGACCGGCTACGAGATCCACATGGGCGAGACGCGCGGCCCAGCGCTGGATACACCCGCGTCGCGGCTGGACGACGCGCAAGGCGCGCATCCCGACGGCGCGCTGTCCGCCGACGGCCAGATTCTCGCCAGCTATGTACACGGCCTGTTCGACACACCGGCCGCGTGCGCCGCGTTGCTCGCGTGGGCGGGGCTGAGCGACGCCGAAAAAATCGACTATGCGGCGTTGCGCGAGGCTTCGCTGGATCGTCTCGCGGATACGCTCGCGGATCACCTCGACCTTGCGAAGCTCTTTGCGGCGGTTGGTTGACCGGGATCAGCGCGAATCTGGTGATTAGATCCTATTGAGAAACAATCAAAGCCGCAGGAGCGGTTTTTCGGCTTATTTGGTTCGAATAGAGTTTCGGCATCGACGGCCGGCTGCCGGCCCGTCCTCGTCCTCCTCCATCAAAGGATTCGTCATGAACTCGAACCGTTCCGCCGATCTGGCTGCCTTGGTCCTTCGCGTCGCCTTGGGCGTGCTGTATCTCGCCCATAGTCTGCAGAAGATTTTCGTTTTTACGCTGCCCGGTACGGCGCAATTTTTCGTTTCGCTCGGCTTGCCGGGGTGGCTCGGCTATCTGACCGCTTTCGTCGAACTGATCGGCGGCATCGCGCTGCTGTTGGGCGTGCAGGTCCGCTGGGTCGCGCTGGTGTTGCTGCCGTTCATGCTTGGCGCGATGTCGGCGCATCTGCATAACGGTTGGGGTTTTGCGTCGCCGAACGGCGGCTGGGAATATCCGGCATTCTGGGCAGTGACGCTGGTGGTGCAAGCGCTGCTCGGTGGCGGCGTGCTCGCGGTGAGCGGGTCAAAGGCACCACGCGTGGCGGCTGCCTGAAGGGTTGGCCGGGTTGGCCGGTCGCGCACCGATCCCGCGCCCGGCAACAAAAAAGCACGCGCCGCGAGGCCGCGTGCTTTTTTTGCGTCATGCGCCGGCGCCGGCCATTAGTGCGCCGCGCCCGTCCGCTCAATACAACACGATCTGCGTGCAGCGAAACAGCGCCATCGTCTTGCCATTCGGATCGGTGACGGTAGCGTCCCACACCTGCGTGCTGCGTCCCAGATGCACACTCTTGGCGACCGCGCGGATCGTGCCTTCGGTCGCGGTGCCGAGAAAGTTGCTTTTCAGCTCGATGGTCGTGAAATTGCGCGCCGTCTCCGGCAGATGCGCGAGGCAAGCGTAGCCGCACGCGGTGTCGGCGAGGCCGATCACGGTGGCGGCATGCAAAAAGCCGTTCGGCGCAAGCAATTCGGCGCGCACCGTCAATTCCGCGGTGAGAACGCCTTGGTCCAGCGACACCACGTGTATGCCCAGTAGCCCTGGCAGCTTGCCCCGCTGGCGTTCGTGCAGGTGTTCGACAGTGTATTCCGGGCGCAGTTTGCTCATGAGATTCGGGTCCTCGGTCAAAAAAAATGGCTGGATGGAGCGGTCGATTCGCCATCGGGGGCTTCGCCGCGCTGGATTTGTCGATATTATCAACGGCTGGATCGGCGGGTGATCTTAAAAGCGGTACGGATCGCAAACCGCCGGCGCGTGTCAGAGTGATAGCGCGGCAAACCGGCTGGCGGTACCCAGCCTTCTTTCCGGGGGAATTCATGACGGTGATCGTGGTGGCGAATCCAAAGGGCGGCGTGGGCAAAAGCACGCTGGCGACCAATCTGGCCGGGTATTTCGCCGCGGCGGGCGAATGGGTCGCGCTGGCCGACCTCGACAAGCAACACTCCGCGCACGCATGGCTGGAGCTGCGGCCCGACACGCTGCCGGCCATCGAAACCTGGGAAGTCAACCCGGACACCCCGGCCAAGCCGCCCAAGGGCCTCGAGCACGCGGTCATCGATACGCCGGCCGGGTTGCACGGCAATCGCATGAGCATCGCGCTGGATCTGGCCGACAAGGTGATCGTGCCGCTGCAGCCGTCGATGTTCGATATTCTCGCCACCCAGGAATTCCTCGAGCGGCTGGCCAAGGAAAAGGCGGTCAGGAAAGGCGCGATCGAAATCGGCGTGGTCGGCATGCGCGTCGACGCCCGCACGCGCTCCGCGGAGCAGCTGCATCGCTTTGTCGAGGGATTGAAGCTGCCTGTGCTGGGCTATCTGCGCGACACGCAGAACTACGTGCAACTGGCGGCGCACGGCCTGACGTTGTGGGACGTCGCGAAAAGCCGCGTGGAGAAGGATCTGGAGCAGTGGCAGCCGATCGTCGAATGGACCGATGGGGCGGCGCGAAAGACTTGAAGCAACCCGCGCAGTCGTGCGGCACCGCCCGCTTGTCGGGGGGCTTGCGCGGTGAACGGGGAAACGACGCGCGGTCAGTAGCGCGGTGATTGCGCCAATCGGCGTGCTAATAAGGCGTGCCAATGGGAGTGCCCGGTGCGCGTCTGCACCGAGCGTCGAAGCCAGCGAAAAAAGCCGATGCTGTGGCGCCGCTCAGGGCCGCTCAGGGCCGCTCAGGGCCGCTCAGGGCCGCTCAGGGCCATTCAGGTCCAGTTCTGCGTGGGCACGTGGTCGCGGCTGCCCTTGATCCGGTTGTTCTCGTCGACGAACACCAGATCCGGCTTCCAGCCCGCCTTCAGTTCCGCTTCATCGACCACTGCGAATGCCGCGATGATCACCAGATCGCCCAGCTGCGCGCGCCGCGCGGCCGAACCGTTCAGCGAAATCATGCCGCTGCCGCGCTCGCCCTTGATCGCGTAGGTCGAGAAGCGCTCGCCGTTGTTGATGTTCCAGATGTCGATCCGTTCGTTTTCGACGATATTCGCTGCTTCCAGCAAATCTTCGTCGATCGCGCACGAGCCTTCGTAGTGCAGCTCGCAGTGCGTGACCGCGACGCGGTGAATCTTCGACTTCAGCATGTTGCGTTGCATGATCAATCCTGTATGGCTTCAGTTGCGACTTCTTTGCGGCTTCAGATTTCGAGGTTGTCGATCAGACGGGTCGCGCCGAGTTTGGCCGCGGCCAGCACGACCAGTGGCGCTTGCGCGTCTTGCGCGCCCGGCGGCAGCAGGTTCGAGCGCTTGCGCACCGCGACGTAGTCGGGCTGCCAGCCGCGTGCGGCCAGCGCCGCCATCGCCGCCTGTTCGAGTTTTGCGAAGTCGCGCTCGCCGGCGAGAACCGCATCGCGCACCCGATTGAGCTCGGCGGCCAGCATCGGCGCCTCGGCGCGTTCGGCGGCCTGCAGATAGCGGTTGCGCGAGCTGAGCGCGAGGCCGTCGGTGTCGCGCACGGTTTCGGCGGCAATGATGTCGGTCGGCAGCGCGAACTGGTGGCACATGCTGCGCACGATCATCAGCTGCTGGTAATCCTTCTTGCCGAACACTGCGACGCGCGGCTGCACGCACGACATCAGCTTCATGACGACGGTGCACACGCCCTGGAAGAAACCGGGCCGGAATTCACCTTCGAGAATGTCGCCCAGATCGTGCGGCGGATGCACGCGGTACTCCTGCGGTTCCGGATACAGATCCTTTTCCGTCGGCGCGAACAGCACGTAGACATTTTCTTTTTGCAGCTTCTCGATGTCGGCTTCGAGCGTGCGCGGATATTTGTCGAAATCTTCGTTCGGACCGAACTGCAGCCGGTTGACGAAAATGCTCGCCACCACCGGGTCGCCGTGCTGGCGCGCGAGGCGCATCAGCGACAGATGGCCCTCATGCAGATTGCCCATGGTCGGCACGAAGGCCGTGCGATTCTGGCCTCGCAACTGGTCGCGCAATTCATGGATCGAGCTGATGACTTTCATGATCGGACAGGGATTTCCTCGCGCGGCGCGCGACTCGGTTGGCGCGACTTCAGGCAATCGCGCTGGCTACCGCCTCATTGGTGATGACGGGTTTGGAGCGCGGGATTGTAGTGGATTTGCGAGCCATGTGCACCGAAACGAGGCAGCGCCGCGGCGCACCCGCTGCCGTGCGGGCCCTGCCGGCGCCGGTGCATGCGGCCGGCGCGCGGTTGACGGCCTCAGGCCGGCAAATAGGCAAGGCGCACATAGATCGGTGCGAACGGCTCCGCCTGAGTGATTTCGACGAGCGATTCGCGGCACAGTTCGAGCACCGCGATGAAATTCACCACCACGACCGGCACGCCCCGGCTCGTGTCGAACAGGTCGGAGAACTCGATGAAGCGCGCATTTTGCAGTTGCCGCAGGATCGAACTCATGTGCTCGCGCACCGACAGCTCCTCGCGCGAAATCTTGTGATGCTGGACCAGCTTCGCCCGCTTGATCACGTCAGCCCACGCGGCGCGCAGGTCTTCGCTGTTCACGTCGGGAAAGCGCGGCGTGATGCTTTGCTCGATGTAGACTTCGGCGCGCAGGAAGTCGCGCCCGAGTTGCGGCAACTGGTCGATGCGTTGCGCGGCGAGCTTCATTTGCTCGTATTCGAGCAGGCGGCGCACCAGTTCCGCCCGCGGATCTTCGGCTTCTTCGCCGCTGTCGGCCTTCTTGACCGGCAGCAGCATGCGCGACTTGATCTCGATCAGCATCGCGGCCATCAGCAGATATTCGGACGCCAGTTCGAGATTGGTCTCACGCAGCTGTTCGACATAACCGAGGTACTGCACCGTGACATCCGCCATCGGAATGTCGAGCACGTTGAAGTTCTGCTTGCGGATCAGGTACAGCAACAGATCGAGCGGTCCTTCGAACGTTTCGAGAAACACTTCGAGCGCGTCCGGCGGAATGTACAGATCGGTCGGCAGCTTGAAGAGCGGCTCGCCGTACAGGCGCGCGAAAGCGATGCCGTCGACGGTGTCGGGCGTCGAATCGGTGGCGGGCGCGGCAAGCGCGGCGTCGGCGGGAGCCTGTGCTGCGCCGTGTGCCTCGTCGGCGTGACTCATTGTCGGCGTGACTTCGGCGCTTAGAAGTTCTGGTAGTACGAGTAAGGCGTCTGTTCGACGCGCGACGCTTTCTGCGCGGCGCGCTCTTCCAGATCGATCGGCTGTTTGTCCCACAGCAGTGCCCGGCCGCGGCGTTGCTCGGCTTCCAGATTGGGCTTCTGTTGCTTGAGCTGGTTCAGGAACTGGGTGATGTCCGATTGATACATGGCTCGACGTCCGTGGTGGGTGAAGTGGCGGCGGCCCGGCGCAAACCCGGGGCGCGGCGTCGTTGTGCCGGAATTTTACCGCATGCGCCGCGTGCGGTCGAAAAACAGCGCCGCGCCTGTTTTTGGGATCTCGCGGCGTCCGCCAATGTGGTCAAATAACAAGCCTCGGCCGCCGCCGCGCGGCCGGGTCGAAGAATTCATCAACCATGGCCGGAGGTCCTGTTTGGCGGGATGCGCGATCGACAAGCCGCATGCGCGGCGCGGCGAGGCCGGTGCGGGACGCGGGCGTCTGACGCCGGTGCTGCGCTGGCTGCGCGCGTCGCTGGCCTTCGGCATCGTGGTGCTCACGCTGACTGCCGGCACCGCCCATGCCGCGCGTGCGGCAGCCAGCTACAAGGTCGACGTGCAGGCCACGCCGCGTTCGCTGCGCAAACTACTCGAAACGCATCTGGACATTGCCCGCTTCGCGAAGCGCGCCGATATCAGCGACGACCAGTTCGCCTTCCTCGTCACCGCCACGCCGCAGCAGGTGCGCGACCTGGCCGCGACCCAGGGCTATTTCACGCCGGTCGTGCGCACGGACGTGCGCACCGTCGACGACACGCGGCACGTCACCGTGAGCGTCGAGCCCGGTCCGCAAACCATTGTCACGTCAGTGTCGCTGTCGTTTCGCGGCGCGGTGCTGACCGAAGACCCGGCGCAGGAAAACGCCACGCGGTTCGCGTTTTCGCTGCACGAGGGCGAGCCGTTCTCGCAGGGCGACTGGGACGACGCGAAGAACGCGTCGCTGCGAGTCCTGCAGTCGCGCCGCTACCTGGGCGCGAAGATCTACCACTCCGAGGCGCTGGTCGATCCGCGCACGCACGAGGCGAAACTGTCGGTCACTTACGACAGCGGGCCGACCTTCACGCTGGGCCAGCTCGACGTATCGGGCACGCGTCGCTATCCCGAGCAGATCGTCCACAACGTCAATCCGATTACGCCGGGCGATGTCTACGACACGCGGCTCGTCGCGGAATTGCAGCGGCAGTTGCAGAACACGCCGTACTTCGCGAGCGTCGCGATCGACGTGGATAGCGACCCGGCCAAGGCGGCCGACACGCCGGTTCACGTGAAAGTGTCGGAATTTCCGTTCCACAGTTTCCGCGGCGGGGTCGGCTACTCGACCGACAACGGCCCCCTGGTGCAGGGCGCATACTCGTATCTGAACACGTTCGGCAAGGCATGGCCGTTCATCCTCCAAGGTCGCGTCGACCAGACCCAGCAATACGGGCAGATCCAGCTCGCGATGCCGCCGGGGCCGCGCGCATGGACCAACAGCGTGCTGGCGTCCTACACCACGACCGATGTTTCCGACACGCGCATCTACAGCATCCGCGGCGGCGTGCAGCGTTCCCGCAGCTCGCAGTTCCTCGACTACAGCTTTTCGCTGCTGTACTACCAGGACCGGCTCGACCAGAACGCGGCCCCGCCGACCACTGCCCACGCGCTGGTGCCGGCATTCTCGTGGACCCGCCGCAATACCGACGACCCGCTGTTCCCGCGCAAGGGCAACCTGATCCACGTCGAGGCGGGCTTCGCGATCAAGGGCGTGCTGACCGACCAGACGTTCATCCGCGGCTACGCTCGCGGCCAGCAGTACCTGCCCATCGGTGAGAACGACATCGTGCTGGTGCGCGCCGAACTCGGCGGCGTATTCACGAGCGGCAGTTCGAGCGGCGTGCCGGCCTCGCTGCTGTTTCGCGCCGGCGGTTCGAACTCGGTGCGCGGCTATGGCTTCCAGAGCATCGGCAACGACGTCGCCGGGTCGGTGCTGCCCACCAAATATCTCGTGACCGGGGCGGCCGAGTACCAACACTGGTTTTCGCACAATTGGGGCGCGGCGGCGTTCTTCGACATCGGCACCGCCACCGATACCTGGGGCGAAAAGGTCTTTTTTCCCGGCGTCGGCGTGGGCGCGCGTTGGCGCAGCCCGGTCGGCCCGGTCAATGTCGATCTCGCTTATGGCATCCGCAACCGCAGCGTGCGACCCTATCTGACGCTGGGCATCGCCTTCTGATGAGAAGCCGCTTTGACATGATTCGCGCATGACCAACGACGTCGCCGACCCACCCCCTGCGCAGCCGCCCGGCGCCCAGCCGCCCGGACAGCCGCCCGGACAGCCGCCGCCCGAACCGCCGGCGAGGCGCCGGCTCGGCCGCGCGCTGCTCAAAACGTTCGCGTGGATGGTGGTCGTGCTGGTGTTGCTGGTTGCGGTGGCGGTGGGCCTGTTGTACGGCGCGCTGACCACCGAGCGCGGCACCGCCTATGCGTGGCAGGCGGCGGTCAGGCTGCTGGGCGGCAAGCTGGGTGGCACGCTCGTGGGCGGCACGCTGGCGAACGGCGTGCAACTGCGGCAAGTGCGCTGGCGCAGTCTCGACGGCAGCGGCACCGACATCCAGATCGACCGCGTGGCGGGACGCTGGGCACTCGCGGGCGAACCGTGGCGCTTCACGATCGATTATCTGCACGTCGGCACGATCGACGCGCGGATCGGCCCGTCGGCGCCCAGCCGCGAACCGCTGCAGCTGCCGCAAGACTTGCGCTTGCCGCTGCAACTCGAAGTGCGCGACGTACAGGTCGATACACTGCTGCTGCACCAGGGCGCATCGACGACCGAGCTGTCGCGCTTCGCGTTTCACGGCCGCAGCGACGGGCGCCATCACGAGGCGGCGATCGAGCGGCTCGATACACCGTTCGGCGCGGTGACGGCATCGGCGAAGCTCGACGGCGTGCGGCCGTTTCCGCTCACCGGGGACGTCAGCTATGCGGGCAAGGTCAACAACGAGGCGGTGCAGGTGGGCGGCCACCTGGGCGGCTCGCTCGAGCAACTCGTCGCCGAACTCGACGCCACCGGTATGAAGCTCGCCGGTCACGCGCGGATCGAAGCCACGCCGTTCGCCGCGGTGCCGTTGCAACGCGCGACGCTGACCTTCGATCACATCAATCCGCAAGCCTTCGCGCCAGGTGCGCCGCGCGCCGATCTGGCCGTGCGGGCCGAGTTGCAGCCGGTGGGGCAGGAGCTGTCTCTTAT
>NZ_CYGX02000084.1 GCF_900019265.1 Paraburkholderia ribeironis
CGACTTCAGGTATGGCATAGAAACGACACATCAAGTCGTCGCATCGCCGAGATCCCGGGTGTCGGACTATTGACGGCGACAGCGGCCGTCGCATCGATCGGTGATCCAAAGGCGTTTAAATCCGGCCGCGAATTAGCGGCATGGCTGGGTCTCGTCCCCCGGCAGAGTGGAACGGGCGGCCTGCTGCGATTGCTAGGCATCAGCAAGCATGGCGACACTTACTTGCGAACTTTGCTGATCCACGGCACGCGATCGGTACTCACCCATAGCAAAGAGCCTCCCATCTGGGCAACGAAACTGGCGCAACGCCGACCACAGAATGTCGCGATTGTTGCACTGGCCAACAAGATGGCCCGTACGATCTGGGCACTACTGGCTCATGAGCGAAAGTATCAACGGGAGTTTGTCAGTAAGCCGACGCTCGCTTAAATATCCCCAAACAGCGTACATTTCCTTATCAACGGTTGCGCAAGGTACGACAACGAATGATGGCAAACAGGTCAGACCGTGACACGCCACGCCTGCATGCAGCAGAGGACTTCGAGTCCACGAACCAAATGAGGCGCGGGTCAGCGGATTCCATCAGGGCCAACAGGCACATGCCTCTACAACAGGCCATGTATAAAACCGCATCCTGATCATGTTTGACAGCATCGATGCCGGCCCTTGCCAAACGGGAGGCGTCCATATAACTGCTGCATAAAATGAATTTGCAGCATCGTCCCGATCGGGAAAGGCGGCCGTCCGGTTTTGCCTGCCGGATAGTGCGGCTCGATCAGCGCAATCAGCTTCGACCAAGGGACAACACGCCGCATCTCATCGAGAAATTCCCGCTTGCGCGTACGTTTCGTTGAAAGATCCAGACCAAGACCGAGCTGTGTCATCGAGGAACACTTCACCGCCTCGCGGCGTTTCACAGAGATCACTCAAGTTCCGTCCATTTTCTGGGCGAGCGATTTCCCTCCCCGCTATTATGTGGCGAGCAATTTGACGTGACAGTGCCCATCTAGATGGCGACGGAAGAACGTCATTCCGGCGCGCGGGGTCGATGTCCGAAGCATCCACGTCCAGCGCGTCGATCGCTTCACGCAGTGATCGTATCGCGCCAGCCGCACGCGAACCGCCGATAGTGTTCGAACCGGTTTGTGGTTGGTGACGCTGAGTTCGAGATCATCATCCACAGAGCCGTAACCTAAACATGCCGCACGCGCATTGCCGCGGGCACGAATGCTCTTGCCGAGAGCGGAACGCTTCGCCGCGGGCCTGTTCTCAGCATTGACGCATATCAACGTCGAAGGCGAAATACATGCGTATCTTTGCGAATGTGGGTGCGCGAGCAGGCGGCAGGCTTTCAAAGCATGGCGCACCATGGTTAGGCTGCGGAAAGCAGTCGACCTAGTACGGCGGTCATGGAAACGCTTCAGTGGTTATTTTCGATGGCATACTGTCTGAATAAGAAGGCAGTTCAATAAGCCGACTCCGCTCGTTTGAATGTATTCCAGCACACGAGCGAGCAAGCCAATTTTAGGAATGCTTCGTGGATGTCGCTACGGCGATCGAAGCGGATGCAGAGTCTTCGGAAATTGTGGAGCCACGAGTGAGTTCGGTCTACAACCCAGCGGAATTTTCCCAGGCCACCGCCTTGTTCGGTTCGACGCCACGCGATTACCGGCCTGATGCCACGGTCTCGCAAACGCTGACGATGTGCGTCAGAGTCGTAGCCGCGATCGCCGTAGATGAATTTGGGCTTGCGCATCGGTCGGCCACGCGCGCCGCGGATCGGCGCGATGGCATCGACCAACGGAAGCAACTGGGTAACGTCGTTGCAGTTTTCACTGCCCAGATTCACGCTGACCGGCAGCCCGTTGGCGTCTACGAGGACGTGGTGCTCGATGGGCGCGCGCGATCCGTAGGGTTCGGCCCAGTTTTTGCCCGCTCCAACGGCTCGTACCGACGATGAGTCAATGGCAGCATATGGAAGGGCCAATTCTCCGGACTCGCGCAACTTGTCGAGCAGCAATGCACGCAACCTGGTCCAAACGCCCACCTTCTGCCAAGCGTCGAGGCGGCGCCAGCAGGTCGCACCTGAGCCAAACTCCAGCGTGGTCGGCAAGTGGTTCCACCGTATCCCGGTGCAACACGAACAGGACGCCATTGAGCGCCACCCGTTCCGACACACGAGGTCGTCTGCGGCGCTTGTTGTTTCGGGGTCTGGGCTTCGGCAGTAACGGTTCGATCAGTATCCACAATTCGCGGTCAATGATCGGCTTTTGCATCCCCTCGGTCTCCGTTGTCTGGACGAAAGAGGCTAACATCGCGCCGCGAAAGTTAACAGACCACTACGGCTCTTTTTTGAACTGGCCTCTAAGGAAGCTGTCCGACGAGCTCCGAAATATGGAGGGCCGCTTATGCAACGAGCGAGTAGAATTGCTGGACGAGAGAGAGTGCCCTACCGCCATCGTTCATCGGGGCTTTGCGAATCATATGCATGGTCTCGATTTGGTTCTGTTGCAATAAGGCAGTCGGCTATGATGTTCGTAACAAGACGAACGACTGAAAGCTAGATGAAGACGATGAATCTGACCGTGGCCCACTTGCTCAAACGC
>NZ_CYGX02000117.1 GCF_900019265.1 Paraburkholderia ribeironis
CCGTATATGCCTGTTCGGTACGCATGATGCCCTCCTGTGAACAAACCTCGGCACGCTGATTGTAGGCGTCAGTCTCTCGCCGGCCCGGATGCTCATAGGATCTAGGCAGCGGTGGGGTAGAAACGAAATCGGCAAGTGCGCTTTGCGGGTGTCATGGCCCGTGTAGCGAGCCCGTTAAACGCGTAGGGACGCCTGGACGCCAGCGAAAGTCGCGCCTTAGTTAGGGATATTTGGCGATGTTCGTCTGAAGCTCGAAGTCCGGTCTGCCCCCGCAGAAACGACCACCACTTTCCCAGGCTCGCGCCGACGTATCGGCCTTCCGCGGGCGTCGGTGGTCACTTCGGTATGTCCGAGGTCGAGCCAAGGGCTGCACGGCCGCCCAAAACGGCTAGTCCTTGGAAGGATGGCTCAACAACCATGATCCCTCGACGTCGACGGGAACACTGAAGGACACCGATTTTCACGGCGTGTGCACTTAGACCGGATTTGGTCAGAATAGCCCGGTGGAGATGACCATGAGTTTTCCGAGTTCGCGCCGCCGATCCTGCCGTTCGTGAGCGTGGTCTGCTACCTCGGTATCACCGAGACCAAGCTAGGGGCCCTAAAGCCGTCTAAAACGGTTTCGGCCGCGCAAGGTCGGAAGGCTGCAATGGCTCCCCCGCGCGCACCACGACCGAAGTCGGCGACAAGAGCGCGCGCAACAGGCGCTGTCGTGAGACGAAGGTTGACCATGCACAGGGCAAATGCCCGCGCACTGAAGACTCACGCTCAGGGAGGCAGCGCCTCCCTATGCCCTCGTCTCTACGCCTCCCAGTTTGACCGAGGCTCCCTCCCGCCGCAGGCGACACCGCGCAAGCAGAATCGACGGGAGCCTCTTGCCGGAGCTCAAGGCCATTGCCGAGGGAGGCACCGCCGCCCCCGCCCTTCGAGTTGCCTCTCCGCAGTTTGCCCGAAAGTCCGTCTTTCGCCGCAGGTGGTTTCGCAAGAGCATATGGCCTTCGGCATGAGAAAGCCTCGCGCGATGTCGTACCTCTCCACCGCGTATACGCGCATGCACGCGCAAAACACCTTCTCTATATACTAAAAGAAGTCTTTAACATCACCTCATAGTTAACACCTTCTTTTTTCGCGCGCACGCGCGCGTTAACAGAGACCACGACAATCACATCGGACCTCGACGCTACTGTGCCGATATCAGATTCGCCGTCTAACCAGTCCGATATGATGCATTAGCGCGGACGCCACCAAGCGCAGAATAGCCGCCTCGGCAGCGTGCTGCGTTTAAAACGCCAGGCTAAACGCGGAGTCACCTTCAGGCCTTCGCGCCTTCTCCGGACCTCTCGCATGCGCCACGTAGCAATCCAACCAGCTCCCCCGTCATTTGAGACGCCAAACCTCGTTTCGCGGCGCCGAGTTGCGCACCGGCTGGGCAATTGGTGGCGGCGCAACCCTAACGCGGCGAACGGCAGCGAAACGCTTTCGCACTATGTGTCCGGCCAAAAAGGGGCCGTTACCGTGGAACTTCACAACGTTCGCCTCGCACCGCAGAGCCCGGCCCGCATCGCTCGCCAGCACATCCGTCGCCCGCTCCTCCTTCCGCCGCTGAGCGACTACCGAGAGCGAGTTGCAAGCGTAAGCCACGGAAGCGACTGTCGTCGACTACATCAAGCATGGCGCCCAAGCCTGCAACCGACACTCGGCCTCGCTCGAGCATCCCACGAGAATTAGTCTTCATCGCCCTGCCCGCTCGGCTTCCGCCCAGCCGCAGAACCGTGGCGAAGATGCCCGACGACTCTCTTCGTGACGCTGACCACGTTTTCTCGTCAACGTGTGGGCAGCTCATATGATTCGTCGAAGTCGGCCCCGTTCGCCACCACCCTTAAGCGCCGCCTTGATGGACCACGCCGTCGTAATCGAGAAAAAGCACGCTGCGTGTGGATGTCCATGTCCCCTGTGTCGGCCACCTCGTTGTACCAGTATTCAGCGTCTCTGATTGGGGGGCATTCATGGTTCACGATTCGAAGCGACTTCAATACTGAACCCTCCAGGCTTCATTCGATAGCGCCGCAACAAGCCTTCCGCAACGTCGCAAATGTCATCAGCGCTGCAGGGTTGAAGCCCGATGCAGTCGGCCTTAATCCACTCGGCGAGCGCATCGATGCAGGCACGCTCCTCATCTGTTGCATCGAGACCATCCATTCCCTGCTCGAGTACTTGCTGTGCCGGATGTGTCAAGCCGTCCAGCACAACTCCATAGGCTACGGCAATCTCACACAACACCAGATATGCAGACTCAAATCCACAACGCAGCCGCGACATTGAAGACAAAGAACTTCTTTTCGCATCCCGTAAAAACTCACCGCTCATTGAGAGACGGGGGCTCATTTCCTTTAGTTTGTTGCCATCCATGTTCTTCCATCCCTTCCTGCCCTGTCGATTCGGAGCGTCGACAGGGGCCGTGTTGTTTCGAAACGTTTGGACGGTCGGCAATTGCCATAGGACAACGAATCCCAGACCCCGCTAGGGAAACGCTGAT
>NZ_CYGX02000119.1:0-517 GCF_900019265.1 Paraburkholderia ribeironis
GTTGCGCGAGCCGCTTCGCTTCACGCGGCGTGTCGCCGATGAACAGCTGACGCGGACGGCCGATCTTCTGTTCCGGATCGGCGATCATTTCGTTCCACTGCGCAATCCAGCCGACCGTACGTGCCATCGCGAAGATACACGTGAACATCGAGGTCGGGATGCCCAGCGCGCGCTGCACGATGCCCGAGTAGAAGTCGACGTTCGGGTACAGCTTGCGCGACACGAAGTACTCGTCTTCCAGCGCGATTTTTTCCAGTGCCATGGCCAGCTTGAACAGCGGGTCGTCGTGCAGGCCCAGCTCTTCCAGCACTTCGTGGCAGGTTTCGCGCATCAGCTTCGCACGCGGATCGTAGTTCTTGTAGACGCGGTGGCCGAAGCCCATCAGCTTCACGCCCGAGTTCTTGTCCTTCACCTGCTTGATGAATTCGGGAATGTTGTCGACCGAGCCGATCTCTTCCAGCATGTTCAGCGCGGCTTCGTTCGCGCCGCCGTGCGCCGGGCCCCACAGACACGCGAT
>NZ_CYGX02000119.1:527-977 GCF_900019265.1 Paraburkholderia ribeironis
GGGTTCGAGAACATCATGCGCATGAAGTTTGCGCTATACGACAGGTCGTTCTTCGGATACACGAACGGCTGGCCGATGCTGTACTTGTACGCCATGGCCACCAGCGTCGGCAGCTTCGCGATCATGCGGATCGCGGAGACTTCACGGTGACGCGGATTGTTGATGTCGAGCGAGTCGTGATAGAACGCCGACAGCGCGCCCACTGCGGCGACCAGGATCGCCATCGGGTGCGCGTCACGCCGGAAACCGCGGAAGAAGAACTGCATCTGCTCGTGCACCATCGTGTGCTTCGTGACGGTGCCCACGAACTCTGCATTCTGCTGCGCGTTCGGCAGTTCGCCTTTCAGCAGCAGGTAGCAGGTTTCGAGGAAGTCGGCGTTCTGCGCGAGGTTGTCGATCGCGTAGCCGCGATACAGCAGCTCGCCCTTATCGCCGTCGATATACGTGATT
>NZ_CYGX02000151.1 GCF_900019265.1 Paraburkholderia ribeironis
TTTGGCCGGGGTTTGGCCGAACCGTCAGGCGCGAGCGGCCCGTCGCGAGTTCGCCCCTCAAGTTCGGTCTGAAGCAAAGCCTCGGCTCGCAACGCGTCAAGCAGAGCGCTCAGATTGTCGAATTCGCGGTCGGACGCAGGCAAGCCCGGACGGCGCAACATGATGACCGGCAAGCCGCGTTCTCGCGCCACTTCCAGCTTCGCTTCGGTTGCGCTGCCGCCGCTGTTTTTGCTGACCACGACGTCGAACGCTTGCAGCGCGAACAGCGCGCGCTCGCCGTCGAGCGTGAAAGGGCCGCGTGCCGCGAGGATGCGCGCCCTTGCATGGTCCGCATGCGACTCGAGACAGCGCACGGTCCAGAATTGATGCGGCGGGATCTCGTCGAGATGTGCGAGCGGTTCGCGGCCGAGCGTGAAGAGCGGCCGCCTGAACGGCGCGAGCGCCGCCGTGAGTTCGTCCCAATCACCGACCATGCGCCAGTCGTCGCCGGCTTGCGGCTGCCAGCCCGGCCGGCGCAGCGCCCAGCACGGCACACGCGCGGCGTGGCATGCCTGCGCCGCGTTCGCGCTGATCCGCGCGGCGTACGGATGCGTCGCGTCGATCACGAGGTCGATCCCTTCGCCGTCGATATAGCGCGCCATCCCCTCGCTGCCGCCGAAGCCGCCGACGCGCACCGCGCACGCCAGATCGTCCGGCACCTTGCCGAGACCCGCGAGACTGTACACATGCGCGCGGCCGAGTTGCCGCGCGATCTTCAACGCGTCGCCCGTGCCGCCGAGCAGCAGAAGCCGTTTCATCGCGCCGCTCCGATCAGATTGCCTTGACGGTCGATCGCGAACATCTCCACGTTGACCTGTGATGGCACGATCGCACGCGCCACCGCGAGCGCGTGCCGGCAGACGATATCGCCGAGCGGCACCTGCTGCGCGCGAGCGAGCGCGACCGCCTGCTGGCTCGTATTGGCCGCGCGAATCGCCGCCTGCAACGCGTCATCCGCGCCACGTTCTGCGGCCCATGTCGCGAGATGGTCGAGATCGATGCTCGAATTGCGGCTATGCAGATCGAGATGGCCCGCCGCCAGCTTGCTCAGTTTGCCAAAGCCGCCACACACGCTCAGCCGTTCGACGGGCGCACGCTTCATGTGCTTGAGCACCGCGCCGACGAAGTCGCCCATCTCGATCAGCGCGATATCCGGCAGCGCATAATGCGCGCGCATTGCGTCTTCGCTCGCGTTGCCGGTGCAGGCGGCCAGATGCGTGTAACCGTTCGCACGCGCGACGTCGATGCCCTGATGAATCGACGCGATATACGCCGAGCACGAGAACGGCCGCACGATGCCGGTGGTGCCGAGTATCGACAGACCGCCTACGATGCCCAGGCGCGGATTCATTGTCTTCAGCGCGAGCTCCTCACCGTCTTCGACGCCGACCGTCACCTCGAAGCCGCCATGATATCCATACTCCGTCGCGAGTTCGGTCAGATGCTCGGTCATCATCCTGCGCGGCACGGGATTGATGGCCGGCTCGCCGACCGGCAGCGTCAGTCCCGCACGCGTCACCGTGCCGACGCCCGGACCCGCGCGAAAAATCACGCCCGGCTCGGCGAGCAGGCGCACGCGTGCGAACACGAGCGCGCCGTGCGTGACGTCGGGGTCGTCGCCGGCGTCCTTGATGGTACCTGCTTCGGCAGCGCCTGCGTCGATCAGGCGGCAGAACGCGAGCGTCATCGGCACGTGCTGGCCCTTCGGCAGCACGATCTCCGCGACCTCGCTGACCACGCCCGCCAGCAACAGACGCGCCGCCGCCAGCGAGGTCGCGGTGGCGCAACTGCCGGTCGTGTAGCCGCTACGCAGCGGCGCGGGCTGTTCGGGTGTTTCTTCGCGCATCAGGGTTGGGCATTTGAATTTGCTGGCTTGGTCACGTCCAGCAGCGTGATCGGCAACGCCTGCCGCCATGTATCGAAACCGCCGAGCGGTTGCGCGTTGGCGAGCGCGATCCGCGTGAGCGTGCCGCCATGCCGTTCGCGCCACGCCATGAGCGCCGCCTCGCCCTGCAACGTGACCGCATTGGCGACCAGCCGGCCGCCGTCGCGCAGACGCGCCCAGCACGCATCGAGCACGCCCGGCACGGTCACGCCGCCGCCGATGAACACGGCGTCCGGCGCTGGCAGTCCGTGCAGCGCGTCCGGTGCGCGACCGGCCACGAGTTGCAGCCCCGGCACGCCCAGCGCGTCGCGATTATGTTCGATGAAGCGCTGCCGCTCCACGTTCGCTTCGATTGCGATCGCGCGGCACGCCGGGTGCGCGCGCATCCATTCGATGCCGACCGAGCCGCTGCCTGCGCCCACGTCCCACAGCAATTCGCCGGGCGTCGGCGCAAGGCGCGCGAGCGTAAGCGCGCGCACATCGCGTTTGGTCAACTGGCCGTCGTGGCGAAACGCGTCGTCGGGCAAACCGCAGGTTAGCGGCAGACGCGGCGCGCCCGCGCTCGCATGGCATTCGAGTGCGATCAGATTCAGCGCGGCCACGTCGCCCGCACTCCACTGGTCCGCGCGGCCGTCGATGCGGCGCTCCAGTTCGCCGCCCAGATGTTCGAGCACGCTCATCCGGGTCGCGCCGAAACCGCGCTCGTTCAATAGACCGGCGAGCGCAGCGGGCGTGCGCCCGTCCGCGCTCAGCACGAACACGCGTGCGCCGTCATGCAGATGCGCATGCAGCGTCGCCAGCGGACGCCCCACCAGCGAGACCGTCACGACATCCTGCAACGGCCAGCCGAGCCGCGCGGCCGCGAGCGACAACGACGACGGCGCGGGCAGCACCCGCAGTTCACTCGCCGGCAACTGCCGCGCGAGCGTCGCGCCGACGCCGAACAGCATCGGATCGCCGCTCGCCAGCACGCACACGGCACTGCCGCGCTCGGCCAGCAAAGGTGCAAGGTCGAACGGGCGCGGCCACGCGGCGCGGCGTGCGGCGAGACGCGCAGGCAGCATCGCCAGATGACGTTCGCCGCCATACACCACCGACGCCGTCAACAAAGCACGCCGCGCGGGCCTTCCCAAACCGGCGAAGCCGTCATCGCCAATGCCCACCACGGTCAGCCACGCCGGCATGCATCCATCCTCATTCTGTGTCGTCAACTAGTGCGCCGTGGCACGCCGGTCAAAGCGTGCAGCCTCGTTGCGCGGATCGAAAAAAGGCATAATACAGCCGCCGGTGCCCTTCGGGGCCCAAGAGGGAACACAGTGTGACTGTGGCTGCCCCCGCAACTGTATGCAGCGAGTCCGCCTGCACTGCGCGCCACTGGTTCGACCGGGAAGGCCGCGACGGACGATGACCTGCCAGCCAGAAGACCTGCCGGCAAGACTGTTCGTGACAGCCAACGTCGGGCGGGGTGTACCGATGCCGTAGCAAGGTCCGCCATGCGGCTTGCTCGGGCCGTCGCGCGACGCTAACCGCGGTGTCCGTCTTGAACCAAGCTTCGCCCTCCACTGTTTTACCCGCTGCGGCTGCAACGCCGCGGCCCTCGGCGTGTCCGGGGCTGCTGCGCATCGTCGCCGCACGCGACGGCGGCATCTGCCGGATCAAGCTGCCGGGCGGTGCGTTGAGCGCGACCCAGGCGCGCGCCGTCGCCGACGCGAGCACGCGGCACGCGGCCGGCGTGATCGAGTTGACCAATCGCGCGAACCTGCAGGTACGCGGTGTGCGCAACGGGCACGAAGCGGCGTTGAACGCGCTGCTGGTCGAGGCGGGTCTCGGACCCACGCCTGCTGCTGTCCCGCTGGGGCATGCGAGCGCAGCCGCCAATCTCGCGCTGACAAGCTCGGCCGACGACGTGCGCAACGTGATGATCAGTCCCGCCGCCGGACGCGACCCGGATGCGCTGATCGATACGACGCCGCTGTGTGCTGAACTGCTCGCGCTGCTGCAAAGCGAAACGCGTTTTGCGGCGCTGTCGCCCAAGTTCGCGCTGCTGCTTGATGGTGGCGAGCGACTTGCGCGGGTCGATCATCCGCATGATGTGTGGCTCGCGGCGACGCAAGCGGACGACGGCGTGCGCTTCGTGTTCGGGCTGGCGGGTTGTCCGCCTGTGGGTCGGGCCGCGACCACTGGGTCCACTGGGTCCACTGGGTCCGCGTCCGCACAACGTACATCCCGCGCGAGCCACCTGCCCCACGCGAACGGCACACTCGCGCTCGCCACCGTACAGCCCGCGCAAGTCGCCGCGCTGGTGCGCGCGTTGCTGCATACGTTCATCGATCTCGCATCCGCCGACGCCACCCGCATGCGCCACCTGCTCGCCGCGCATTCGGTCGATACGCTGCTGGAACACGCGCAACGCTACGTGGATTTCCCGCTGTCACGCGACGCCTCGCTCGCCGACTGGCAACGCAGTACCCCGGCCGATGCCGCGCTTCGGCTCGGCGCACACGCGCAACGCATTCCCGGCACGTGGCAGGTGGGCGGCCAACCGCCGCTCGGCCGCCTCGACGCCGCCGCGCTGCACGAACTGGCCACGCTCGCGCAACGACACGGCAACGGCACGCTGCACGTAACGCCCTGGCAAAGCGTGCTGCTCCCCGATCTCGCCACGCCCGTCGTCCCCAACGTACTGGCCGAACTGAACGCGCTCGGCCTCGCCTGCGATCCCACGCAAGCGATCGCGCATCTGATCGCTTGCGCCGGTTCGACTGGCTGCGCGAAAAGTCTCGCCGACACCAAAGCCGACGCGCTGCAACTCGCGACCCGGCTGTCCGCCGGCGTCGACGTGCATCTGAGCGGCTGCGCACGCTCATGCGCCGCCGCGCATTGCGCGCCGTATACACTGCTGGCCGCCGCGCCCGGCACCTACGACCTTTATCGACGCGACGGCCAGGCTGGTTTCGGCCAGTGCGTCGCGCACCAACTGACGATCGCGCAGGCCGCCGACCTGCTCGATCAGCTGGCCCGGAGTTATCCCGATGCTTGATTACATTCGCGACGGTCAGGAGATCTATCGCCAATCGTTCGCGACGATCCGCGCGGAGGCCGACCTGTCGCGCATCCCCGCCGACCTCGAAAAACTCGCGGTGCGCGTGATCCACGCGTGCGGCATGGTCGACGTGATCGACGCACTGCAGTTTTCCGCGCACGCGGGCACGGCAGGCCGCGCGGCGCTTGCACAAGGCGCGCCGATTCTGTGCGACGCCGGCATGGTCGCGCAAGGCATCACGCGTGCGCGGCTGCCCGCCAACAACCCGGTGATCTGTACGCTCACGGATCCCGCCGTGCCGGCGCTCGCGCGAGAGCTCGGCAACACGCGTTCGGCGGCGGCGCTCGAATTGTGGCGTCCGTATCTCGCGGGCAGTGTCGTCGTGATCGGCAATGCGCCGACCGCGCTGTTTCATCTGCTCGACATGCTCGATGCCGGCGCGCCGAAGCCCGCGCTGATTCTCGGCTTTCCGGTCGGCTTCGTCGGCGCGGCCGAATCGAAAACGCTGCTCGCCGAGGACAGCCGCGGCGTGCCCTACGTGGTGGTGCATGGCCGGCGCGGCGGCAGCGCGATGGCCGCCGCCGCCGTCAACGCGCTGGCGACGGAGGTCGAATAAATGATGGTGCAAGGACGGCTGTTCGGACTCGGCGTCGGCCCCGGCGACCCGGAACTCATCACGCTGAAGGCGCTGCGTCTGCTGAAGGCGGCGCCCGTCGTCGCGTACTTCGTCGCGAAGGGCAAGAAAGGCAACGCGTTCAGCATCATCGAGCAGCATTTGCACGATGCTCAACAGCATTTGCCGCTGGTCTATCCGGTGACGACCGAAGCGCTCGAACCACCGCTGTCGTATGAGGCGATCATCGCCGACTTCTACGACACCGCCGCCGAGGTCGTCGCCGGTCATCTGGATGCGGGCCGCGACGTCGCCGTGATCTGCGAAGGCGACCCGTTCTTCTACGGTTCGTACATGTATCTGCACGACCGGCTCGCCGCGCGCTACGCAAGCGAGGTCGTGCCCGGCGTGTGTTCGATGCTCGGCGGCGCGGCGGTGCTCGGCGCGCCGCTGGTGTATCGCAACCAGAGCCTGTCGGTGCTGTCGGGCGTGCTGCCCGAGGACGAATTGCGCCGGCGTCTCGCCGATGCCGATGCCGCCGTCGTGATGAAACTCGGCCGCAATTTCGACAAGGTACGGCGCGTGCTCGACGAACTCGGTCTTGCGCAGCGCGCGCTGTACGTCGAACGCGCGACGATGGGCAATCAGCGCATCGTGCCGCTCGCGCAAGTCGATCCGATGGCGTCGCCGTATTTTTCGCTGCTCGTCGTACCGGGGGAAAAATGGCAAGGATGACGGCGCCCGCGATCGTGATTCTCGGTGCGGGCGCGCTCGCGACCGCGCGGCGCATCCAGGCGCTGTATGTCGATGCGGCCGGTGCTGCTGGCGCGGCCTGTCAGGTGCATGGGTTGCAGGGGCGGACGGACGCCGACGTTTCGTACACCGAACTAGGCGCGCATCTGCGCGAACTGTATGCGCGCGGCACGCCGATTGTTGCGTTGTGCGCGGCCGGCATCGTGATCCGGTGCCTCGCACCGTTGCTGTCGAACAAGGGCGTCGAACCACCGGTGCTGGCCGTCGCCGAAGACGGCAGCGCGGTCGTGCCATTGCTCGGCGGACTGGCCGGCGTCAACGTGATGGCGCGCGAGATTGCGGCCGCACTGGCGGTGTCGCCCGCAATCACGACGAGCGGTGAACTGCGCTTCGGCACCTGCGTGCTGAATCCGCCCGAGGGCTATGCGCTCGCCGATATCGGCCAGGGCAAGCGTTTCGTGTCAGATCTGCTGGCGGGGGAAAGCACGCGTATCGAGGGCGACGCGCCCTGGCTCGTTGATGCGCAACTGCCACGCTCTGCGTCGGCGCGCCTTGCGATTCGCGTGACGCCGCACGCGTGGGATGGGAGTAAGGACGAGCTGGTGATCCATCCGCGCAGCGTGGTCGCGGCAGTGATGGATGCGGGAGCGGGAGCGGGTGCGGGTGCGGGTGCGGGTGCGGGTGCGGGTGCAGGTGCAGGTGCAGGTGCAGGTGCAGGTGCAGGTGCAGGCGCGCAGATCGCCGCAGGCGTGC
>NZ_CYGX02000037.1 GCF_900019265.1 Paraburkholderia ribeironis
TTAATCAGCGTTTCCCTAGATGCATTAAAAACAACGTTTTAACCACATCTCGGGATGCACGACTCCCTCTGCGCTATAAGCAGAAAATTTTAGCCATGGATTTATTGACTTCCGACGCGAGGGTGTTAGATTTGAATCGCGTCGGAGATCACATCCGGCCGGAGCCGGGTTAGGCTCATAAATGACTCACAGCTTCACGTCCAATTTGGGTTAAATGGAGGGGCCGACTGCGCGTTGTGAGAGACAGCAGTGCGGCCCGTTTTTTTGCCGGCCGATATTTGCCCGACCGCTTTCGATCCTAAACCCTTTTAAAATTTTTTTCACGAACTACGTTGCGAAAAATGGTTCCGCAGGCACGTCGTTACGTTCTTCTCTTGCCAAAACGATTCCCGCTGCCTATACCCTGCGCGGCGTGCAGGCGTCCTCCGGCATCTCGTAGTTCCAATATTTACTCGCAAACCTCGACTTCCGAGTGATATCCCCAATCAGTCTGCAGCGGCAATTTTGGTTCGCGCTGAGGCAATACGCCGAGTCGCTCGCGCTCTGCCTTAAGCAGTCGCAGTTGGTAGAGCGCGGCGCGCTGCACCCGGCTAGCGGCCCCTTCGCGCGGCACTCGGCCATATGAGGCGAACTAGGAAATTTTGCCGTGGCAGAAATCAGTGTGGACGGTTGCGCTGCGTTGAAGCACTACCGGCGCCCGATACGCTCTGGAGGAACAGGGAGCAGTGTCCTATTGCGAAACATTGCCGCTTACAGCTAACGCCAGCGCCGGTCAGATCACGAAATTCGGAGCCCGGTCATCGAATCTCCAAACACTTGCAAACATGCCCCTACTTCGAGTTCTATGCTTCCGGCACGGTGAGAGTGCCGCTAATGCAGGCCATGCTACCGGCGACCCAGCGTCGATCGCTCTGACTGAAATGGGCGAAAAGCAGGCTCGAGCGATCAGCCGGCGCCTTACCGAGTCTCCGGCCGTCGTGATCTGCTCACCCTTCCTCCGCGCGTAACAGACGGCGGCTCCGACGTTGACCAGATTCCCGCCGTGCCAAGTGAGATATGGCCGGTTCAGGAATTCACCTACCTCGCACCGGCCAGATACGCAGGCACGTCGGCGGACGAGCGCCGTCCGTGGGTTGATGCGTACTGGAATGCGTTCAATCGGATGCTTGTGGATGGGCTAGGGGCCGAGACTTTCACTGCCCTCATCGAGCGTGTGTGCGCCACTCTCAATCGTCTCCGGCTGCTCCACGGCGCGTCAGATGTCACGGCAGCGATGTTCGGGCATGGGCAGTTCCTGAATGCAATGCGGTTGCTGATCCAGAATGGCGACGCAGTAATCGACGCTTACGCCATGCGCTGTCGCAATTTTTTCAACGCGCGTGCTTTCGTCTAGAGGGTTCGCTTGGCCCACCGTTAGGCTCCCGTCCCGCTCGCTTAAGCACATCTGGACGCGGCAACGCCGATTTAGCAGGCCGATCCGGTTCGAGCGGAGTAAATGCGTGTTGGACAGATGGCATCTGCTTTACCAGATTAACGATTTCGACGGCGATCTTCCGGTCTTCCACATCCTCCGACTTCGACATAGCCTTTGCCATCGCGCCGTATGCACACCGGACCTTCTGTCCGGTCTCCGAACGGTTTCCCGAATGGATGTGCCTTGCATCCTGAGCTGGCGTGACCTGCCGACGCTCGGGTGACGTACCGCGCTTTTTCTGCATGTTCAGGCCTGACGGCAGGTATTGTCCCGCGTGCTCGCCTGTTTCATTTCACTTTTATTCCGCCTTGACCTTGAAGTAGCTCCAAGGTGTTTACTAGAGGACATCTCAAGGAAGGAAACCAGCATGCCCCACGTAGAAGCTTCGAAAGATCGCCGGGAGCACGGCGCGGCGTGCTCCGATGGACACCATCACGACGACCATGCAGCGCGCCAGGCGCACGTCGCCGAACACGACCACAGCAACGGCAACGGCAACCCGCACGGCCACGACCACAAACACGGTCACACATGCTCGAGCGAGCATGGTGCTACCAGTCAACACAGCAATGGACACCCTCACGAGCACAAAGCACGCGACAACTGCTGCGCGCCGGCGCTCGTGTCGTTCGACTCGCTTTTCGCACCGACGTTAGTCGATGGTGCCGTGCGAACGCAAATCCGCATCCTGCAGATGGACTGTCCCACTGAAGAAGCGCTCATCCGCAAGAAACTGACCGGGATGCCCACCGTGGTATCGATGGAATTCAACCTGATGCAGCGGGTGCTCACGGTAACCCACAAGACGAACGCGCTGGCCTCCATACTCGACGCGTTGCGCTCTTTAGGATTCACCCCCGAAACATCCGATTCGGGAGTGGTGCCCGCGGACGCGCCAGCGCCCATCAGAAAACCGGTATGGCCACTCGCCCTCGCCGGTGCGGCAGCAATTGCTGCCGAGGTCGCGAGCTGGCTGGGGCAGCCGTCATGGCTCGTGGCAGCATTGGCGTTGGCCGCCGTTGTCGGTTCAGGTCTGACGACGTACCGCAAGGGCTGGATCGCAATCCGCAACGGCAACCTGAACATCAACGCCCTAATGAGTATCGCCGTGACGGGCGCGCTGCTCCTCGGCCAGTGGCCGGAAGCGGCCATGGTTATGGTGTTGTTCACGGTTGCGGAACTCATCGAAGCGAAGTCTCTCGACCGCGCCCGCAACGCGATAGAAGGGCTGATGAAACTGGCGCCCGATAGGGCGACAGTCCGACAGGACGACGGTACATGGCGTGAAGTCGATGCCCACAGCGTGGCGACGGGCGCCGTTGTGCGCGTCAGACCCGGGGAGCGCATTGGACTCGATGGACAGATAACGACTGGCCGCTCGTCAGTCAATCAGGCACCCATCACGGGTGAAAGCCTGCCCGTCGAGAAGGCCGAGGGGGATACCGTTTTCGCGGGCACCATCAACGAGTCCGGTTCGTTCGAATTCCGCGTGACGGCGGCCGCGAATAACACGACCCTGTCACGCATCATTCATGCAGTGGAGCAAGCGCAAGGCGCGAAAGCCCCCACCCAACGGTTCGTCGACCAGTTTGCGCGGGTGTACACGCCGATCGTTTTTGTGATCGCGCTCGCAGTTGCGGTGGTGCCGCCGCTGGCTTTTTCCGCTAGCTGGTTCGACTGGATTTACCGGGCCCTGGTGCTGCTCGTCATCGCATGCCCGTGTGCGTTGGTCATCTCGACGCCGGTCACCATCGTCAGTGGCCTGGCTGCTGCAGCCCGACACGGGATTCTCATCAAAGGCGGAACCTATCTCGAGCAAGGACGCAAGCTCAGCTGGCTGGCATTGGACAAGACGGGAACGATTACGCACGGCAAGCCTGTTCAAACCGACTTCGAGCTGCGTGCAACCGATGTGGACGCAGTACGGGTCAAAGCTCTCGCCGCAAGTCTCGCGGGCCGCTCCGATCATCCGGTATCGCTCGCGGTTGCGAAAGCCGCGCAGATCGATGATGTGGCGCATCTCATGGTGGATGCTTTTGAAGCGATTCCAGGCCGGGGTGTTCGAGGAACGATCGACGGACGCACGTATTCGCTCGGCAATCACCGCTTGATAGAAGAGCTCGGTTTCTGTTCGGCCGACCTGGAGCAGCGACTCGACGGGCTCGAGCGCCGCGGCAAGACGGTCGTCATGCTCACGGACGATAGCCGGGTCCTCGGCATGTTTGCAGTAGCCGACACGGTCAAGGACTCGAGCCGGGAGGCAATTTCCCAGCTTCACAAGCTTGGCGTACGCACCGCCATGTTAACCGGCGACAACCCGCACACTGCGCAGGCCATTGCCGATCAGGTCGGCATTGACAGTGCAGAGGGCAATCAGTTGCCCGAGGACAAGCTGCGCGCAGTCGAGCGTTTGTCGGCGGACTCGACGATGGTCGGAATGGTCGGCGACGGCATTAACGACGCGCCGGCCCTCGCGCGGGCGGACATTGGTTTCGCGATGGGGGCAATGGGAACAGATGCAGCCATCGAGACCGCCGATGTCGCTCTGATGGACGACGACCTGCGCAAGATTCCGAGGTTCATCCGACTGTCGAAGGCAACGTACTCCGTGCTCGTGCAAAACATCACGTTGGCTCTTGCTATCAAGGCCGTATTCCTCGTGCTGACCGTTGCGGGCCTCGGGACGATGTGGATGGCAGTGTTCGCAGACGTCGGCGCGAGTCTGATCGTGGTGGGTAATGGACTCCGCCTGTTGCGCAAGTGATGTCTGCCAGGGATACCTAATCATCGATGTGTCTAACGCACGTGAGAGTATCGGTCGAAGACTGGCCACGGGTGGTTCGTGAATTCGAGGCGTGACAGGGCCGAAAATGCGACGCTACGTCGACTCGTATAAATCTCTTGAGCGCGTAGTGGTGTGCGGAAATGTCCCCTTGCACCGCTCTTTCTATCGCCCCCGCAAGGTTGTTAAAAGCGGCCTTTGCCGCTAGAATCCCCGGGTCACTGGGGAGTAGCCTTCCTTCATCCTTTGAAGGAGAGCGCGTCAACATACTTGGCCTGCGGGTCATGGCGCGTTCGACCGGGTCGGTTTGGCGAGACCACTGACGTACTGCCTCGTTCTGGTCGGACGGGAAGCGGTGCGTCATTGGTTCGTCATCTACGTCCGACCGTGGAGTTGCCCTGTGAAGTATCGTTGTGCCCTGCCAGTCCCCCCTCTTGGCGGTCCGCTGCCTCGCTGCCTTTCGGCGTTTGCCGGGAGGCGCGCATGACCGGTCTCCTGTTCGAACTTGCCGTCATGCTGGTCGTCATTCTAGTGGCGGCCGAGCTCTTCACCAATGCGCTCGAGCATCTAGGCGAACGCCTGAAGATTTCCGAAGGCGTAACGGGTTCGCTATTCGCTGCGGTAGGCACTGCCTTGCCCGAGACACTCGTACCGCTACTCGCGATTGCCAGTGGCGCGACCGACAGCGTGGTCAATCAGGAGATCGGCGTCGGCGCAATCCTCGGCGCGCCGCTGATGCTCTCCACGCTCTCCACCTTCCTGATGACGCTTTCGATTCTCGGCTCGCGCGGCGTGCGCGGATGGGTCGCGCCCGAACGCACGGGCTTCACGCGCGACCTCAACTACTTTCTGTGCGCTTTCGTGCTCGCGGCCGCGGCGATGTACGTGCCGCATGAGCAGATGATCGTGCGCGCGCTCTTCAGCGTGGCGCTGGTCGGCGTATACATCACCTATGTGGTGATGACTTTCCGCGCATCGAATCAATTGGTCGACGCGGGCCATGGCACCGAAGCGCTGGGCAAGATGCTGATCTCGCGCGTCGGCGTCCCGACCAACCTCGGGACCATCGTGGTGCAACTGGCGCTTGCCGTTGCATTGCTGGTATGGGGGGCGGAAGGTTTCATCCATGGTGTGCGGGGCGTGTCGCAGGCGCTCGGCGTGTCGCCGCTGCTGCTCTCGCTGCTGATCATTCCGATCGCCACCGAGTTGCCGGAGAAGGTCAACAGCATCCTGTGGATTCGCCGCGGCAAGGACACGCTGGCTTTCGGCAACATCACCGGCGCGATGGTGTTTCAAGGCACCCTGCTTCCCGCGATCGGCATCATGCTGACGCCGTGGGTGCCGCGCGTCGAAGTGGTGACCGGCATCATGATTACGCTCGCTGCCGCTGCGTGGCTGCGCATCAACGTGCGCTCGCGAGGCGTGCCGGTGTGGGCGCTGCTCGTCTGCGGGGCGTTGTACGCGACGTACCTGGCGATCACGCTGATGCGCTAGGCGCGGCGAGTGTCACCGCAAGCCCTGTTCAGACGCCGGCGAGCAACAGCAAGGAGCGCTACATCGCAGTTTTTATTGTGCGTCGCTCCGTGAGCACTGACGGCGGGATAAACCCGTCATCCGACGCGGCGGGCCCAATCGACAGGTTAAGCGGGCACGCTGATCGGCAACGATGCCAATTCGCTCCTGCCTGTCGTCAGGGTGGCGGCCATATCAAGCCATGCCACCCCGCTCCGTGCTCACGCATCAAGTCTTCGCCGTGGCCGTCGCTTCGACGAACTCGCGCTTTGCGCGCAGCAAATCGGCCAGGATTTCCATTGACCGCCCCTCGTCTGCCGTCAGGTCAACAAGGAATCGATCGTTATTCTTTTGCATCCACGACATCGGCATGTCCCACCATTCAAGTTCCAGAAGTTTCTCGCGGATACGCTCGGAGAACCGGAACCGGACAAGGCGTGCAGGGCTGCCCACATAGATGCCATAAGGTTCGCTTTTGAAATTAGGCGGCACCACGGTTCTCGCCCCGATAACGCATCCGTTCTCGATGGTGGAACCGCCAAGAAACATCGCTTCGTCGCCGATCCACACGTCGTTGCGGATTACCGTGTCGCCATATTGCGGCGGTGGCACGTTGTTCAGCCCACTGCCGTAAGCACTAAGCACTGACGTTGAAATCGTCCGCATGTCATGCTGCCCATTTAGCAGAAACTTCAATCTCAAGCCACCGGCGACGTATTTCCCAACTACGAGCTTCTGCAAATCGGAGTCGTATTTGGCGGTCGAGCCGACACCTATTCCTGAACACTTGCCAATCGAGAAGGTTCCAACCTTCGCTTCTTCATCCAGCCAGTCGCGAAAGAAGTTGTTCGGGATCGTCGAGATCGATCCATCTCGATAGCCAAGCACGATGAAGGCTTTCGAATAAGGGTGTTGGGGCTGAACTCCGATAAAGTCGTCTGATGTGGTTACGTTCATGATGGTCCGTAGAAGGTGATTCGCGTCGCCGGCCACGCTTCGACATCAAGATCGAGAACGGCGAGGATGGTGCCGAAAAGCATATCGACGAGCGCGATAGCGCACTTCGCCGAATAGCGGCGCATTTCACGATCACTTCGACCTATAAGCACGTTTTACGGTGAGGGCCAGGCGCTGCCTACCTGCGCATCGGGTAGTTTGAGTCGCAGCGGGTTCGCCGGCGGGAGTAAGCGGTTCAGGCCTGATTCTGACTAAAGATATTTGTCGCCCTGCTGACGATCCCGGACCTTCTTCGCGGGGTTTCCGTATGTGACCGAAAAGGCGTCGACCGCCTTGAGAACAACTGATCCCGCGCCCACCACGCTGTGTTCGCCAATCGTGATTCCATGGCGCAACACGGCGCCGATGCTCACGGCCGCGTGGCTGCCGATGCGGCAATTGCCGCCGGTGGTCACGCCCGGCGCGAGGCTCGAAAAATCCTCCATGACGCAGTCGTGATCGAGCGATGCCTTCGTGTTCACGATGCAGAACCGGCCCACGCGGCAGTCAGCGTTGATAACGGCTCCCGCCATGACGACAGTGCCAGCTCCGATGCTTGTCCCTTTGCCGACGCTGGCCGCTGGGTGGACTACGCTGACGAATGGCAAATGTGGGCAGACATTGGCCACCTTGGCGGCCACGTTCGAGCGAACGCTGTTATCCCCGATCGCGACGACCGCTCCCTTCAGATCGTGTTCGATGGCCAACCTCGCCAGATCGGATTCGCCGCCAAGAACCGGATAGCCGAGAGTCGCTTCGCCAACTGCCCGAAAGGCGTCGATGAGGCCGGCGATCCGGTAGCGCCCCTGCTTTTCAACGATGTCGATAATAACTTTGGCGTGGCCGGAAGATCCGACAAGCACGATGTTTTGCATTGCCAACGTTCCGTTGTTAAGACCGGCTCGGTTTATTGAATACCGGCGACGATGCTGACAATGCGTTCGACCTGTACCGGGTTCAGACCGGGATAGATCGGCAGACACAAGATTCGTTTCGAAGCGGCGGCAGCGGTACTCAGATTGTTCTGGTCGGAGGACGGCAGGCCACGATACATCGGGAATTCAGATATAAGCGGGTAGAAGTAGCGGCGCGCGAAAATACCGTGTTCCTTCAGGCGCTCGTACAGTGCGTCACGGCTGATTGGAAAATTGTCTTCAACCTGAACGGGAAAGTAAGCGTAATTCGCCACTTTTTCGCCTGCGTCTGACATGCAGCGGATGCCAGGTACGTCAGCGAGCAGCTCGCGGTACTGCGCGTCGATTGCCTTGCGTTTTGCCAACGCATTGTCGACGTGTTGCAACTGCAGAAGTCCGAACGCGGCATTGATTTCGCTCATCTTGCCGTTGATGCCGGCGGCCACGACTGTCACTTCATCCACGAAACCGAAGTTCTTCAGATGGTCGATGCGCTGTTTGGTTTTCGCGTCCGGGCAGACAATCGCGCCGCCCTCAAACGTGTTGAAGACCTTGGTGGCGTGGAAACTGACAATCGACAGATCACCGTGCTTGAGCACACTGCCATCTTCGGTCTGCACGCCAAATGCGTGCGCGGCGTCGTAAATGACCTTGAGGTTGTAGTTGTCGGCGATCTTCTGGATGGCTTTCACATCGCAGGGATGACCGTAGCAGTGCACCGGCATGATGGCGGTTGTTTGCGGCGTGATCGCCGCTTCAATCTTTTCCGGGTCCAGGTTGAGCGTGTCCGGATCGACGTCCACGAAGACCGGTTTGATGCCGTTCCAAAGCAGCGAATGCGCGGTGGCTGCAAACGAGTAGGGCGTCGTAATGCATTCGCCATTGACGCGCAGCGCTTGCAGCGCGGTCACGAGAGCTAGCGTGCCGTTCGCGAATAGCGCGAGGTGTTCGACGCCCAGATACTCGCAAAGTGCCTTCTCGAGTTGCTGATGGAACGGCCCCCCGTTGGTGAGTGTCTTGCTGTTCCAGATCTTTTCGAGGTACGGCATGAACTCGGCCAGCGGCGGCAGATGTGGCTGAGTGACATAGATGCGTTCGTCGTCCAGCGACGTGATCGCACGGAGAGGCGCGCTAGAACCCATGGTTTCCTCGCTGCAGTTTTTTGGTCTGGGTCACGGATGACGGCCGTTATGCGGTATGAACCGCGTCGTCGCCGCGTGCCGCTTGCGGATCGTGCGCGCTGAAGGCTGTCGGAGCGAGACCGTTGCACCAGCGCTGCCACATCGTGCGAAATGCGCGTGAAAGGCTTTCCGCGACAACTTCCGGCTGGAACGGAGCCGACTGCGCACAGCGCTCCCGCAACGCCGTACGAATGCTCGCGAGTGCGGGGATGTCGGAGGCCAGCTTGACACCCTTCGCCACGAAATCGTCTGCATCTTCGGCTGCGAACGCGTCGAGACCTGAATGCGCGAGCCATGCCGTCGCCGCCCGGCTCGCCATGGTCTTGCCCGCTATCGTCAGCGTAGGCACGCCCATCCACAACGAGTTCAGAACGGTCGTCGAACCGGTATAGGGGAAGGTGTCGAGACAGATGTCGACCTGAAAGTGCTGCTGCAGGTAGACCTCTACGCGGGAACGCGGACGGAAAGTCAGGCGGTCTCGTGAAATGCCTTCGTTGACGAACCAGCTAATGAGGCTTTCATCGCCTTCGTCGCCATTCATGGAACCGAGCACCATCCGGGCAGTGGGCAGCTCGCGCAGCAACCTCGCCCACACGGCGACCACGTCGGGGCGCAACTTGTTCAGCCGGTTGAAACTGCCGAACGTGACATAGCCGTTGTGCATGGCCGGCAGAATGTTGACCGGCGGAGCATTCCTGTCCGGCAGGAACGGCCCGATGGCGGCCAGATGCACGAGCTTCTCGGAGAACTGCTGCTCGATCTCGCCGAACGGCGTAAAGAAACGGTCGCTGAGATAGTAGTCCATCGCGTCGAGACCGGTCGTCGCCGGGTATCCGATCCAGCTGGCCTGAATTGGCGCGGGCTTGCGCGCGAATGCCTGCAGCCGGTTGCGGCCGGTGTGCCCGCTCAGGTCGATCAGGATATCGATTTTGTCGGCGCGAACCTTGGCGATGAATTGCTCGTCCTGCATGCCGGCGATCCCGGTCCATTGTTCGACCTGGCCGCGCAACCAGTGCGTGTAGTCGTCTTCGTGCACGTGGTTGTAGTAGACATGGAGCGACAGGCTCTTGTCTTTCGCGAGAGGTTCGATGATCGGCAGCAGGTAAGAGGCGACTGCGTGCCGGAACAGGTCGCCGGAGACAATGCCGATTTTCAGCTGGCGATCAGGTGCGCGGCTATTCGCGTGACGCGGCTTCGGCAAGCGCAGCGATGTTTCATGAATCCGGGCAAATTCGCGATGGTCGGCGTAGATCTGCTCCGCGGTGATGTGAGGATTGTGCGCGATGCTGAAGAGCAAATTGCTGCGCGTCGGTGCATTTTTCGGATCGAGCTCGAGCGCGCGGCGAAAACATAGCTCGGCCTCGTCCGTGGCGCCAGCGCCAAGCAGCACCACGCCCAGCGTGCCATGGGACTCCGCGTAGTCGGGCGCGAGTTCGATGGCACGACGGCACTCGGCGATCCCTTCGCGAATGCGGCCTCGGCTGGCGAGCACCAAGCCAAGGATACGATGGCCTTCCGAATGATCAGGATGCAACTCGAGCAGTTTTCGGCACTCGGTTTCTGCCTCGGCATCCTGACCAAGCAGGCGCAGCAAGTCGGCCAGTGCCTTTCGGACTTCAGAATCGTCACTGCCAAACGATATGGCGTTCCTCAGGGGCTGGACGGAGTCGCTGTATTGGCCGGCTTTGTGAAGAGCGGTACCGAGGCAACGCCATGCGAGGCCGTTCGACGGAAATCGCTCTGTCAGGCTTCGTCCGAGCTTGATGGCATCCGGAATGTGGCCCTTGTTGAAGAGCGTGTTGAAGCGGGTTATTTCCTGTGGGGTGGGACGGCGCGTATCGAGTGCTGCCGTTGTGGCGTCCGTGGCGTCCGGATCTGTCGAAATGACTAGCGTCGCAGAGGGTTGCGGCGATGCAACGACCGGCGCGACCGCGGCGGTGGCGTACCTGGCACCGCCATGCGCCATTCGCGTAATCAGGCCGTCGACTGCCGGGCCCTTCAATCCCCTTTGTTGCCCCATTTCCAGCGCTAGCCACGCCGCCTGGATCTGATCGGCGTCGATCAATGCGTTGATGTAGGCAACCCAATATTGTCCGTTGTTCGGCGCACCGCCGAGCGCGGTTTCCAGGTGTGGTAGGGCCTCGGCAGGACGGCTGCGCTGCACGTATAGCACGCCGAGGTTGTACTGCACGTCGCCGTGGCCAGGCTTGGCATCGAGGATTGCCTTATACAACGCTTCGGCATCGTCGAACTCCTCCTTGTGGTGATGCGCCAACGCGGTCTGCAAGACCAAAGCGATGTCTTGCTCGAGCTGTTGTTCGGGCGTCAATGGTTCAGCGGTCGGCTGATCGTACAGGAGAGTCATGGTCTCAGCGCAGAATGGTCTATGACGGAAATTGTGCGATGGAGACGGCATTCCCGATGCTCAGAGATGACGGTAAAAAGGCCGCCTGTTTAGCGTATGGACAAGCACGGCAGGCGCCCAAAGGGCAAGAAAAAAGCCCGCACGAGGCGGGCTGAGGGAACGAGTGCGCCTCAACTTCAGCGCGTGGTTCTTATTGTCCTGTGCGGCGGGCGGTGCGGGTGGTGCAGTTCGGCAGGCTTGCCGTCGCGGCCGGACGCCCGCGCTGTGCTTACATGCGGGCGACCTGCTGATACTGACCGGCCGCCCTGGTGCGCGCGATCGCCGCTTCGAACTCGACATGCAGTTCGTTCTGGGTGGTTTGCGCGTCCGCCAGCAATGCGGCGTCGATCGCCTGGATCTGGCGGATCATCTCCAGCGCGGCCGGCGCCTGATCGGCGGACAGCGCCATCAGCAACGGCGAGCGCATTTCGGTGAGGCGCGCGGCTTGCGGCCAGTCGGCGAGCGAGGCGGCCTGTTCGATGTCGCGCGTGATCGACAGCAGGCGCTCCACCAGTTCCGTCTGACTCATCATGTTCGCCTCCATTCTGGCTTAGGCCTTGTTGGTGGCCAGCGCGCCGGCGCTGTTGGTGCCGCCGAACAACGCGGTCAGGTACTGCGAGTTGTTGTTCATCGTCGCCATCAGCGTGTTCAGCGCGGTGAACTGTGCCTGGTACTGGCTCGTCAACTGCGCCGTGTAGTCGGCGAGCGCGGTTTGCTGCGTGGTGATGCTCTTCAGGTCGGCGTTCAGCGCGGTATTACGCGTGTCGATGATGCCGCCGGTCTGCGTGAAGGTGGTGATGCTGCTGTTCAACTGCTCGGCGATGCCGTTGGTCGAGTTGAAAAGCTTGGCGACCGTCGCCGGGCTGCTGGTCAGCGCCGTACTCAGCGTGCTGCTGTCGACCACCAGCGTGCCGTCGGCCGGATCGCCCTTCAGCGTAATGCCGATGGAGGCCAGCGTCGTGCCGGTGCTGCCCGTGCCGACCGAGCCGCCGACGATGCCGGCGAGCGTGTTCTTGATCGTCTGCAGTGTCGAATCGCCGAGCAGCGGGCCTTGCGAGCTCGCGCCGGCGCTGTACGAGGTCAGCGTGGACATCGTCGTCACGACGGTGTTGTACAGGCTGACGAAATTGTTGATCGCCGTGCTCTCCGACGAGGTGTCCTGCGCGATGGTCAGCGTTTGGGTGGTCCCTGCGGCCGCGGACGTCAGATTGAGCGTCACGCCGGAGATCGCGGTGGTCACCGAGTTGCTCGAGCTGGTGGCGGCGATTCCGCCGACCGTGAACGACGCGTCCTGCGCATAGGCACTCTGGGTCCAAGCGCTGCTCGAATTCGCCGAGGTGATGGTCGACTGGCCGCCGGTGGTGCTCGCGGTCGAAGTCACGCCGAGGCTCGACAGGCCGTTGTCGGTCGTGACATTGCTGGTCGAGACGTTGATGACGTTAGCCGCGCCGGTGTTCGACGCGCGCAGCACGAGGTGGGCACCGTCCGTGCCGGTCACGATGGTCGCCGTGACGCCGGGGTTGCTGCTGCTTGCATTGATCGCCGCGGCAATGCCGGACAGCGTGTTGTTGGTGCTGTCGACGCTGATGTCCATCGACTTGCCGCCGACCGAGATGCTCAGCGTACCGGTGCCGAGCTGCGTGGTCGCGCCGAAGGCCGCCGAGGAGAGCGACTGCGCACTCGCGATCTGCGTCACCGCGACCGAGTAGCTGCCGGCCACGGCGCCCGTACCCGCGGTGGCCGTGAGGCCGCTGCCGCTCGCGGTTGCCGAGAACGTCGACAGCGTGGTGCCGTTGGCGAGGTTGGTGATGCCCGACTGCAGGGCGCTCAAAGCTGAGCTGAGTGCGCCGTACGCGGACAGCGTGGTGTTGTCTTTGGTCTGTTGCGCCGTCAGAGCCGCGCTTTGTCCCGCCGTCTTCGCATTCACGAGGGCGGTGACGAGCGTCGACACGTCCATCGACGAATTACCGGTCGAGCCGCTGATGATCGATTGGGCGGCCGACTGCAGCGCGGCATTCGCGCTTGCCGTGGAAGACGTGGTAGAGATCGTGGACATGCAAAGGCTCCGGGCGTCGAGGAATCCGTGTTGGTAATGCGGTGAGGCTAGGTGGTGCGCGATGCTACATCATTGGGTGAGCGAAATGCACAGCGGGAGGCATGCCTCCCGTTGCTTGAAACCCGGCGATGCGCCCCGCTTCTCGCGCGGCGCACCGCCGTTACTGCGTCAGCTCTTACTGCAGGAGCTTCAGAACTTGCTGCGGGTTCGAGTTAGCTTGCGCCAACACCGAGATACCAGCTTGCTGCAGCACTTGCGCCTTGCTCAGGTTCGCCGTTTCTTGTGCGAAGTTGGCGTCCGTGATTTGCGATTGTGCCGACGACAGGTCGGTCGATTCAGCTTGCTGCGACGTCGAGATTGCGGTGAAGCGGTTTTGTGCGGCACCCAGCGACGCTTGCAGGTTGTTGACGGTCTGCAGTGCGTTGTCGATGGAGACCATTGCCTGGTTCGCGCCGGTGACCGTGCTGATGTCGAGGCCCGAAACCGTCGGCGGGGTGTTGATCGCGTTGATCTGCGCGACTGCCGAATTCTGAGCAGCGGAACCTGCACCTGCCGTCGTCGTTGCAGCGGCCTGGAGTGCCAGGGCGCCGACCTGGACGCCAGTGCCCGTGGTCGCGTTTGCGCCAAACACTGCCTGTGCGACGGTCTGGGCGATCGCCTGGTTGTTTTGATCGGTGAACGTGTAGCCGCCCTGGCCGTCCGACAGTACGTTGATTGCCGTGATTGCCGGGTTGGACGCCGACGTGTACGCACCAGCCGTATCCACGCTGACCGAGACCGTGCCGACCGTTTGACCCGTTTGCACCAGGCCGCCACCGATCTTCGCTGCCGACATCGATTGGCTCAGGTTCAGGTTGACCGTCTGACCGACGTTCGCGCCGACCTGGAACGAGAGGCTGCCTGCCGAGCCGTCCAGAATCTTCGTGCCGTTGTACGTCGTTTGCGAAGCGATGCGGTTCACTTCCGAGATCTGTGCCGAAACTTCCTTCTGCAGAGCGGCCTGGTCGCTCGACGACAGCGTGCCGGTCGATGCTTGCACAGCCAGTTGGCGGATACGTTGCAGGCTCGAAGTCAGCGACGACAGTGCGCTCGATGCGGTTTGAATCATCGACACGCCGTCATTCGAGTTCGACACGCCCTGATTCAGGCCGTTGATCTGCGTTTGCATACGCGTCGAGATTGCCAGACCTGCTGCATCGTCTGCCGCGCTGTTGATGCGCTTGCCCGACGACAGGCGGGTGATGGCTTGCGAAAGGGCGCTTTGCGAGCCATTGAGGTTTTGCTGTGCAACCAGCGAGTTGATGTTGCTATTGATTCCGAGCATGGAAAATCTCCTAAATAAGCCTTGAGCCCAGTACGCCAAGTTGGCATCGGCGGAAGCACTCGTTCATTGCTGGCCGCCTCAGTGAAGGTTGACGGCCCTCTTGAAAAAAACTTGAGGAACTTTCTGTAATGCTGACCCAATTCTTTTGCGCAAAGGCCGACGCGGCTGCCTCGCCGAACGGGCTTCCTGCCTTGTCCGGCGCGTGCGCTGCGGGATTTGAAAAGACGGCGTATTCTCTTTTGCTCTTGTCGTAAAAGCCGGGAGAAATCATGCAAAAGCGCCGCATTGGACGCTCGGAAATACAAGTTGCACCGCTTATGTTCGGTGGCAATGTATTCGGCTGGACCGCCGATGAAGCCACCTCGTTTTCGATTCTGGATGCATTCGTCGATGCGGGTCTCGACTTTGTCGATACTGCCGATGTCTATTCCGCGTGGGTGCCCGGCAACCAGGGTGGCGAGTCGGAAACGATCATCGGCAAGTGGCTGCGCCAGAGTGGCAAGCGCGACAACATCGTGCTCGCCACCAAGGTTTCGAAGCATCCTCACCGCAAGGGGCTGTCGGCGTCCAACATTCAGGCGGCGGTGGAGGATTCGCTGCGGCGCTTGCAGACCGACTACATCGACGTCTATTTTTCTCACGACGACGACACCGATACGCCGCTGGTCGAGACGCTCGGCGCGTATCAGAAGCTGATCGAAACGGGCAAGGTGCGACTGATCGGCGCGTCGAACTACAGCGGCGCGCGGGTCGAGGAGGCGCTCGCGGTGTCACGCCAGCACGGGCTACCCGAATACCAGCTACTGCAGCCGGAGTACAACCTGTACGACCGCGCGGAATACGAGCGCGACATCGAACCGGTGGCGCTCGCCAATCAGCTCGGCGTGGTGGTGTACTACAGCCTCGCGAGCGGCTTTCTGTCCGGCAAGTACCGTTCGCAGGCGGATCTGGCCGGTAAGGTGCGTGGCAGCCGGGTCGAAAAGTATCTGAACACGCGCGGTTTGCGGATTCTGGGCGCACTCGATCGCGTCGCCGAACAGCACGGCAGTACGCCGGCGAGTGTCGCACTGGCATGGCTTGTCGCGCGGCCCAGTGTTACGGCCCCGATTGCCAGCGCGACTTCGATCGCTCAGCTGGAAAGCCTTGCGGCCGCCGTCCATCTCCTGCTGACGGAGGCTGACATCCGCGAACTGGACGAAGCAAGCGCCTGAGCGCGCTTGGAGGACCTGGCGCGATCGCTAAACCCCTGGTAGGATGGGGAGTTTCCTGATATCATCGGGAGTGAATTGAGATCTTTGCCTGTTTCGTCAGTGTTTTTCATTGATGAAAGGTTGGCGAAACGGCAACAGACGCGGCATTTGCACTACGTCTGTCCGCGTTCCGCGGTGAGCTCCCCACCTCTCTTTTCCGGCCTCCGTGGCCGCTTTGCCTCTCGTTTCATTTGTGGTTTGGCCGGGGTTTCCCGCGTTTGCCTGTTACTGGCCATGAATCGAAACGACCGGAGGGCCGGCGCGTGAGCGGTCTCCCGCCACGCAATTAACCCGTATCAAGTGATTGAGTTAGGAATTACATGACGACGATTCTTCTGAAGGAAAACGAGCCGTTCGAAGTGGCAATTCGCCGCTTTCGTCGCGCAATCGAAAAGAACGGCCTGATCGCTGAACTGCGTGAGCGCCAATCGTACGAAAAGCCGACCACGGCACGTAAGCGCAAGAAGGCTGCTGCTGTAAAGCGCCTGCACAAGCGCCTGCGCAGCCAGATGCTGCCGAAAAAGCTGCACTAAGCACGCTTTCTGTACGCCGAACGGCGGTGTGAGCTTCGAAAGAAGTCACATCGCCGTTTTGCTTTTGGGCCTTCGTTGACGGTTCACTGGGGCGCCAGCTCCAACAAGCGTGGCAAAACGCCCGGCCGTGTGCTCGGAGTTGGGCGGCGCGAATCAGCAAAACGCGACCGCGCCGCGTAGGTGCCATCCATGCCGTTACACCGTTACACCGCGCTTTTCAGCCGCTCGGCGGACAGAGCATCCGCGGTGCGCATAACCATATAACGGCCGACCTGCGCGACAAGCGCAGCAAGATTTCTGCGGATGGGGCGATTGAAACCGCTTCGGCGGCATGACACCTGTGGTCTTGTCCGCCCCAGCCTTGCACCACGGGGCAAACAGTGCACGCGGAGCCTGGCGCTCGGGAGTTTCCTTGGGCGGCGTCCCTTTGGTAGAACCGCAGCACTAAGCGACGGCAATCTTGTCGGTTTCAACCGGCTTTGCGATTGCGTCCCTTCTTGCCGAGCGCCGCGCATTGCGCGCGGCACATGCAGCTAGCCTCATGGTCGTTCACCATGCCGACCGCCTGCATGAACGCGTAGCAGATCGTCGAGCCGACGAACTTGCAGCCGTAGTGTTTCAGCGCTTTGCTCAGCGCGTCCGAGACTTCCGTCGACGCGGGCGCGTGCTTGTAGGAGGCCCACTCGTTCTGTATCGGCGTCTGGTCGACGAACGACCAGACGAAGTTGGCGAGCGAGCCGTGCTCGGCCTGAATCCGCTGAATGGCGCGAGCGTTCCCGATGGCCGCTTCGATCTTGCCGCGATGGCGCACGATACTCTCGTCGGCCACCAGCGCATCCACGTGTTTCGGCGTAAAACGCGCAACCTTGTCGATATCGAAGTCGGCAAAAGCGCGGCGGTAGCCGGCCCGTTTATTGAGTATCGTCGACCACGACAAACCCGCCTGGGCACCTTCCAGCACAAGCATTTCGAACAGATGCCGATCGCCGCGCGAGGGCACGCCCCATTCGGTGTCGTGGTAGTGTGCGAGCGCGTCGCTCGATACCCAGTTGCATCGCTGTGTCACGGTTGCGCTCCGGCGTTGTCATGTCGCCCGTCAGCATAGCTGAAGACAGGCGTACCGCAAGCTGGCCGTTCGGCCGATTGCCGGATTGAAACGGACCTGCCACGCTATACGCTATTCACCTTTGGAACTCACTCGATTCGATGAACAAAAACTTCTTTCTGATCGGCATTGACGGCGGTGGCAGCGGCACGCGCGTCGTGCTCGGCGACGCGCAAGGGCGCGAGTTGGCGCAGGCGGCCAGCGGGCCGTCGGGCTTGGGACTTGGCGTCGAGCGTGCATGGCAGGCGATCGAGGCTGGCTGTGGCGCAGCGTTCGAGCGCGCCGGCGCGACCCTGGACTGGTCGCGTTGCGTGCTCGGTTGTGGATTGGCGGGGGTCAACAATCGTGACTGGCTCGCCGAATTTCATGCGCAAGCACCCCAGCTTGCAGGACTTGCGGTGGAAAGCGACGCCTATACGACCCTGCTCGGTGCGCATGGCGGCGCGCCCGGCGTGATCGTCGCGCTTGGCACCGGCAGTGTGGCGGCCTCGCTCGCTGGCGACGGGGAATGGCGCGTCGTCAGCGGTTATGGCTACCCGTCCGGCGATGAGGCGAGCGGCGCATGGCTCGGCTTGCGGCTCATCGTGCATGCGCAGCAGGCGCTCGATGGGCGCGTGCCCAACGACGATCTGGTGCAAGCGCTGCTCGCGCACACCGGCGCGCACGACCGCGACGGTCTCGTCGTCTGGCTCTGCGCGGCCAATCAGACGGCCTATGCCAGGCTCGCGCCGCTGGCGATCGCGCATCGCACGCATCCGTTCGCGGCGCGCCTGCTCGGCGAGGCCGGCGTCGAAATCGGCAAGATGATTGCCGCGCTCGACCCGTCGGCAAAGCTGCCGGTCGCCTTGTGCGGCGGTCTTGGCGCGCCGTTGCGCGAGTATGTGCCGCAGATCTACCAGGCGCGTCTGTGTGAACCTTTGGCGGACTCGGCGCATGGCGGATTGCGACTGGCGCTGCGCGAAGCCGGGCGCGCGGCGGGCTGAGAATCGCGGGCGGCGACGGCCGCGATCCTGTGCACGCCGGCGACAACGGTAAAATACGTGCTTCGACGCTGTCCCGACTGCCCCTCACCATGTACAAAGTCATTGCCACGGATCTCGACGGCACGCTGCTCAACGCCGATCATCAGGTCGACCCGTTCACCGTCGCCACAGTGCGCAAACTGGAAAGCGACGGGCTGCGGTTCGTGATTGCAACCGGGCGGCATTATTGTGACGTCGCGGGTATCCGCGACCTGCTAGGCATCAATCCGTATCTGATCACGTCGAACGGCGCACGCGTTCATGCGCCGGACAATACCGTGATCCATGCCGACGATCTGCCGCCGGCCATCGTCCAACGCCTGGTCCTGCCGGAAATCACGGGTGCGCACGGCCGCGTGATCGTCAATCTGTTCGCCGACCAGGCGTGGTTGATCGATCAGGATGCACCTCATCTGCTGAAGTTCCACCAGGACTCGGGCTTCACCTACGAAGTGACCGATTTGCCGAAGCACGACGGCGTCGACATCGCGAAGGCGCTATACATTGGCGAGCCCTCTGATCTCGCGCAGGTCGCCGCGAATCTCGCACGCGAATTCGGCGACGACCTGTATGTGACCTATTCGCTGCCGGACTGTCTGGAAGTGATGACAGCAAATGTATCGAAGGGACATGCGTTGCAGTTGGTGCTCGAACGCCTTGGCGTCGACGCGTCGCAGTGCGTGGCGTTCGGCGACAACATGAACGACATCGATATGCTGGAAACGGCCGGTCACCCGTTCATGATGAACAACGCCAACCCCGATCTCATGACGCGTCTGCCGAACGTGCCGCGCATCGGCAACAACTTCGAAGCAGGCGTTGCGCACCATCTGCGCAAGCTGTTCTCGCTCAACGACGAACTGATGTCCTGATTCGAAATGGAACCGGCCCACATCCATTTGCATGGATGTGGGCCGGAGTCGGCGCGCTGGCGTGGGCTGCGGCCGGCGCTATCAGCCGACGCCGCCACTTGGGCTGGGACTGGCCTGGGCGCTCAGGGCCGATGGCTGGCGAGCGTCCGCGCTACGATCAACCGTGCCATCCGCCGCGGTGGTCGCCCCGATCATCGTGACCCAAGTGGCGGTCATTGCGATCCGGACCGCGGTCATACCCACGGTTATACCCGTGGTCATACCGATAATCGCCGCGATAGTAATCGCCACGATCGTAGCGATGGTTCCATCCGCCGTAGTACACCGGTTCTGGGGCCGCGTAGACGCTGGCTGGCTGCGCGTAAACCGGCGCGCCGAGCGACAGGCCGATGTTCAGATCCGTATGCGCTTGCGCGACACCGCATGCGCCCGCCGCGAGTCCAGCCGCAACCAGCAAGTGAGTGACGATGCGTTTCATGTTGCTCTCCTGTAAAGCGACATAGGTTTGTCGCACAGGTCCAATGTACGCATTCCGTCGGGGGCGACTGCGACGAGATGTTACGGACTGCAAGCATCGCCGCAGCAGGAGTGGCGAATCAGCAGCGGCGTTCGAGCGCACCGCGGATCGGTGGCCATTCGCTGGAAACCTTCTCAGATAAAAGGTTTTCGGCTCATCAAACGATGCCGACGCAAGGTTGGCGCCGCGCGGAACCCGATTTCGGCCGGTGCGTGCGTAATCGTGGCTTACATCTGTATTACCCGATTAATCCGCAGCCCCCGTGGATGCCGCCGGCGCAGTTGCCGTCGATACTGTGCCTGGCAAAGCCGCGCAAGGACAATCGATCGCGCGCCCGTCCAGACCCTCGCGGTCGTGCTTGAAGCTGGCGCGTGCGGTGCCGTTCTGCCAGTCGAGTCGAACAATATAAATACTGTCAAAGTCGTCGGTCGACCAATTCGGGACATCAGCGGCATTGCCGCCGTGGGCGCTTAACATTTGGCGCAATAACTTCACGATCAACTTGTGCTCCCATGCCACGACGATCAGTTTGTCGCGATTGGCTGGATTGACGAGCGCGGCGCCGAGCTGGTCAATTTGCGCAAAACCGTACGGCGTTTGTACCGGCATTTGAAACTGGATCGCGGTCGGCTCGATCGTCGCCAGCGGACGGATGTAGTAATAGGAACGGCCGCTATCGTCTTTTTGCTGGCCGGGGTCGGGCGCGTAGATCGCATCCGGCTTGCCGAACTTGGCGGCGATCACCGCCGGCAACGCCAACGCGCGGTTGAGACCTTGGCAGTTGAGCTGGCCGTAGCCTTGCGCGGGTTTCTCGCCGTGTCGCACGAAGATAAGCGTTTCGGTGTTGCCCCCGGCCGCTTGCGCGGTGGGCGTCGCCCACACGCCGGCACACAAGCCGCCAATGGAGAGCGCGACGCCCTGCAGGAATCCGCGGAGACGGTTCATCGGTAGCACCTGTGCAAGCTCGGGAAGTTGCCCGATTCTAGCAGCGGGTCATGGCTGGGCGGTGCCGGGTGGTCGGTCAACGCGTTGTGCACCGGAAAACAGAACGGGCGCCGTAGCGCCCGCTCTGACTGCCCGATTAAATACGCTCGCCGATCAGTCGAGCGCCAGTTTCTGCACATTGTCGCCGCGGCTTTCCGCGATCAACGGATACAACAGGCCCGCGATCACCGCGCCGATGACCGGAGCGACCCAGAACATCCACAATTGATCCACGGCTGCCCCGCCGACGAACAGCGCCGGGCCGGTGGAGCGCGCCGGATTGACCGAGGTATTGGTGACCGGAATCGAAATGAGGTGAATCAGCGTCAGGCACAGGCCGATGGCGATCGGCGCGAAGCCGGCCGGCGCGCGCTTGTCGGTTGCGCCGAGGATGACGAACAGGAAGAAGCCGGTCATCACCACTTCGCAGATGAATGCCGCGCCGAGCGAGTAGTGGCCCGGCGAGCGCTCGCCATAGCCATTGCTCGCGAAACCGCTCGCGACGAGGTCGAAGCCCGGCTTGCCGGACGCGATGAGCGACAGTACCAGCGCACCCAGCACCGCGCCGATCACTTGCGCGACGATATACGGTGGCAGGTCTCGAGCCGGAAAGCGGCCGGCGACGGCCAGCCCGACGCTCACGGCCGGATTCAGATGACAGCCGGAAATGTGTCCGATCGCATAAGCCATTGTCAGCACGGTCAGGCCGAAAGCGAACGACACACCCACGAAGCCAATGCCCAGGCCGTGGACCGGCCCTGCGAAGTTCGCGGCGAGCACGGCGCTGCCGCAGCCTCCGAGCACGAGCCAGAAGGTGCCGAACAACTCTGCAGCAAGGCGCTTTGACAACTGCATGATTGGTATTCCTAAAAATGGATACTTCTGGAGCACACACGGCTTAGTGCGAGTGCATGCCTTGAACGCGCAATTCTAGGCAAAGGCAGTCAAAAGGGGTGTCAAGAATTGTCAATGCGGAGTCCGCTTTACTATTATTGCCAACGATAAAGACGCCGCTTTGCGATTCACAATCTTTTTAATAATTATCAGAGGATATCTCCTAAACCGGTATTAGTGGCCATTGCGAATTTTTATAATTACAGTTAGTCTGCCGTCGAATGAGTTCTAAAAAGGGGAGAACCAGATGTCTCAATATGCTGACCTCAAGGCGCAGATCGCCAGATTGCAGGCACAGGCAGAAGAAGCGAGGCGCACGGAAATTGACAATGTAATCGCCGACATCCGCCAAAAGATCGCTGAATACGGTCTGACCGCGCAAGACCTCGGCTTTGCAGTTGCCGCGAGGCGCGGCCGTCCACCCAAGAAGGCGCCGCTCCCGGCGAAATACCAGGACCCGAAATCGGGCAATACGTGGAGCGGGCGCGGCAAGCCACCGAAATGGATTGTCGGCAAGAATCGCGAGCGCTTTTTGATTGGTGCGGCTTGAGTCAGCCGTCGGCCAGCACGAAAGCCAATTGAAGGTTTTTCGGCGCGCCGTTTTATTGGCTAGCGCGAATGCGGGGATGGAGCCGCGCCGGTCGCCGCATTAAAAAAGCCGCCCATGGGGGCGGCTTTTCCGTAGAAGCAGCGGGATAAGTGGAATTTCCCGGTCGCGCAAACGATTCACATGTCAGTCGCACTCACATTGGTGTGCGAATCGCAAAACGGCGTACGCGGTGGGGCAGCGGCGGAAACAGCTGAACGCATAGCGGATCAGCTGTTTTCGAGTGGCCCGTTAACCCACGGCCACCTGACGCAATACCGGGCGGCGCGTTGCTTCAATCAGCGTCGAATAGCCGTCGACATAGTTTTGCGCCATCGTTTTCGAGCTGAAGCGGCGTTCGAACTGCGCGCGGATTTCGGGGCGCGACAGCTCGTCGAGACGCTGCAGCGCAGCCACTGCGCCCTGCACATCCTCAACGATATAGCCCGTCACGCCGTGATCGATCACTTCCGGCACCGAGCCGCGGTTGAACGCAATCACTGGTGTGCCGCATGCCATCGATTCGATCATCACGAGGCCGAACGGCTCCGACCAGTCGATCGGGAACAGGAGCGCCTTGGCACCGGACAGAAACTCCGGCTTCTGCGCCTCGTTGATCTCGCCGACGAATTCCACGTGCGCCATCGACAGCAAGGGCTCGATTTCACGTTTGAAGTATTCCTGGTCGACCTTGTCCACCTTGGCGGCGATCTTCAGCGGCAAACCGCTTTGTGCAGCGATCTTGATAGCTGTATCGACGCGCTTTTCGGGGCAAATGCGGCCGAGGAACGCGAGATATTCCGGCTTCTTGTGCACTTGCGGTGTCAGCAACTGGTCCGGCAGACCGTGATAGACGGTGTTGAGCCAGTTGGCCTGCGGCAGCGGCACGCGCTGCGAATCGGAAATCGACACCACCGGCACGTTCGAAAACGCGTCGAACACTGGCTGCAGCTCCGGCAGATCGAGGCGGCCGTGCAGCGTGGTCACGAACGGCGTGTCCATCGTGGTGAAAAGCGGGAACGGCATGTAGTCGAGGTGAAAATGCAGCACGTCGAATTCGTGCGCGACCCTGCGCACTTTTTCCATCATCAGCACATGTGGCGCCAGCGCATCGCGGATCGTCGGATCGAGGCGCAGCGCGCGCGGCCAGCAGGCGTCGAGGTGCGCGGACGTCGCCGAGTCGCCGCTGGCAAACAGTGTGACGTCGTGGCCGAGGTCGACCAGCGCCTCGGTCAGATATGACACCACGCGTTCAGTGCCGCCGTAGAGTTTCGGCGGGACTGCTTCATACAACGGCGCAATTTGTGCGATTCGCATGCGTTTTCTCCTGTCGACCAGAGTTGACGCTTTAGCTGTCGGCCAGAGTTCGCTGTCGGCCGGAGTTAGCGCTTTAGCGCTTACTCCGGCCCCATGCAACGCTGTCGGCTGGAAATGGCGCTTTAGCGCTTATTCCGGCCCCATGCGCATTACTCTGGTCTCATGCAAAGCACTTACTTTGGTCTCATGCAAGACGGTTGCTGTTCACTACGGCTTCGCACAGCGGCGCTCGAATAGACCGAGGAGCGAATGCCTGACGGACGGTTGGGCGCGGTAATCTGCCGCCCGGGGGTGTCCCGAAATTGCATCGGGTATTCCCTTAGCGTTCATTATCGGGATCGGCCGCGTTAATTCGAGCTATTTTTCAAACGCTTAATGTTGTTACAGCGGGAAACATCGTGCCTTACAGATCGTTGCGGACGCGATCCCGATAATCGGGTAAAGCGCGGCAGCTGGTATAGGCAAACGCTGAATAACCGCGTCGAAATCCCGGCGGCGCAGGTATCCGGCCCCGTCAGTCGCCCTTGCAGAAGCCGGATTGCAGACTAGTGAAAAGGTCTTATAATTCTTTCTCACCGGTGCAAAGGTGCGGGTCGGGAGTCATCCAGAACTCACCGGTTAGTTCATGCCGTCACCGCGAAATATTTACAGCGCATTACACGTCCCAGACTGGGCGCCGCTTCACTCCATTCAATTTCCCCACGCGCTGGTTCTTGTAGGAAAAATTCCTACAACAATGACGGATTAATCCGTCAGACAGCCGGGGTGTCTCTCCGATTTTCGTCGGCTCCCCCTTTCGACACAATGCTTGCAACACCAGAAACGAGCCGGTTTGCGCGGTTGAAATGCGCGCCTCCGAGCAAACGTTTCCGCCACGGCCTGACCAGCCAGATATACCCCGGGGGAATCATGAGCGCGACAAGCGATATGCTCAATGAGATCAGAGAAGTCAATCTGTCGTATCTCCTGCTCGCGCAGCGTTTGCTGCGCGAAGACAAGCCGATGGGCATGTTTCGCATGGGGATTTCGGACCAGCTAGCCGATGTGCTCGCCAATTTGTCATTGGCGCAGACCGTCAAGCTGGCGGCGTCCAATCAGGTGTTGTGCCGTTTCCGTTTCGACGACCATGCCGTGCTCTCCGCGCTGGCCGACAAAGGCAAGTCGAGCGCAGTGGCGCAGGCGCATTCCGCGATCCTGATGGCAAGCCAGCCCGTCGAGCAACTCAGCTGATGGCGGCGGCTATCTCAAACCACGCGATCGGGCAGGGGGATTGGCAAACGGATGGCCTATAAAAGCGTCGTACTCGAAGTCAGGGAAATCACTCTGGCCATCGAGCTGATTGAACTTGGCGCGCGTTTGCAATTGCTGGAAGCGGAAACCAGTCTGTCGCGCGACCGGCTCATCAAGCTGTACAAGGAACTGAAAGGGGTGTCGCCACCCAAGGGCATGCTGCCTTTTTCGACCGACTGGTTCATGACCTGGCAGCCGAATTTTCACTCATCGCTGTTCTATAACATCTACCGCTTCATGGCCGGCCACGGCGGCTGTCCGACGATCGAGTCGATCGTGAAGAGCTACCGGCTCTATCTGGAGCACGTCCAGTTGCACGACGACGAGCCCGTGCTCAGCCTCACCCGCGCGTGGACGCTCGTGCGTTTCTTCGATTCCGGGATGCTGCAGATGACCCCCTGCTGCCGCTGCGGCGGGCATTTCGTCGCGCATGCGCACGATCCGCAGCACGCGTTCGTCTGCGGACTGTGCCAGCCGCCGTCGCGCGCCGGCAAGACAAAGAAAGTCGCCGACGCCCGGGCTCGCGAGAGCCTCGCCGCCCTCGAGGCTTGAGCCATGTGGCGGCCGTTGCGCCGCGGGCTTTGCCTGTGCGGCGCCCTTCTGGCGCATCTGGCGGCCCGCTGGCGCCTCCGGTGGCCCGCTGGCGCGTTGGCGGCCCCGTCACCGCACGCCGGTTGCCGCCTGGCCGGCCCGCCACGCCTCTGGTTTACACCAGAACGACGAGCCGCTTTTCCGTCAAAGTTTTCCGCATCGTTGCCGTAAACCAGATTAACGACGGTTACCGTCGCTTCTTTGTGAGGGCTCGGCAGTGCTGATTTTCGTGGGAACACTCGTGACGCTGTTGTCCGTCTTCGGCGGTTACGCGCTGGAAGGCGGCCATCTCAGCGCGCTGCTGCAGCCCGTTGAAGTGCTGATGATCGTCGGCGCCGGTCTCGGCGCGTTCATTCTCGGCAACGGCATGAAGACGATCAAGGCGACGCTGCGCGTCATCCCGACCCTGTTCAAGGGCGCGAAGTACAACAAGGACGTCTACATGGAGTTGATGGCGCTCCTCTACGTCCTGCTCGCGAAAGCGCGCAAGGAAGGCACGCTGACGCTGGAAGCCGACATCGACGATCCGTCGAAGAGCCCCATCTTCACCCAGTACCCGAAGATTCTCGCCGACAAGCACATCATCGAGTTCCTCACCGACTACCTGCGTCTGATGGTGGGCGGCAACATGAATGCGTTCGAAATCGAAAGCCTGATGGACGAGGAGATCGAAACGCACCACCAGGAAGGCGAGGCGCCCGCGCATGCGCTGACCAAGGTTGGCGACGCAATGCCGGCGTTCGGTATCGTGGCCGCGGTGATGGGCGTGGTGCACACCATGGCCTCCGCCGACAAGCCGCCCGCAGTGCTAGGCGAAATGATCGCGCAGGCGCTGGTCGGCACTTTCCTCGGCATTCTGCTTTCGTACGGGCTGATCGGGCCGCTCGCGAGCGTCGCCGAACAGCGCGTGACCGAGTCGACCAAGATGTTCCAGTGCATCAAGGTGACGATTCTCGCGAGCCTGAACGGCTATGCGCCGGCAATCGCCGTCGAGTTCGGCCGCAAGGTGCTCTTCTCGACCGAACGTCCGTCGTTCGCCGAGCTGGAAGAGCACGTGCGCCGCGTGAAGGCCAAGTAAAGGGCGCCGGGAACCGAACCGATGAGCAAGGACAAAGACCGCGCCATTGTCGTCAAGCGCTCCGCGCCGGCCAGGAAGGGGCACCACGGCGGCGCGTGGAAGCTCGCGTACGCGGACTTCATGACCGCGATGATGGCGTTCTTCCTGCTGATGTGGCTGCTGAGTTCGGCTTCCACGGTGCAGTTGAAGGGCATCGCCGACTACTTCAACCAGCCGTTGAAGATCACGCTGTGGGGCGGCGATCGCAGCGCCGAGGACTCGAGCATCCTGAAGGGCGGCGGGCGCGATATCTCGACCGACGCGCAAGGCGTGACGCGCTCCACCGACGGCACCAGCAACCGCGCCGAGCGCACCGTCTCGCACAACAACGAAGACTCGATGAAGCAGTTGCAAGGCGAGCTCGAGCGCCGCGAGCAGGTTCGCCTGCACGATCTGCAGGTCAAGCTGATGGCCGCGATCGAAGCGAATCCGGTGCTGCGCCAGTTCAAGCAGCAGATTCGCATCGACTCGACGCTGACTGGCTTGCGCATCGAGATCGTCGATTCGCAGAAGCGGCCAATGTTCGCGACCGCGAAGGATCAGGTGGAGCCGTACATGCGCGACATCCTGCGCGAAATCGGCCACACGCTGAACGACGTGCCGAACCGCATCATCGTGCAGGGGCATACGGACGCCGTGCCCTACGCGGGTGGCGAGAAGGGTTACAGCAACTGGGAGCTGTCGGCGGACCGCGCCAATGCGTCGCGCCGCGAGCTGATCGCCGGCGGCATGGACGAAGCGAAGGTGATGCGCGTGCTCGGCCTCGCGTCGACGCAGAACCTGAACAAGGCGGACCCGCTGGATCCGGAAAACCGCCGCATCAGCATCATCGTGCTCAACAAGAAGTCGGAAGAGGCGCTGAACCATGACGACTCCACCACGACCACTCTGTCGGACGACGCAGCCGGCTCCAGGCCGTTGCTGCAAAAGCTTGCGCAACCGGTGACGGTTGCCCCGAAGTTGCCGGCGGCAGCGCCGGCGGCCCAGTAACCGGCCCGGCAACAGGCCAAGTAACAGATAGCGATCGCCGGGCTCGAGCATGCGCCTCACGGGCGCGGACAGTCCGGCGATCGGTAGCGTAAGTGCAGCGAGGTTTTCATGATCAGGCACATCCTGGCAATCGACGATTCGGCATCGATGCGGCAGATTCTTGACGCAACGCTGACCGCGGCCGGCTATGAGGTGACGCTTGCGGCGGACGGCGACGAAGGGCTCGAAAACGCGCTCGCGATGTCGTTCGACCTCGTGCTGACCGACCAGCATATGCCGGGCAAGACCGGCCTCGACCTGATCGCCGCGCTGCGCGGCAACCCGGCCTACGAGGCGACGCCCATCCTCGTCCTCACGACGGAATCGGGCGAGCCGTTCAAGGCCGCGGCGCGGGCGGTGGGGGCGACCGGCTGGATCGAAAAGCCGCTCGACCCCGACACGCTGACCGAACTGGTGGCGGCGCTGGCCGAAGCCGATCCCGCGTAAGCGCCACTTTCAGACAAGTTATAGATAGCTCTCGACGCGGCGGCTCGGTAGCCCACGCCAAGACAGGAACTCTCGCGGTGACCCAGGCATGACACTCGACATCACTCAGTTCTATCAGACGTTCTTCGACGAAGCGGACGAACTGCTCGCGCAGATGGAGCAGTTGCTGCTCAATCTGGACGTTGCGCGCCCGGACCCGGAAGACCTCGCGGCGATTTTCCGCGCCGCGCATTCGATCAAGGGGGGCGCGGCGACCTTCGGCTTCACCGCGCTGACCGAGACGACCCACATTCTCGAATCGCTGCTCGATCGCGCGCGCAACAACGAACTCGTGCTGCGCAAGGACATGATCGACACGTTCCTCGAAACCAAGGACGTGTTGTCCGGCCAGCTCGCCGACTACCGCGCGAGCGCCGAGCCGGACGCGGCCGTGGCCCGCGCGATCTGCGCGAAGCTCGAACAGTTGCATGCGGAGAGCCGCTTCGGCGGTGCGCCGGCTCAGCCTCAGGCGGCAGCTCAGGCAGCAGCTCAGGCAGCAGCTCAGGCAGCAGCTCAGGCAGCAGCTCAGGCAGCAGCTCAGGTCGCGGCGCCGGCGGCCAGCGCCGCCGCTGCCGTCGCAGCACCAGCGGTAGCAGTACAAGGTGGTACCCCGCCCGAGCACGTCGTCGAACAGGCGGTGCAGGCGGCGGGCGAATGGACTGGCGGCGACCCGGCACAGACCGGGCAGGCCGCGGGGGCAGGCAAGGTCGACGGTAACGACGGCGGCGCCGGTCCCCATTTGAAAATTACGCTACGGGGCGTAGACGAGAAGGACCAGGAGCTGCTGTCTGAAGAGCTCGGCAACCTGGGCAGCGTCGTCGCGCAAATCAAGAACGGCGGCGATCTGACGTTATGGCTCGCAACCGATGTGACCTCCGACGACATCATCGCCGTGTGCTGTTTCGTGATCGACGAAAGTCAGATCTCGATCGGCCGCGGCAGCGCACCGGCGGACGACGCGCAGCAAGGCGAACCTGGAACGCCCGCCGCTGCCGCGCCGGTCCCGGCGCAGGCAGCGCACGCAACTCAGGCAACTCAGGGAGGACACGCAGCATCGCCGGCGCCGTCAGCCGGCATCGCCGCGCCCGCCAGCACGGCCGCGCAGGGCGGGTTCAACGCACCGGCGGCAGCGCCTGCAGCGGCGTCGTCCGGCGCTCAACTCGACGCTCAATCCGCTGCGGCGCCCAGCCCTGCATCGGCAGCAGGCGCGGCGGCAGGCGCTCCGGCAACCGCCGAACCGGACCGCAAGGCGGCTCGTCCGGCCGCGGCGGCAGCGGGAGCCGAAGGCAGCTCGATTCGTGTCGGCGTCGAAAAGGTTGATCAGCTGATCAACCTGGTCGGCGAACTGGTGATCACGCAGGCGATGCTCGCGGAAACCACCAGCACGTTCGACCCGGCATTGCACGACCGGCTTTTCAACGGCATGGCGCAACTCGAGCGCAATGCCCGCGATCTGCAGGAAGCGGTGATGTCGATCCGCATGATGCCGATGGATTACGTGTTCAGCCGCTTCCCGCGTCTGGTGCGCGATCTCACGGCGAAGCTCGGCAAGGAAGTGGAGCTCGTCACCTTCGGTCAGGCGACCGAACTCGACAAGAGCCTCATCGAACGGATCATCGACCCGTTGACTCACCTCGTGCGCAACAGCCTCGACCACGGCATCGAAACCGTGGAAGCGCGCCGCGCCGCAGGCAAGGACTCGACCGGCCAGCTGGTCCTGTCGGCCGCGCATCACGGCGGCAACATCGTCATCGAAGTGAGCGACGACGGCGCGGGCCTGCGCCGCGACAAGATTCTCGCGAAGGCGGCCAAGCAAGGCATGCAGGTCAGCGAATCGATGACCGACGAAGAAGTGTGGAACCTGATTTTCCTGCCGGGTTTCTCGACGGCGGAGCAGGTCACCGACGTGTCGGGCCGCGGCGTCGGCATGGACGTGGTGAAGCGCAACATCCAGTCGATGGGTGGCCACGTGGAAATCACCTCGCACGCCGGCAAGGGCAGCACCACACGGATCGTATTGCCGCTCACGCTGGCGATTCTCGACGGCATGTCGGTGAAGGTCGGCAACGAGATCTTCATTCTGCCGCTGAACTTCGTGATGGAGTCGCTACAGCCGCAAGCCGAGGACATCTACACGGTGGCCAACGGCGAGCGAGTGGTGCGTGTGCGCGGCGAATACCTGCCGCTCGTCGCGCTGCACGAAGTGTTCAACGTCGAAGACGCGAAGCAGGAACCCACACAAGGCATCGTCACCATCATGCAAACCGAGGGACGCCGCTTTGCGATGCTGATCGACGAGCTGGTGGGCCAGCAGCAGGTGGTCGTGAAGAACCTGGAAACGAACTATCGCAAAGTGCACGGCATCTCCGCGGCCACCATTCTCGGCGACGGCAGTGTCGCGCTGATCGTGGACGTGGCGGCGCTGAACCGCGAGACGCGCAATGCGCATATGAGCCTCGCATGATGACCGTCGCGTGCGCACCGCACAGAGCATTCGCAACACTCATTCAACTCATTTCATCCCAACCGTTTGGGGGCTAACGTGGCAGAAGTCCAATCCATCAATTCGAGCGTTGCGAACGCAAGCGGTACGAATGGCCGCCGCGACGCGCAGCAGGCCGACGCCGGCGGTCAGGAATTCCTTGTCTTCACGCTCGGCGCCGAAGAGTATGGCATCGACATCCTCAAGGTGCAGGAAATCCGCGGTTACGACAACGTGACACGGATCGCCAATGCGCCCGATTTCATCAAGGGCGTCATCAATCTGCGCGGCATCATCGTGCCGATCGTCGACATGCGCATCAAGTTTCATCTGGGCCGTGTCGAGTACGACCACCAGACCGTCGTGATCATCCTGAACGTCGCGCATCGCGTGGTCGGGATGGTGGTCGACGGCGTGTCGGACGTGCTCACGCTCGCCACCGACCAGATCATGCCGGCGCCGGAATTCGGCGCCACGCTGACGACCGAGTACCTCACGGGTCTGGGCACGGTCGATGGCCGCATGCTGATCCTGATGGACATCGAGAAGCTGATGACCAGCCGCGAAATGGCGCTGATCGAAACGCTCGGCGTCTAAGCGGGACAACGCGGCAAAGCGGTAACGAGAGATTGGAAATGGGAGCATCAAGATGCTGAGCAGGTTGTCGATTCGCACGTCGCTCACGATGGTGGGGATCATTCTGGTGGCGCTGACCGTCGTGGTCGGCGCGCTTGGGCTAACCGCGTTGAATGGCGCGAGCCAGTCGCTCGATCGTATTGCGCGGGGCGATCTGGTGGCCATTCATGCACTCGACGATGCCTCGTCGTATCTGCTGCGCTCGCGCGTATCGCTGGACCGCTTCAATGCGTTGAGCTTGTCAGGCGACGCGGAGCAGGCGAAGAAGGTTCTGGATCGTGCGCAGGAGCTATACGGCTTCGGCAATCAGAGCTGGCAGGCCTATCTCGACGCGCCCAAAACCGGCGTGGAGCAGGCGCAACTGGATGAACTGCTGGCGCGCCGCACGGCGCTGATGCATGACGGCATGGAGCCGGAGTTCGCCGCGCTGCGCGCGAACGACCTGGCCGCCTATCACGCAATCGCCGATACGAAGATCAGCCCGATGTTCGTGTCCTACGACAGCGCCGCGTCCTCGGTCATCAAGGGTTTGGAGCAACACGCCGTGGATCAGCAGGCGAGTGCGCAATCGAACATCTCGCTGATGACGACGCTGATCATCGCCATCACCGTGCTCGCTTTGCTGGTGGTGGTGGGCATTCGCTTCGCGCTGCGCGGCCTGATCGTGCAGCCGCTGAACGACGCGACCGACTGCTTCGAGCGTATCGCGGCGGGCGATCTGTCGGAGACGATCAATGTGGTGAGCCGCAATGAAATCGGCCGCCTGTTCGACAGCATCAAGCGGATGCAGGCAAGCCTGTCGACGATGGTGAACGCGGTTCACAGCAGCGCCGAATCGATCGACACCGGTGCGCGCGAAATCGCGATGGGCAACACCGATCTGTCACAGCGCACGGAACAGCAGGCCGCCTCGTTGCAGGAAACCGCGTCGAGCATGGAACAGCTGACCGGCACCGTGCGGCAGAACGCGGAGAACGCGCGTCAGGCGAGCCAGCTGGCCGTCAACGCATCCGACATCGCCACGCGCGGCGGCGACGTGGTGAGCCAGGTCGTCACCACGATGCAGGACATCGCGACCAGCTCGAACAAGGTGGTCGACATCATCGGCGTGATCGAAGGTATTGCATTTCAGACCAATATTCTCGCGCTGAACGCGGCCGTCGAAGCCGCACGCGCCGGCGAGCAGGGCCGCGGTTTCGCGGTGGTGGCCGGTGAAGTGCGCAGTCTCGCGCAGCGCAGCGCGAGCGCCGCGAAGGAAATCAAGGAACTGATCGGCGACTCGGTCGACAAGGTGCAAAGCGGCTCGACGCTGGTCGGCCGGGCGGGCACGACGATGGATGAGATCGTGCAGGCAGTGCGTCGTGTGACCGACATCATGGGGGAAATCAGCGCGGCGTCCGAAGAGCAGTCGGGCGGCATCGAACAGGTGAATCGCGCGGTCGTGCAGATGGACGAAGTCACGCAGCAGAACGCAGCGCTGGTCGAACAGGCCGCGGCCGCAGCCGCTTCGCTCGAAGACCAGACCCGTCAATTGCAAACGGTGGTGAGCGGCTGGAAGGTGGCGGGCAGCCAGACTCGCACGGGCGCCGTGGCGGCGCGTCCGAAAGCGACGGCGCGGGGTAACGGTGGAGCAGCCAGGCCTTCGATGAAGACCGTGCCGCAGGCGTCGGCGCACGGCGCGGCGCGGCCGGTGGCAAGTGCCGCAAGCGCGGCGGGCGTGGCATCGGCAGCAGGCGCAGCGCCGGCTGCAACTGCCCTGAGCCGCGATGCAGGTGCACGTGTTGAGCCCGCTCTCAAGCCGAAAAATAACCGAACGGCAACCGAATCATCAGCACGTCCGGCCGTGGCCGCCCCGGCAACGGCTGGCACGGAAGCGGACTGGGAAACGTTCTAGCAAGCAAGCGGTAGATAGACATGCAGTCATTCGACATCTCGCCCACTGACGGGCGAATCATCGAAGCACGCTGGGATAGCGTGTCGCGGGCCGACTGCAGGTGCAAGGAACTCGCGGGCGGGCGCGACCCCGCGAACACAATCCGTCTCGCCCAAAGACTCGCATGGGGCCGCAGGCGGAATGGCTCGTATCGCAGGCAGGAATTTTCATGATGGTAACGCGCACACAGCAACGTCCCGGACGGGTATCTGCCGATCGGGCGGACCCGGTCCGGTCCACTGAACAGGGACGGGATTTCGAATTCACGTCGGCGGACTTCGCTCGCATTCGCGAGCTGATTCATCGCAGCGCGGGCATTTCGCTGTCGGATCACAAACGCGACATGGCGTATAGCCGGCTTGCGCGGCGCCTGCGTGCGCGTGGCATCGACACCTTCAGACAGTATCTCGATCTGCTCGAAGCCGAAAACGATCCGGCCGAGTGGGAGGCGTTCACCAATGCGCTGACCACCAACCTCACGGCGTTCTTTCGTGAAGCGCATCACTTTCCGATTCTTGCCGAGTTCGTGCCGCGCCGCGCGCAGCCGGTTGCCGTATGGTGCTCGGCGGCCTCGACCGGTGAGGAGCCGTATTCGATCGCGATGACGCTGATCGAAGCGCTCGGCGACAGCGGCGCGCGCCAGGCATCGGTGCTCGCCACCGACATCGACACCCAGGTGCTCGCGAAAGCCGAGGCTGGCGTGTACCAGTTCGACCAGGTGAAGCACCTGTCGCCGGAGCGGCTCAAGCGCTTCTTCCTGAGAGGCACCGGTGCGCATGCCGGGATGGTCAAGGTGCGGCCGGAAGTGCGCGCGTTGGTGCGCTTCGAACAGTTGAACCTGACCGACCGCGATTACCAGTTGCGCTCGCAATTCGACGCGATTTTCTGTCGCAACGTGATGATCTATTTCGACAAACCGACACAGTCGCAAGTGCTTGCGCGCTTCGAGCCGCTGATGAAGTCGGGCGGCCTGCTGTTTGCCGGTCACTCGGAGAACTTCACCTATGTGACGCAGGCGTTCAAGCTGCGCGGCCAGACCGTCTACGAACTGACGCGTGATGCAGCCGGCACGCGTACGCCGCCGCGCGCATCGAGCGCAACCTCGCATCAGGCGGCGAGCGGGGTGATCGCATGAGCAGCGCATTGCCGATCGCGTCGAATCTCTATTACGACAACCACTTCCAGCGCCCCGGCGTGAAGCTGTTGCCCAACGAGTTCTACACCACCCACGAAGACATGGTGCTGGTCACCGTGCTCGGTTCGTGCGTCGCCGCGTGCATTCAGGACCGCACGGCGGGCATCGGCGGCATGAATCACTTCATGCTGCCCGACGACGGCGCCGATGTCGCGCAGGCCGCATCGGATTCGATGCGCTATGGCGCGTACGCGATGGAAGTGCTGATCAACGAACTGATCAAGGCCGGCGGCCGGCGTGAGCGCTTCGAAGCCAAGGTGTTCGGCGGCGGGGCGGTGCTCGCCGGCATGACCACGATGAATATCGGCGACCGCAATTCGGAGTTCGTGCGGCGCTATCTCGCGCTCGAGAAGATCCGCATCGTCGCCGAGGATTTGCAGGGCTCGCATCCGCGCAAAGTGGCCTTCATGCCTCGCACCGGTCAGGTGATGGTGAAGAAATTGCGCTTGCAACAGGAAGCCGGCGTGGCCGAGCGCGAACAGGCGCTCGTGCAGCAGAGCGCGCAGGCGCGCGCCGAGCGGCTCGCGGCGGCGCGCAAGCGGGTCGAACTGTTTGCGTCGCCGGCCGCCGCGCGGCCGAGGATCGAACTGTTCGGCGCGAGCCCGCGCCCGGTTAATTCAAACAACGCCAGAACCACAGAGGAGGCGTGAGCGCTGTGCAAAAGATCAAAGTACTGTGCGTCGACGATTCGGCGCTAATCCGCAGCCTGATGACCGAGATCATCAACGGCCAGCCGGACATGACGGTCGTGGCGACCGCGCCCGACCCGCTGGTCGCACGCGAACTCATCAAGCAGCACAATCCGGACGTGCTGACACTCGACGTCGAAATGCCGCGCATGGATGGTCTCGATTTCCTCGAGAAGCTGATGCGTCTGCGGCCGATGCCGGTCGTGATGGTGTCGTCGCTGACCGAGCGCGGCAATGAAATCACGCTGCGTGCGTTGGAACTGGGCGCGGTCGACTTCGTCACCAAGCCGAAGGTCGGCATTCGCGACGGCATGCTCGACTACGCGGAGAAGCTCGCCGACAAGATTCGCGCCGCGGCGCGCGCACGCGTGCGCCAGGCCGCGCCCGTGCAGCATGCGGCCGCGCAGGCCGCGCACGCGCCGCTCGGCGCCGCGCCGCTGTTCAACAATCCGCTCCTGAGTACCGAGAAGCTGATCATCGTCGGCGCGTCGACGGGCGGCACCGAAGCGATCCGCGAAGTGCTCGTGCCGCTGCCGCCGGATGCACCCGCGGTGCTGATCGCGCAGCACATGCCACCGGGCTTCACGAAATCTTTTGCGCAACGCCTCAATGGTTTGTGCCGGATTACCGTTAAAGAAGCAGAACACGGCGAACGCGTGCTGCCAGGACATGCGTATATCGCGCCCGGCCACGCGCATCTGTTGCTCGCCCGCAGCGGCGCGAATTATATTGCCCACCTGTCTGACGACCCGCCGGTGAACCGGCATCGTCCGTCGGTGGACGTGCTGTTCCGTTCGGCCGCGCAGCATGCGGGCAAGAACGCGATCGGCGTGATTCTGACCGGCATGGGGCGCGACGGCGCCGCCGGGCTGCTGGAGATGAAAAAAGCAGGGGCGTACACCCTTGCGCAAGACGAAGCGAGCTGTATCGTGTTCGGCATGCCGCGCGAAGCGATTGCGCTCGGCGCGGCGGACGAAATCGCATCGCTCGCGGACATGAGCCGACGCGTGATGACGCGTTTGTCATCGATGGGCGATCGCGTTCAGCGGGTATGATGCGAGCCGGTTGGACTGAGGCGGTCAAGCACCGCACCATGGATCAAGCAAAGGGAATGAAATGGATAAGGGAATGAAGTTTCTGGTAGTTGACGACTTTCCGACGATGCGCCGGATCGTCCGCAACCTCCTCAAAGAACTCGGCTACTCCAACGTCGACGAAGCGGAAGACGGTCAGGCTGGCCTCGCACGTTTGCGCGGCGGCAATTATGACTTCGTGATCTCCGACTGGAACATGCCGAACCTCGACGGTCTGGCGATGCTCAAGGAAATCCGCGCCGACGCCAACATCGCGCATCTGCCGGTGCTGATGGTGACGGCCGAATCGAAGAAGGAAAACATCATCGCAGCGGCGCAGGCCGGCGCGAACGGTTACGTCGTCAAGCCGTTCACGGCCGCGACGCTCGATGAGAAGCTCAACAAGATTCTCGAGAAGATGGCGAAAGCCGGGAGCTGACGTGACTGTGCCGACCCATGCGCCTGGCGCCGACGCGGTCAACGAGAGCGGCGACTTCGCGTCCGACCGCATCCTCGCCCGCATCGGACAATTGACGCGCACGCTGCGCGATTCGATGCGTGAGCTCGGGCTCGACAAGCACGTCGAGCGCGCGGCGGAAGCCGTCCCCGATGCACGCGATCGTCTGAAGTACATCGCGAACATGACCGAGCAGGCCGCTGAGCGCGTGCTGTCGGCGATCGACATCGCCAAGCCCGTGCAGGAGCAACTTCAGAAAGACGCGGCCGAACTCGACGCGCGCTGGGAGCAGTGGTACGCGGCACCGATCGAGCGCGAGGAAGTGCGCGCGCTGATGAACGACACGCGGACCTTTTTGCGTGGCGTGCCCGAGGCGACCAGCGCGACCAACGCGCAGCTGATGGAAATCATGCTCGCGCAAGATTTTCAGGATCTGACCGGCCAGGTGATCAAGAAGATCAGCGACGTGGTGTACCTGATCGAGCAGCAGTTGCTCGGCGTGCTGGTCGAGAACATCGCGCTCGAGCGGCGCGAGCAGTTCGCGGCGAACGCGGCGGCGCTGGCGGCCGAGATTTCTCCGACCGGCAGCCCCGAGCATCTGCTGAACGGTCCGCAGATCAATCCCGAAGGCAAGGCGGACGTGGTGCAGGACCAGTCGCAGGTCGACGATCTGCTCGCCAGCCTCGGCTTCTGATGGTGCTTCTGACGATGTCCGCAACGCTGCGGGCCGCTTGATCGCGCGGCCTCGTCCGACTGCGAGCAAGGTGGGGTACCACGCTGTCGACGGACACAAACCACAGGCATACTACAGGCTCGAGGAGCGGCGCTGCGTTCCGGCGAACAGTAATCGCCGGCCGGTCGCACGGTGAGGGACAGGCCTCCCGAGTGCGACCGCGGCGGTGCCGTATCATCTGCCTATATGTAGCAGGTTCGTGCCGCCGGTTCGCGTGGCGCGAACCGAGCCGCAGCTCGGGAGGAGCATCGTCATGTACAGTCGTCTACGTCGTGCCGGGTTAGCTTCGGCGCTTGTCCTGGCTTGTTCATGGTTGGCCGCGCAGTCCGCTCACGCGGGCCTGGGCGGCGCGCCGATGACTCCGCCCACGGACGCGTCGGTTTCAAACCGCGTCGTCCAGCCTGGCGGCAACGCCACGACCGGAGCGCAGAGCGTGATGCGCTCGGCGTCCGGCGCAGCGTCGTCGGCATCGGCTTCCGCTTCCACGTCTTACACCGTGCGTGAAACCACGTTCGGCAATGGCACCGTGGTTCGCGAATATCTCGCCGCCGACGGCTCCGTCTTCGGCATCGCATGGCGTGGCCCGCAAATGCCGGATCTGAACGATCTGCTCGGCAGTTATTTTTCGCAATACGTCGCTGGCGTGAAGGCGGTGCGTGCGGCGCGCGGCGGTGGCCGCGGTCCCGTCAGCGTCGACCAGAGCGACCTCGTCGTGCGTTCCGGCGGCCACATGGGCGGGTTCAGCGGTCAGGCGTGGCTGCCATCCGCGTTGCCCGCCGGTGTCACCGGTGCCGACATCCAGTAATGGCGAGGACGACGATGCGAACCATGCATATTGCTGTGAAAGTCAAAGACTGGCTGCGGGCCGCGATGGCCGTGGCGCTGCTGGCGACGCTTGCCGCGTGCGGCGGTGGTGGCGGAGACAGCGGCAGTTCCAGTAACAGTTCGTCGAGCCCGCTGAACGGCGGTTCGCTGCCGCTCAACCCGACCCAGCAGCCGATTGCCGCGACTGCCGCGAACACGGCGCCGATCACGGTCGGCCCGGGTGTGAAGGGTGTCATCAATATTCCAACGGTCAGCGTGACGATCTGCGCGCCCGGCTCGCCCACCAATTGCCAGACCATCAACAACATCCAGCTCGACACCGGTTCATTCGGGCTGCGGGTGGTCAGCTCGGTGCTGCACTCGTCGTTGCTCAATGCGCTGCCGATCAGCACCCTGAGCAGCAACGGTGCGCAACTCGCCGAGTGCGCAACCTTCGCCGACGGCTTCACATGGGGCTCGGTGCGCACTGCGACCATCACGATTGGCGGCGAGACGACGACCTCCAGCATTGCGCTGCAGATGATCGGCGACAAGGCCGCGAGTACCGTGCCGTCGGGCGGTTGCGGCAGCGGCGCGGAGGAGAGCACGGTCAGCGACCTCGGCGCCAATGGCATTCTCGGCGTCGGCACGGCGCCCACCGATTGCGGCTCGCTCTGTCTGACCACGGCAATCAGCAACTACTTCGCGTGCCCGGGCGGCACGTCCTGCACCCGTACTGCGCTGGCGCCCGCGCAGCAGGTGGCCAATCCGGTGGCGAACTTCCCGCTCGACAACAACGGCGTGATCGTGCAGATGTCGCCCGTGTCGGACACAGGTCAGTCAAGCGCTAACGGTACATTGGTGTTCGGCATCGGCACGCAGTCGAACAACGTGCTTGCCGCGTCGCAGACCTTCCCTACCGACGCCTTTGGCAATCTGAACAACAGCGTGTTCAAGGGCGCGCCGGTGCAGGCGTTCCTCGACTCTGGCTCGAATGCCTACTTCTTCGGCGATAGCTCGATCGCGCTGTGCGGCAGCAATTTCCCAGGCTTCTACTGCCCATCGTCCGCGCAGACCCGCTCGATCACGCTGGCCGGGCAGAACGGCACGAGCAGCAGCGTCAGCATCGGCATCCTCAGTGCGGCCACGCTGTTCGCCAGCGGCAGCAACTTCGCGTTCAACGACCTCGCCGGGCAGATCGGCAGCAATGGCAGCTTCGACCTCGGCCTGCCGTTCTTCTACGGCCGTCACGTCTACTACGGCATCGACAGGACCGCGACTGGCGGTCAATCGCCTTTCGTGGGCTTCTGACGCGTATCGCTTGAAGTTGAAGTGAGAGGCCCGCGCGATCTCGCACGGGCCTCTGCGTCATCCGTCGAAATACCCCCCTTTCTCCGCCCTTATCCGCCGATCGCTGCTTGCGTCGAGCGGGAATAATCGCTCTCACTGGAAAGAGGCGCCGTGCCTCGCCCGACTGGAGAGCTTGTGTGGCAGAGGACAGCGACCTCGAAAAAACCGAATCAGCCACTCCCCGGCGCCTGCAGAAGGCGCGCGAGGAAGGACAGATCGTGCGTTCGCGGGAACTGTCGACGTTTGCCTTGCTGGCGGCGGGGTTCTACGGCGTGTGGGGGATGTCCGGCAGCATCGGCGAGCATCTGGGCAACATGCTGCGCGCGTCGCTCACGTTCGACCACGCCAGCACCTTCGAGACGCGCCGCATGCTGATCGGCGCGGGCGCCGCTGGTCGCGAAGGGCTCTATGCGCTGCTGCCGATTCTCGCCTTGACCGGCGCGGCCGCGTTGCTCTCGCCGCTGGCGCTGGGCGGCTGGCAGTTGTCGGCGAAAGGACTCGAACCCAGGTTCAACCGGCTCAACCCAATTGAAGGCCTGGGCCGGATGTTCTCGATCAACGGGCCGATCCAGCTCGGCATGTCGCTCGCGAAGACGCTGGTGGTCGGCATGATCGGCGGCACTGCGATCTGGAATCGCCGCGAGGAAATCCTCGCGCTCGCCACCCAGCCGCTGCAACTGGCGCTGGCCAATTCCGTGCATCTGATCGCCGTGTGCTGCGGGATGACCGTGGCGGGCATGTTCGCGGTGGCGGCGCTGGATGTGCCGTATCAACTCTGGCAGTTCCACAAGAAGCTGCGCATGACGAAGGAAGAAGTGAAGCGCGAGCATCGCGAAAGCGAAGGCGATCCGCACATCAAGGGCAAGATTCGCCAGCAGCAGCGCGCAATTGCGCGGCGCCGGATGATGGCGCAGGTGCCGAAAGCCGACGTGGTGGTGACCAACCCGACCCACTTCGCGGTCGCGCTGCAATACACCGACGGCGAGATGCGCGCGCCGAAGGTGGTCGCCAAGGGCGTGAACCTGGTGGCCACGCGGATTCGCGAACTTGCCGCCGAAAACAACGTGCCGCTCCTCGAAGCGCCGCCGCTCGCGCGTGCGCTGTATCACAACGTCGATCTGAACCGTGAGATTCCCGGTCCGCTGTATGGCGCGGTCGCGGAAGTGCTTGCGTGGGTGTATCAGTTGCGGCGCTTCAAAACCGAAGGCGGCGTCGCGCCGGTCGCACCGACCGAGTTCGATGTGCCGGCGGAGCTCGACAAGGGCGGCGTATCGGATGAGGAGGCCGATCAGGAAGTCGCCGATGCACTCAACCCCGTCAACCCCGTCAACCCCGCTAAAGACGACGCTTCAGGAGCCTCCGCATGAACGCTCGCGCCGGTTTCCTCGCCCGACGGCCGGATGCCTTGAGCAGCACCAATTTGCGCGCCCTCGCCGGGCCGGTGCTGATCTGCATGATCCTCGGCATGATGATTCTGCCGTTGCCGCCGTTCCTGCTGGACCTGCTGTTCACCTTCAACATCGCGCTGTCCGTGATGGTGCTGCTGGTCAGCATGTACACGATGAAGCCGCTCGACTTCGCCGCCTTCCCGAGCGTGCTGCTGTTCTCGACGCTGCTGCGCCTGTCGCTGAACGTGGCGTCCACGCGGATCGTGCTGCTCGAAGGCCATACCGGCCCGGACGCGGCCGGCCAGGTGATCGAGTCGTTCGGCCACTTCCTCGTGGGCGGCAACTTCGCGGTCGGTATCGTGGTCTTCATCATCCTGATGGTGATCAACTTCATGGTGATCACCAAGGGCGCGGGGCGGATCGCGGAAGTGTCCGCGCGCTTCACGCTCGATGCGATGCCCGGCAAACAGATGGCGATCGACGCCGATCTGAACGCCGGTCTCATCAACGAAGAGCAGGCCCGCAAGCGGCGCGGGGAAGTTTCGCAGGAAGCCGAGTTCTACGGTTCGATGGACGGCGCGAGCAAGTTCGTGCGCGGCGACGCGATCGCCGGTCTGCTGATCATGGTGATCAACATCATCGGCGGGCTGATCGTCGGGATGGTTCAGCACGGCATGGACTTCGCGTCGGCAGGCAAGAACTACACGCTGCTGACGATCGGTGACGGCCTCGTTGCGCAGATTCCGTCGCTGGTGATTTCGACCGCTGCCGGCGTGATCGTCTCGCGCGTCGCGACCAATGAAGACATCGGCACGCAGCTCACCGGCCAGTTGTTCACGAATCCGCGCGTGCTGATGATCACCGGCTGCATTCTCGTGCTGATGGGCCTGATTCCAGGCATGCCGCACTTTGCTTTCCTGATTCTCGGCGGCGGTCTGATCCAGCTCGGGCGCATCATGAAAAAGCGCGCCGCGCAGCGCAACACCAGCACGGTGCTCGTCGATGTCGCGCCGGCCGCGATGGCGCCGGTCGAAAACACCGAAGCGAGCTGGGACGACGTGACGATGATCGACACGCTCGGCCTCGAAGTCGGCTACCGACTGATTCCGCTCGTCGACAAGAACTCGGATGGCGAACTGCTCAAGCGGATCAAAAGCATCCGCAAGAAGTTCGCACAGGAAATCGGCTTTCTGCCACCCGTCATTCATATCCGCGACAACCTCGAACTGCGGCCGAATGGTTACCGGATCGCGCTCAAGGGCGTCGAAGTGGGGGTGGGCGAAGCGTATCCGGGGCAGTGGCTGGCAATCAACCCGGGCCAAGTCTCCGCCGCGCTGCCGGGCACGCCGACGCAAGATCCGGCGTTCGGCCTGCCCGCCATCTGGATCGATACGAATCTGCGCGAACAGGCGCAGGTGTATGGCTACACGGTGGTCGACTCGAGCACTGTGGTGGCCACGCACCTGAATCACCTGGTCGTCACGCACGCGTCGGAGCTGCTCGGTCGCAGCGAAGTGCAGGCGCTGCTCGAGCGGATGCAGAAGGACACGCCGTCGCTGGTCGACGATCTGGTGCCCAAGGCGCTGCCGCTCACCACGTTGCAGAAGGTGCTGCAAAACCTGCTGGAAGAAGGCGTGCCGATCCGCGATTTGCGCAGCATTCTCGAGGCGCTCGCCGAACACGCGCCGAAGCTCACCGACCCGCACGAACTCACCGCCGCGGTGCGTCTGTCGCTGGGTCGCGCGATCACGCAGCAGTGGTTCCCGGGCAGCGGTGACATGCAGGTGATGGGCCTCGATTCGAATCTGGAGCGGGTGCTGTCGCAAGCGCTTTCGACTGGCGCCAATCCGGGACTCGAGCCGGGCCTCGCGAACACGCTGCTCAATGAAACGCAGAAGGCCATGACGCGTCAGCAGAACCTCGGTCTCGCGCCGGTGCTGCTGGTGCAGCACGCATTGCGGCCGATGCTCGCGCGCTTCCTGCGGCGCAGTCTGCCGCAATTGAAGGTGCTCTCGTATGCGGAAGTGCCCGACAGCCGCAACGTCAAGGTCGTGAATCTGATCGGTGCGCACGGTTAACTCCGCGAGAACGCCGCGAGCTCGCGGTCGAGGTTTTTTGCCGGCGCTTGTTGGGCGCCGGTTTTGATTTCGGCGCCTTACTTCGTGCGGGGCTTCATGCGAGTCCGGGCGGGTCGATGCATCCATCCCGAGGTGGCGCGAGCGCGTTGCAGCGCTGGCAACCGGCTCGTCTGAAACGCGCGGGCGCGCTGCATCGGCCGTGTCTCCATCGTGCGAATTGCCTGCCTTTAACGGTCTTTATCCATCGATCGTCGCTCGACACCTTTCGCAATAATTGATCTCAATGGGAAGCGGTGTGTTGCCGATCCGTTAGTCCGTTAATGCGTCTACCTCGTCGGGGTCCAGCTTGAACATTCGTAAATTTGTCGGTGCTACCAGTCGCGATGCTCTGCGTCTCGTTCGTGAAGCCCTCGGCCCGGACGCGGTCGTGTTGTCCAATCGCACGATGGACGACGGCAGTGTCGAAATCGTAGCGCTGGCCGATAGCGATCTGGCTGCCATCACCCCCAAGGCTCGCCAAGGCGCAAACGCGACACAGGCCGCATTGCCGAATGCGGGCGCTGGACTGGCATCGCTCGCCGCGCCGCGTGCGCTGCCACCGATGCAATCGAATCCGTACGCGAGCGGCATGCCCGACGTGTTCTCGTCGGTGTTCGGCGCGAGCCCGGAAGCCGGTGCCGAAACGATGTCCGCGAGCACGCCGCTGAACGTCCCAGCGCATGAAGCGCCACAAACCGCACCGAAAGCCGCACCGAAAGCCGCGGCCCCGAAAGCGATGCCCGCGGCGATTGCCGCAGCAGTTCCGCCGGCGGCGTTGCCGGCTGCCGCAACGAACCCGGCCCCGGCCCCGGCCGTCAATCAGTCGCTGCCCGCCGGCCCCAGCGCCCGCGCCGCGGCAACGCGTTTGACGGACGACATGCGCGCCGATCTGCTCAAGGCCGCCGGCGTGCCGGTCACGCCGGTCGCGTCGCAGGCTGACGCCGTCGCGCCGCGCACGATGGCCGAATCGAATCCGTGGCTGATCGACCACGCGCATCGCATCATCGCCGAACAGCAGCAACAGCAGGGCGAATACAGCGCGCGTCCCGCAGCGATGACACCGGCGGCCGCCACGGCCAAGGGACTCGGCGCCGCCGTCGAAGCCAACAAGCCCGTCGCGCCGCCCGCCGCCGAGCCGGCAGTGACGGACACCCCTGATTGGGCGCGTGAAGCCGCGCAGATCGCCGCCCGCCGCGCCGCGCAAAAGATCGCGCCGGCGCTGTCGGGCGGCGATGACGCGCGCACGCCGGCTGCCGTCGCCGAAGCGATCAAGGCGCGCATGGAGCAGGTCGTCAACGACACCGTGATGAACGAACTGTCGTCGATGCGCGGCATGATGGAAGAGCACTTCGCCGGCTTGCTGTGGGGCGAACGTCAGCGCCGCAATCCGGCGCGCGCCGCGCTCACCAAGCATCTGTTCGCCGCGGGCTTTTCGGCGCAGCTCGTGCAGATGGTGGTCGACAACCTGCCGGGCGACGTCGAGACCATGGACGGCGGCATGGAGTGGGTACGCTCGGTGCTCGAATCGAACCTGCCGGTCATGGAAGACGAAGACGCGTTGATGGAGCGCGGCGGCGTATTCGCACTGATGGGCCCGACGGGCGTCGGCAAGACGACGACCACCGCCAAGCTCGCCGCGCGCTGCGTAATGCGCTTCGGCGCCAGCAAGGTCGCGTTGCTCACCACCGACAGCTACCGGATCGGCGGCCACGAACAACTGCGCATCTTCGGCAAGATTCTCGGCGTGTCGGTGCACGCGGTGAAGGACGGCGCCGACCTGCAACTCGCGCTCTCCGAATTGCGCAACAAGCACATCGTGCTAATCGACACGATCGGCATGAGCCAGCGCGACCGCCTCGTGTCCGATCAGATCGCGATGCTGTGCCGCGCCGGCCAGCCGGTGCAGCGGCTGCTGCTGCTCAACGCAACCAGTCACGGTGACACGCTCAACGAAGTCGTGCAGGCCTATCAGCGTGCGCCGGACCAGCAGCCGCTCGCCGGCTGCATCGTGACCAAGCTCGACGAAGCCACTAACCTGGGCGGCGTGCTCGATACGGTGATCCGCTACAAGCTGCCGGTGCACTACGTATCGACGGGGCAGAAGGTGCCGGAGAACCTGTACGTCGCGACAAAAAAATTCCTGATCAAGAGCACCTTCTGCATTCCGCGCGACCACTCGCCGTTCGTGCCGCAAGACGATGACATTCCCGCGCTGCTGTCCGCGCTGTCAGCACGCTCGACGGCCGAGCTGCACGAGGTTCGCTTTGGATAAGGTCGTCTCGGATCAGGCGGAAGGACTGCGGCGGCTGCTCGCTCGCAGCGGCGCGCGTGTGATCGCGGTGACCGGCGGACCGGTCGGCGTGGGATGCACCACGGTGGTGGTCAACCTCGCCGCGGCGCTCGCGCAGCAGGGCAAGGACGTGCTGGTGATCGACGAATGCGTGGGCGACTGCTCGGTGAGCGCGATGCTCGGCGGCTTGCGCGGCGCGGGCAATTTGTCGGCCGTGATGCGTGGCGAGATGCCACTCGACGATGCCGCCGCGCGGCACGCGCTGGGTTTTTCGGTGCTGACCACGGCGCGCAACAACTGCGAAGGCTACACGGTTCAACAGTTCAACGCGCTGCTGGGCGGCTCGGCCGACATCGTGCTGATCGATGCGCAACTCGACGAGCAAGGCCATCTGTCGGCATTCGCACGCGAGGCGCACGACGTGATGATCGTCGCGCGTGTGTCGGCGCAGGCGATCACCGACGCGTACGCGTGCATGAAGCGGCTGCACTACGCGCATGCGATCGCGCAGTTCCGCGTGCTGGCGAACCACGTGCAGAGCGTGGCCGACGCCCATACCACTTTTGCCAACCTGGCCGGCGTGGCCGGGCGCTACCTGGCGGTGGCGCTGGAAGACGCCGGCTGCATTGCCGCCGATGCGCGGATGGCGCGAGCCCTGGAGTTGTCGCGTTGTGTCGTCGATGCGTTCCCATCGACACCGGCTGCGCGCGACTTCCGGCACCTTGCCGCCGAATTGCAGTACTGGCCGATGCGGCCAGCGATGTCGTCGCCCGCGCCCTGGAGGGCGCCTGCGACAGTTACAGCGGCGCAACACGCCGACCAACCGTCCGCGCAGCACGCCTGACAGACGGCAAGGACAAGGGGAGCACGATGTATAACGCCCAGGGAAAGATTTCCCAAGCCGAAGTTCTGACGAAGTACGCACCGCTCGTGCGTCGCCTCGGCTTGCAGCTCGTCGCCAAGATGCCGGCGAGCGTCGATCTCGACGATCTTATCCAGGCTGGCATGATCGGATTGCTGGACGCCGCCGGCCGCTACAAGGAAGATCAGGGCGCGCAGTTCGAGACTTACGCCAGCCAGCGAATTCGCGGCGCAATGCTCGACGAGCTGCGCAGCAACGACTGGTTGCCGCGCAGCTTGCGGCGCACCTCGCGCGAAGTAGAAACGGCGGTGCACAAGGTGGAGCAGAACCTGGGCCGCTCCGCGAGCGAAACTGAGATCGCCGAGCACCTGCAAATGCCGCTCGATGAGTATCAGGCGATGCTGCAGGACCTGCATGGCAGCCAGCTGATCTACTACGAGGACTTCGACCGCTCCGCCGACGACGAGCCGTTCCTCGACCGCTACTGTGTGGATCATTCCGACCCGCTGTCGGCCTTGCTCGACGACAGCCTGCGTTCGGCGCTGGTGGAGGCGATCGAGCGCCTGCCGGAACGCGAGAAGCTGCTGATGTCGCTGTACTACGAGCGCGGCATGAACCTGCGCGAAATCGGCGCGGTGATGGAAGTCAGTGAATCACGAGTGTGCCAGTTGCACAGCCAGGCCGTGGCGCGTCTGCGTACGCGGCTGCGCGAAATGGCCTGGGCGAACGCCGAGACGAGCTAATGCCTGGCCGGCGGTTATTCAAGCGGTAATGCGTGGCGCCCTGACCCGTTGCTTCACGCGTGGGCCATTTCATGTTCGGCGGCGAGCGCGAGAAACGCCGAGCGCGACATGCCGCGCGCCTGCGCATAAGTGTCGATCTCGTGGACCAGCGCCTCGGGCAGCGAGATGTTGATGCGGATCGCCTTCTTCAACGCCGGGATATTGCGCGTTGTGACGAAGCCCCATGTAAATCCCGCGTAGTCCGGATTGCACCGATGCTGGTCGAGCGTCAGCCGTTCGGGCAGCGGCATACCTTCGTCGAGCAAGGTTTCGAGATGCGTCTCGATGGCCTCTTTCGCATTTGCGTAGGCTTCCTCCAGCGTGTCGCCCGCTGCGTGGCAACCCGGGATGTCGGGCACCACCACGCCGAACGCATGCTGCTCGTCGCCCGCTTCGATTGCGATTGGAAAAATCAGATTCTTCATTTCAGCCCTGCCTGTTTCAGAATGCTGTTCAGTGTGCCGGGCGGGAGATCCTTTTTCGGATGCGGGATGGTCACGAGACCGGGCTTCCACGCGTGCCGAAAATGATGGTGGCTGCCCGAGCTGCGGATGAGTCGCCAACCATCGGCCTGGATCAGTTTGACGACCGCGGCGCTGTTCATATTTCACTCCCTTCATGATACACACGATTACACAACCTCGCTAGTGGATAAAAATCGCCTGTGGATGCGCCGCGACACCGAGTCGGGGCGACAGCGAAAACTGAATTGAGGATTTCAACCCGACACGGCATTGCGCGCCAGTCAGCCAGATGGCTAACGTTGCGATGGTGGAGTGAGAGGAAGCGGGTTGGCGGTGAATCTGAGAGGGCGAAAACAGAAAAGGCTCGTGGAAGACGAGCCTTTTCGTATAGTCAAATCAGCCGTTTCAGCCGGTTCGACAGCGGCACGCGGGCCGCCGTCAATCGCCCTCAAAGTCCGGAGTGCGCGGGAATCCGGCCGTCCGGTCCGTAGAAGCTGGCCTTGCGCGGCACGTTCACCTGCAGCGCCGCGAGGGCCCGCTGGTTGTAATCCATGCGCACACGGATCAGCTCGCCATTGTTCGTATTGACCTGCCGTGCACGCGCAGCGGCTTTTTGCAGCAGCGTCCATTGCGCGTCGATCCGCGCATCCGTGCTGGCTGCCAGTTCCATGCCCGACCAGCCGGCCGGAAAACCCAGCTCGGCGAGTTGCGTGTCGCGTGCGGCTTCGAGCCGCGCCAGCACACCGATCAGCTCGGTCTTCTTTTCGACGATCGGCGGTAACTGCTCCAGCGGCGATACGGCGGTCAGCGCCTTGGTTTCGAGCGTCAGAATCGAGGCGAATGCCTCGACGGTTGAATATTCCTCGATGAGGGTGGCAAGCAGGGCGTCTTTCATTTCAACAACTCGCTGGGCACGCGGCTCGCGGATGCTGCGCGAGCCGAGTTTGTCGAACGCCACCCGGCATTTCAGCGCACTTCAATGTGTCGATTAATTGCCGGTCGACGAGGTTTGGTTCTGCAACAGGTCGCGCGCCGTCTGCAGCACGCCGTCGGCGATCTTGCCGGAGTCGATTTGCAGCGTGCCGTCGGTGATGGCCTGCTTGATCGCTGCGACGTGCGCCGTATCGATATCGGCCGAGCCGGACGCCGCGAGGCTGCGCAGATGTTGCGACAGGCCCGACAGGCTGACGCTGGCGTCGCCCGAACCGCTGCCGGCGGTCTGCGTGGTCGTGCTCGCGCTTTGCGTGGTGCTGGCCGCCGGGGCCGCGTCGCTCTGCTGCGTGCGAGCCAGGGCGTCTTTCACGCCCCGCAGATTCGAATTGGTTGTGGAATCGACTTTCACGATTGGCTTCCTGAACGATTTGATCCTGATAACGGCAACCGGTGATCAAAACTTTAGCGCAATCGCTCCACGTCCAACCCTTCTGTTCAACCCCATCTGGCCCCTTCGACACAGCATCCGCGCAGGGTGCCGCCGCGACCGGCTCGCGCATGCGATCCCGGGCGGCGAGCGGGTTCACAATTGAATCTCCACCGTCGCGCCGTCCTTGACGATGCCCGAAACGACCTGGCCGTTCGCGGTCTTCACTCGCACCTGCTGACCCGGCGACGCATTGTTCATCGCGCTGCCTTCGGCCGAGATCGAGAAACCATTGCCGGCGGCCACCACCCGGACCGTCTGTCCGATTGCGATCGCCGACGCGCTCCTGAGCATGTCGCGGCGCAGCGGCATCCCGCCCGCGATCCGCGTGAGCGAGACCGAACCGATCGCCTGCGAGGGATCGGTGACGATTGCCTGGGGCAAGCCGGTCAGGTCGCCGTCGCGTGCGACGAGGTCGGCGGCGGTGAGCACTTCGCCTGGCGCCATCGCGCGGGCGGCCAGGTAGTAGGTCGCATGCAAGGCGATGCGCGCCTGCAGGTAAATGGTCCACGGCCGCTCGCCCGCGCAGCGCACGCCGACTGTCGTGCGGCCCCACAGGCGCGCGCCGGTCGGCATGAAGGGTTGGAGCGATGCGCACTCGGCAAGCCCGCGCGGAAAAGCCGGCGCGACCGTGATGTCGATCTTGCCGGGCAAACCGGCGGACTGCTGCTGCAGGAAGGTGAGGGCGGCGGCGCGAATTGCTTCGGAATCCTGCTGGCCCGGCAGCGTGGCCGGTTGCGCGACCGCAGCCGCCTGCAGATTTTTCTGCGCGACGGCTGGCGCCGGCTGGCGGGCCGTCGGCGTTCTGGCGATGACGGGAAGGCTCGGCATCGCGGCCGCCGTGGCGAGCGGTTTGCCGTTCGCGCCGAATTGCGGCGGCTCGCCGCGTGACGCAAGGTTGTCGATATTGGCGCCTTGCGGCGCGTTGGCGGCGACCGGCTGCAGGGCGCTAGAACCGCTAGAACCGACCGGCGCGGGCGCGACGACCACCGGCCTGATCGCACGCGAACCCGGCACGACATTCATGCGCGTCACATCCGCCAACGCATCGGCGCTGGCTGGAGCGGGAATCGTCACGACGCCGTGGGCGTCGGGTTTGAAATTGGTGCGGATCATCGCCGGCGCGGTAGCGGGTTCGTTCGCGCCCGGAACGACGATCGCGCCGTTCGCGCTGGCGGCGCGAGCGAACGGATCGGTGTCGAGCGCGGCGGGGCCGCGTCCGATCGACTGCGCGGTAGCGGCGGCGAGCGTCGCCGCCGAAGCCGCGCGCTGCGACGGCGTTTGCAGTTGCTGGGCAAGGTCGGTCAGCGCAGCGGGATTCTTCTCGGCCGGCCCTGGGATCACGATCGGGCCGCCGGCCTCCTGAGCCTGGGTCGTGCCCGGCAGCAGCACGATGCCGCCCGCAACCCACAGCGCCACGCTCACCACCAGCCGTGTGAGCAGACGCGCGGTGGCGCGCATCGCGAGACGCGGCACCAGCCGCAATGCGCGTGCCGCCGAACGGGCACGCGTGCGCTCACCTGCGCGATGCGCCGGCGCGCGGCTCGCACGCTGCGGCAAATCGGAAGTGGGCTGGTCCATCTCGTTCTCCATCGAATACATCGGCACGCTTTGCATTCTAGTGAGCGCCCCCATTGCGCAAACGTTGAATAGAAGCCCCCTTTCCCGGTTATTCGTTCGATTGCCGCTTGCGTGCCGCCCATAAGATGCACCTCATGCAAAAAGGCCTTCCCGGTCGATGCAGGCCTCGAGCGCTGCACTCACGGGAGCCTCGGGAACGTTCTCGGGAGATTTCTATGCTGGACAAACTCGACGCCGAATTCGCCTTTGGCCGCCAGGCGCTGGATGTGCGCGCATACCGGCAGGAACTGCTGTCGTCGAATATCGCCAACGCCGATACCCCCGGGTACAAGGCGCGCGATGTCGACTTCGCCTCGTCGCTGGCGGGCGCGCTGAAGACGACGGGCGGCAGCACCGCTGGCCAGCGCGCATCGAACAGCTCGACGCTGGCGATGACGCAGCCGGCCGGCGTGACGAGCGGTATGTCGATGACGGCGACCGAGGCGGGTCACATGGCCGGCAAGACCACGCTCAAGGCGACGGGCGGCACGCCCGACGACTACGGCAACCTGCAATACCGGATTCCGACGCAGCCCGCGCTCGACGGCAACACGGTCGATATCGACACCGAGCGGGTCCAGTTCGCCGACAACACGCTGCACTTCGAATCCGGCATGACGGTCCTGTCGAGCCAGATCAAAACGATGCTCGCGGCGATCACGTCGGGCACATAACAACGCATGCGGGACACGCAGCAACGCACACGCAGCAAGCATGAACAAATCGCTACGGGACTTAACGTGAAGCCGGTTCAAACGGCAGGAGAGGTCAGGAAACCATGCCATCCCTGATGAATATTTTTGGTGTTGCAGGCTCCGCGATGTCCGCGCAGTCGCAGCGGCTCAACGTGACGGCGTCGAATCTCGCCAACGCGGACAGCACCACCGGCCCGGACGGCCAGCCATACAAGGCCAAGCAGGTGGTGTTCGCGGTGAGCCCGCTCGGCGGTGCGCGCTCGCCTTCGGGTCAGCAGGTCGGCGGAGTGCAGGTCACCGGCGTGGTCGACGACCCGTCGCCGATGAAGACCGCCTACGAGCCCGGCAATCCGGCGGCCAACGCGGACGGCTACGTGACGCTGCCCAACGTCGACCCAGTACAGGAAATGGTCAACATGATCTCGGCTTCGCGCTCCTACCAGGCCAACGTCGAAACGCTGAACACAGCCAAAACCCTGATGCTGAAAACGCTCACGATCGGAACCTGAGGAGACCGCCTTGACCACCAGCACCACTATCGGCAGCAACGGCACGACCGTTTCGCAAACCCTGCTCGACACGATGAACGGCACGAGCAGCAGCTCGAGCTCGACCAGTTCGACCAGCAGCACGTCGGGCACCTCGGCCACCGACCTGCAGAACACCTTTCTGCAACTGCTGGTCGCGCAGTTGAAGAACCAGGATCCGACCAATCCGATGGACAGCTCGCAGATGACTTCGCAGCTGGCGCAGATCAACACGGTCTCGGGCATCAGCCAGTTGAACACGACGCTGAGCTCGCTATCGACGCAACTCACGGCGGGTCAGCAAACGCAGGCCGCCATGCTGATCGGCTCGACGGTACTTGCGCCGGGCAGCTCGATCTCGGTGGCGAGCGGCAAGGCCAGCGAGTTCGGCGTCACGCTCGCGAACTCCGTGAGCGACCTGCAGATCGTCGTGAAGAACTCGGCTGGAACGATCGTCAACACGATCGACCTCGGCAAGCAGTCCGCCGGCACGATTCCAGTCGGCTGGACGCCGACCGACTCGGCAGGCAACACGCTCGCCGACGGCACCTACACGATTACCGCAACCGGCACGATCAACGGACAGCAGGCCACCGCGACCACGCTTACGGGCGCCACGGTGCAAAGCGTCGTGACGCAGAGCAATGGCACGCCGGGCCTCGTCCTGTCGAATGGTTCGACGGTCGGGTTGACCAGCGTCGCCGCGATCATCTGATTCGGATTAATTCGGTTACGACTTTCCAGATACGGAGAACGTCATGGGTTACCAACAAGGTTTGAGTGGTTTGTCGGCATCGTCGAGCGATCTCGACGTGATCGGCAACAACATCGCCAACGCGAATACGGTTGGTTTCAAGAGCGGCGCCGCGCAATTCGCGGACATGTACGCCAATTCCGTCGCGACCGCGGTGGGCAACCAGATCGGCATCGGCACGAAGCTCTCGGAAGTGCAACAGCAGTTCGCGCAAGGCACGATCACCAGCACCAATCAGGCGCTCGACGTCGCGATCAACGGCAACGGCTTCTTCCAGCTCTCGAACAACGGCTCGCTGGTGTACTCGCGCAATGGCGTGTTCCAGCTCGACAAGAACGGCTACATCACCAACGAGCAAGGGCTGCAACTGATGGGCTACGCCGCCAACAGCACGGGGATCATCAACACCGCGCAAACCGTGCCGCTCACCGTGCCGACCGCGAACATCGCGCCGCAGGCGACTACCAAGATCGTCGCCGGTCTGAACCTGAACGCACAGGACCCGCTGATGCTGGGCACGCCGACCGTGACGGCCGGCGCCACCAACACCGGCACGCTCACGACGACCGGCGCGACGATCACGAACACTGCCTCGGGCACGAATAACGACAACTACACGGTCACGTTCACGAGCGCCACTGCCTACACGGTCACGGACAGCACGCTCGGCACCTCGACGTCCGGCACCTATACCGCTGGCACGGCGATCTCGCTCGGCAACGGCCAGACCATCACGTTCACCGGCGTACCGGCGACCGGCGACAACTACACGGTTGCGCCGGTTGCGGTCGCGTTCAACCAGAACAGCTCGTCGACATACAACTACTCGACCAGCACGACGGTGTACGACTCGCTCGGCGGCTCGCAGACGGTCAACATGTACTTCGCCAAGACGGCGGCGGGCACGTGGGACGTCTACGCGGGCACCTCGACGGGCACCGCGCAACTGATCGGCCACGCGAACTTCAACTCGTCGGGCACGCTGCTCGGCACGACCGATGCGGCCGGCGTCGCCACCACGACGCCGTTCGTCTTCAACTTCAGTGTGCCGACCACCGACGGTTCGTCGACGCCGCAGAACCTGACGCTGAACATCGCCGGCACGACGCAGTACGGCGGCAAGGACGGCGTGAACTCGCTGCAGCCCGATGGCTATGCAGCCGGCACGTTGACCAGCTTCACGATCGGCTCCGACGGCACGCTGACCGGCAACTATTCGAACCAGCAAACGGCGTCCCTCGGCCAGATCGTGCTGGCGAACTTCGCGAACCAGAACGGCCTCGTGAACCTCGGCAACAACGAGTTCCAGCAGACCTCGCAATCGGGTGTCGCGCAGATCTCCACGCCGGGCTCGACCAATCACGGCGTGCTGCAAGGCGGCGCGGTGGAGAACTCGAACGTCGACCTGACGAGCGAACTGGTGAACCTGATCACGGCGCAGCGCAACTATCAGGCGAACGCGCAGACGATCAAGACCCAGCAGACCGTCGACCAGACCCTGATCAACCTGTAAGCGACCGGGACCCATCATGGATCGGCTGATCTACACCGCGATGTCGGGCAGCGCCCAGGCGCTCGAACAGCAGGCTATCGTTGCGAACAATCTCGCGAACGCCTCGACCACCGGCTTTCGCGCGCAACTCGAGACTTTCCGGGCCGTGCCGATGTCGTTCGGCGACGGCAGCTCGATCAACGACAACACCACCCGCACTTTCGTGCTGTCGTCGACGCCGGGCGCGGACTATACGCCGGGGCCGATCCAGCAGACGGGCAACCCGCTCGACGTCGCGATCCAGGGGCCGGGCTGGCTGTCGGTGCAGACCGCCGATGGCAACGAGGCTTATACGCGCGCCGGCAACCTGCACATCGACGAAAACGGGCAGCTCGTGAACGCCACCAATCAGGTGGTGCTCGGCAACGGCGGGCCGGTGTCGGTGCCGCCGGGCGCGCAGATCACGATTGGCAAGGACGGCACGGTGTCCGCGTTGACGCCGGGCGATCCGCCGACTGCCGTGGTGACAGTCGATCAGTTGAAGCTGGTGAATCCGGACCCGCAAACCATGAAGCGTGGCGACGACGGCCTCTTTCGCACCGCCGACGGCAACGCCGCCGACGCTGATCCGGCTGTCACGCTTGCGCCGGCGTCGCTTGAAGGCAGCAATGTGAATCCGGTCAGCGCGATGGTGTCGATGATCACCAACGCACGGCAGTTCCAGATGCAGACCAAGCTGCTCGAAAACGCCGACAAGAACGACCAGTCTGCTAATCAGCTGCTTAGCTTCGGATAATGGGTAGCGCGGAAGCGCTAACTCCAGTCAGACCTCAGCATGGGACCGGAGTAGGCGCTGAAGCGCCAGCTCCAGTCGACCGCTGAGGGCCTGGAGTAAGCGCTGAAGCGCTAACTCCAGTCAGACCTCAGCATGGGACCAGAGTAGGCGCTAAAGCGCCAACTCTGGTCGACACAGGAGAAGAATTGTGAATCGCTCGCTCTACATCGCCGCTACCGGCATGAATGCGCAACAGGCGCAGATGGACGTGATCTCGAACAACCTCGCGAACGTCAGCACCAACGGCTTCAAAGGCTCGCGCGCAGTGTTCGAGGACCTGCTGTACCAGACCATCCGCCAGCCGGGTGCGAACTCGACGCAGCAAACCGAACTGCCGTCCGGCATCCAGCTCGGCACCGGTGTGCAACAGGTCGCGACCGAGCGTCTGTATACCCAGGGCAACCTGCAGCAAACCGGTAACTCGAAGGACATCGCAATCAACGGAGCAGGTTTCTTCCAGGTGCAGATGCCCGATGGCACCACCGCCTACACGCGCGACGGTTCGTTCCAGACCAACGCGCAAGGGCAGCTCGTCACGTCGAGCGGCTATCAGGTGATTCCGGCCATCACGATCCCGACCAACGCGACGTCGCTCACCATCGGCAGCGACGGCGTGGTGTCGATCACGGTCGCCGGTTCGACCAATAGCCAGCAGCTCGGCTCGATGCAGCTCGCCACCTTCATCAACCCGGCCGGTCTGGATGCGAAGGGCGAAAACCTGTTCTCGGAAACGGCTTCGTCGGGCGCGCCGAACATCGCGCAGCCGGGCCTGAACGGCGCCGGCACGCTGAATCAGGGCTATGTGGAAGCGTCGAACGTGAACGTGGTGCAGGAACTGGTGAACATGATCCAGACGCAGCGCGCGTACGAAATCAACAGCAAGGCCGTGACGACCTCCGACCAGATGCTGCAAACCCTCAGCCAGATGCAGGTTTGAGGGACTGGGAATTAAAGGCGGTAATCAAGATGTCGCACTTCTCACGCATCCCGGTTCATTCGCGCACGGCTCAGGCGCTCGTGCAGCTCACGCTGCTCGCGGCCCTGGGCGCTTGCGGTCTCGTGCCGAAAGAGCCGATCACGCAGCAGCCGATGATCGCGGTGCCGCCGGTCCCGCCGCAGGCTCAGGCGCCGGGCTCGATCTTCAACCCCGGCTACGCGGGCCGGCCGCTGTTCGAAGACCAGCGGCCGCGCAATGTCGGCGACATCATCACGATCGTGATTGCCGAAAACATCAACGCGACCAAGTCCTCGGGCGCCAATGCGGGCCACAACGGCAACACGAACTTCAGCGTGCCGACCGCGGGCTTTCTCGGCGGGCTGTTCGGCAAGGCCAATTTGAGCGCGAGCGGCGCCAACGTGTTTGCCGGCACCGGCGGCGCGAATGCGTCGAATACGTTCAACGGCACGATCACCGTCACGGTGACGGGCGTGCAAGCGAACGGCAACCTGATCGTGAGCGGCGAGAAGCAGATGCTGATCAACCAGGGCAACGAGTTCGTGCGCTTCTCCGGTGTGGTGAACCCGAACACGATTTCCAGCCTGAATGCTGTCTACTCGACCCAGGTGGCCGACGCGAAAATCGAATACTCCGCGAAGGGCTATATCGACGAAGCGCAGAACATGGGCTGGCTGCAGCGGTTCTTCCTCAACGTGGCGCCGTGGTGATCATGCGACCTATCTCCGCTCTTTGCGCTGGCGCAAGCTCCATCGCGTCGATGCGCCGCGCCGGGTTGGCGACCCTAGCCCGCGCGGGCCGTGCGCTCGCGTTCGCCGCGCTCGCATGCGCGGCGTTGCCGGCCGTCACCCCCGCACGTGCCGAACGGCTCAAGGATCTCGCGCAGATCCAGGGCGTGCGTGACAATCCGTTGATCGGCTACGGACTGGTGGTCGGCCTCGACGGCACGGGTGACCAGACCACCCAGACGCCGTTCACCACGCAGACGCTCGCCAACATGCTGGCGAACCTCGGCATCTCGATCAACAACCAGGCGGCGGGGTCGAGCAACTCGCAGTCGTCGCTGTCGAACATCCAGTTGAAGAACGTCGCCGCAGTGATGGTGACGGCGGTGCTGCCGCCGTTCGCACGGCCGGGCGAAGCGATCGACGTCACCGTGTCGTCGCTCGGCAATGCCAAGAGCCTGCGCGGCGGCACGCTGCTGCTCACGCCGCTCAAGGGCGCCGACGGCCAGGTGTACGCGCTCGGCCAGGGCAACCTGGCGGTCGGCGGCGCCGGCGCGAGCGCCAACGGCAGCAAGGTGCAGGTCAATACGCTCGCCGCGGGTCGCATCGCCGGCGGGGCGATCGTCGAACGCGCGGTGCCGACCTCGGTATCGCAGGCGGGCACCATGCAGCTCGATCTGAACGAGATGGACTACGACACCACGCAACGCGTGGTCGCGGCCGTCAACAACGCGTTCGGCAGCGACACCGCCACGGCGCTCGACGGCCGCACCATCCAGTTGCGCGCGCCGAGCGATCCGCAGCAGCAGGTGTCGTTCATGGCGCAATTGCAGAATCTCGACATCAGGCCGGCACAGGCCGCCGCTAAGGTGATCCTGAACGCGCGCACCGGCTCGATCGTGATGAACCAGATGGTCACGCTGCAGAACTGCGCGGTCGCACACGGCAATCTCTCGGTGGTGATCAACACGCAGCCGGTGGTGAGCCAGCCGGGTGCGTTCTCGAACGGCCAGACGGTGGTCGCGCAGCAGTCGCAGATTCAGATGAAGCAGGACAACGGCGCATTGAAGCTCGTGACCGCCGGCGCGAATCTCGCCGAAGTGGTGAAGGCACTCAATGCATTGGGTGCGACGCCCGCGGATCTGATGTCGATCCTGCAGGCCATGAAGGCGGCGGGTGCGTTGCGCGCCGACCTGGAAATCATCTAAGGAAGACGCCAGATGAATTCGGATACGACCAATACCGCGAACGACCTGACCCAGCGGTTTGCCCTCGACGTACAGGGCTTCGCCAGCCTGAGCGCGCAAGCCAAGGCTTCGCCGCAAGCCGGCATGAAGATGGCTGCGCAGCAGTTCGACGCCGTCTTCACGCAGATGATGTTGAAGAGCATGCGCGACGCGACGCCCCAGGACGGTCCGTTCGATTCGCACGATAGCGCCACCTTCACGTCGATGATGGATCAGCAGTTGGCGCAACAGTTATCGAAGAAGGGCATCGGCGTGGCCGATGCGATGCTCAAGCAGCTGATGCGCAATCAAGGCATGCAGGTGAGCGGCGGCGCAAGTGGTGCGGGCGGCGCCGGCGGGCTTGCCGGCATGGCCAATGCGCTGGGCGGCGGCAGCGGCGGCGACGAAGGCCAGACCGCGGCGCTGAACGCGCTCGCGAAAGCCTTTGGCAACGCCCAGGCCAACGGTCAGCTGGCGATGGGCAAGGGCTACTCGGCCAATAGCGCATTGACGCCGCCGTTGCGCGGCGACGGCAGTTCGCCGAAGGTGGACGCGTTCGTCGACAAGCTGGCCGCGCCGGCCCAGGCCGCGAGCGCCGCGACCGGCATTCCGGCGCGCTTCATCATCGGCCAGGCCGCGCTCGAATCGGGCTGGGGCAAGAGCGAGATCAAGAAGGCCGACGGCTCGACCAGCCACAACGTGTTCGGTATCAAGGCGACCAAGGACTGGACCGGCAAGACCGTGTCGACCGTGACGACCGAGTATGTGAACGGCAAGCCGCAGCGCACCGTCGAGAAATTCCGCGCGTACGATTCGTATCAGGAAGCGATGACCGACTACGCGAGCATGCTCAAGGACAACCCGCGTTATGCGCAGGTGATCAATTCCTCGCACGACGTGAACGGCTTTGCCAACGGCATGCAGCGCGCGGGCTATGCGACCGACCCACACTACGCGAAGAAACTGATGTCCATCATGCAGAAGATGGGCTGATCTGCCGTCGATCGGGCAAAGCGGCGCGAGTGCGAGATTCACTGGCGCTCGCCTGAAGCAGGTTGATTTTGCCGATCAAAAAGCATGGATGTGATGGGGCAAGGCGCATGGCAAGCCGGACGAGACCAGCCGCCCTTCGGGTGGCCGGTCCAGCCACGACAGGCAAATTGCGTTTTAACGTTTGCGGCAAATATTTTCATTCCGGGCCCCTAAATTTTGGCCCGATGCTGCCGCTAACGAGTTAGACACAATGCCGGAAACCGTCGTAAGTTCCGGCAGAATGCGCGTGCCGCGGCTTTCATGAAGGTTGCGAGAAAGCCACGGCAGCAGCCTTGGCACGCGCCCGCAAGAACATGCATACCGGCAAGCCCATGGATATGAACCAGTCGAACGGTCAGACCGACCCGCACGGTCAGCCGCACGCCCCGCAAGACGAAGGCGCTCCCGATTTCGGCCGTCGCAACCCGCTTGAGATCGGCGTTCAGTTGCGCAACCTCGTCAATCGCGCCGATTTCCTCACCGTCGAATATGCCGGCGGCCAATTGGTGACGCGCCTGCTCGACGTTGACGTACGCGGGCGCACCTTCACCTTCGATTGGGGCGCGCTGCCCGAGCAGAACAATGGCCTGCTGGCCGCGCCGCGCTGTCAGTTTCACGCGACGCCGGACGGCGTGCGCGTCGAGTTCGCGACCGCGACGCCGCGCGAGACGCGTTTCGAAGGACTACCCGCATTCGAGGCCGACTTCCCCGAGGTGCTGTTTTACGTGCAACGCCGCGAATATTTCCGTGTCGATGCGCCCATTCTCAATCCGTACATGTGCAGCGGCCGGCTCCCGGAAGGCGACACGTTCCGCTTCGAAGTGCACGACCTGTCGCTCGGCGGCGTCGGCATGCGCACCACCGACGAGCGCGTGGCCGAACTGCCGATGGGCACGCGTCTGCTGGATTGCGAGTTGTCGTTCGGCGGGGGGCTTGGCCGGCTCTCGCTCGATCTGCAACTCGTGTCGCATCGCGCCACCGCGCTGCCGAACGGCACGCGGCGCTATCAACTCGGTTTCCGTTTTGTGACGCTGCCGGGCAGTGCTGAAAACACGCTGCAACGTCTGATTACGCAGCTTGAAATGAAGCGGCGTTCGCTGGTGCGCTGAGCGAAGGCTGGACTGGCAACGCGCTCGGATACTGAGGGATGCATGAGGGATGCGTGCAGGCTGCCCGCGTCACGCGAGCCCTATCACAAGCGCGTGAGGCAAGCCTCGCAAACGTTGCAACAAACGTCGCGCACGCCTCGGAATGGCCCTTAATTTTTCACGCCGCGGGCCGTTAAACAGGATGTTCAAGTAACGCGGCGGCATGTCTGCGGTGTCGCCCTTCAGGATGACGAATGTCCAATCTCATCAATCTCGGCCTCAGTGGACTGAACGCAGCCCAGTGGGGACTCACGACGACTGGCCAGAACATCAGCAACGCGTCGACGGCCGGCTACACCATCGAAACGCCGGTGTACGCGGAAAGCGACGGCCAGTACACGGGTTCGGGCTATCTGCCGCAAGGCGTCACGACGGTCACCGTGAAGCGCCAGTACAGCCAGTATCTGACCACTGAACTGAACAACGCGCAGTCGTCGAGCAGCTCGCTGTCGACCTACAACTCGCTGATTTCGCAACTGAACAATGTGATCGGCAGCCCGACCTCCGGGATTGCGAGCGCGATCACCAGTTACTTCACCAGCTTGCAGAACGTCTCGAACAGTGCGTCGAGTCTCGCCACGCGGCAGACCGCAATCAGCGCCGCGCAGACGTTGGCAAACCAGATCAATGCCGCGGGTCAGCAATACGACGCGCTGCGCCAGAGCGTCAACACGCAGCTCACCAACACCGTCTCGCAGATCAACAGCTACTCGCAGCAGATCGCGCAGTTGAATGGTCAGATCGCCGCGGCCAGCACGCAAGGCCAGCCGCCGAACCAGTTGCTGGATCAGCGCGATCTCGCCGTGTCCAACCTGTCGCAGCTGATCGGCGTGCAGGTCGTCAACAGCAACGGCAGTTACAGCGTATTCATGAGCAACGGCCAGCCGCTCGTGTCGGCCGGCAACAGCTACAACCTGGGCACCGCGTCTTCGACGGGCGACACCAGCGAACTGTCCGTGCAGTATCTCGGCCAGGCCGGCGCCAATCCGGCCGCGACGCCGCAAAACCTGCCTGACAGCAAGATCGAAGGCGGCACGCTCGGCGGTCTGGTCGCATTCCGCAGTCAGACGCTCGATCCGGGCGAAGCGCAACTCGGCGCGATTGCCGTGAGCTTCGCCTCGCAGGTCAACGCGCAGAACGGGCTGGGCATTACGCTCGCCGGCGCGAAGGGGAGCGCGCTGTTCTCGGTGGGCAGCCCGACGGTCTACGCGAATACGCAAAACACCGGCAACGCGACGCTGAACGTATCGTTCGCCGACGCCACGCAACCGAGCACCGGCGACTACACACTGGCCTACAACGGCACGACCTACACGCTGACCGACAATTCGACGGGCTCGGTAGTGGGTTCGGCGACCAGCCTGAGCCAGCCGATCAACGGCCTGAATTTCTCGACCACCGGCACGATGAATGCCGGCGACTCGTTCACGGTCGAGCCGACCCGTGGCGCGCTGAACAGCTTCGCGGCCGCCACCACCGACGCATCGGCAATTGCCGCCGCGGCGCCGGTGCTGGCCGCGGCCTCATCGAGCAACACCGGCACCGGCACGATCACGCAAGGCACGGTGACGGCCGGCTACACCATGCCGAACTCGACTACCACGCTCTCGTACGACGGCACGGGCCTGTCCGGCTTCCCGGCAGGTTCGACGGTGACGGTGGCGGGCTCGCCCGCGACCACGTACACGATCGCCAGCACGGCGACCGTCGTGCCGTATTCGTCGAGCACGGGCGCCGCGCTCACGATCAACAACGCGACCGCCGGCCAGATGAACAACGTGTCGGTGACGCTCAGCGGCGCACCGGCCGCGGGCGACACGTTCACCATCGGCCCGAATACCGGCGCGTCCAACGACGGCCGCAACGCGCTAGCGCTGTCGAACCTCTCCACTGCGAAAGTGATGTCGGGCGGCACGGTCACGCTGACGGGCGCGTATGCGAACTACGTCAACCAGATCGGCAACCAGACCAACCAGGTTCAGACCGCCAGCACGGCACAGACGTCGCTGGTGACGCAGATCACCACCGCGCAGCAGTCGGTGTCGGGCGTGAACCTTAATGAGGAAGCAGCCAACCTGCTTCAGTATCAGCAGCTCTATCAGGCCAACAGCAAGGTCATTCAGACCGCGCAGACCCTGTTCCAGACGTTGCTCGGCATCTTCCAGTGAGGCGTTGAACATGCGCATCTCCAGTACGCAGTACTTCAGCATGAACGTGGCGACGATGAGCGATCAGCAAGCTCAGTTGTCGCAGTTGTACGCCGAGATTTCGAGCGGCGTGAGCCTCTCCACACCGTCGGACAATCCGCTCGGCGCGGCGCAGGCGGTGCAGTTGAGCACGACGGGGACGACTCTCGCGCAGTACACGACCAATCAGACCACCGCGCTCGCCTCGCTGCAGCAGGAAGACACCACGCTCGGCAGCGTCAACACCGTGTTGCAAAGCATTCACACGCTGGTGCTGCGCGCCGGCGACGGTTCGCTCAACGACGGCGATCGCGGCTCGATCGCGACGCAACTCCAAAGCTTGCGCAGCCAGTTGATGACGCTTGCCAATTCGACCGATCCGCAGGGCAACTATCTGTTCGCCGGTTATCAAAGCACCGCGCAGCCGTACACCACCAACGCCGCCGGCGTCGTGACCTATTCGGGCGACACCGGCACGCCTGCCGTACAGGTCACCGACTCGCACATCGTGCAGACCGGCGACAACGGCATTGCGATCTTCGGCAGCGTGGCGCCGATCGGTACGAGTTCGGTGCCGGCCGCGGCCACCGGCAACACCGGCACCGGCGTGGTGAGCCAGGTGAGCCTGAACAATCCGACCGATCCGACGAATGCGGACAAGTATTCGATCGCCTTTTCATCGGCGACCACCTACACCATCAGCCAGACCAATCCGGCGACCGGCGCGGTGACCACGAGCGCGGCCCAGACGTTCACGTCCGGTTCGGCCATCACGATTGGCGGTCAGTCGGTCACGATCACCGGCGCGCCGAACGCAGGCGACAGTTTCACAGTGACGCCGGCCACGCAAGGCAGCATGGACGTGTTCGCCAATCTGAGCCAGTTGATCACCACACTGCAAACACCGGTTACCACCGGCGCCTCGACGGCCAGTTTCCAGAGCGCGCTGACCACCAGCATGACCCAGCTCGAGAACACGATGAACAATATCGTGACCGCGCAAGCAGCGGTAGGCGGCCGTGAGCAGGAAGTGCAGGCGCTGCAGACGGTCACGCAGACCAACACGCTGCAAACGTCGAGCAATCTTGCTGACCTGACGCAGACCGACATGACAAAGACGATCAGCAAGTACACGATGACGCAGACCGCGCTGCAAGCGGCGCAACAGGCATTCGCGAAAATCCAGAACATGTCGCTGTTCCAGTACCTGAGCTGACCGCACGCGCGGCTTGAAACAAAGCAGGGCGGAACCGGTGCGAGCCGGTTCCGCCCTGCTTCGTTTTGCGTACCCTGATGCGAAAGAGACGCGTGCTATCTGAATCCTGCCGCCACGCGTCCCATCTGATCGATGCCGACGTCGAACAGCCGTGTGAAGAACGGAATCATGTTCGGGATCATCAACTGCAGAAGCAGCAAGCCGATCAGCATGGTCAGCGGGAAGCCAATCTGGAACACGCCGATCTGCGGCGCGGCGCGGTTCAGAATGCCGAGCGCGAGGTTGGTGATCAGAAGCGCGACGACCACCGGCAGCGACAGCAGCAGCCCCGCCGAAAACACCGTGCTGCCGAAATTCGCCAGCGTGCGCCAACCGGGCGCGCCGAGAATGTTCGCCGACACCGGCACCGACTGGAACGTGGCGAGCAGCGCGCCGATCATCTGCAGATGGCCGTCGATTGCCAGAAACACCAGCATCGCGATGGTGTTCATGTAGCTCGACAGCACCTGGCTCGAACTGCTCGCCTGCGCGTCGAAGAAGGTGGCAAAGCCGAGACCCATGCCGAGGCCGACGAAGTCACCGGTCGCGCTGATCGCCTGAAACACGATCTGCATGGTCACGCCGAGCGCGATGCCGATCAGGAACTGGTTGACGATGATCCACACGCCTTCGGCGGAGAACACCGTGACTTGCGGCAGCGCGCCGAGCGTGGGCGCGACGATGATCGTGGTGAAGGCCGCAAGGCCAATCTTCACGCGGATCGGCGCCGAGCGGTTGCCGAGCACCGGCGCGGTGGCGACCAGCGCGAGAATCCGCACGAACGGCCACAGGAACGCGGTGAGCCAGGTGTTCAGTTGCGCGTAGGTGACGGAGAACATCGCGCGAGGGAAGAAGTGGGGACCGGCGCGGCGCTCAGTTGACGAGCGTCGGAATGTTGGCGAGCGTCTGGCGCAGATAGTCGAGCATGGTCGTCAGCATCCACGGGCCGGCGATCACCAGCGTGACGGCAATCGCCAGCAGCTTGGGAATGAACGACAGCGTGCTTTCGTTGATCTGCGTGGCGGCCTGGAACAGGCTCACCACCAGACCGACCACCAGCGCGACCAGCAGCAGCGGCGCGGCGAGCAGCAGGCCGACATACATGGCCTGGTGCGCGAGCGTCATGACGGATTCCTGATTCATGGTGACGGGTCCGGAAGCGTGAAAGGCACGATGTGCGGTTAAACGAAACTCTGCGCGAGCGAGCCGAGCAGCAGCTGCCAGCCGTCGACCAGCACGAACAACATCAGCTTGAACGGCAGCGAGATGGTGGCGGGCGACACCATCATCATCCCCATCGACATCAGCACGCTCGCCACCACCATGTCGATGATGAGGAACGGGATGAAAATCGTAAAGCCGATCGTGAAGCCGGTCTTCAATTCGCTGGTCACGAACGATGGCACCAGCAACGACAACGGCACGTCTTCCGGACCTTGCATCGGCGCCGCGTGCGAGATGCGGGCGAACAGCGCGAGATCGGTTTCGCGGGTTTGACGCAACATGAAAGTCTTGAACGGCGCGACGCCGCGCGAGACCGCCTGGTCCATCGCGATCGTGCCATCGGAAAACGGCTTGTAACCTTCGTTATAAGCCCTGTCGAGCACCGGCGACATCACGAACAGCGTGAGAAACAGCGCGAGTCCGATCAGCACCTGGTTGGGCGGCGTGGTGGTCGTGCCGAGCGCCTGGCGCAGCAGCGACAGCACGATGATGATGCGCGTGAAGCTCGTCATCATCAGCACCATCGCCGGCAGGAACGACAGCATCGTGAGCAGCAGCATCGTCTGCACGCTCAGCGAGTAGGTCGTGCCGCCGTTCGGACCGGGGCTCGTGTTGAAGGCCGGCAGACCAGCGGTTTGCGCGAACGACAGCGTCGGCAGCGCGAGCATCAGCGCCGGCAGGATCACAGGCACAAGCTTCGGCGCGCAGCGGCGCAGCACGGCGACGACTTGCGCAGCAGCGGTAGCGCCGCGAGCAGCGCGCGCATGATGCGCCGGCTGGGGACTCAGCTGCATTGGACTGAACTGCGTTGAACTGAACTGCATTACCGGTCCCCGCCGCCTTGCACGTTGAAACGTTTGCCCACCTCGCCTTTCAGAGCATCGCGAAAGCGTAAAGCGAAGCTGCCAGGCAACGGCGCATGCGCGCCGGGTTGAGGCTGAGTCGTGCCAGCGACGGCATCGAGCGCGGCGGCGCCCGCTGGCATCGTATGCAGCAGACGCACATTGCCGGGCGCCGCGCCGAGCACGAGCCACGTGTCGCCGATCTCGACCACCGCGACCCGTTCCTTGCCGCCGAGCGACGCACCGCCGACGGTCTTCACGAGACCGCCGCGATTGCCCGGCTGCAAGCCGAAGCGGCGCGCGAGCCAGGCGCAACCGAACACCAGACCGATCACGACCAGCAGGCCGACGATCGTTTGCAATACCGCACCGAAGCCGAGCGCCGGGACGGCCGTGCCGGCGCCGACAGTGGAAGCGATGCTTGCGGCGTGGTTGACCGCGTTCATGTCGGCCGCCTGCGCGGCGAGCGGCGCGTCGAGCGTGGCCGTGATGGCCGCAGCGACCGCGGCCCGCAACAGAACGTCGCGCGCAGCGTGCGGCACGGCGCGACCGGTAATGCGTGTCATCGATTCAACTTCCGGATACGTTCGGACGGCGTGATGATGTCGGTCAGACGGATACCGAACTTGTCGTTCACGACCACCACTTCGCCCTGGGCGATCAGGCAGCCGTTGACCAGCACGTCCATCGGTTCGCCGGCCATGCCGTCCAGTTCCACCACCGAACCTTGCGCGAGCTGCAGCAGGTTGCGGATCGCAATCTTGGTGCGGCCGAGTTCGACGGTCATCTGGACCGGAATGTCCAGGATCATGTCGATGTCGTTGCGCGTCGAGGTCGGCTCGACTTTCGACAGCGGCTGGAACACGCCGGCCGCCGTGGTGTTGATTTCCGCGTTGTGGTTCTGCTCGGCGAGCGCGCTGGCCCAGTCGGCCATCGCGTCGTCGTCCTCGGTGCTCGCCGCGCCGGCGGCCAGTTGCTCGCCAGCGGCCAGCTCGTCCTCGGGCTTCGCGTTCAGGTCACTCATATCCACCTTCCTTCATCGTTTCGGCTGCACTGATCATCTTCTGGACCCGCAACGCGTACTGACCATTGAAAATTCCGTAGCCGCATTCCATCACCGGCACGCCGTCGACTTTCGCCGTGATGTGCTCGGGAATGTTGATCGGCAGAACATCGCCTTTGCGCATGTTCAGGATCTGTTCGAACGTGACCGGCAACTGCGCGAGGTCGGCGGTCAATTCCACTTCGGCTGCCTGCACCTGCTGCGACAACACGCGAACCCAGCGGCGGTCGACTTCGAGCGCCTCGCCCTGGATCGGCGACGACAGGATGTCGCGGATCGGTTCGATCATCGAATACGGCATGCAGATGTGCAGCGTGCCGCCCGTCGTGCCGAACTCAATCGAGAACTGCGTGACGATGACGATCTCGTTGGGCGTCGCGACGTTGGCGAACTGCGTGTGCATTTCCGAGCGCACGTATTCGAACTGCAGCGGGCGCACGCTTTTCCACGACGTCGCGTAGTGCTCGAAGGTCAGATTGAGCAGCTTCATGATGATGCGCTGCTCGGTCTGCGTGAAGTCGCGTCCTTCGACGCGCGTATGGAAACGCCCGTCGCCGCCGAACAGGTTATCGACCACGAAGAACACCAGGTTCGGGTCGAACACGAACAGCGACGTGCCGCGCAACGGCTTCACGTGGACGAGGTTCAGGTTGGTCGGGATCGGCAGGTTGCGGGTGAATTCGCTGTACTTCTGCACCTTCACCGGACCGACCGAGATTTCCGCCGAACGCCGCATGAAGTTGAAAATGCCGACGCGCAACAGACGCGCGAAACGGTCGTTGATGATTTCGAGGCCGGGCATCCGGCCCCGGACGATGCGTTCCTGCGTCGCGATGTTGTATGGGCGTACACCCGCCCGGTCGCCTTGCTCGGCTTCCGAGTCGGACTCGCCGGTGACGCCCTTGAGGAGGGCATCGACCTCCTCCTGGGACATGAACTCTTCGTGGCCCATTGCTTATTCCTCGTGCGTCCCGTGGCGGTTGATGATGGCAGCGCTAGATAACGTCACTGAGCGTCACTGCACGACGAATTCGGTGAACAGCACGTCCTGCACGTGGATCGGCGCGGTGCCCTTGTCGGTGGGCTGCTCGATCAGCGTCTTGAGTTCTTCGGCGAGCGCGCGCTTGCCTTCGAGCGGCGCGAGTTCTTCCGGATGCTTGTTCGACAGCGCGAGCAGAATGCGGCTGCGCACTTCCGGCATATGGTCGGTGAGCTGCTGCTGGGCTGCCGCATCGCCGAGCTTGAGCGTCAGGCCGATGCGCAGGAAGTGCGGCTGGCCGTCGTCCGATTGCAGGTTGACCGTCATCGATTCGAGCGGGAAGAACAGCGGCGCCGCGACGGGGGCTGGACCGGCGTCGGCCAAAGCGGCGGCCGGAGCGCGTTTCGACATGAAGAACCACACACCCGCGCCGGCTGCGCCTGCGGCGATGATCGCGATGAGGGCGATCAGGATGATGCGCTTCAAGGGGCCCGGCGAGGCGGGCGCGGCTTGCTGGGTTGCGGTCGTGGTTGCCATGAGGTTTGCTTTGCTTGCCTTTAGTGCTGGTGATGGTGATTGTTGTTGATTTGAGTGTGCGGTGATGGGCCGAAAAGAAGGGTTATTGCAGGCTATCTCTGGTTTTTGGGTTGGATAGCCGGCAGGGACATGCCCGCGGGCAGGCAGCCCCGGACGCAGCGTGGCGATGTTTCGACACGCGGCCGGCGCGCTCGGAGCGTCCGAAAGGGCGCGCGACAGGGCGCACGACAGGGCGCACGACAGGGCGCACGACAGGGCGCACGCTGCCCGACCGGAATCAGGTCAGCAAACGGCCAATGCGTGGACGGACCGGCGCATGCCGCGTCGGTGGCAAACCGTCAGGCGAACGTGTCGACAAGCCCCACCGTACGCTGCACGGCGACGTTGGCGACCGTGTCGACGGTGTCGATTGCGTCGGACGTGCCGTTGCCGGCAAACGAACCGCTGCCGCTCGACTTGCCGCCGGAGCGGCCTGAGTCGGCGTTTTGCTGGCCGCTGCTCTGGCGCGCGAAGCCGTCGCTCACGCTCGCGCTGCCCAACCCGATGCCGTTGGATTCCATCGCCTCGCGCAGCTTCGGCAATGCCGCTTCGACGGCCTCTCTGACCGACTGGTGCTGCGAGACGAACAACGCATGTGCATGGTTATCGGCAACCTGCAAGACAACCTGAAGCGGGCCGAGATCCTTCGGATTCAAGGTCAGCTCCGCGCTCTGCGAATGCGCGTTGGACAGGAACACCACCTTCTGGCTCAGCGCATCTTCCCAGTCGGTTGTGCCGACCTGCGGCGCGAGCGCGTTCGCGGCGTCCGCCGCGCTCGCGTTGCCGGTGGTCTGCGCGGCAGCCGTCGTGCTCGCCGCAGTAGCTGCCGCTTGCGTTGCGGCCAGTGCCGCGTTCGCGGCGTCGACCGCGCTCTTGAAGGACGATGGGTTGTCGGCCTGCGCGCTGCTGGCAGTCGTCGCGGTCAGCGAGTCGAGCGCCGATTTTTCCGCCGTGGGATCGGTTGGCGTCGCCGCCTCCGTTGCCGTTGCCGTCGCGGTCGACGTCAACGCGGCTTTGGAGGCGTTCGATCCCTTGCCGTCACCGAGCAAACCGGTCGCCGACGTCTTGCCGTTCGCCGTTGCGCTCACCGCGCTGGTCGCACTCGCCAGTGCGCTCGACGCTGTCGCGGCATGCACGGCCGCGCCGCTCGCCAACGCTTGCGTCGACACGGCGCCCTGGCCACCTGCGAGCGCGGCGAGTGCTGCTTGCAGCGCGTCCTGCACCGACGTTGGATCGGTGGCGGCGGTTTTTTTGACCAACGTAGCGGCGGTCGTCGCGCTCGCGGCCGTGCCGGCCAACGCTGTCAGGGCGTCGGTGGCGGTCGTGGCGATGGCGGAGTCGCTGGTGGTCGCCGTGGCGCTGTTCGCGTCGGCCTGCGCCTGGGCTTGTGCCTGCAGTTGGGCTTGTAGTTGAGCCTGGGCCTGGGCGGCGGCCGCTGCCGCTGCCGCCGCTGCCGCCGCTGCGCCCGCGTCGGTCCGGTTCGTCGTATTGCTGGACCTGGACGGCGTCGCCGCGGTTTTGCCGGTCGAAGCCTGTTGCGTGTTGCTCGCCGGCGAGGCGGACGTCGCCGTGCCAGTCGCGCCGCTGCCACTTGAGCTGCTGCCTGAGCTGTTGCTCGTGTCGCTCGCGCTGCTGCCGCTGCTGCTGCTCGTGTCGCTCGCGCTGCTGGTGGCGCGGGCGGCGGGCGGCGGCGAGTCGTGCACGCTCGACGCCGCCGCCGAGGACGACGCCGCAGCCTGCTGCTGGCTCGCGCTTTGCGCCGCCGCGCTGTTCTGCTGGTCGATGCTCTGCTGCAAGGTCTGCGAGAACGGCGTGGCGTTCGCCGCGGCGGCCATCGCCGCATTGGTCGAGGTAGTGCCGGTGGAGCCAAGCAGCGAGCCGATCTGTGAAAGAAGCGACATAAGGAGTCCTGTCAATCCGTCAAACGAGGTGTTCGGTCAGGCGAGATGGTGCTCGCTTCGGGTTAGACGCCTTCGGCGCGCATTCGCAGAACTCGCGCGGCGAATTCGTCGGCGTCGCGCTGATCGCGGCGCGCCGCGGTTTTCGCTTCGGCTGCCTCGCCGCGTGCCTGCAGCACTTCGTACGAGCCGAGCTTCTGCTTCTGGCGCTGCCAGTCGGGCTTGGCAGCCTCGACGCGCGCAGTGGCGGCGGCCAGCAGATTGCGCTGCTGTTCGATGGCCGCGTCGAGCGTGTCGATGAACGCCTGAAAATTGCGCATGTTGCCAGCCGGCATTCCGCTCTGCGCGGTCGCGTTGAAGCGCGCATGATATTCGTCGCGGTACTGCACGAGCGAGTCGAGCTGCGTCTGCACGTCGTTGCGCTCGCGCTGCGCACGGCCCAGACGTTGCGCCGCTGCATCCACATCGTCCTTGGCGAGGCCGACAAGCGTCTTGATCGGAAAGTGTTTCGCCATCGTCGTCAGCCTCCTCAGGCAAACAGAGCGTTCAGCATCTCGACGCTCGGTTCAAAGTTTGCGCATTCCCGAAAACCCTGCTGCAAAAATGCTTCCATCCGCGGATACAGCGCGATCGCACGGTCGAGCACCGCGTCGCGTCCTGCCGAATACGCGCCGACATTGATCAGATCGCGGTTGCGCTGATAGCGCGAGAGCATCTGCTTGAACATACGCGTCCGGTTCAGATGGTCATCGTCGATCAACGCGGTCATTGCCCGGCTAATCGACGCTTCGATGTCGATCGCCGGATAGTGGCCGGCCTCGGCGAGCGAGCGCGACAAGACGATATGGCCGTCGAGAATCGCACGCGCGGAGTCGGCGATCGGGTCCTGCTGGTCGTCGCCTTCGGTCAGCACGGTGTAGAACGCGGTGATCGAGCCGCCGCCCGCCGGGCCGTTGCCGGTCCGCTCGACGAGCGCCGGCAGCTTGGCGAACACCGAAGGCGGATAGCCTTTGGTCGCAGGCGGCTCGCCGACCGCGAGCGCGATCTCGCGCTGCGCCATCGCGTAACGCGTCAGCGAATCCATCAGCAGCAGCACGTGCTTGCCCTGATCGCGGAAATATTCGGCGAGCGAGGTCGAATAGGCGGCGGCCTGCATCCGCAAAAGCGGCGACACGTCGGCGGGAGCGGCGATCACCACCGAGCGCGCGAGACCCTCTGCGCCGAGAATCTGTTCGATGAATTCCTTCACTTCGCGGCCACGCTCGCCGATCAGGCCGATCACGATCACCTCGGCGCAGGTGTAGCGCGCCATCGTGCCGAGCAGCACCGACTTGCCGACGCCCGAGCCGGCGAACAGCCCCATGCGCTGGCCGCGGCCAACGGTCAGCAGCGCGTTGATCGCGCGCACGCCGACATCGAGTACCTGGTGAATCGGCTCGCGGTTCAGCGGATTGATGACCGGCGCGGACAGCGGCGCGTCGGCAGGCGCGCCGAGCGGGCCGAGCCCGTCGAGTGGACGGCCGGACGCGTCGAGCACGCGGCCAAGCAGTTCCCAGCCGACTGGCAGACGCTTCGCGCCCGCCAGCGGGTCGGCGATGGGTGCGCTTTCGAGCGGATAGACTCGGGCGCCGGGCAGAAGGCCGATCACTTCGGTAGTCGGCATCAGAAACAGCTTGTCGCCGGAGAAGCCGACCACTTCAGCTTCGGCCACGGGCAACGAACTGCCGGGCGGCAGTTCGATCATCACTTCGGCGCCGACCGACAGGCGCAGGCCCACGGCTTCGAGCACCAGACCGGCGGCGCGCGTCAGGCGTCCGCAGGCGCGCAACGGCCGGGCGAGCGCGTTGCGCTCGCGTAGCGCGTCGAGCCGGCCACGCCAGGCCTGCATGTGCGGATTGCTGTCGAGCGCGGGATCGTAGCGGAGGTGAGCGGCGGCGTTTGAAGCGAGGCTCGAAGGCAACGCCGAAGCGGCCGGCTCGCGGCTCGCCGCCGGCTCCGTTGCCGGCTGTCGTTGTGCAAGGCTGGAGGCGCCCGCCGCCGCCGCCGTTGTAGAAGCGCCATGCTCCACGGTTTGCGGCGACGCGTCAGCGAGCGCCTCGGCGCCGAACGACGCCAGCGCCAGTTCGCGTTCGAGCGGCGTCAGGTCGCTCGCGCGTATCTCTTCGAGCGTCGGCTTCACCACGTGCTCACCTTGCCGAGCGCGGCCGCCACGCGCTCCCAGCGCGTGTCGATGCCGGCGTCCACTTCACCAGTGCCGGCCTGCGCGCGGCAACCGCCGCGCTCCACCGATGCATCGGTGCGCACGGTCCAACCGCGCGCTTGCAGTTCTTCCATCAGATAGGCTTCGACGACCGGCAGATCGGCAGGACTCACAATCAATGCGGGCGCGCCGGCCAGTGCCGGTTCGGTGGCGAGCACCTCGCGAGCGGCGGCGATCAGCGCGGTCGGGTCGTGCTGCACATGCTGGCGCACCACCTGCTGCGCGATGTCCAGCGCCAGCGTCACGAGCGTTTCGGAGATCGCACCCTGCGCGCCGTCGAGCGCCGCCTTGAAGGTGGCGGCCAGCGCAGCGAGCCGCGCCGCTTCTTCGCGCGCTTCACTTTGGCCCTGCTCGAACCCCTGCGCATGACCCTGCTCGTAACCGGCCTGGTAGCCGAGCGCCTGGCCGGCCACATGGCCGGACGCGATGCCTTGGGCGTGCGCTGCTTCGCGCAGGCGCTCGAGTTCGGCTTCGAACGCGCCGTCGTCGACTTCGGGTTCGGGCGGCGGCGCCGGTGGCACCGGATCGAACGAGGCCATCTCCCAGCGCTGGTAGGCCGAGAGGCTCGCCTTCGCTGTGGAGTTCGGATCAGACATACGCATCTTCCGCCTTGCCGCCAATCACGATCTGACCGCTCTCGGCCAGGTTGCGCACGATCTGCAGGATGCGGCGCTGCTGCGTCTCGACTTCGGAGACGCGCACCGGGCCGCGCGCATCGAGGTCTTCGGCGAGCAGTTCGGCCGCACGCTGCGACATGTTCGACAGGAACTTCTGGCGCAGCGCGGGCGGCGCGCCCTTGAGCGAGATGATCAACGCTTCGGACTCCACTTCCTTCAGCAACAGCTGGATCGCGCGGTCTTCCAGATCGAGCAGGTTCTCGAACACGAACATCTGATCGATGATCTTCTGCGCGAGTTCCGCGTCGTACGTGCGAACGTTCTCGATGACGCTTTCTTCATGATTGCTCGACATGAAGTTGAGAATCTCGGCCGCCGTGCGGATGCCACCCATCGGGCTGCGCTTGAGGTTGTCGCTGCCGGACAGCAGACCCGTTAGCACGTCGTCGAGTTCGCGCAGCGCGGCCGGCTGGATACCGTCGAGCGTCGCGATCCGCAGCAGCACGTCGTTGCGCAAACGCTCGGTGAAGCAGGCGACGATTTCCGACGCCTGATCGCGGTCCAGGTGCACGAGGATGGTCGCGATGATCTGCGGATGCTCGTTCTTGATGAGTTCAGCGACGGCCGCGGAATCCATCCACTTCAGGCCTTCGATACCGCTGGTGTCGCTGCCTTGCAGGATCCGGTCGATGATCACGCCGGCCTTGTCGTCGCCGAGCGCCTTGGTGAGCACCGAACGGATGTACTCGTTGGAATCGAGCGACATGCCGGTGTGCTGCTCCGCCTCGCGCACGAATTCCTGCAGCACTTCGTCGACCTGCTCGCGGGTCACGTTCTTCAGCGCGGCCATCGCGACGCCGATCTTCTGGACTTCGCGCGGCCCGAGAAACTTGAACACCTGCGCGGCTTCTTCCTCGCCGATCGACATCAGCAGGAGTGCGCTCTTCACTACGCCTTCAGCGCTCATCGGACACCCAATTTTTCACGACGGTTGCGACGATCTTCGGATCCTGGCGCGCGATGTTGCGTGCGAACTCCAGGTTCCGCTCGTATTTGTGCTTCGCGTTTTCGAGGGCGAGCTTCTCACTGTCGCTTTCGATCTCGACCACGGCGCCGTCGCCTTCGATGGACGGAATGCCGTCCAGCAGCACCGGCTCCTCCGGCGATGCCAGCGCGGGGACGGCAGGGGGTTCGGGCGGCGGGAACGCGCGGCGCAACGCTGGCTTCACCATCACGAAGTACAGGAACAAGGCGACCGCACCGATGCCGAGATACGTCGCGATCTGTTTGGCGAGCGCCAGCATGTCCGGCGTGCGCCACCACGGCAAGTCGGCGTTCGGGTCGACGTCGGCAGTGAACGCGCTGTTGACCACGTTGACCGAGTCGCCGCGCGCCGCGTCGAAGCCCATCGCGTCCTTCACCAGCTGATTGACCTGCACGAGCTTGTCGGCGGTGACCGGCTGCATGCTCACGTGACCCTTCGCGTCGACCACTCGCATGTAGTTCACCACCACCGCCACCGACAGACGCCGGATGCCGCCCATCGGCCTGTCGATGTGATGCACGGTCTTGTCGAGTTCGTAGTTGGTGGTCGAGTCCTTGCGGTCGCTGACCGGCGTGGTAACCACGCCGCTTGCACCGTTGGCCGCCGTGATCGGCGCGGACGCCGGTTGTGGCGGCTGGTTCGAGAGCGCGCCCGGCACGCCCGACGCGCCGCCTTGCGACATCTCGGTGGCGCTGCTGGACTGCTGGCTGCGGATCGCCGCCTGCAGCGGATTGCCGTTCGGGCCGTAGTTTTCCGAGGTCTGCTCGCTGTGCGAGAAATCGATGTCGGCGCTGACTTGCGAGTGCGCGTTGCCGGAGCCGAACAGCGGCGCGAGGATCGCGTCGATGCGCTGCTGCGTGTTGCGCTCGATCTGCTGGCGATACTTCAGCTGCGACGCGTCCAGACCGCTGCCGTTGGCCGGCTGGGTCAGCAGGTTGCCGTCCTGGTCGAGGATCGTCACGCCATGCAGCGGCATTTCCGGCACCGCCGACGACACCATGTGGGTGATCGCCACCACCTGGCCTTCGTCGAGCACGCGGCCCGGATAGAGATTCACCAGCACGGCCGCGGACGGCGCTTCCCGGTCGCGCACGAAAACGGTCGGCTTTGGAATCGCCAGATGCACGCGCGCCGACTTCACCGTCGAAATCGATTCGATGGTGCGTTCCAGTTCGCCTTCGAGGGCGCGCTGGTAGTTGATCTGCTCGCCGAACTGGCTGATGCCGAACTTCTGGCTGTCCATCAGTTCGAAGCCGACCGAGCCGCTCTTGGGCAGGCCTTGCGACGCGAGGCGCAGGCGCATCTCGTGCACCTGCTCGGACGGCACGAGGATGGCGCTGCCGTTATCCGAGAACTTGTAGGGGATGTTGGCTTGCTGGAGGGCGGCGATGATCGAGCCGCCGTCGCGGTCGGACAGGTTGCTGTAGAGCACCTTGTAGTCCGGCGCTCGCGACCACAGGAACAACCCGGCGACGATCGCGACCAGCAACGCAACCGCGAAGATCAGCGGCGCGCGTGGGTTGCCGCGCATCTGCGCGAGCCCCGACAGACGCTGGGTGAAGTTGCCGCCCATGCCACCGAGTCCGCCGAGGTCGGCCGCGCCGCCGGCCTGGCCGTTGCCGGCCGCGCCGGCGCCCGGCTGCGCACCGGCCAGCCCCATGCGGGCATCGGGGTTGATCAAAGAGTTGGCTGACGAATCCATGCGTCGGGTATCTCCGGGATGCCTTTGCGTTCTGCCGCCTGCCGCCGCACCGGGGGTCGGCGGGCGCACGGACAGAGACTTTCACCATTGAAATTATCCGCAGCGCCGCTCAACCCGATTGCTTGAATAGAGCCGGGTTTCCCCCCTACTTTCGGGGCTGTCCAAATGGGGGCGCTGCTATGCTTTCGGTCAGATCGGTACGGCTGTACGCGCCGGTCATTCATTTAACGGAGAGAACATGACCATGCCCGTGAACGCGCTGTCGTCGGCGCTGCAACAGCTGCAGTCGATGGCGGCGCAGGCGGCCGGCGGCACCAGCCCGGCGGCGGCCGGCGAGTCCGGTGCGGCGACCGCCGGCGGCTTTGCGTCGGCGCTGAAGGATTCGCTCGACAAGATCAGCAACGATCAGAAGACCGCGGTGAGCGAATCGCAGGCGTTCGAGCTGGGTTCGGCGAACGTCTCGCTGAACGACGTCATGGTCGACATGCAGAAGGCTAACGTCGGTTTCCAGTTCGGCCTGCAGGTGCGCAACAAGCTGGTGAGCGCCTACAACGAGATCGCGCAGATGTCGGTCTGAACGGAGCGCGGACGGCGCGCCGCTCGCGCTGCCCGCCTTGCGTGAATCTGCATGCGTGCCGCACGCGCTGACCGGTGCCCGATATGCCCTTAATCCTCCTTACATCGGCCTAAAGCTTTGTCGATGCATATCCGATAACCCGGGTACAGGCTTACTCCGGCGCGCCGCGGCGTCCCGGACGGCAACGCCACGACCAAACCGCAGTCTGTATGAGAGGAGGAGCGCCGATGTTTTCCCCAGGACACGCTGGAGCCAGCGCGTACGCACGCGTCGGTGTCGAGACAGGGGTGATGGGCGCAAGTCCGCATCGACTGATCGTGATGCTGTACCAGGGTGCCAGGCAGGCTATCGCGCAGGCTCGTATGCATTTGCAGCAAGGCAATGTGTCCGATCGCGGCATCGCCATCAGCAAGGCGATTCGCATCGTTGAAAGCGGGCTGCAGCAGTCGCTCAACCTCGAGGCGGGCGGCGAGATTGCGGAGCGGTTGAGCGCGCTATACAGCTACATGGCGCGACGGCTGCTCGAAGCCAATACCAAACAGAGCGAGGCGATGCTGGTCGAAGTCGACGGCCTGCTGGCGACGCTCGAAGAAGCATGGGTCGGGATTGCCCCTGAGATCGCGCGAATGGCAGCCCAGCCAGCCGCGGAAAGCATGAGATGACATCGAACGCAGACTATTTTGCCCGCTACGAAGCGGTCGCAGCGATTTCCTGCCGCATGCTGATGGCTGCCCGGCGCGCACGGTGGAATGATCTGGTCGACTTGCAGGAGCAATACCGGCAACTGGTGGAGGCGCTGAAGGAAGCCGACGCCGGTGTCAAGCTCGACGAGGCCGAGCGCCTGCGCAAATACGCGCTGATCCGCCAGATCCTTGCGGACGACGCCGCTATCCGCGATCTGGCGAATCCGCGCATGGCCAATCTGTCGGCGCTGTTCGCCGGCCGGCCGACACGCGTGCTCAAGGAACTGTACGGCACGCGCTGAGCGTGCCCGCGCGCCGCATGCGGCTGCCGCGCCCGACCGCATGGACTGATGCGGAACGTGGGCGCGCTGCCGCCAATGTGACCAAGGAATCGGCATGAACGGAATCGACACGGCCATCGCTTCGGTGCTCTCGAGCCGGGTCGACAGTTTGCTCAACATCGCGCCGGGGAGCGCGACCACCTCGCAGACCGGCGCGGCGGGCGTCGATACCGCGCCGACCACCACACCCACCGTTGCGCCGCCTGCGCCGCCGCCGTCCGCACAAACCGCACTGTCCGCCGTCGCGCTGACGCTCAATGCGATCGCGCATGCGGGCGGCGAGGCGACGCCCGCCGTGCTCGGCCAGACGCCGATCTGGCCAGCCGCGCCGGCGCTCGATATCGAAGTTGACGGCCTGGCGCTGTTCGATACGCCTGCCACGTCTGCCGCTGCAAACGCCAACCCGGCTGCCACGGGTGCCGCAGCTGCCACCGGTGCCGCGAGTGCCGCGAGTGCCGCGAGTGCCATGAGTGCCATGAGTGCCATGAGTGCCATGAGTGCCGCGAGTGCCACGAGTGCTGCGAGTGCCACGAGTGCCACGGGCACCGCCAATGTGGCGCCCGCCCAAGTGCCGGTTGCGGCGCTTGCCGTCGCACTCGAGCAGACGGTCAGCGACAGTGGCCTGTTCTACGAAGCCCATCTCGCGGCGTGGCTAGCCGGTCAGCGTGCGCCGGCGACCCTCGCGGGCGAACCGCAAAACCGGCTGGTGGCCGCTGCCACGCAATTGCCGCCCGACTGGACTAACCAGGCCGACGACGCCGCCGCCCCAAGTGGCGCCACGCGGCAGGCGGGCATGGGCGCGGCGCAGAACGGGGTGCAAAACGCAATGCAGAGCGGTCTGCAAACCGGCGCGGCCGACAACAACGGCCCTGCCGCACGCGCGCTGCCATCGATCCTCACCGCGCAGGCCGCGCGTTTCGTGGCCGGCGAGGTGTTGGCCAGTTCCGTGTCGGACCTGAACAGTCAGCCCACGCACGCGAGCCTGCACAGTGCGGCAGCGCAACCGGCCGACGCCGGTTCGCCGCAGAATTCGCCATCGACGGCAGCCGCCGTGCATCCCGCGACCGTGCCGCTGGTGCGTCAGCAGCTGGATCTGCTCGCGACCGGGCAGTTTCGCTGGACCGGCGAAGCGTGGCCGGGCGCGCGGCTCGACTGGACCATCGAGCAGGACGGTGACGAGTGGGACCGCAGTGGCGGGGGCATCGCCAGTGAGGACGACCATCCGTGGCGCACGCGTCTGACGTTGTCGTTGCCGACGCTCGGCACCGTCGATGCGGAATTGACGCTGACCGGCACGCGGCTCGCGGCGCGCGTGCAGGCGAGTCCGGGCGGTGCGGCACGGCTGGCGATGCAGGGCGAGAGTTTCCGTCAGCGGCTCGCGGCGGCGGGCATCGAACTCAGCGGCCTGACGATTCGCGAGATCGGCGGTGGTGTACCGGCCACTGCGGCCAGCGCGGCGGACGCGCAGGCGGCGGCTTCGGCGTATGCGCGGTCGGCGTCGGTGGCGACAGCGGCTGCGTCGGCCGCCGCGACTTCTTCCGCTTCAGCGGCTACGGCTGCGTCGGCTGCCGCGGCTTCTTCCGCTTCGGCGGCTTCCACCGGCGCGGCGGCCAACGAGGCCACGGCCGCCCGTCGTGCCACCCGCGTTGGCAGCGCGCGAGCCGGGCGGCGCGATGACTTCGAGTGGGACATCTGATGAGCCGCACGCATCGCCGCAGCGCGGCCGCGCTCGTCTACGACGCCCAAAACGGCGAGCCCGCACCGCGCGTGGTCGCCAAAGGCTACGGCCTACTGGCCGAGATGATCGTGCAGCGGGCCAAGGAAGCGGGTCTGTATGTTCACGAAGCGCCCGAGATGGTGTCGCTGCTGATGCAGGTGGACCTCGACGCGCGCATCCCGCCGCAGTTGTATCAGGCGGTGGCGGAATTGCTCGCGTGGCTGCATCGGCTGGAAAGCGGCGCCGAGGATCAACCGGCACACGACGCCAACGCAACCGCGCAGGATGTCACCGACGTGGTGGCCACCGACGTCACCAGCGGCAGCGCGGCGCGCTGAGCGCCATGGTGGCGTGGTGGCGTGGTGTGATCGTGCCGCCGTCCGATCCCGTCAGAAGCGCATCATCAGTTTCAGCAACGCATTGACCCGCTTGCCATACGGCGGCGAGATCCAGCCGCGCGCATTCAGCCGCGCCTGCGTCAGCACCGGCTTCATCTTCGAGAACGTTACGAAGCCTTCATAGCCGTGATATGCGCCCATCCCGCTTGCGCCGACGCCCCCGAACGGCAGACTCTCGCACGCCAGATGCATCAGCGTTTCGTTGACCGCCATGCCGCCGGCAATCGTCTCGTGCGTGACGCGTTCGATCGTGGCGGCGTCGTCGGCGTACAGATACAACGCGAGCGGGCGAGGGCGCGCGTTGATCCACGCGATCGCGTCGTCGAGCGTGTCGTAGGGCACGAGTGGCAGCAGCGGCCCGAAGATTTCCTCCTGCATCAGCGCGCAGTCGTCCGGTGCGTTCGTGAGCGCGATCAGCGGGAAGCGGCGGCTCGCCGGATCGGGCGCGGCGTCGGTGAGCGCATGCAGTTGCGCGCCGGCGGCCTGGGCTTCGTCGATGAGGCGTTCGAGGCGTGCGAAATGGCGCGCCGAAATAATCGACGTGTAGTCCGGGTTGTTCGCGAAACGCGGGTACATCTTCGCCATCCGCGTGCGCGCCCGTTTGATGAACGCCTGCTCCTTGCCGCGCGGCACCAGCACGTAGTCCGGTGCGATGCAGGTTTGGCCCGCGTTGAGCGTCTTGCCGGCCACGAGGTTATCGACTGCGTTGTCGAAGCGCGCATGCGTACCGATGATCGCCGGCGACTTGCCGCCGAGCTCCAACGTGACCGGCGTCAGGTGCTCGGCGGCCGCGCGCATCACTTCATGACCAACCTTGGTCGAACCGGTGAACAGCAGATGATCGAACGGCTGCGCACTGAACGCGGCGGCGAGCGTGGCGTCGCCGTTCACCACCGCGACGTGATCGCGAGCGAAGGTCCGGCCGATCAGCTGCTCGAACAGCGCCGACGTGCGCGGCGTGAGTTCGGACATCTTGATGATCGCGCGATTGCCGGCCGTCAACGCGCTGATCAGCGGTCCGACGGCAAGCAGCACCGGATAATTCCACGGCACGATGATGCCGACCACGCCGAGCGGCTGCGGCACGACTTTCGCGCGTGCCGGCAGCAGCCATTTGTTGGTGCTGCGGCGCTGCGCTTTCATCCAGCGCTTGCCGTGTCTGAGCGCGGCGTCGATTTCCTCCTTCACCAGCAGGAATTCGGCCAGCAACACTTCCTGTTTCGCGCGATTGCCGAAATCGGCGTTCATCGCACCGGCGAGTTCGTCGCGATGGTCGAGCATGACTTTGCGCAACGCGCGCAGATGCGTGGCGCGCGTCTCCCATGACGAATACGGCGCGCGTAAATATGCATGGCGTTGGTCGCGCAGCAGCGCTTCGAGCGCGGCGACCTCTGACAAATCGTTCTTCATGTGTGTCCACTCTCTGCTGGATGACGGTGCGCGTTGGGTCGAGCTTATGTTGCGTTTATGTGATTGGTGGCTGCTGCGCCCGGGCGTACCCGCATCTCACACGGAAAACGCCCGTTCGATGATCGCCGCGTGGTCGAACGTGGCTGGGAGCGTGCCGTATACGCGGCCGCTTTGGCCGCAGCCATCGGCCAGACGCGTCGCGATGAACGCATCCGCGACCTCAGCGGGAGCGTGCTGGATGAGCAAGGCGGCCTGCGCGATCAGCACGATTTGCTGTGCGATCCGCCGCGCCGAGCTTTCGCGCTGCTCCGCTGGCGCCTTGAGCGTGGCGGTGAACCTGCCGAGTGCGGCGCACAACGCCGGATCGGCGTGCGCATCCGCCTGCCACGCGGCGAACAACGCTTGCGCTGATTCCGGCTCACGCTCCATCGCGCGCAGTACGTCGAGGCACATCACGTTGCCGGAGCCTTCCCAGATCGAATTCACTGGCGCTTCACGATAGAAGCGCGCCATCGGACCGGTTTCGACGTAGCCGTTGCCGCCCCACACTTCCATTGCCTCGCCGGTGAATTCCAGCGCGCGCTTGCAGACCCAGTACTTCGCGGCCGGCGTAACGATGCGCCGCCATGCGCGCTCGACGGGTGAGGTCGCTGACGCGGACGAGGCATCACCGGATGCCTCGAAAGCGCGCGCCAGGCGCATAAACAGCACGGTCGCGGCCTCCGACTCCAACGCCAGATCGGCCAGCACGTTGCGCATCAGCGGCTGATCGACGAGCTGCCGGCCAAACGCGCTGCGATGACGCGTGTGATGGATCGCCTGCACCAGTGCCGCGCGCATCAATGCCGCGCTGCCGATCACGCAATCGAGCCGGGTGTAGTTCGCCATTTCGATGATGGTCGGCACGCCGCGTCCCTCTTCGCCGATCATGATGCCGAACGCGTCGAGGAACTCGACCTCGCTGCTGGCATTCGAGCGGTTGCCGAGTTTGTCTTTCAGACGCTGGATTTGCACCGCGTTCTTCTTGCCGTCCGGTGCGAAGCGCGGCACGTAGAAGCATGACAGGCTCGCGTGATCGTCGGTGCGCGCGAGCACGAGGTGCGCGTCACATTGCGGCGCGGAGAAAAACCACTTGTGGCCGACGAGCCGGTATGCGCCGTCGCGGCCGCCGGCGGCGAGCGCATGCGCGTGGGTCTGATTGCTGCGCACATCCGAGCCGCCTTGCTTCTCGGTCATGCCCATGCCGATCATCGCGGATTGCTTTTGCGTGAGCGGCACGTCGCGCGGATCGTGCTCGCGCGAGTAGAGCTTGTCGCGCAGCGTGTCGAACAGAGCCGGTTCGCGTTGCAGCACCGGAATGCTGGCGAAGGTCATCGTCAGCGGACAGAGCGAGCCTGATTCGAGTTGCGCATGCAGAAAATAGCCGGCGCAGCGCGCGACCATCGCGCCGTCGCGCGGATCGGAAAACGGCAGCGCGTGCAGACCTTCGCGACGCAGGAGCGAAAGCAGCGTATGCCATGCAGGATGAAACTCCAGCGCGTCGATGCGCTCGCCGCGCGGGCTATGTGTGAACAGCTCGGGCGTATGGCGGTTGGCCAGTTCGGCCAGCGCGAGCGTGTCCGGTGTGGTGAGCGCCGCGCCGTCTCGCAGCAGCGCGTCGCGATGCCAGAGCGCACCGTCGCGTTCGAGCGCCGTGGACAATGCGGTGTCGGTGGAAAAGAGGTTGTAGTCCGCTAGCGGCGGAACCTGATTCGTCACCTCGTGGGTCTCGCCAAAGGCATGCCGTTCCATCTGCTGTCTCCGTTCGCCGCGGGCTCGCCGGTGCTGATCGACGGTGTATCGTTGGATCGCCGCGTGTCGTGCCGCACGCTGGGGGGAGGGCGCGTGCCACGCGATGCCTGAATGCGCTGCGCGGCCGGCCGGCGGCCGCACGCGCGTCGTTCATCATAGGGTTGGGACGGCGCTCGCGTTTAGAGGAATCGTTCTGGCGCGATCTCGCCGCGGGCTGGGATCGCTCCCTACAATGCCGGAACAACACACGTAGACAAGTGTGCACGAGACAGGGTTCGCGAGCAACGCGACCCATCAGGAGGAGCGGATGCAATACGACTACATCGTCGTCGGGGCGGGCTCGGGCGGTTGCTCGCTTGCGAGCCGTCTCGCGGACAGCTGCCCCGAGGCAACGATCGCGCTGATCGAAGCCGGTCCGCACACCGATCGCAATCTGCTCGTGAACATGCCGGTCGGCGTGGCGGCCGTGGTGCCGAACAAGCTCAAGACCAACTACGGCTATCTGACCACGCCGCAGCCGGGGCTTGGCGGCCGGCAAGGCTATCAGCCGCGCGGGCGTGGCTTCGGCGGATCGAGTGCGATCAACGCGATGATCTACACGCGCGGCCATCCGCTCGATTACGACGAATGGGCGCGGCTCGGCTGCGATGGTTGGTCGTGGGACGAAGTGCTACCGTACTTTCGCCGTGCTGAAGGCAACGAGCGCGGCGCCGATGCGTGGCACGGTGACGCCGGTCCGCTGACTGTTGCCGATCTGCGCTTCCAGAATCCGTTTTCGAAGCGCTTCGTGCAGGCGGCACTCGAAGCCGGCTACAAAGCGAATCGCGATTTCAACGGCGCGGATCAGGAAGGCGTGGGCTTCTATCAGGTGACGCAGCGCGACGGACGCCGTTGCAGCGTCGCACGCGCTTATATCTACGATCGCACGCGTGCCAACCTGCACACGATCGCCGATGCCACCGTGCTGCGCGTGAGCTTCGACGGCAAGCGCGCGAGTGGCGTGGAGATCGTGCGCGGAGGGCGCACCGAGACGCTGGAGGCGCGCGCCGAGGTGGTGTTGGCAGCGGGCGCGTTCAATTCACCGCAACTGCTGATGTGCTCGGGCATCGGGCCGGCGGCGCATCTGCAGTCGCTTGGCATCGGCGTGCTGCACGATGCACCGGAGGTCGGCCAGAACCTGATCGATCACATCGATTTCACGATCAACAAGCGGGTGTCGTCGATCGAGCCGACCGGGTTTTCGGTGCGCGGCATCGCGCGGATGCTGCCGCAATTCGTCACCTTCATGCGTCACGGGCGCGGCATGCTGTCGAGCAACGTCGCCGAGGCGGGCGGCTTTCTGAAGAGCCGGCCGACACTGGATCGGCCGGATCTGCAACTGCATTTCTGCGCGGCCATCGTCGACGATCACAACCGTCACATGCATTGGGGCCATGGCTATTCGCTGCACGTATGCGTGTTGCGGCCATACAGCCGCGGTGCGGTGACGCTGGCGAGCGCCGATGCGCGCACGGCGCCGGTGATCGATCCGCGTTTTTTGAGCGATGCGCGCGATCTCGATCTGCTGGTGGACGGCGTGAAGATGGCGCGGCGCATTCTCGATGCGCCGTCGCTCGCGCTGCATGGTGGCGCCGAGCTGTACACGCATGCCCGGCAGTCGGACGCGGAGTTGCGCCGGACCATCGCCGAGCACGCCGACACGATCTATCACCCGGTGGCAACCTGCCGGATGGGCGGCGATGCGCGTTCGGTGGTCGATCCGCAACTGCGGGTGCGCGGCGTGACCGGGCTGCGGATCGTCGATGCGTCGGTGATGCCGACGCTGATCGGCGGCAACACCAATGCGCCGACCGTGATGATCGGCGAACGCGCGGCCGAGTTGATCGCGACTAGCCGTCGCGACGGGCCGGCGGTGTTGAACACGACGCAAGCGGACTTCGGTGGGGTGGCGGGACGGGCTGCGTCGGTGGCTTGAGGCTGTGGTCGGGCGGGTAGCCGACCTGCCGACCTGCCAGGCGGCCAGGCGGCCAGGCAGCGATGCAGCGATGCAGCGATGCAGCGATGCAGCCAGGCAGCCAGGCAGCCAGGCAGCCAAGCAGCCAAGCAGCCAAGCAGCCAAGCAGCCAAGCAGCCATGCAGCCATACAGCCATACAGCCATACAGCCATACAGCCATACAGCCATACAGCCAGCGCGGGCGGACAGTCAGCCTGCGAAATGTCACTCGTCGGACGGCGTCGGCGTCTGCACCGTAATACCAGCCACACCGAGGCCGGGCGCCAGCATGAAATCGTCGCCAGCCTGCCCCGGCAGCGCCTCCCGGGCAACCTCGAGCCATGCGCGGGCGGCGTGCGACAGATAACCGTTGCGGCGCCAGCCAATCGCCATTTCCCACGGAATTTCCGGATCGACGACCGGCAGACAGGTGAACTGCGCAGGATCGAGCCGGCGGCAGTACGGCGCCGGCAGCAGCGCGATGCCGACGCCGGCCAGTACCAGCGCCGCCATGAAATCCCAATGCCCGCTTCGCCCGACGATGGTCGGCGCAAAACCGGCCGCGCGGCATGCCTTCAACACCACGTCGTTGAGCGCGAGACTCTCGCCGTAGAACACAAACGGTTCGCTGGCGAGCTCGGCAAGCGACACCTCGTGCAGGCGATCCCACCGCGAACCAGTCCGCGCGACGAGCCACAGCAATTGGCGCGTCATCGGCAATACGTCGATATTTTCCGGATCGACTGGTTGCAGCACGCCGCCCAATTCGAGCTCGCCGTTGATCAGCGCCGCCTCGATCGCACGCGAGCCCTGTTCGAACAACTTCAGCTCGATCTTCGGATAACGCTGACGGAACGCGGCGATGGCCGGAGTGAACAGCGCACCGCCCATGGGCGGAATGCCGATGGTCAGTTCGCCGCGGCCGAGCGTGTCGAGATCGTTCAGTTCGGCCTGGAGTTGCGCGTGCGCCGCCAGCACATCCTGACCGCGTTGATAGACGATCCGGCCGACATCGGTGAGTACCATCTGACGCCCGTCGCGCAACAGCAGCGGCGAACCGATCTCGTCCTCCAGCGACTTGACCATCTTGCTGATGGTCGGCTGCGTGACGAACATCTGCTCGGCGGCGACGGTGAAGCTCTGCTGGCGAACCACTTCGACGAAATACCGCAGCGCACGTAATTCCACGATCCGGGCTCCCAGAATTCCAAATTGGAATGACTTGAGTGATTGTAAGTCATCGTGTTTATATTGCGGTGTGCCTATGAATACAGCGAACTGCCGTAAGGGCACGACATTTCACTGACTGTCGGCGTGATGGCGGGAATCGTGGTCGCGGTCGGCGGCTCCCTGATGCTCGCGCAACTGCTGCGTCTGTCGTCGGAGTTGCAACGCAGCCTGATGGCCCGTTCGGTGTCGGCGCCGTTCGCGTGCGCCGTCTCCGGCTTGATTTACGCGCCGAACGATCTCACGCGCGCCGGCGTGCGCCGATCGGTCCACACGCCCAACCCCGTCGCCCATTTCAGGACAGCCGACGCCAAAAACCGGATAAGATCAACGGTTCTCACCGTTGGCCCCGCGCACTTCGCTCCATGACGCCCATTTCGATCATCATTCCCTGCTACAACGGCGCGGCGACGCTCGCGCGTGCGCTGGAAAGTTGCCGGATCCAGCCCGCAGCGGCGCAGATCGTCGTGGTGGACGACGGCTCGACCGATGCCTCCGCGGACATCGTCGCCCACTACGGCCGTCTCGACCCGCGCATCGGCCTGCTGCGCATGCCTTACAACGGTGGCGCGGCGCGGGCGCGCAACTGGGGCGCGCTGCATGCATCGCACGATCTGTTGGCGTTCCTCGACGCCGACGACGAATACCTGCCCGGCGCGTTGGCCGCGGCCAGCGCGTTCCTCGCGCACAATCCCACGGAAGTCTCGGTGCGGCTCGACGTCGACTACACCGGCTTTCCCGCCGAGCTTACCGCTCACCCCGACTTCGCCTTACATGCGGCGACGCTCAGCAATACGGTGCCGAGCAGCCTGATCATCCGCCGCGCGGCCTACGCCGCACTTGGCGGCTTTCCGATGGACGACGCGTTTCGCCGCATCGGCGGTGAAGATGGCGCGTTTTCGTGGGCGCTACGCGAGATTTTCGGCAACCCGCGTCTGGACGACGTGAAGCGCGTGCGTATGCACTACCACACGGGCATCCACGCCGAACGCTTCTTCCGCGTCGCACTGGGACTGCAGATCCCGCCCCCCGCCGATGTCGCCGATGCGTTCCGCTTCTCCAGGCAGTTCCTCGACACCGCTCGGGCGGGCGTCAAGCAATTGCGCGCGGCCAGGGTGATTGATGGCTGACGCCTGCCGCACAGGTTGCTCCGCATAACGCGGCGTAAAAAGAACGCGGCGTAAAAAGCGCTGCATAAGCGTCAGCCAATCACCGCGAGACGCCCGGTCGCGGCCGGTCTCCACCCGCCGAATCCCGCCGCTTCGAAAATCCGATCCACGCCCCGAAGCCATCTCGATTTGCTACAATCGCCCTTCGTCTTCGAGGAGCGTTGCGACGGGTACCGCGAATCCGCATATTCGCCGGCCGCCCGCCAGGCTCGAAGGCTTCAATCGGAGGGCCCGGATGCGCAAAAGCGCTGTCCTATCCACCGCATCGAACCGCGCTCACGTCAAATTTCTAGTCAATTTCTTAGAAAGGAGGGCGTGATGAACGCCGCAGTTATCGATTCGCAAGCTTCCAAAGATTACGTCGTTGCCGACATGTCGCTCGCCGACTGGGGGCGCAAGGAACTCGACATCGCCGAGACGGAAATGCCCGGCCTCGTGCAAACGCGTGAAGAGTACAAGGCGCAGCAGCCGCTGAAGGGCGCGCGCATCGCCGGTTCGCTGCACATGACCATCCAGACTGGCGTGCTGATCGAGACGCTGACCGCGCTTGGCGCCGACGTCCGGTGGGCATCGTGCAACATCTTCTCGACCCAGGATCACGCCGCCGCCGCCATCGCCAAAGCCGGCACGCCGGTGTTCGCGTTCAAGGGCGAATCGCTCGACGAATACTGGGAATTCTCGCACCGCATCTTCGAATGGCCGAATGGCGAATTCGCCAACATGATCCTCGACGACGGCGGCGACGCCACGTTGCTGCTGATCCTCGGCTCGAAGGCCGAGAAAGACCGTTCGGTGATCGCCAAGCCGACCAACGAAGAAGAAGTCGCGCTGTACAAATCGATCGCCCGGCACCTCGACGCGGACCCGACCTGGTACTCCACGCGTCTCGCGCACATCCAGGGCGTGACGGAAGAAACCACCACCGGCGTGCACCGTCTGTATCAGATGGAAAAGGAAGGCCGCCTGCCGTTCCCGGCGATCAACGTCAACGACTCGGTCACCAAGTCGAAGTTCGACAATCTGTACGGCTGCCGCGAGTCGCTGGTCGACGGCATCAAGCGCGCGACCGACGTGATGATCGCGGGCAAGATCGCGGTCGTCGCTGGTTACGGCGACGTGGGCAAGGGCTGCGCGCAATCGCTGCGCGGTCTGGGCGCGACCGTGTGGGTCACCGAAATCGATCCGATCTGCGCACTGCAGGCCGCGATGGAAGGCTACCGCGTCGTGACGATGGAATACGCGGCCGACAAGGCCGACATCTTCGTGACGGCCACCGGCAACTACCACGTGATCAACCACGATCACATGAAGGCGATGCGCCATAACGCGATCGTCTGCAACATCGGTCACTTCGACTCGGAAATCGACGTCGCGTCGACCCGCCAGTACCAGTGGGACAACATCAAGCCGCAAGTCGACCACATCATTTTCCCGGACGGCAAGCGCGTGATCCTGCTGGCCGAAGGCCGCCTCGTGAACCTGGGTTGCGCGACGGGCCATCCGTCGTTCGTGATGTCGAACTCGTTCACGAACCAGACGCTCGCGCAGATCGAGCTGTTCACGCAAGGCAAGCAGTACGAGAACAAGGTGTACGTGCTGCCGAAGCATCTGGACGAGAAGGTCGCGCGCCTGCATCTCGCGCGCATCGGCGCGAACCTGACCGTGCTGTCGGACGCGCAGGCAGGCTACATCGGCGTCGACAAGAACGGTCCGTTCAAGCCGAACCACTACCGCTACTAAGCACGCGGGCGAGGCATGCGCGCCTCGCTGCGTGCGTCCGGTACGCCGGGCACGCGGCCGGTCGTCACGGCATGACAGTCTGACCACGGGGCGGCGCGCAATGCGCCGCCTGGTTCGCCATGCCCGCCTTTTTTCGATTGACGGACATACTGCTACGAGGAGCTCTACATGACCCTGCTGCTGACCTGGCTGATCAACGCGCTCGCGCTGCTGATCATTACCTACATCGTGCCGTCGATCCACATCCGCAATTTCGGCACCGCCCTGATCGTCGCGGTGGTGCTCGGATTGATCAACACGGTGCTGCGGCCGGTGCTGATCCTGTTGACGCTGCCTGTCACGATCGTCACGCTCGGTCTCTTCATTCTGGTGGTCAATGCGCTGTGCTTCTGGCTGTGCGCGTCGCTGCTGAAGGGCTTCGAAGTGTCGGGTTTCTGGTCGGCGTTCTTCGGCTCCATTCTGTACAGCATCGTTTCGTGGCTGCTGTCCGCGCTTGTTTTTGGCAACCGCAGTCTAGGTTGACCTTTTGACTATGAATCCAATCGAACTTTCATTCGAATTCTTCCCGCCGAAAACGCAGGAAGCCGTCGACAAGCTGCGCGCCACGCGCGCCCAACTCGCATTGCTCAAACCGAAGTTCGTGTCCGTCACGTTCGGCGCCGGCGGCTCGACGCAACAGGGCACGCTCGATACCGTCGTCGAGATGGCGAAGGAAGGGCTCGAGGCAGCACCGCACCTGTCGTGCATCGGCTCGTCGAAAGAGAGCCTGCGCGCGATCCTCAATCAGTATCGCGCGCATGGCATTCGCCACATCGTGGCGCTGCGCGGCGATCTGCCGTCGGGCATGGGCGCAGTCGGCGAATTGCGCTATGCGTCGGAACTGGTGAGCTTTATCCGCGCCGAGTTCGGCGACTGGTTCTGGATCGAGGTGGCCGGCTATCCGGAATATCATCCGCAGTCGCGTTCGCCGCGTCACGACCTGGAAAACTTCGCCCGCAAGGTGAAGGCCGGCGCCAATTCGGCGATCACGCAATACTTCTTCAACGCGGACGCGTATTTCCGCTTCGTCGACGACGCGCGCAAGCTCGGCGTGGAAGTGCCAATCGTGCCGGGCATCATGCCGATCACGAACTTCTCGCAGCTAATGCGTTTTTCGGAGATGTGTGGCGCCGAAGTGCCGCGCTGGATTGCGCGCCGGCTGGAAAGTTTCGGCGACGACCGCGAGTCGATTCGCGCGTTCGGGCTGGACGTGGTGACGGACCTGTGCAAGCGGCTGATCGACGCAAAGGTGCCGGGCCTGCATTTCTACACGCTGAACGGCGCCGCGGCGACCAAGGCGATTTGCGAACGGCTGGGCGTGTAGTCCAGTGAGTCCAACACCGCGCGGCTGCAACGGCCGCGCGGCCTAGTCCGCCAGCTTGCGCACGTAAAGCTGGTACAACGGTGCGGACAGCACGTCCAGCTTGCGGCAGTTCAGATTGACGAACGCGTCGATCGCGGGCTTCGGACAGCGCAGCGGGTCTTTGCCGGTTGGCAACTGTTCCGACCACAGGTAGTCGTCGAATGCGATGACACCGCCGACCTTCAACAGCTTGAAACCGAGCACGGCATCCGCCAGTACGTCCGCCGCCTGGTGCGAACCGTCGACATACACGAAGTCGAAATAGCCCTTTTTGCCCTCGGCGATCAAACGCGCGAGGCATTCATCCGAGTAGCCCTTGTGCACCACGACCTTGGCGCGCCCGGCATGCTGACCGGCCGACTGCGTCACGTTGTGATGAAAGCGCGACTCGACCGCAGCCATGTCGGCCGGCGAGACTCCCTCCGCCTGGTGTTCCAGGCCGCCCTCCCAACTGTCGATGCAATGCAGCTCGACCGGATGATGGGGCGCCAGTGTGTCGATCAGATAGCACGCGCTTGCGCCTTCGTACGAGCCGATTTCGAGAATCCTGGCCGGCGCGTAACGCGCCATAAACTGATCCCACAGGCCTTTCGCGACGGTGTCGAACCAGTTGTTGGTGAATTGATACAAGGTCATGCTGTCAATTGAGAGATCACCTGAATTGGCCATTATTGCGCATCGGCTATTTCAAAAAAGACGACGGCGGGCGTGCGCTAGCGCGTTGCGTAACGTGGTAAGTCCCTGTTGAAGCGCGTTTTTGGGCTGTCTATGATCGAAACGCAGCTGACCCGGCTGCTCTGCGGAGGACGATATGACAGTGTCAAACAGGCTGTTTGCGGTTTCCCGGTTCTGCCTGCCCACGCTCGCCGCCTGTGCGGTCGCCACGAGCGGCATGGCGCCCGTCGCGGCGCAAGCGGCCACGCTGCCCGACAAAACCATCGTGTTTTGTTCCGAAGGCAGTCCGGCAGGCTTCGACACCGCTCAATATACGACCAGCATCGAATTCAGCGCTGGTTCGTACACGGTCTACAACCGGCTGATCGAGTTCGTACACGGCAGCACCGATATCGAACCGGGCCTCGCGGAAAAATGGGACGTGTCGCCGGACGGCCTGACTTACACGTTCCATCTGCGCCCCGGCGTGAAATTCCAGACCACGTCGTTCTTCAAGCCGACGCGCGACTTCAACGCTGACGATGTCGTTTTCACCTATCAGCGCATGCTTGATCCCGAGCAACCGTTCCGCAAGGCGTACGCAGTGCCGTTTCCGTATTTCAACGATCTCGGGTTGGCAAAGAATATCGCGAAGATCGAGAAGGTCGATCCGTACACGGTGCGCTTCACACTGAAGGAAGTCGACGCGCCGTTCCTGCAGCAGATCGCCATGCCGTTCGCGTCGATCCTGTCGGCCGAATATGCCGATCAGCTATTGAAAGCGGGCAAGGCGTCGGACATCAATCAGTATCCGGTTGGCACCGGCCCGTTCATTTTCCGCAGCTATACGAAGGACGACACGATTCGTTTCGACGGCAATCCCGATTACTGGAAGCCGGGCGTGGTCAAGGTCAGCAAGCTGATCTTCGCGATCACCGTCGATCCGGCCGTGCGTCTGCAGAAACTGAAACGCGGCGAATGTCAGGTGATGTCGTACCCGCGTCCCGCCGATATTCCAGCGGTGAAAACCGAGGCGTCGCTGGCGATGCCGAGCCAGGTGGGTTTCAACCTCGGCTATATCGCGTACAACACCACTAAAAAGCCGCTCGACAACGTGCTGGTGCGCCGCGCGCTCGATATGTCGATCAACAAGAAGGCGATTATCGAATCGGTCTATCAGGGCGCCGGCCAGGCGGCCACCAACCCGATGCCGCCGACGCAATGGGGCTATGACAAGAACCTGAAAGACGCCCCTTACGACACCGAGAAAGCCAAAGCGCTACTGAAGCAGGCGGGTTATCCTGACGGCTTCGACCTGACGCTGTGGGCGATGCCGGTTCAACGGCCGTATAACCCGAACGCGCGCCTGATGGCGGAAATGCTGCAGGCCGATTGGGCGAAGATCGGCGTCAAGGTGAAAATCGGCACCTATGAATGGGGCGAATATATTCGCCGAGCCCATTCGGGCGAGCATGAAGCGATGCTGATAGGCTGGACCGGCGACTACGGCGATCCCGACAACTGGCTCGGCGTATTGCTGGGCTGCGACGCGGTCAACGGCAGTAACTTTTCCAAGTGGTGCTACAAGCCTTACGACGACTTGATCAAGAAAGGCCGCGGCACGACCGATATGGCTGAGCGCACCAAGGCTTATACGCAGGCCCAGGAGATCTTCAAGGATCAGGTGCCGTTCACGCCGATCGCCCACTCCACGGTCTATCAGCCGATCAGCAAGAACATCGAGGGCTTCAAGATCGACCCGTTCGGCCCGACGCAATTCATGAATGTCGGACTGAAATAGGCGCGGCGGGCCGCTTTTTTGCTTGGCTCCCGCGCTATAGCCGCACGCTCCGGCCCCGGCCGTCGTGCGGCTGACTTGGTGCCGGAAGGGTGATCAAAGCGTTTCCGATCGGCAACAGAGGGAATTTCCTCCGCTTGTTCCCCCCAACCAAGCTCAAGTAAGATCGCGCTACGCCGGCGGGAGCCGGCCCCGAACCAGGAGGAAACATGAAGCAAAACAGTCTGTTGCGTGCCGCGCGTGTTACGACGCTCGTCGCAGCTGCAGCGGCATCTCTGATGGGTGCGAACAGCGCGCGCGCTGAGATTCCGAACAAGACCCTCGTGTACTGCTCAGAAGGCAGCCCCGCGGGTTTCGATCCGGCCCAATATACGACGGGTGTCGATTTCACGGCCAACACGTTCACCGTTTATAACCGGCTCGTCGAATTCGAACGCGGCGGCACCAAGGTCGAGCCGGGTCTCGCGGAAAAGTGGGACGTCTCTTCGGATGGCAAGACCTACACGTTCCATCTGCGCCATGGCGTCAAATTCCAGACTACGTCGTTCTTCAAGCCGACCCGCGAGTTCAACGCCGACGACGTCGTGTTCACGTTCCAGCGCATGCTGGACCCGAACCAGCCGTTTCGCAAGGCCTACCCGGTGCAGTTCCCGTACTTCACCGACATGGGTCTCGACAAGCTGATCACCGGCGTCGAAAAGGTCGATCCCTATACGGTCAAGTTCACGCTGAAGGAAGTCAACGCGCCGTTCATCCAGAATCTGGCGATGGAATACGCGTCGATCCTCTCGGCTGAATATACGGACCAGCTGCTGAAGGCCGGCAAGGCCGCCGACATCAATCAGTTCCCGGTCGGCACGGGCCCGTTCATCTTCCGCAGCTACACGAAAGACGCGACGATCCGCTTCGACGGCAATCCGGAATACTGGAAGCCGAACGCGGTGAAGATCTCGAAGCTGATCTTCTCGATCACGCCGGATGCCGGCGTGCGGGTGCAGAAGATCAAGCGCGACGAATGCCAGGTGATGAGCTATCCGCGTCCGGCCGACATCGCGCCGCTGAAGGCCGAACCGAACATCGACATGCCGTCGCAGCCGGGCTTCAACCTCGGCTACCTCGCGTACAACGTGACGCACAAGCCGCTCGACAAGGTCGAAGTGCGTGAAGCGCTCGACATGGCGATCAACAAGAAGGCGATCATCGACTCGGTTTACCAGGGCGCGGGCCAGTTGGCGACGAATCCGATGCCGCCGACGCAGTGGTCGTTCTTCAAGGGGTTGAAGGCCGCGTCGTTCGATTCGGCCAAGGCGAAGGAGCTGCTCGCGAAGGCCGGTTTGTCGAACGGCTTCGACATCACGCTGTGGGCGATGCCGGTGCAGCGCGCGTATAACCCGAACGCGCGTCTGATGGCCGAGATGATCCAGGCCGACTGGGCGAAGATCGGCGTGAAGGCGAAGATCGTCACGTACGAGTGGGGCGAGTACATCAAGCGCGCACACGCGGGCGAGCACGACGTATTGACGATCGGCTGGACCGGCGACAACGGCGACCCGGACAACTGGCTCGGCACGCTGCTCGGCTGCGAAGCGATCAACGGCAACAACTTCTCGAAGTGGTGCTACAAGCCGTACGACGAGCTGGTCCAGAAGGGCCGCACGACGTCCGACGTCGCCGCGCGCACGAAGATCTACGGCGAAGCGCAACAGGTCTTCGCGCAGCAGCTGCCGTTCTCGCCGGTCGCGCACTCGACTGTTTACCAGCCGGTCAGCAAGAAGGTGGTCGACATGCGCATCGAACCGCTCGGCTATGCGCGTTTCGACGGCGTCAGCATCAAGTAATTCGACAAGCAAGCCGCAACGCAAGTCGTAACGCAAGTAACGTTTACGCAGTACGCTTTTTGCACAGTTAGAAAACTGGTCGAAATGGTCCGGCGACCGGGGTCACGAGCCCTCGTCGCCGGTTGCGTTTTTTCTCACCCAAGACCATAGGGACGAACCATGTTCCGCTTCGTTTTGCGCCGCATCGGCATGGTGATACCGACCTTCATCGGCATCACGATCCTCGCGTTCGCGCTGATTCACCTGATACCGGGCGACCCCATCGAAGTGATGATGGGTGAGCGCGGTGTCGATCCCGCCATGCATGCCGCCGCGATGCACCGGCTCGGACTCGACGAGCCCTTGCCGATGCAGTATGTCCATTACATTGGACGTGCGCTGCGCGGTGATCTCGGTACTTCGATCATCACCAACACCAGCGTGATGGGCGAATTCCTCGCGCGCTTTCCCGCCACCGTCGAACTGTCGGTCTGCGCGATGCTGTTCGCGCTGATCATCGGCTTGCCCGCTGGCGTGTTCGCTGCACTGCGGCGCGGCACGATGGTCGATCACGGCGTGATGGGCACCGCGCTGACCGGCTACTCGATGCCGATCTTCTGGTGGGGGCTGATCCTCATCATGATGTTCTCGGTGAAGCTCGGCTGGACGCCAGTGTCGGGCCGCATCGCGGTCGAATACGACATTCCGCACGTGACCGGCTTCATGATGATCGACGCGCTGATGTCCACCGACGAAGGCGCGCTCAAATCCGCGCTGAGCCACCTGATCCTGCCCGCGATCGTGCTCGGTACGATTCCGCTGGCGGTCGTCGCCCGCATGACGCGCTCGTCGATGCTCGAAGTGCTGCGCGAGGATTACATCCGCACCGCGCGTGCGAAGGGCTTGTCGCCGGCGCGCGTGATCGTCGTGCATGCGCTGCGCAATGCCCTGATTCCGGTGGTGACGGTGATCGGCCTGCAGGTCGGCACGCTGCTCGCGGGCGCGGTGCTGACCGAGACGCTGTTTTCGTGGCCGGGTATCGGCAAGTGGCTGATCGACGCGATCGGCCGGCGCGACTATCCGGTCGTGCAGGGCGGTATCCTGATGATCGCAACACTGGTGATCGTTGTGAACCTCGTCGTCGATCTGTTGTACGGCGTGCTCAATCCACGCATCCGCCATACGAGGTGAAATTATGAACCCCCACGCTCACTTGTGTTCGCTGCCCCCCGAGGGGGCGCATGCCTCCCTTGAGGCGGCTCTGCGGGAGGCATGAAGCAATGGCAGATATACAAAACACCGTCCCCCAGGCGGTCACACCCCCGAGCGGCCGTGCCATCGCGGCACGCGAATTCTGGGCGAATTTCTCGCACAACCGTGGCGCGGTCAGCGCCGGCATCATCGTGCTGGTGTTGATCTTCGTCGCGATCTTCGCACCGTTGATCGCGCCGCACAGTCCGATCGAGCAATACCGCGACTCCGTGAAGATTCCGCCCGCGTGGCTCGACGGCGGTAACTGGAAGTTCATTCTCGGCACCGACGAAGCGGGCCGCGACATCCTCTCGCGTCTGATGTACGGCGCGCGGCTGTCGTTCTGGATCGGCTTCGTGTCGGTGGTGCTCGCGCTGATCCCGGGCGTCGTGCTCGGGCTGATCGCGGCGTTCTTCGAGAAGTGGGCCGACACGCCGATCATGCGCATCATGGACGTGCTGCTCGCGCTGCCGTCGTTGCTGCTCGCGGTGGCGGTGGTCGCGATCATCGGCCCGGGTCTCATCAACACGATGCTGGCGATCGCGATCGTCGCGCTGCCCGGCTACGTGCGTCTGACACGTGCGTCGGCGCAGGGTGAGTTGCAGAAGGAATACGTGACGGCTTCGCGCGTCGCGGGCGCCGGCACATTGCGGCTGATGTTCTCGCAAGTGCTGCCGAACTGCACCGCGCCGCTGATCGTGCAGGCCACGCTGGGCTTTTCGTCGGCGATTCTCGACGCCGCCGCGCTCGGCTTTCTCGGGCTCGGCGTGCAGCCGCCGTCGGCGGAGTGGGGCGCGATGCTGGCCTCGGCGCGCGACTACATCGATAGCGCGTGGTGGATCGTCACGATGCCGGGTCTGTCCATCCTGATCTCGGTGCTCGCGATCAATCTGCTCGGCGACGGGCTGCGCGACGCCCTCGATCCCAAACTCAAACGGATGGCCTGATATGAGCACCTTATTGACCATCCGCAATCTCGCGGTGAATTTCAGCGGCTTGCCCGCTGTCGATCGAATCAACCTCGACATCGCACCAGGCGAAGTCGTCGGCGTGGTCGGCGAATCGGGCTCGGGCAAGAGCGTGACGATGATGGCGCTGATGGGTCTGATCGACGCGCCGGGCAAAGTCACCGCCGACGAAATCACCTTCAACGGCAAGAGCCTGCTGAACGCATCGGCGAAGGAGCGCCGCAAGATCATCGGCAAAGACATCGCGATGGTGTTCCAGGACGCGCTCACCAGTCTGAATCCGAGCTACACGGTCGGCTATCAGATCAAAGAAGTGCTGAAACTGCACGAAGGCCTGCGCGGCAGCGCGCTCGACAAACGCGCACTCGAACTGCTCGACCAGGTCGGCATTCCCGACGCGAAGAACCGCATCGGCTCGTTTCCACATCAGATGTCGGGCGGCATGAACCAGCGCGTGATGATCGCGATGGCGATTGCCTGCAACCCGAAGCTGCTGATCGCCGATGAGCCGACCACCGCGCTCGACGTGACGATCCAGGCGCAGATCATGGAGCTGCTGATCAAGCTGCAGAAGGAGCGCGGCATGGCGCTCGTGCTGATCTCGCACGATCTCGCGGTGGTGTCCGAGGTCGCGCAGCGCGTCGCGGTCATGTACGCTGGCGAGGTGATCGAGACCAACCGCGTGCCGGATATCTTCGCCGCGCCGCATCACCCCTACACGGAAGCGTTGCTGGCCGCGATTCCCGAGCACAACGTCGGCGCGGTGCGGCTCGCCGCGTTGCCGGGCATGGTGCCGGGCCGCGACGACCGGCCCAAAGGGTGTCTGTTCGCACCGCGCTGCAAGTACGTGGTGGACGATTGCATGAAGGCGCGGCCCGCGCTCGCGCCGATGCAAGGTCATGTCGAAGTGGCGCGCGTGCGCTGCATCAAACCCCTGAACCTGAGCGGCGACGCCAACGTTCACACCCGTGGAGGCGCACGATGAACGCAGTACCCGAAACGCGCCACTCGGGCCACGCGGGCCACGCGGGCGATCACGTGCTGGTCGCCGAGCAGCTCGCGCGTTACTACACGGTCAAGCGCGGCATGTTCGCGCATGGCACGGTGAAGGCGCTCAACGGCGTGTCGTTCGCGCTGGAGCGCGGCAAGACGCTGGCGGTGGTCGGCGAATCCGGTTGCGGCAAGTCCACGCTCGCGCGTCAACTGACCATGATTGAAACGCCGAGCGCGGGCCGTCTGTTGATCGACGGCGAAGACGTGGCCGGCGCCGACCGCGAGAAGATCGCGGCACTGCGGCGGCGCGTGCAAATGGTGTTTCAGAATCCGTTTGCGTCGCTCAATCCGCGCAAGACGGTCGAGCAGACGCTCGGCGAGCCGCTCGCGATCAACACGCCACTGAGCGCCACCGAACGCGCCGATCGGATCGCGCAGATGATGCGCACCGTCGGCCTGCGTCCCGAGCATGCGAAGCGCTATCCGCACATGTTCTCCGGCGGTCAGCGCCAACGTGTGGCGATTGCGCGTGCGATGATTCTCGACCCGCAAATCGTGGTCGCCGACGAACCCGTGTCGGCACTCGACGTGTCGATCCAGGCGCAGATTCTGAATTTGTTCATGGATCTGCAGGATGAGTTCAAGACCAGCTACGTGTTCATCTCGCACAACCTGTCGGTAGTCGAGCATATCGCCGACGATGTGATGGTGATGTACTTCGGCGGCGTGGCGGAACTCGGCGACAAGAAGCGCATCTTCTCGAAGCCGCGGCATCCCTACACGCGTGCGCTGATGTCGGCGACGCCTTCGATCTTCGAAGCGGATCGCACGATCAAGATCAAGCTGCAAGGTGAAATGCCGTCGCCATTGAATCCGCCTTCGGGTTGCACGTTCCATCTGCGCTGCCCGTATGCGATCGACCGCTGCCGCAGCGAAGTACCGAAGCTGCGTGAAGTGGATGGCCGTCAGGTCTCATGTCACCGCGCCGAGGAGGTAGGGGACGTGGATGCCTGAAGCGGTGGCGGCGCGTCGTCTTGCGCGCCGCTTGCGTGATGGCGGCCGCCGTGCTGCTTTGGCGTGGCGCTGGAGGGCGCGTGCACTCACCGGTGCCGCGCTCATCGGCGTATGTTGCATCTTTTTTTTCGGCCTCGAACCGCTCGGTGTCGCACACGCGGCCGGTGCGGCGGCTAACACACCCGCCCAGGCCGGGCGCCCAGCAGTACCGGTGCCCGGCGTGCCAGCGCAGCCTCGCGCGAACTTGCCGGGCCCCAACCCGCCGCCGGCCACACCCGGCACTACCGCAGGCGGTCCGGTGCGCGCGCAGCCTGCGCGCATGCCGTTCTATGTCGCAACGCGCGGCGCGACCACTATCTATGTATTAGGCACGCTGCATGTCGGCGATCCAGCCGACTATCCGGCCGACCAGCCATTTCGCGCACCCATCCTCGCCGCGCTGGCCGCGTCGCCGACGCTCGCGCTCGAACTCTCGCCCGACGAACTGCTGGTCTCGCAAGACGATGTGTCGAAGTACGGCGTCTGCCGGCACGACTGTCTGCCCCGTTTGCTGACTGACCCGCTGTGGCACAAGCTCGCTTTGCGTCTGCGCGGCAACCCCGCCGCGCTCGAGGCGATCAAGAAGATGCGGCCGTGGCTCGCGTCGCTGGTGGTCGAAACCTACGATTCGCTGAGCGCCGGCCTGCAGACCGAGTACGGCACGGAAGCGCAATTGCAGAACGTGTATCTCAAGACGCGCGGCAAGATCGTCGGCCTCGAAACGTTGCCGCAACAGATGCACGCGTTCACCGGGCTTTCGCTTGCGCAGCAGCGCGAGATGCTCGCGCAGGACCTGGTGCAGACGGCCGCGCAAAACGTCGCCGACGTGCGCGCGTTGCATCGCTTGTGGCAGGTCGGCGATGCCGACGCGATTGCCGCGTGGCAAGCCGCGAAGTCTGAAAATCTCGCCCGCGACAAGCGCATCTCCGATTCGATCGACAACCGGATCGTCTATGAACGCAACCGGCGCTTCGTGTCGCGGATGCTGCAGCTCGCCGCGCCGAACAAGCCGTTGTTCGTGGCGATCGGCGCCTTGCATCTGGGCGGGCCGAAAGGCGTGCTGCAGGTTTTGCGGCAGCACGGGTTCGTGGTCGAGGCGGGTTGATGCACCGCAGCCGCAGTCTGCGATGCATTGATGAGCACCGTCGGCGAATGCCGGCGTGCTACCGGAACATCAGGAAATTCAACAGGAAGATGTTGATGACCAGCAACGTCAGCGCGGTGGGAACCTGCACCTTGATCACCGCATTTTTATCCGGTAGTTCCAGCAGCGCGGCCGGCACCATGTTGTAGTTCGCGGCCATCGGCGTCATCAGTGTGCCGCAGTAGCCGGAGAACATGCCGATTGCGGCCATCACGGCCGGATTGCCGTGAAATACGCCCACCAGAATCGGCACGCCGACGCCGCCGGTCATCACCGGGAACGCGGCGAAGCCATTGCCCATCACCATCGTGAACAGCGCCATGCCGATGCAGTACACGACCACCGCGACGAAGCGGTAGTCGAGGCTGATGTAGGACGTGGTGACGTGCGCGACGGCCTTGCCGACGCCGGCATCCGAGAACACGAGGCCGAGCATGCCGAGCATCTGCGGCAGCACCGCGGCCCACGACAACGCGTCGACCAGCCGGCGCGCTTCTTTCATCGACTGACCTACGGTGTCGCGCGTGATCACGCAGGCAACCGCGAGCGCGATCACACAGCCAATGCCGAAGCCGATCAGCGTGACGTTCGCCTTCTCGATCAGCGGCATGCCGCCGAACACCAGATGACTGGCCGCCAACGTAATGACGACGGTGACGATCGGAATCGTCAGGGCCGGCACGAACAGCTTGTTGCGAAGACGCGCGGCGCTCGCCTTGCGCGCGTCGAGCGACAGCGTTTTGGGCTTGCCCGCGGTGACGCCGCCGAAGCCGGCGATCAGCGCCATCACGATCACGGCCACGCCGATCACGGCCGGCGGCAGGCGGTCGCCGATCAGAAAGATGAGCGCGTAGAGAATCCAGAAGCCGCCCGCGGTGAAACGGCGCGGGTGCTCCCGGTCCGTGACGATCATGCCGCCGACGATCAGCAGCACCGCACCCAGCAGCCAGAACAGATAGGTCATTGTGAACGTCATGCCTGGTCTCCCGCGGATTGGACAGGCGCAGCAGCGACGGGGCCGCTGTCGACATTGCCGCGCAATTCACGCTCGAGCTTGCGGTCGAGCAGGTACAGGCGGAACCCGTGAACGATGAATGCGCTGATCGCGGTCGGAATGCCCCACACTGCGACGTGAATCGGCTCGACGACAATGCCCGCTTCCTTCAGGAAGGTGGTCATCAACACGATCGCACCGAACGCGACGAACACGTCCTCGCCGAAGAACAGGCCGACGTTGTCGGTCGCGGCGGCGAACGCGCGCAATCTGAAACGCACCGCGTCGCTGATCTGGCCGAAGCGGGTTTGAGCCGCGCCTTCGGCCATCGGCGCGATCAGCGGACGCACCATCTGCGGATGGCCGCCAAGCCCGGTCAGGCCGACCGCGGCAGTCAACTCGCGCACCAGCAGATAGACGATCAGCAGACGCCCGGCGGTGGCCGCCTTGATGCCGCTGATCCATGCCTGTGCGCGCTCGCGCAGGCCGTGTCGTTCGAGCAGACCGATCACGGCGAGCGGCAGCAGGATGATCAACGGGATATTGCGCGTCTTGATGAAGCCGGTGCCGATCAACGCTAGGATCTTTTCAGGCGGGAAGTGAGCGGCCAGACCCGTGACGATCGCGGCGACCGCCACGATCAGCATTGGATTGAACCGCAATAAAAAGCCGACGATGATGACGGCCACGCCAATGAGCGGCCATAGACTGACTGTCGTTTGCATCAGGATCTCCAAACAGGGTTTCAACCTCGCCGCGGGTGGCGGCTTACGTGGGCCGGCGTCGTGTTACATACGCCGTCTTCTTGTCGCGGCTCTTGACGGCCGCGTTGCTGTGAACTGCATTCACTTGCACGTGCTGCTGCACCTGCTGATTTGCTGCGCGACTACTGCAACGCGTCCGGCACCTGATAAACGCCCCGCTGATGGCGGGGCGTCAGAGGGGACAAGGGAGTTGAATCGCTGTCTGGCTCGCGGCCGTGCCGGCGCTCAGACGCGGGTCGCGCCGGCCGCATGGACTTCGATGCCGGCCGCTTCCAGCGCGCCACGGATGCGTCGCGCGAAGGCCAGCGCATGCGGACCATCGCCGTGCAGGCAGATGGTTTGCGCGTTCAGCGGCACCCATTGACCGTCGACGGCCTGCACGCGCTGCTCGCGGATCATCGTGAGCGTGCGCTGCAGCACTTCGTCTTCATCGTCGAGCAGCGCGCCGGGTTCACTGCGTGGCACGAGCGAGCCGTCGGCGCGATAGCCGCGGTCGGCGAACACTTCTTCGATGGCGGTCAGCCCCGCGTTGCGCGCGGCGGTCACGAGACCGCTGTTGGCGAGCGCGAACACCGCGACCGACGGATCGAAATCATGTACCGCCGAGACGATTGCGTCGGCGATTTTCGCGTCGCGTGCGGCCTGGTTGTACAGCGCGCCGTGCGGCTTGACGTGCGCGATGCGCCCGCCCTCGGCCTGGGCGATCGCCGACAGCGCGCCGAGCTGGTACAGCACGCCCGCGTAGATCTCGCCGGCCGGCAGATCCATTTCCTTGCGGCCGAAATTCTCCGGATCGTTAAAGCTCGGATGCGCGCCGATCGACACGCCTTTTTGCACCGCCCAACGCACGCAGTCGCGCATCGCGTTGGGTCCGCCCGCATGCCAGCCGCATGCGATATTCGCCGAGCTGACCAGATCGAGCAGCGCTTCGTCGGAGCCGCAGCCTTCGCCGAGGTCGGCGTTCAAATCGATTTCCATGGTGTTCCCCTACCGAGTATCACAGCACCGCGATCGCCAACTGGCGCGCGCAGCGTTCTTCATGCATCGCGATCGCAGCATCGATCTGCCGCAAGTACGTGCGTTCTTCGAGCAAAGCCTGACGCGCCTCATATGGCGTCGTCGGCATAAAGCGGACGGCGGCGTTCAGGCGAACCTGCGCGAGCTTCCACAGGTCGGCCTGAATCACCGCGCCGATCTTCGGATAACCGCCGGTGGTTTGCGCATCGCTCATCAGCACGATCGGCTGGCCGTTCGGCGGCACCTGGATGGTGCCGGGCAGCACCGCGTGTGACAGCAGGTCGGTCTTGCGCGTGCGCTCCAGTTCCGTGCCGGCGAGGCGATAACCCATGCGGTTGCTGTTCGGCGTGACGAGCCACTCATCGGACCAGAACGATTCGTGCGCGGCGTCGGTGAAGCTGTCGTACTCCGGGCCGCGCAGCACGCGGATCGGCACGGCCCACGGCACCCCCGACGGGTGGCGGCCGCGCCGCAGCGGCTCGTGCACCCGCACGAACTTGCACCAGCTGGGCGCCTTCACGCCGAACTCCGGCGCCTCGGGCGTGAAGCCGACGCGGCCGCGCTGTGGCGGCACGCCGACCGGCAGGCGGTCGCCGTCGCGCAGCGCGCGGCCGCCGAGTCCGCCGAAGCGGCCGGCGAGATCGGTGCTGCGCGAGCCGAGCATCGGCAGCACGTCGATGCCGCCCGCCACGCACACATAGCCGCGCATGCCGCGTTTCGCCGAGTTCAGCACCAGTTCCTGGCCGGCCTGCACCGGCAGGCTCCACCACGAATAGACTGGCCTGCCGTCGAGCGTCGCGCCGAATTCGGTGCCGGTGATGGCGACCCGCGTCGCCCGCAGAAAACGCAACGCGGTCGGGCCGAAGCTGATTTCCAGACCGGCCGCGTCGGGCCGGTTGCCGACCAGCCGGTTACCGACTTCGAGCGCGAGACGATCGAGCGCGCCAGCCATCGCGACGCCCAGGTGCCGGTGACCGTGACGGCCGAGATCCTGAATGGTGGTCAAGAGACCCGCGCGAATCACGTCGATCATGCGTGCATCCCCGCAATGGTGAAGCGCACCCGGTCGCCGGGCTGCAACAGCGTGGGCGGGCGGCGTGCCGGGTCGAAGAGCGGCAGTTCGGTGCGGCCGATCAACTGCCAGCCGCCCGGCGAGGCGGCCGGATAAATGCCGGTCTGTTCGCCGCCGATGCCGACCGAACCGGCCGGCACTTCCAGCCGCGGCGACGCGCGGCGCGGCGTGTGCAACGCGGCGTCGAGCCCGCCCATGTAGGCGAAGCCCGGCTGGAAGCCGAGAAAGAACACCACGTAATCGCCTTGCGCGTGACGCTGCACGACCTCGCGCACGCTCAGGCCGGTGTGGTCGGCGACCGCTTGCAGATCGGGGCCGAACTCGCCGCCATACTGCACCGGAATGGCGACTTCGCGGCCGGGCGCGGGCGTTTCGCCGACCGTGTCCCATGCCGCCAGCAGTTGCTTGGCCAGCGCTTCGCGATCCGCTTCGAGCGGATCGAAGACCAGCGTCAGATTGTTCATGCCCGGGACGACGTCCAGCACATGCGGCCAGTCGCGCGCCGCAACGGCCGCCGCCCACACGCGCCGCTGGCATTCCAGTGTGGCCGGCGGCGGCATTTCGCAGACAAGCGCGGCGTCGCCGAGCGGAAAGATTCTAGGTTGGCTCATATCGCTTGACGGCCCTGGTCGAGTCGGCGGATCTATTCATGCTTCCCCCCGGGGCCGTTGTCGGGATCGGTACGCGGTGTTCGAAGCGTACATTATCAATAAAATATCAACAATTTATAAATAAGAGTTTTTGCCAGGCTCCCCCGGCGTCGGCCGCTCGTCGTACACTTCCGACACTTTCTTATCCTGTGCCACGAGAGTTCCTGCCATGCCGCGCCATCCCACCAAGATCGTCTCCTCGGAACATCTCGTGTCCGAGACCAGCGCGGAACTGTCCGAACTCGAGTACGCGCTGATCATGGCGGGCAATGCCTTCAACCGATGGATGGTGCGCTGCATGTCGGCGGCCGGCGACAAGGACATGACCGCCATCGAAGTGTCGTTGCTGCACCACGTCAGCCATCGCGAGCGTCGCAAGAAACTGGCGGACATCTGCTTCGTGCTGAACATCGAAGACACGCACGTCGCCACGTACGCACTGAAGAAGCTCGTAGCTAGAGGGTATGTAAAAAGCGAAAAGACCGGCAAGGAAGTGTTTTTCTCGGTCACTGAAGCGGGCCGCGAGCTGTGTCTGAAGTATCGCGACGTGCGCGAGAGCTGCCTGATTTCGACGCTGAAGGAAAGCGGTCTGACCAATGAGCAGATCGGCGAGGCGGCGCAGCTGATGCGCAACGCGTCCGGCCTGTACGACACGGCGGCGCGAGCGGCAGCGTCTCTATAACCGCGCGATGGGTGCGGCGGCGAGTGCGGCGCCGGCCGCTCAGCGCGACGGGCCCGGATAGAACCCGGCTTCGGTGACGATCAGGTCGAGCGGGATGTCGTGGGCTTCGCATTGCAACGCGTGCGTGTGGCACGCTTCGTACGCGATGCCGACGGTGATGGGCTTGTGCGCGCCCGGCCACGCGGCCAGCGTGCGGTCATAGTAGCCGCCGCCATAGCCGAGCCGGTAGCCGTTGGCATCGAAGCCGACGCAGGGCACCAACAGCAGGCCCGGAATCACCACTTGCCCCGAGGTCGGCTCGGCGATCTTGTGATGACCGATTTTCATCAGCGTATCGGGCGTCCATGCATGGAATTCGAGTGGCGTGCCACGTTCCTTGATGACCGGCAAACTGGCCTCGCGCCGCGCATTGGCCGCCAGCCAGATCGAGATCGCGGGGCGCGCGTCGAATTCGCCCGCGAGGGGCCAGTAGAATCCCACGTGGTCTACGTCATAGCGCTTTAACGCATCGAGCACGCGACGCCCGAGCGCGGCATTGTGCGCCGGCTCGGAAGCCGCTTGCAGCCTTGCTTCCAATAGCATTCGACGCAGCGCCTTTTTCGCTGCCGGGTCAGGGTTGCGTGCTATGCTTGGGTCCAATTCGCGCTCCAGAAACAACGATGTCAAAACGCCTTTACCGAGTATATCGCGCGGCCGGTCTGGCGCTTGCTGCGGCGGCACTCGTCGCGTGCAGCACCGCCTCGGCTGTCAAGCCACTTCCCCTTTCGCAGCTTACCAACGACGACCAGACCTTCGTCCAGTTACGCGAAGCCGCCCGCAACAACGACGCGGCGCGTGCGGCTCAACTGGCGAGCATGATCCCGAACTATCCCGCGCCTTCGTATCTGGAGTACTTCCAGCTCAAGCCGCAACTGTTCGATTCGACCGGTCATGCGCGGGTCGATGCGCCAGATGCGCCGGTGCTCGCGTTCCTGCAGAAGTACGACGGCGAGGCGATCGCCGACCGCCTGCGCAACGACTACCTCACCGTGCTCGGCACGCGTCACGACTGGCGCAACTTCGATCAGCAATACGCTCGCTTCGTGCTGAACGACGATACCCAGGTAAAGTGTTACGCGCTCGAATCGCGTGCGTCGCGCGGTGAAAACGTCGCCGACGCGGCACGCGCGCTGCTGGTCGATCCGAAATCGTACGGTGACGGCTGTGTCGATCTGATCACGGTGCTGGGCATCCACCACCAGTTCAGCGCCGACGACATCTGGCAGCAGATCCGTCTCGCGTACGAGCAGAACAACACCAGCACGGGCAGCAAGTTGGTCGATGCGCTCGGCGACCAGGCGCCCGACCCGGTGCTGTTCAGCCAGGCGGCGGACACGCCGCCGTTGTTGCTGGCGCGTGGCGTCGGTGCGGATGCGCAGTCGCATCAACTGGCGTTGCTGGCGATCACGCGGATGGCGCGCAACGATCCGGCGATGGCTGCGGCCACGTTCGCTTCAGTGGCGCCGTCGCTGAATTCGCCCGAGCGTGCGATCGGCTGGGGCACGATTGCCTATCAGGCCGCCGCGAAGCAGATGCCGAGCGCGGTGGACTGGTACCGGCTGTCGGTGAATGCGCCGCTGTCGAACCCCGCGTACGAATGGCGCACCCGCACCGCGCTTCTGGCCGGCGACTGGAACATGGTGCGCTGGTCGATCGAACAGATGCCGGAGACGCTGCGTAACCAGCCGTCGTGGGTGTACTGGCATGCGCGCGCGCTCAAGCAGGCGGGCGAAACCAGCACGGCCAATCAGGAATTCGAATCGATTGCGCAGGGCTACAACTTCTACGGCCAGCTGGCCGCCGAGGAACTTGGCCAGAAGATCACCGTGCCGCCGAAAACCACGGTGACCGACGCCGAAATTCAACAGGCCGGCAACACGCCGGGCTTCGATCTGGCGCAGCGTTTCTATGCGCTGAATCTGCGGCTCGAAGGCAATCGCGAATGGAACTGGCCGCTGCGCAATATGACCGACCGGCAACTGCTCGCGGTCGCCGAATACGCGCGCCGTATCCAGCTGTATGACCGCACCGTGAACACCGCGGACCGCACGAAGAGCGAGCACGATTTCTCGCTGCGTTATCTGTCGCCGTTTCGCGATATCGTCGAGCGCGATGCGCAATCGAGCGGGCTCGATGTGGAATGGGCGTACGGGTTGATTCGCCAGGAGTCGCGCTTCATCATCAACGCGCGCTCGGAAGTCGGCGCGGGCGGGTTGATGCAACTGATGCCGGGCACCGCACAACTGGTCGCGAAAAAGATCGGCCTCGGCCCGCTTTCGCGCGAGCAGATGAACGACATCAACACCAACATTCTGCTCGGCACGAACTATCTGTCGATGATCTACAATCAGTTCGACGGGTCCGCCGTGCTCGCCACGGCAGGCTATAACGCTGGCCCGGGGCGCCCGCGCAACTGGCGGCAGTCGCTGCAGCATCCGGTCGAAGGCGCGATCTTCGCCGAGGCGATTCCGTTCCAGGAAACCCGCGACTACGTCAAGAACGTGCTGTCCAATACGGTCTACTACGCGGCGTTGTTCGAAGGCCGTCCGCAATCGCTGAAGGCGCGTCTGGGTTATATCGCACCGTAAGCGCCGTGCCGCCGCCGCCTCGCTCCGAGGCCGCGGCGCGCCACGCCAGCCGTTGCCACGGCTTCCACCAGGGAGTCGAAAATGCGACATCAAGCCATTGCGATCATCGGTGGTTCTGGATTTATCGGCAGCCACCTCGTCAACGCGCTCGTCGAACTCGGCAAGGACGTGCGCATCGCCACACGGCGGCGCTACAACGCGCGCCATCTCTCCATGCTGCCCATCGACGTGATCGAAGCCGACGTGTTCGATCCGGTACAGCTTGCGCGTTTCGTCGAAGGCGCCGATTGCGTGATCAGTCTGGTGGGTACCCTCAATGGCAAACGCGCCAGGCCCTACGGCCCGGAATTTGCGCGAGTGCATGTCGAGCTGCCGACCCGAATCGTCGCAGCTTGCGAAGGCAAGGGCGTGCATCGGCTGATTCACATCAGCGCGCTCGGCGCCGATGTGAACGGCCCGAGCATGTACGCGCGCTCGAAGGGCGACGGCGAGAAAGCGGTGCACGCGGCGAACGTCGCGTGGACGATCTTTCGTCCGTCCGTGGTGTTTGGTCCCGAAGACCGCTTCCTCAACAAGTTCGCGTTCCTGCAGCGCATGTTCCCGGTGATTCCGCTCGCCATGCCGGATGCGAAATTCCAGCCGGTGTATGTCGACGACGTGGCGAAGGCGATCGTCAACGTGCTCGATCTCGATGCTGCGAGCCGCCGGACCTATGAGCTGGGCGGCCCGACCGTCTATACGCTCGAAGACCTCGTCGCGTATTGCGGTAGCGTGATCGGCAAGCATGCCAGCATCATCCGTCTGCCGGACGCGTTGGCGCGCCTGCAGGCGCTGACCTTCGAAATGGCGCCCGGCGAGCCGGTGATCTCGCGCGACAATCTGGATTCGATGAAAGTCGACAACGTGTTGAGCGGGCCGCTTGCGCCTGAACTCGGCATCGAGCCGACCAGCATCGAAGCGATCGCACCTGTGTATCTGACGGGCGCGTCGTCGCGTTCGCGCTTCGATACGTTCCGCGCCAGCGCGGGCCGCTGAACCCCTTCCTCACTTTCTCACTGCCCATTCATACGAAGCATGAAACTGCTGATTGGTGACAAGAACTATTCGTCGTGGTCGATGCGTCCATGGCTGCTGCTGAAGCATTTCGGCATCCCTTTTGAAGAGGTGCTGATCCACCTCTATGAACCCGGTACGACCGCGGCGATCCTCGCGCACGCGCCGCGCGGGCCGGGCAAGGTGCCGTGCCTGATCGACGATGCGGGCCGGGCCACGTGGGACTCGCTGGCGATCGCCGAGACGCTGGCCGAGCGCTTTGCGCAGCATGCGCTGTGGCCGCGCGACGCGGTGGCGCGCGCACACGCGCGCAGCGTGAGTGCCGAGATGCATTCGGGCTTCGGTGAATTGCGCTCGAACATGTGGATGAACATTCGCGCGTCGTTTCCGGGCAAGAACGCGACGCCGGGCGCGCTGGCCGATATCGCGCGGATCGAGGCGATCTGGCGCGACTGCCTCGACACGTATGGCGGCCCTTTCCTGTTTGGCGAGTTCTGCATTGCCGACGCGATGTATGCGCCAGTGGCGATGCGCTTCAACACCTGGCGGCCGGCGTTGTCCGCCACCGCGTCGGGCTACGTCGAGCGGCTCACCGCGTTGCCGGCGGTAACAGCATGGATCGACGCCGCGCAGCAGGAAACCCACGCGATTGCCTACCAAGACGTATGCCCATGAAGATCTACGCGGTAGGCGGCGCGATCCGCGACGAACTGTTGGGCGTGCCGGTGCAGGACCGCGATTACGTGGTGGTCGGTGCGACGCCGGAGCAGATGGTGGCGCAAGGCTATCGTCCGGTGGGCAAGGACTTTCCGGTGTTCCTGCATCGGCACACGCATGAGGAGTACGCGCTCGCGCGCACCGAGCGCAAGACGGCGGCGGGCTATCACGGCTTCCAGTTTTTCTATGCGCCGGACGTCACGCTGGAGGAGGATCTCGCGCGCCGCGACCTGACGATCAACGCGATGGCGCGCGAAGTGCGCCCAGACGGCGAGTTGACCGGGCCGGTGCTCGACCCGTTCAACGGTCAGGCCGACTTGCAGTCGCGGCTTTTCCGCCACGTCAGCGACGCGTTTCTCGAAGACCCCGTGCGGATCTTGCGGATTGCGCGCTTCGCGGCGCGGTTCGTCGATTTCACGGTGGCGCCGCAGACGCAGACGCTGATGCGCAAGATGGTCGCTGATGGCGAAGTGGATGCGCTGGTCGCCGAACGCGTATGGCAGGAAGTGTCGCGCGGCCTGATGGAGAAGAAGCCTTCGCGGATGTTCGACGTACTACGCGAATGCGGCGCCCTCGCGCGGATTCTGCCGGAGATCGACGCGCTGTTTGGCGTGCCGCAGCGGGCCGACTATCACCCCGAGGTCGATACCGGCGTGCACGTGATGATGGTCGTCGATCATGCCGCACAGCAGGGCTACGCGTTGCCGGTCCGGTTTGCCGCGCTGACGCACGACCTGGGCAAGGCCACCACACCCGAAGACCTGCTGCCCCGACATATCGGCCACGAGGGGCGCAGTGTGGATCTGTTGAAGCCGCTATGCGAACGGCTGCGGGTGCCGAACGACTGCCGCGACCTTGCGCAGCTGGTGGCGCGCGAGCACGGCAACATTCATCGTGTGATGGAGATGGGGGCTGCCGCGCTGGTGAGATTGATCGAGCGCAGCGATGCGATCCGTAAGCCGGCGCGCTTTGCCGAAGCCCTGCAGGCTTGCGAGGCCGATGCGCGTGGCCGGCTCGGCTTCGAGATGAGCGAGTATCCGCAGGCTGAGCGGCTCAGAGTGGCGCTGGTCGCCGCGCGTGGCGTCGATGCTGGGGCGGTGGCGCAACGGCTGGCCGATGCGCCCGCTGGCATCAAGGACGCCGTTCATCAGGAGCGCGTGCGCGCGGTGGAAGCGGCGCTCGGTTGACGCAGCAAGGTGTGTGCTTGCCTCTGGCGCGGCGCATGCCGCCGTGGCCGGAGGCAGGCGGCGCTTACAGCACCCTCACCAAAAGCGATAGCAGCATCGACAACACCAGTGTCGACATGAACGGAAACGGATACTCCCGACCGAACAGGTGCAGCGTCACGTCGCCGGGCAACCGCCCAATGCCGATCTTTCTGAGCCACGGCCAGCAGGACGACAACACCGCCGTCGCAACGAACGTGGTCAACAGCCAGCGGATCATCGCGAGTTCCTCGCGTCAGTAGGGCAAAAAATCACAGCGTATGCGAACGGTCGCCGCTGGCAAACGCCTGCAGCGTGTCATCCAGTCCGCGCGAAAAAGCGATTACCTTGAACAGCTCGCCCATCTCCGCCTCGGACAACAGCTTCTGCACCGCATTCGCCGCGGGCAGGAACCGCGCGGTGTCGGCAGGATCGATGGCGGACAACGCCTCGGTGATCCCCGCATTCAGCAAAAACCGCGCTTGCGACGTGAAGCCCAGCAAGTCCGCGCCCGTCTCCACGCCGGCTTGCGCGATGCCGGTAAATTCCACGTGGGCGGTAATGTCCTGCAACCCCGGGTAGAGGAACGGATCGCCATGCGCGCGATGCCGGTAGTGGCACATCAGCGTGCCTTGCGCGCGCTGCGCATGGTAGTACTCGTGCTGCGGAAAACCATAGTCGATCAGGAAGGCCGCCCCGCGGGCAAGCATCGTGCAAATGGTGCGCGTGAACGCGCTGGCGGCTTCGTGCGTTTCGGTCACGTAGTCGCCACCTGCGCTGTCGATTTCCGCAATCTCCGCGAGCAATGCAAGGTCCGCTTGCGCCGACACCGGACGGTCGTCGAACGCGAACGCTCCATCGCGCCAGACCACGCCGCGCTCATGCCAGGCGCCGCCGGTCGATGCGAAAAGCCGCACGGGCATCGCGTCCAGCACCTCGTTGCCGATCACCACGCCGTCGAACCGCTCCGGCAATGCGTCCAGCCAGCGTACCTTCGCGGCCAGCGCCGGCGCGGCGGCCTCGATCGTCTCGCGTTGACGCTCGCGCAACTCGGCCGACAGATCCACGATCGAGTAGCTGTCGAACTCGCTGCCCAGCGTTTCGAGCGCGTTGAGCAATCCGGCGGCCAGCTTGCCGGTGCCGGCGCCGAACTCCATCACGTCGCGCGTGCCGCTTGTCTGCAGCGCCTCGGCCACCGGGCGCGCGAGCGTGGCGGCGAACAGCGGCGATAGCTCCGGCGCGGTGACGAAGTCGCTGCCGTCGTCGCCGCGTAGTCCGAATTTGCGCGCGCCACCGCTGTAATAGCCGAGTCCCGGCGCGTAAAGCGCGCGCTCCATGTAGCGGTCGAACGGCAGCCAGCCGCCGGCGCTGTCGAGCTCCGCGCGGATCAGCGCGACCAGCGCCGCGGACTGCGCGAGCGCGCTCGGGCCGGGAGCAGGTAAACTATCGGGTTGGTGAGCTTTCGGATTCATCCCCGCATTGTAAATGACCGTCTCTCTGGACACCGCCGCCCCCCGCACGCCTGACGCGCCGCGCGTCGTGCTGATTACCGGCGCCGCCCGCCGTATCGGGCGCGCGCTCGCGCTCGGCTTTGCCGCGCGTGGCTGGGACGTAGCGGTCCACTACGGTGGCTCGCGCGAAGAAGCCGACGAGGTAGTGGCGCAAATCGCCGCGCTAGGCCGCCGCGCGGTTGCGCTGCACGCGGAATTGGGCGACGAGGCGCAGGTCGAGCGGCTGTTGCCGGCCTGTAGCGCCGCGCTGGGCCGGCCGGTGTGTATCGTCAACAACGCTTCGCGTTTCGAGGAGGACACGGCGCGCAACGTCGGCTACGAGCTGCTGCTGAAGCTGACCGCGATGAATCTCGGCGCGCCGCTGGTGCTGGCGCGCATGCTGTTCGACGCGACGCCGGACACCGCGTGCACCGACGAAAGTCAGCGGGGCGTGGTTATCAATGTGCTGGATCAGAAGCTGTACAACATGAATCCGGATTACCTGTCGTATACGCTGTCGAAGGCGGCGTTGCAGACCGCCACGGTCGCGCTGGCGCAGGCGTTGGCGCCGAAGCTGCGGGTGGTCGGGCTCGCGCCAGGCCTGACGCTGCAATCCGCCGATCAGACGCAGGATGGTTTTGAAGCCGCTCACCGTGCCACGCCTTTGGGTCGCGCGTCGCGTCCCGAGGATATTGTCGCCGCCGCGCTGTATCTCGCGGATGCAACCGGCGTCACGGGAACGACGCTGGTGGTCGACGGCGGGCAGCATCTCGTGCCGCTGCCGCGCGACGTAATGTTTTTGACGGGCGCCTGAAGCGCCCCTTTGCGTGCCACGCACGCTTTTTTCGACTGGAACGAACATGTTTGCCGCTCTTTCGCATCCCCGGCTCGCCGATTGCCGCCGGCTCTTTCTGCGCAATTACGAAGTGCACATCAACATCGGCGTGCACGACTTCGAAAAGCGCGGCGAACAGCGCGTCGTGATCAACGTCGAACTGTTCGTGCCGCTCGCGCTATCCACGCCGGTTCAGGACAAGCTGCACGAAGTCGTCGACTACGACTTCATGCGCTCCACCATTGCGCGCCGCGTCGAGCAAGGCCATATCCACTTGCAGGAAACGCTGTGCGACGACCTCGTCAGGACCATGCTCGAGCATCCGCAAGTGCGGGCCGCGAGCGTGTCGACCGAGAAGCCGGACGTGTATCCCGACTGCGACGCCGTGGGCGTCGAAGTCTTCCGCATCAAGGAGGACTGAGTCATGAACGCGCCGGAAATCCTGAACCACGCCGTGGCCGCCGAGGCCACTGAACTCACGCAAGCCGGGCAAGCCAGCGAGCAGGCCAACGACAAGGCCCGCTCGCCGCTCACGCGCCGCGAGCAGAAGGAAGCGTACGAGAACAACAAGCTGTTCAAGCGCCTCGCACGCCAGGTCGGCCAGGCGATCGGCGACTTCAACATGATCGAGGACGGCGACAAGGTGATGGTTTGCCTGTCAGGCGGCAAGGACAGCTACGCGATGCTCGACATCCTGATGCGGCTGCGCGAACGCGCGCCGATCGACTTCGACATCGTCGCGGTGAACCTCGACCAGAAGCAGCCGGGCTTCCCCGAGCACGTGCTGCCCGAGTACCTTGAGCAGCTCGACATTCCGTTTCACATCGAGAATCAGGACACCTACAGCATCGTCAAGCGGCTGGTGCCGTTTAGGTTTATTCGATGCCTGCCATCGGCCGCATGAATGTGCATACCTCCACG
>NZ_CYGX02000184.1 GCF_900019265.1 Paraburkholderia ribeironis
TTAATGATACGGCGACCACCGAGATCTACACTAGATCGCTCGTCGGCAGCGTCAGATGTGTATAAGAGACAGCTACCGCGCGAGCGGTTTAGTCCTTCGACCATCTCCAGCCGTTCGCCCGCGCGCCTATACTGACACTCAAACGTCGGCTTCGCTCGGACAGCGGACGGTTCAACGTCTGAATTGAGCGACGTCTTCGCGGCCGGTTAGACGGCAGGGATAAGGTGGATCGAAGCCGACGAAGACGACCGATTTTCAATTTGAGTCACGCGGCTTTGCAATCGTCTTCGCTGGTTAGCACCGTGGCGTGGCGCGTTGACGTGTCGTGTGGCGAAGGAGGCCTATTTCAACGCGGATTCCAGGTATGGAAGGTTCTGGTGCACCCACCAACCCATCGCATCCGTCGGCAAGCGCATCGTGAGCGTGTGCGACGAGTCCTTCAGTTTGTCCCAGAGCCATGCGCGCCATTGGTCGGGGTGTCTTCCGTGATAGGCCCACGTCAGTGCGCCGGGGTTCCTGCGGATATCGATGTCGTGCTCCTTCGCCTCGTCGGCGATGAGCGCCATGATCGCGCCGATGTACTGGATGGCTATCTCGTCGTTCCCTTCGAGCAGCGTCCTTCGTTCGTCAGCTCGGCAATGCGGCATGTAGTTGCCCTCCACCGCGACTGCCCAAAAAAAATCGGCCTGCCCGTTCTGCCCGTACCGACGACGATCCATCTCGTTCTCGGGGATGTGGATCTTCCCCACGATCTGATCCTTCCCGAGCCAGTTTAACTCGACCGGATATGGATTTTGGAGTCCCTCCCATGCGATCGCGCCAGCGATGGCCCTCGCATCGACGTTTCGCTGCGCCGCCACTCGCTTGATCGTCCGCGCATGGTCCGCGATCCAGAACCAAACCGAGTTGCGTGGTGAGTCCGTGTTTGGACTGCGGCCGCGAAGCTCGAAGGATGGATACGGCAGGTAGCCCTCAACGAACTCACGCCGTGCCAGTTGATTGAAAAATTTTCCTTTGGCTCGGGACTTTGCTTCGGGTGGCGCCGGCCCGATCTCAGGATAGTCCGCGTACCGATTGTCGAGGCTGCGATGAAGAATCGCGCGCACCGGGTCCTCGCTCGCACCGACGTCGATCGTCGCGCTTCGCGCCGCGGTCTTCTGGTCGGGTGTCGCATGCATGTTCGGGTGCGGGTTCGGCGTCTCGCGCGACGTCGTCGTTTGGATCCAGTCGGGGGGAACGTCGTGCTTGACGAGGTAGTCCTTGACCGCCTTGGCGCGCTCGGATGCGTAGTACTGCGGTCCCTTTCCAGGCTTGACCGAGTCGCTGGCGTGACCGGTCACCGTGACGGTCGGATGGGTCGTGCGCGTTCCTGCCTCGTACTCTTTGCGCTCCCGCCGGATCCGGTCGACGACGGGCCCGAGCTTCTTGTCGAGGTCCTTCTCGAATCCCTTCTTCTTCAGATTCGACTTGCCGACATCGAACCCGACTACGTTGTAGATCTTGCCGGGCTTGATCGTCTGGACCGCGCCTAGCTTGGCGTTGCGCTCAATGCCGCGATTGGCGACACCGCGAGCACGCTCCGACGCATCGTCCACCATTACTGCCCCGCGTCCACGGTAACTGATTGACCCGACCCGATGACTACGACCTTGTCGATGTCTGGGTCGCCAAGCTCATTGGATACGAGCCGCGATGCGAGCCTTAGATTCTCGAGTTCGGCGTGTCGCACCTCTGCCTGCGCTTTCTTGACATCAACGGCGCGATGGATCAACTTGAAATCCTCAAGCAACGGGTGTGTACCAGGAAGTGCCTCGATATACAGCGAGTTACTGGGTACGATGATCTCATCGTTTTCATCTTCCAGCATTCTGCGCATGATTTCCTTGAACTGATCTTCGTTCTCGGAAAACGAATCCGGGTTATCTTTGGCGATCTGCGTGTAAGCGGCTTGCAAATCGCTAAGCGACATGCCAGCGAGCGGATCGGGGTCCTTGGCTTGTACGCTGCCGCCCCCCGGCCGCTCCGGATCGATTGTGAAAGTCAGATAGTCCTTGATCATAAACCAGTTCATGTAATTAAAATTCACGACTGGAAACATCATGTAGTTTCCTTTGAATCCAAGCAGGGTGTCGATGTCCGCAACCTGGTGAAGCTTTAGCGTTGCATCTTCGATCTTCGATCTTCGGCTGCGGGAAGTCGCTGATTGCGAGATACGCCTTGGAAGCGTCGAGTGCACTGTTGACAACGGCTCCGGCGGACTCATCAGCAGCCACGGAAACTGTTGTCTGATGCGAAAACACCGGCACATCGATGTCGTAAAGACGGAAGTAGCGCTGGTCCGGTGGCTCATATGTCCATATAGCCTGCATGTAGTAGATAATGTTGTCCTTCACATGTATGCGTAGTCGGTCGATGTCTGCCACCTTGCCGAAATGATCCTTGGCTGCAGCGACATATTTGTCGATGGCAAGCTGAAGTGCGGTGGTTTCCGTTTTGAGCTGGGAAAGCAACTGATTCACCTTGGTCTGTGCCCGGTCGAGTGCATCTTTTGCGAAGTGAAGTTGACCCAGAAAAA
>NZ_CYGX02000121.1 GCF_900019265.1 Paraburkholderia ribeironis
ACGACCTCGCTGCCCAGCAGACCCGTTGCACCGACGATAAGTATTCGCATACATCCTCCTGATGGTGGGCTGCGTCCGCTCGCGACGGGGCGTTCATTGTGCACCTCCTTGCGAAACCTCGGTAAACATTGGGAGTTGCCCTTCAACTTCGTTGCGACACGGGCGATGTTTGCGCGTCAACGCAGCTGTAACTGCCTCACTGTGTAGATCGCTCGCGCGAATCTGCCACGGAGCGTCGGGCATTACCTGCTCGGCGGGGAGAACTTTGTCTTTAATCAGCCGCCGGATCATGTAATGGGTAACGCCAAGCGCTGTCGCGGCTTCGGACATCGTCAACCAATCACCGTCCTTCTCTGCCGACTTGTACGCGTAAATATCGCGCACGCGACGTACAGAACTCACACGATGCGCAGTCCAGGTCTTGCCTTGACCCGTGCGTATGCCCATCCGGTTTAGTGAGGCCGCGATGTCCTGATCTGACCATCGGGTTGCCATGCTGCGGATCACTGCGAGCGCTTCGTCAGATGTGTTGCATCCGTGCTCTCCAGTCTTGGGCTTGCGGATCCGCAACTGCGAGTGTTGACCGCCTTGCCAATGAATCGTGAGTATGACTTCCCGCGTCGACTCGTCCACGTCGGCGACTATATCGACGATCAATGCCCGAACCAGTTGCTGGCGCGTGCGCATGTTGACGCCTGGAGCATTCCAGGCGGCATCGAGGTCCTCGGCCAGCTTCGTGAAATCAGGATCGGGGGCCGATCCTGCTGGCGCATGCGCCGCCTCAAGGCGCGTCTGACAAGCCTGCACACGACGCAAGGCCGCTTCCCAGTTCTTCTCCAGTTGTGCGGCAATCAGACGATTATCGGGGTCGCAGGCAGCGTAGCGGCGTTCTGCGAGCGTGGCTTCGTATCGGGCCTGCTGCAGCTCAAGCTCGATGATCCGCCGTTGCTCGTTTATGGTATCCATACGCGTCTGCTCGGCCAGCAAGGCCGCCTCTATCGCCATCGGCTCGACGACACGCATGAGCTCTTTTGCGATCGCGACGTCTATCCGGGAGCCGCCGAAGCTCATGCACTTCGGCGGCAGGTCAAAGCGATAGCATCGATAGACCGGTCGCGGGGTGCGTCCAGTATAGGCCACCGACAGGCGCCGACCGCAACGTGCGCATCCGAGCATCCCTGCAAGCAGGGCTCGGCCGCCGCGTCCAGATTTTACGTCGCCCGCCTTGCCATAGGCGTTGGCGGCGAGCACCTTCTGGTTGCGTTCGAACTCCCCCCAGTCGATGTAACCTTCGTGGTGCTCTTTGAGCATAACCTCCCATTGATCAAACGGCTTACGATGCTTGTACGTCTTGTGTGCACGGCCATCTACGATGGTCGTCTGGCTGCCACTCTTGCCGTAGGCATAAGCTCCGGCGTAGAAGGGATTCCTAAGCACTGATATGACGTTGCGATAACGTATTAGCGTCCAGTCGAATTGCGTCAGCGTCCTGCCGTCGGTCGGTCTTGGAAAGTGGATCTGTTCGGCCAGCAACGACAGGAAGGCTTGTCGCGCGCTGCCCAGTTCACGAAAGCGCGCAAAGATCAGGCGTATGACCTCCTGAAGCCGCTGGTCTGGATCCAGGCCTAGCCCAATATCACGGTGCCAGAGATAGCCGATCGGTACGCTAATACGCAGTTCGCCCCGCTGAGCCTTGGCGCGAGCTGCATCGAGCATCCTTGTTCGAAGAACGTTGAGCTCGAATTCGCTGATGCTACCCTTCATGCCCAGCAGCAACCGGTCGTTCGGTCGACAAGGATCGTACACACCGTCCAGATCGATAACCCTCGCCTGAACGAGACCGCACAGTTCGAGCAGATGGTGCCAGTCACGTCCATTGCGGGCGAGGCGTGACGCATCCAGACAAAGGACCGCGCCGACTTCGCCGGCGCACAGTAACGCCACCAGCCGCTCAAAACCGGGCCTCGCGACCGTACCGCTGGCCGAGCGGCCGAGATCGTCATCGATCACCTCGATGTCACGAAATCCGCGACGCTTGGCTTCTCCGACTAGCTCGTACTGGCGACGCTTGCTCTCGGTGTGCATCTGAACCTGAGCCTGCGTCGACTGTCGGACATAAACTACTGCTTTGCGCTGGAGCAGAGGCGCTGGCAGACGATCAGCGTTCGTCATCGTCAGACTCCTTGCCGATGGCGACGCCTGAGGTCTGGAGCAGCAGCTTCGCAAGGTGTGTGATTGCCCTTGCGCGCTGTGCCGCACTCATTCCCTGAAGCTCGGCGGTGTCGAACCTGAGACCCATCTGCGTCAGTGCAGGCGGTTGTGGGCGCAGCAGGACGCCCCTTGGTAGCTTGGCCATTGCGTTTCTCCCGGACGGTAGTGGAACCGTCCGACGAGTGTGCTCGCAAGCGCCAGTCAACGAGCAGTCGCTCGAGTTCGCTCAGCACCGCAACCGTGACGCGCGGCTCGCCCAAGGCCATAGCAGAACACGAGACGCGATCCAGCATCCACGCCGACACCACCCTCACTACGCCTGGGCTGGCCTCGACGTGCACCACGCGACCGCCGTTTCGTTCCTCGACGTCTCGTACCTTGACGCGACGCCCGTACAAGGGATGCCAACGGTAATGGACTTCAACTTCCTGCCCGATATGGGCAGAATGATCGCGAACCTGCCATCGGTCGACGTAACTATCTGTTCGCTGGAGCAGACTCCGGCGGCGAACGTGCCGCCGCAATCTACAGCCTC